>CAVTHL010000001.1:0-21528 GCA_963734465.1 uncultured Alphaproteobacteria bacterium
GTGCCGGTCGAGGCGGACAGCAACGAGGTCGCGCGCAACCCGCTCGACCTGACCGTGCGCATGCGCCGCAACCGGCGCAGCGAATGGGCGCGCCGCATGGTGCGCGAGCACGTGCTCACCACCGACGATCTGATCTGGCCGCTGTTCGTGATGGACGGCGAGAAAGCGCGCATGCCGGTGCCGTCGATGCCGGGCGTCGAGCGCTTGAGCGTCGATCAGGTGGTGCGCGAGGCCGAGCGCGCGGCCAAGCTGACGATCCCCTGCATCGCGCTGTTCCCCTACACCGATCCGAGCTTGCGCGACGAAACCGGGGAGCGAAGCGCTCAATCCGGACAATCTGGTCTGCCGCGCCATCCGCGCCATCAAGAAAGAAGTGCCCGAGGTCGGCATCCTGTGCGACGTCGCGCTCGATCCCTTCACCAGCCACGGCCATGACGGCCTGCTGCGCGACGGCGTCATCCTCAACGACGAGACCGTCGCGGTGCTGGTCAAGCAGGCGCTGGTGCAGGCGGAAGCCGGCTGCGACATCATCGCGCCCTCCGACATGATGGACGGCCGCGTCGGCGCCATCCGCAAGGGCCTCGATGCCGTGAATTTCACCGACGTGTCGATCATGTCCTACGCCGCGAAATATGCGTCCGCCTTCTACGGCCCGTTCCGCGACGCGGTCGGCTCGGCCAAGACGCTGACCGGCGACAAGCGCACCTATCAGATGGACCCGGGCAACACCGACGAGGCGCTGCGCGAAGTCGCGCTCGACATCGAGGAAGGCGCCGACATGATCATGGTCAAGCCCGGCCTGCCCTATCTCGACATCTGCCAGCGCGTGAAAGAAACCTTCGGCATGCCGACCTTCGCCTATCAGGTGTCGGGCGAATACGCGATGATCATGGCGGCCGCGGGCAACGGCTGGCTCGACGGCGAGCGCGCCATGCTCGAGAGCCTGATCGCCTTCAAGCGCGCCGGCTGCGACGGCGTGCTCACCTACTTCGCGCCGCGCGTGGCGGAAAAACTGAAAACAACGCTGAGCGCCCGGCCCCTCCGTTCCCGCCAATTCCTGACATCACAGGCAAGCGTTTCCATGGGTGAATTCGCAATCGGTCAAGGCGTGTCGCGCTTTGAGGATCCGCGGCTGGTGCGCGGCGGCGGCCGCTATATCGACGACATCGTCTATCCCGGCATGGCGTTCGGCGTCGTGCTGCGCTCGCCGCATGGCCACGCCAAGATCAAGTCGATCGACACCACGGCGGCCAAGGCCGCGCCCGGCGTGCTTGCCGTCATCACCGCCGCCGACTGGAAGAAGGCGGGACTGAAACGAATTGCCCTCGCACAGCGGCCTCAAGCGCCGCGACGGCTCGCCGATGTTCACGCCGCCCTACCCGGTGCTGGCCGAGGACCGCGTGCGCTGGGTCGGCGATCCGGTCGCGTTCGTGGTCGCGGAAACCAACGCGCAGGCGGCGGACGCCGCCGAAATGATCGAGGTCGACTACGAGCCGCTGCCGGCCGTCGATCTCCACCGCGAAGGCGACCGAGCCGGGCGCCGCGAAAGTCTGGGACGGCTGTGCGGACAATATCGGCTTCGTGGAGCTGCTCGGCGACAAGGCCGCGACCGACGCCGCCTTCGCCAAGGCCGCGCACATCGTCAAGCACCGCTTCGTCATCAACCGCGTCACGGCGGCGTCCATGGAGACGCGCGGCGCCGTCGGCGTCTATCTGCCGGCCGAAGACCGCTACATCATCCACTCGCCGACGCAGCGCGCGCATCCCTATCGCAACGAGATTGCGAAGGTGATGAACGTGCCGGAAAGCAAGGTGCGCGTGATCTGCATCGACGTCGGCGGCAGCTTCGGCATGAAGACGCCGGTGTTCAACGAGGCGCCGCTGACGATGTTCGCGTCCAAGCTGACCGGGCGCGCGGTGAAATGGATCAGCACGCGCACCGAAGCGTTCTTGAGCGACGCGCAGGCGCGCGACAACGTCACCGAAGCCGAGCTCGCGCTCGACAAGGACGGCACTTTTCTCGGATTCCGGGTGAAGACGATCGCCGCCATCGGCGCCTATCTGCAGAACAACATGCCGGCCTTCATCTTCAATGCCGGCACGCTTGCCGGCGTCTATCGGACGCCGGCGATGCATGTCGACATCACCGGCGTGTTCACCAACACCAACCCCATGCGCCCCTATCGCGGCAATGGCCGGCCGGAAGCGGGCTACATCATCGAGCGCATGGTCGATATCGCGGCGGACGAACTGGGCATCGATCCGGCCGAGCTGCGCCGGCGCAATTACATCGCGCCCGAGCAGATGCCGTTCAAGACCGGGCTCACCTTCACCTACGACTGCGGCGAATTCGAAAAGAACATGGATCTCGCGCTCGAACTCGCCGACATCAAAGGCTTCAAGCAGCGCAAGGCCGAGGCGCGCAAGCGCGGCAAGCTGCGCGGCATCGGCATGTCCAACACCATCGAGCGCGCGGCGGCCGGCGGCACCGAAGGCGCCGAGGTGCGCTTCGACCGCGGCGGCACCGCGACCTTGTTTTCAGGATCGATGACCGCCGGCCAGGGCCACGAAACCGTCTTCAAGCAACTGGTCTGCGACCGGCTCGGGCTCAATCCCGACGAGGTCCGTTATGTGCAGGGCGACACCGACGAGGTGTTCTACGGCGAAGGCACCGGCGGCTCGCGCACCTCCACGATGTCGAGCGCGGCCTTCACGATGGCGACCGACAAGGTGATCGCAAAAGCCAAGGCGATCGCCGCGCACGCGCTCAAGGTCGACGCGGCCGATGTGAATTTTGCCGACGGCGTGTTCTCGTCGCCGAAAACCAACCGCACCATGACGATCAAGGAAGTCGCGATCGACGCCGCCAACCCGGCCAAGATTCCGGCGGCCATGGAGCCGGGCCTTGCCGCCACCGCGGTCTACAAGGCGGGCCTGCAGAACTTTCCGAACGGCTGCCACGTCTGCGAGGTGGAAATCGACAAGGACACCGGCGTGGTCGAGATCGTGCGCTACAGCGTGGTTGATGACGTCGGCACCGTGCTCAATCCAATGCTGCTGCACGGCCAGATCCATGGCGGCGTCGCGCAAGGCGCCGGCCAGGTACTGATGGAAGACATCCATTTCGACGCCAGCGGGCAGCTGGTGACCGCCTCGTTCATGGACTACGCGATGCCGCACGCCCACAACCTGTCCGACATCGAGGTGGAGTCGAACCCGGTTCCGACCAAGACCAATCCGCTCGGCACCAAGGGCGCGGGCGAAGCCGGCAATGTCGGCGCGTTGTCAGCCGTTGCCAATGCGGTGGTCGACGCGCTCGCCGAATTCGGCGTCAAACATATCGAGATGCCGGCGACGCCCGAGCGCGTCTGGCGGGCCATGCGCGGTGGGGCGAAATAGGCCTTATACTGGCCGCTGATTTCGATCCCATCCCGCGCTGTATTGCGTCCCCCGCCAGGAGAAATTCATGCGCAATGTCGGACGCAAGCTCGCTTTCGTGCTCGCCGCCTCCAATCACGGCACGATGATCCTCAACCGCTTCGACTACCGCATGAGCGGGCCCGACCAAGGGGTGTCGGCGTCGGCTTCCAGCTGCTCGAAGCGGGCAGCTTCGATCCGGTCGAGGTCGAACTCGCGCTGCAGCTGATCGAGGCGCGGCAGCGCTTCCACGGCGACGGCGTGGTGGCGATCGACTGCGGCGCCAATATCGGCGTGCACACCATCGAATGGGCGACCGCCATGACCGGCTGGGGCTCGGTGGTGGCGGTCGAGGCGCAGGAGCGCATCTACTACGCGCTCGCCGGCAATATCGCGATCAACAATTGCTTCAACGCCATTGCCATGCACGCGGCGGTGTCGTCGGAGCCGGGCATCATGAACATTCCGGTGCCGGATTATTTTCTGCCGTCGAGCTTCGGCAGCCTGGAGCTCAAGCCGCGCGCCGACACCGAGTTCATCGGCCAGCCGATCGACTATTCGGCGGACAAGACCGTCGCCATCCAGAAAATCTCGATCGACGCGCTCAGCCTGCCGCGCGTCGATTTCATCAAGCTCGACATCGAGGGCATGGAATTGGAGGCGCTGGAAGGCGCGAAGGAGACGATCGCGCGCTGCCGTCCGATCTTCCTGGTGGAATCGATCAAAGCCGGGCGCGAGGCGTTGCGCGACTTCTTCGAGCGAGCACGGCTACAAGAGTCGCCGATGCCGGCATCAATCTGCTGGCGATCCACAAGAGCGATCCGGTCGCCAACGAATTGCAGGTGCCCGACTTGCCGGCGCAGTCCTCGGCCGCTTGAGCTACTCCATCGCCGCGCCGGTCTCGATCGTCACCGGCGCATAGCCTTCGCGCGCCAGCGCCGCCAGGATGTCTTTGGCGTGCGCGCCGTCGCGCGTCTCCACCGTGACGTCGAGCTTGGCGCCCTTGGCCGGCACGTCGAGCAGCAGCCGGTGGTGATGAACCTCCAGGATATTGGCGCCGAGCTCGCCCAGCCGCGTCGCGATATGGCCGAGCACGCCGGGGCGGTCGGGAATGGTGAGGCGGAAGGAGACGATGCGGCTTTCGCGCTCGAGCTCGCGCACCATGATGGAGGCGAGAATGCGCGGATCGATATTGCCGCCGCACAGGATCAGGCCGACGCGTTTTCCCGCGAAACGTTCGGGCTTGGCCAGCATGGCGGCAAGCCCGGCGGCGCCCGCGCCTTCCGCCATGGTCTTCTGCAGCGTGAGATAGGCGTTGACCGCGCGCTCGAGCTGCGCCTCGTCGACCAGGACGATCTCGGACGACCAGTTCGCGCATCACCGGCAGCGTCAGCTTGCCGACATTCTTGACCGCGATGCCTTCGGCGAGCGTGGCGCCGCCGATCGGCCGCTGCTCGTTGTGCAGCGCGTTCCACATCGACGGGTAGAGCGTGCATTCGGCGCCGACGATCTCGATCTTCGGGATTGACCGCGCGCGCGGCAATGGCATTGCCGGAAATCAACCCGCCGCCGCCGATCGGAATCACCAGCATGTCGAGATCGGGAACCTCCTCCAGCATTTCGAGCGCGATGGTGCCCTGCCCGGCGATGATGCGCGCGTCGTCGTAAGGATGCACCAAAGTGAGCCCGCGCTCGGCGAGGATCTGGCCGCAGCGCTGCTCCGCCTCCGCCACCGTCTCGCCGTCGAGCACGACTTCGGCGCCGTGCGAGCGCGTCGCTGCCACCTTCACGAAGGGCGTGGTCACCGGCATCACGATGGTGGCCGGGATCTTCAAACGCGCGGCGTGATAGGCGAGCGCCTGGGCGTGGTTGCCGGCCGACATGGCGATGACGCCGCGCTTGCGCTCGGCCTCGGAAAGCGAAGCGAGCTTGACCAGCGCGCCGCGGTCCTTGAACGAATTGGTGACCTGCAAATTCTCGTATTTGACGTAGACCTCGGCGCCGGTGAGCGCCGACAGCCGGGGCGCCGGCAGCATGGGCGTGCGCAGCACCGCGCCGGCAATGACGCGGCGGGCGGCCTCGATGTCGGCGATGGTGATGCTCAAACGGCCTCCAGTCCGGCGCACAATGCCGCAACATGGTCGCGTGTTCCAGATGCGTGCCGCCGCCCCCTTGCGGAGCGGCGATTCTTTCTCCATGTCGTTTGCTCAAGGGACAAGGCGTAAGCGGCCATGTCGATCGATATCAAACCGCATGCCTATGATCCGGCCGCCCAGCCGGAACTGTTCGAGGGCGTGCTGCCGCGCCGGGTGGTGGCTTTCGCCATCGATTTCGTGATCATCGCCGCGCCCATCGTGCTGGCGGCCATGGTCATCTTCGCCTTCGGGGTGGTCACCTTGGGGCTCGGCTGGGCGCTCTATTGGCTGCTGCCGCCCGCCTCGGTGCTCTGGGCCATTGCCTATTTTGGGATCACGCTCGGCAGCCCGGAGTCGGCCACCATCGGCATGCGGGTGATGGATCTCGAAATGCGCACCTGGTACGGGGCGCCGGCCTATTTCGTGCTCGGCGCCGTGCATGCCGTCCTGTTCTGGCTCTCAATTTCGGCGCTTTCGCCGTTAATCCTGTTGGTATGTTTTTTCAACCAACGCCGCCGGCTGTTGCACGATATCGTGCTCGGCACGGTCGTCATCAATAATGCGCGGCGTGCCGCCATGTTGCGGGCCGGCACGGTGGGCGCGACCCTTTGACGAATGCCGCATGGCGGTGCGATGCTATGCACGAATCCGAAATGAAATGACGGCCAGCATTACGTGACCCAGCATTCCCGCGACACCCCGCAATTCTATCTGACGGCGCCGTCGCCCTGCCCCTATCTGGAGGGCCAGGAGGAGCGCAAGGTGTTCACGCACTTGGTGGGCGAGCGCGCGGGCGAGCTCAACGACCTGCTCACCCATGGCGGTTTCCGCCGCAGCCAGTCGATCGCCTACCGGCCGGCCTGCGAGACCTGCCGCGCCTGCGTGTCGGTGCGCGTGGTGGCCGCCGATTTTGCGCCCTCGCGCAACATGCGCCGCATCGCCGAACGCAACGCCGACATCGTCGGCGACATGCGCACGCCGACGCCGACCTCCGAGCAGTATTCCGTGTTCCGCGCCTATCTCGACGCCCGCCACCGCAACGGCGGCATGGCCGACATGACCGTGCTCGACTACGCCATGATGATCGAGGACAGCCACGTCGAGACGCGGCTGGTCGAATACCGCCGGCGCGGGCCGGACAGCGGCATCAACGGGCGCGGCGACGGGCGCCTGCTGGCGGTCGCGCTCACCGACGTGCTCTCCGACGGGCTGTCGATGGTCTATTCGTTTTTCGATCCGGACGCCGGCGACCGCTCGCTCGGCACGCTGATGATCCTCGACCACATCACGCGCGCCCACAAAATGGGCCTGCCTTACGTCTATCTCGGCTATTGGGTGCCGGGCTCGCGCAAGATGGATTACAAAGGCCGCTTCCTGCCGCAGGAGCGCCTGATGCCGTCGGGCTGGAGCCGCGTCGAGCGCTAAAAGCCCGGCAGGCTGACCCCTAACGTATCCAAGATCAGGAAGGCGTTGAGCGCCAGCACGATCGCCGTGCCGACATAGGCGATCACGTTGGTCAACGGCTTGTTGACGAAAACGCCCATCAAATCGGGGCGGCGCGTGAAGATCAGCAGCGCGATCATCGGCAGCGGCAGCGCGATGCTCAGGATCACCTGGCTCACCACCAAGGCTTGGGTCGCGTTTACGCCATAGCCGACCACCACGAAGGCCGGCGCCATCGTGATCACGCGCCGCAACCAGATCGGGATGCGGAAGCCGACGAAGCCCTGCATGATCATCTGCCCCGCCATGGTGCCGACCACCGACGAGGAAATGCCGGACGCGATCAGCGACAACAGGAACACGCCGGCGGCGCCGATGCCGAGCAAGGGCGCGAGCGTGTGATAGGCGGTCTGGATCTCGGCCACGTCGGAATGGCCGGCATGGAAGGCGCTCGAGGCCATCATCACCATCGCCATGTTGACGAGGCCGGCAGCAGCCGAGCGCCACCAGCACCTCCCAGTTCGAAATGCGCACCACGATGCGCTTCTCGCGGTCGGTGTCGGCCGGCATGCGCCCCTGCGTCAGACCGGAATGCAGGTAGACCGCGTGCGGCATCACGGTCGCGCCGATGATGCCGACCGAGAGCAAGAGCGCGCCGGCGTCGGCGATTTCCGGCTTCACCGTATGCCGAGCGCGGCCTGCGCCCAGTCGATCGGCGCGATCAGCACCTCGACCAGATAGCAGAGCGCGATGATCGCCGACGAAACTGCCGATGATCAGCTCGGCCGGGCGGAAGCCGCGGTCCTGGAAAGCAGGATCAGCGTAGGTGACGATGGCGGTGACGATCATGCCGGCGAGCAGCGGCATGTGAAACAGCAGCGACAGGCCGATCGCGCCGCCGAGAAATTCGGCGAGGTCGGTCGCCATGGCGGCGATTTCGCTCACCACCCACATCGCCCACACGACCGGCCGCGGAAAGCATTCGCGGCACATTTCCGCGAGGTTGCGGCCGGTGACGATGCCGAGCTTGGCCGACAGCGCCTGAAACAGCATCGCGATCAGATTGGCGAGCAGCACCACCCAGAGCAGGCGTGTAGCCGTATTTGGCGCCGGCCTGGATGTTGGTCGCGAAATTGCCGGGGTCCATGTAGGCGATCGAGGCGATGACCGCCGGGCCGAAGAACGCGAGATAGGCGGCGGGACCGAGCCGCTGGCCGCGAATGAGCGCCTGCGCGGTTGCGACCGTGCGCGCCGTAATCGACTCAGGCAACGGCGGCGGGGTCGCGTCCATTACAAAGTAAGCCTTTCAAACAATTCGGCTTTTTAGCGGCACCTATTTTGAAACCCTAGCCTAGTTGCGAATGGTTTGCAATTGCAATTTATGGAACTTGAAGCCCTGCCCTTGAGTTGCCGGAAGCTTGAGACCCGCGATCAGGGGCGTCACCTCCAACGTGGCTCGAAGTCGCCGCCGTCGCCTCGCGCGACGCGGAAGGACGCGTGCTGCCGCAGCGGCCGGCGCAACGATCGCGATCCTTCACCAGGGATACGACGATGAAGCTTGGCCGATCAGGATTGCTCGTCGCGGCGCTCGCGCTGACGGCGCTGGCGGCGCCGGCCTTCGCGGCTGAGCAAGCCGAAAAAGGCCCGTCGGTCGCGATCTTCCTCGGGCAGATTGTGGCGCTGGTGCTGGCCGGGCGCCTGCTCGGCGAAGGCATGTTGCGGCTCGGCCAGCCGGCGGTGATGGGACAATTGATCGCAGGCCTCATGCTCGGGCCGTCGCTCTTCGGCTATCTGCTGCCCGACCTGCAGCACGCATTGTTTCCCGCAAGCGGCGATCAAAAAGCGATGCTCAACGGCCTCGCCCAATTTGGCGTGTTGTTGTTGTTGTTGTCGGTCGGAATGGAGACCGACCTCAAGCTGGTGCGGCAGACCGGCCAGGCATCGGTTTTTGCCTCGCTGATGGGCATCATCATCCCGTTCCTGTGCGGCATCGGCCTCGGCCTAACGCTGCCCGACGCCATGCTGCCCGATCCGGGCAAGCGGCTGATCACCGCCCTCTTCCTCGGCACCGCGCTGTCGATCGCTTCGGTCAACTTCGTGGCGATGATCGTGCGCGAGATGAACTTCACGCGCCGCCTGGTCGGCCAGGTCATCCTCGCATCGGCCATCGTCGACGACAGCATCGGCTGGATCATCGTCTCGATCATCTTCAGCATCGCCGCGCACGGCTCGGTCGAAGCCTTGCCGCTGGCGGAGAGCGTGCTCGGCACGGCGCTGTTCCTGATCGCCAGCCTGACCTTCGGCAGACGCGCCGTGTTCTTCATCATTCGCTGGACCAACGACACCTTCCAAAGCGAATTCGCCGTGGTCACCGCCATCATCGGCGTGATGTGCCTGATGTCGCTCACGACCTACGCACTCGGCGTTCATACCGTGCTGGGCGCCTTCGTCGCCGGCGTGCTGGTCGGCGAATTGCCGATCCTCACGCGCCACATCGGCGAGCAGCTGCGCGGCCTTATCACCGCGTTCTTTGCCCCGGTGTTCTTCGGCCTCGCCGGCCAGAGCGCCGATCTCACCGTGCTCGGCGACCCGACGATCGCGCTCTACACCGTGGGGCTCGTTCTCGTTGCCAGCCTGGGCAAGTTCGGCGGCGCCTTTATCGGCGGGACATTAGGCGGCCTGAGCGGCCGCGAGAGCCTTGCGCTTGCCTGCGGCATGAACGCGCGCGGCTCGACCGAAGTGATCATCGCCACCGTCGGCCTGTCGATGGGCGTGTTGAACCAAAATCTTTTCACCATGATCGTCGCCATGGCGGTCATCACCACCACCGCGATGCCGCCGACGCTGCGCTGGGCGCTGTCGCGCATCCCGATGCGCAAGGAGGAAAAGCAGCGGCTGGAGCGCGAGGAGCAGGAGGAAAAAGGTTTCGTCGCCAATCTCGAGCGGCTGCTGATCGCTGTCGACGACAGTGCGAACGGCAAGTTCGCCTCGCGCGTCGCCGGCATGCTGGCCGGCACCCACGCCATGCCAGCCACCGTTCTGCATATCCCGGATTCCTCCAAGATCGAGGCCAAGAAACCGACCAAGGACGAGAACGAAGCCGCCGCCAAGGGCGAAAAAGCCGAGAAGAATGGCAAAGGCGACAAGGAAAAGGAGAAAGAGAAGGAGAAAGAGGACGCCAAGAAGGCCAAGGAATCCGACAAGAAGGAGGAAAAGAAAGCGGAAGACGCCGGCGAAGTCGTCAAGGAGGCGGCCAAGGAGATCAAGGCCAAGCAAAAGGACGAGGAGAAGGTCGACGCGCCGGTGGATGTGACCACCATCGTGCGCGAAGCGCCCGATGCCGACGTCATCGCCGAGGAAGCGAAAAAGGGCTACGACCTGCTCGTCATCGGACTGGAAAAGACCGTCGCCCGCAAGAACGAATTCCATGAAAGCGTCACCGGCATCGCGCTCGGTTTCGAAGGACCACTGTTGATCACGGACGTGCGCGGCGACCTTGCGGAAGAGCCGGACGACAAGCTCAGCATTCTGGTGCCGGTCAACGGCACCGAAGTCGCGCGCCGCGCGGCCGAAGTCGCGATCACCATGGCGCGCACCAGCAAGTCCCCGCTCACGGTGCTCTATGTCGCGGCGCGCGAGACCAAGCGCGGCGGCCGCCGCAGCCTGCGCACGCGCCGGCACGAGGAAGCGATCCTCAAGGAGATCGTGGCGATCGCCGACGGCTACAATATGAGCATCCGCACCGCCGTGCTGGCGGAGCGCTCGCCCGACCAGGCGATCCTGCAGGAGGTCGAACGCCGCAAGCATAACCTGATCGTCATGGGCGTCGGCCGCCGCCCCGGCGACAAGCTGTTCTTCGGCGATACCGCGGCGACCTTGCTGGAGAAGTCCGAGCGCTCGCTGATCTTCGTCGCGAGCTGATTATTCCTCGTCGCTCTCTTTGCCGCCCGCCAGCGCCGCGAATTTGTTGTTGGTGAGGAAACGGTCGGGCCGGATGCGGCCGGCATCGCCGCGATTGCCGCGCCAATTGGCGAGCTCTTTCAGCGTCATGGTGAAGCTGCGCCCGGCGGTGTCGACCCAGGTGAGCCCCTCGCCGCCCTTGAAGGTCGCAACGTCGGACAGGCCCTTCTCTTTGTAACGCTGCAGGCGCACGCCGCGCCCGCGATTCATCTCGGGCACCTGGTCGAGCGGGAAAATCACCATCTTGCGGTTGCCGCCGATGGCCGCGACCAGTTCGCCGTCGACCGTGGTGAGCGCGGCGGCCTTGTCGGGCGCTTTCAGATTGAGCACCTGCTTGCCCTTGCGCGTGGTGCCGAGCGTTTCGTTCTCCGGCACCACGAAGCCGTTGCCGCCATAGCTCGCCACCAGGAATTTGCGGCCGCCCTGATAGGCGAGCGCGGCCACCACGTCGGCGTCCTGCTCGAGATCGAAATAGAGCCGCACCGGTTCGCCGTGACCGCGGCCGCCCGGCAGCTTCGATGCGTCGATGGTGTAGAACTTGCCGTTGCTGCCGAAGATCAGGATCTTGGCGGTGGTCTCGGTCGGGAAGGCGAATTTCAATTTGTCGCCGGTCTTGAAGACGACGCCCGACATGTCGCTGACATGGCCGCGCAGCGCGCGGATCCAGCCTTTGTCGGAGACCACGACGGTGATCGGCTCGCGCACCGCCATCGCCTCTTCGATCGCCGCCTCGTCGTGCTCGGGGGCCAGCGCGAAAGACGTGCGGCGCTTGCCGAGATCGGTCTTCGGACCGAACGTGGTCTTCAATTCCTTGATCTGCGCGGCGATCGTCTTCCACTGCTGCGCCGGCGAGCCGATCAGCGATTTGAGCTTGGTGCGCTCCTCGCGCAGCGCCTTCTCCTCGGCGCGGATTTCCATTTCCTCGAGCTTGCGCAAGTTGCGCAGGCGCATGTTGAGGATGGCGTCGGCCTGCACGTCGTTGAGCTTGAAGGTCTTCATCAAGACCGGCTTCGGCTCGTCCTGCGAGCGGATGATCTTGATGACCTTGTCGAGGTTGAGATAGGCGACCAGATAGCCGCCGAGCACGACCAGGCGGTGCTCGATCTCGGCCAGGCGATGCTTGGAGCGGCGCAGCAGCACCTCGCGCCGGTGGTCGAGCCATTCGCGCAGGGCTTCGGCGAGGCCGACCACCATCGGCACGCGGCCCTTCACCAGCACGTTCATGTTGAGCGGAATGCGGTTCTCCAGCTCGGTGAGCTTGAACAGCGATTCCATCAACAGCTCGGGATCGACCGTGCGCGACTTCGGCTCGATCACCAGCCTTATGTCTTCCGCCAATTCATCGCGCACGTCGGCGACCAGCGGAAGTTTCTTGTCGTTGAGCAGCTCGGCGAGCCGCTCGACCAGGCGCGACTTCTGCACCAGCCAGGGAATTTCGGTGATGACGATCACGTAAGTGCCGCGGCCGGTGTCTTCCTTCTCCCAACGCGCGCGCACGCGGAACGAGCCGCGGCCGGTATTGTAGGCTTCCGCAATCTCAGCCGGCGGATCGACGACGACGCCGCCGACCGGGAAATCCGGACCCTTGACCCATTTGAGCAGCGTGCGGCTGCGCGCCTTCGGATTGTCGATCAGATAGAGCGCGGCGTCGCACAGCTCGGCCACGTTGTGCGGCGGGATGGCGGTCGCCATGCCGACGGCGATGCCCTGCGAGCCGTTGGCGAGCAGATTGGGAAATGCCGCCGGCAGCACCACCGGCTCGCTGCCGGTGCCGTCATAGGTCGGGCGGAAATCGACCGCGTCCTCGTCGATGCCATCGAGCAGCAATCGGGCAACTTCGGTGAGCCGCGCCTCGGTGTAGCGCATGGCGGCGGCGTTATCGCCGTCGATATTGCCGAAATTGCCCTGCCCGTCGACCAGCGGATAGCGCTGCGCGAAATCCTGCGCCAGGCGCACCAGCGCGTCGTAGATCGCCTGGTCGCCGTGCGGATGGAAATTACCCATCACGTCGCCGACCACCTTGGCCGATTTCTTGAAGGCCGAATTGGGGTCGAGCCGCAACATGCGCATGCCGTAGAGGATGCGGCGGTGCACCGGCTTCAAGCCGTCGCGCGCGTCCGGCAGCGCGCGATTCATGATGGTGGAGAGCGCGTAGGCGAGGTAGCGCTCCTCCAGCGCCTCGCGCAACGCGACCTCTTCCACCTCGCCCTTATCGGGGGGAATCAGTCTCTTACCCATGCGGAATAGCTAATGCCTGCCGCCACAATGAACAAGCGATGAACGAAGTGGCCATCACTTCTTCCAAATCGGCGCGCTAGCTTTGAACCAATACGGTGCGACGCGCGTTATCTCGCGCCCCATCGCACCGGGGGGTGACTTAATGCTTGTGGAGGAAACAATGCGCCGGACGATGCTTTCAGCAGCCGCTGCGCTCGCCCTGCTGACCGCGGGGGCGTTTCTGCCCGACCGCGCCGAGGCCATGACGATCACCGCACCGGTCGGCCTGCAGGCCGCGATCGGCGGCAGCCTTGCCCAGGACGCCGCCTATATCTGCCGCCGGGTATGGCGATGCGGCTATTACGGCTGCGGCTGGCGGCGGGCCTGCTATTGGGGACCCGGGCCCTATTACGGTTATGGCTATTATGGGCCCCACCGTTATTCGCGCCACCGTTATTGGCGGCGTCACTGGTAGTTTCCGCAGCGGCCAATATCATGCGCGCTGAGATTCGGCCGGCTCGGCCGTGAGCCGGACGTGATTAATCTCTACGGCGACTTCAAATCGTCGCTCGCCAAGGATCGTCCCGATCCTGCCGGGGGCAACGAGAAACCGGAGGAAATAAAATGCGAATGACTTTGCTGTCGGCCCTGTTTGCGCTGGGCGTTGGTATTGCCGGCGTCTCAGCCGCGAACGCGGCGCCGGCCGCCGCAATCGACGGCGCGCAAATGCTTCCCTCATCCAACAGGCGCAAGTCGTGATCGTCGCCCCTGGTCGCCGTCACTGCCGCTCGGTGCGGGTGTGCCGCGTGGGCCCCTACGGCGGTCGTCGCTGCCATTGGGAACGCGTCTGCCGCGGCCGCTACTAATCGGCGCGAAGCATTTGCAAAAGGATACGGCCCGGCTCCATGCCGGGCCGTTTTATTTATGCCACGCTCGGCAGCGCGCGCGATAGCGCCGCGATGAAATGCGCGCGTTCGTCGGCAAGCGCTAAGCCCCGCGGCTCCAGCACGTGGCGCGACAGGAAGAACCCGGTGAGCGCAAAGCCGTCGGCGAGATCGCGGCCGGCAGCGATCGCGTCCTGCTTCGCGCAGGAAGGCCGGCAGCCGCAGCATCTTGTCCGCCCACGGCTCGCCCGCTTCGCGCGACACCGCCCTGCCCGATTTCGGCGACACGTAAACGAGATCGGTGCCCGCGCCGGTCGCCACGCAGCGCGCGAGATCGAGCCCGAAGCCGAGCTCGGCCAAAAGCTGCAACTCGAAGCGCACCACCATGGGTGCCGCGGCGGGAGCATCGTCGAGCGCATCGAGGATGGCGGCGAGTTCATCGTGCAGCCCTTCATGCGGATCGCGCTCGGGCAACAGCCGCATCAGCGCGGCAAGGTGCGTGACGCCATAGACCGCATGGGACGCGGCAAAGAAACTCGCGGCCCGCAGGTTGAGCGGCTCCACGGTGAAATTGCCGAGATGCTCGTCGAGCCGCGCCCGCCAGGTGGCGCTCACGCTGTTGCCGGGCTGCAGGATCGGCTTCATGCGCGAGGAAAAGCCGCCGCGCACCAGGCCGAGATGGCGGCCGTGCCCGCGCGTCATCACCTCGAGGATGCCGCTGGTCTCCCCGTGGCGCTTGACGCCGAGCACGATGCCTTCATCGGTCCATTGCATGCGCTTGTTTAATGCTCATTCCTTGGGAAACTCCAGCCCCATGGCGCGGTAGCGCTCGGGGTCCTCGCCCCAGCCCTCGCGCACTTTCACGAACAAAAACAGATGCACCTTGGCTTCGGCGATCTCGGCGATCTCCTTGCGCGCGGCCTCGCCGATCGCCTTGATGGTCTGCGCCGCCTTTGCCAAGCACGATCTTGCGCTGGCTCTCGCGCTCGACATAAATGGTCTGCTCGATGCGGATGTCGCCCTTGCGCAATTCCTTCCACACTTCGGTCTCGACCGTGGAATGATAAGGCAATTCCTGGTGCAGCCGCTCGAACAGTTTCTCGCGCGTGATCTCCGCCGCCAATTGCCGCACCGGCGCGTCCGACATCTGGTCCGCCGGATAAAGCCACGGCCCCGCCGGCACGCGCCCGGCGAGCCAGAGTTTGAGATCGCCGACGCCGTCACCCTTGAGCGCCGAAATCATGAAGGTCGCCTCGAAGGCCGCCTTGTCGTTGGCGCTCTTGGTCAGCTCGAGCAGCGTCTGCTTCTCGACCAGATCGACCTTGTTGAGAATGAGCAGCTTCGGCTGCCTGACCTCGGCGAGATGCGCGAGGATCGCCTCGGCCTCCTCGTCCAGGCCCTTGCGCGCATCGATCAGCACGCCGACCAGGTCGGCGTCATGCGCGCCGCCCCAGGCCGTCGTCACCATGGCGCGGTCGAGCCGCCGCCGCGGCAAGAAAATGCCGGGGGTGTCGACGAAGATGAGCTGCGCATTGCCTTCGACCGCGATGCCGCGGATCAGCGCCCGCGTGGTCTGCACCTTGCGCGACACGATGGTGACCTTGGAGCCGACCAGCGCATTGAGCAGCGTCGACTTGCCGGCATTGGGCGCGCCGATCAGCGCGACGAAGCCGCAGCGCGTGCCGGCATCGGGCGCCACGGGCTCATCCATCAACTTTGTCCACCGTGACGCCGACCTGCCCCAGCATGGCGGCGGCGGCGGCCTGCTCGGCGGCGCGCTTGGAGTTGCCGATGCCCTCGGCCGGCGGCCGGTCGGGCAGCGCCACGGTCACGTTGAATTTCGGTTTGTGATGCGGGCCGGTGCGCGCCACTTCCTGGTAGGCCGGCGTCGGCAGCCCGCGCGCCTGCGCCCATTCCTGCAACATGGTCTTGGGATCGCGCAGCGAGCGCAGCGGCTTCTGCATGCGGTCGCGCCAGAAGCGCACGACGAATTCGTCCGCCGCCGCATAGCCGCCGTCGAGAAAGACCGCGCCGACCAGCGCCTCGCAGGCGTCGCCCAGGATGGTGGTGCGCAGCCGCCCGCCGGCGTTGTTTTCCGATGAGCCGAGCTTGAGCGCGGGACCGAGATCCATGGCGCGCGCCACCTCCGCGCAGGTTTCCTTGCGCACCAGATCGGACAGCCGGCGCGACAGCTCGCCTTCGTTGGCGCGCGGGAAGGCGCGGTACAGCAGGTCGGAAATGACCAGGCCGAGCACGTGGTCGCCGAGAAATTCGAGGCGCTGATAGCTGTTGGCGCGGTTGCCGCCGGAGAGTGCCGAGATGTGGGTGAGCGCGCGTTCCAGCAACGCCTTATCGGCGAATTGGTAGCCGATCCTGTCTTCGAGGGCGGCGCGGTCCTTCGCCTTGCTGCGGCTCATCTGACGATCTGAAACAGCCTCGACCAGCGCACCGAGACCGGCCACCGCCAGAATTCCCAGGCGCGTTCGCCGTCATAGACGGAAAAGAAAATGATCTGCGCTTTGCCGACGAGGTTCTCGAACGGCACCATGCCGACCTGGCTGAAGCGGCTGTCGGTCGAGTTGTCGCGGTTGTCGCCCATCATGAAATAATGGTCGGGCGGCACGGTGTAGACCTGGGTGTTGTCGGCAAAGCCGTTATCGACCAGATCGAGCGTGTAATAGGAGACGCCGTTCGGCAGCGTTTCCTTCCAGCGCTTCACCGGCGCTTGCGGCGTGCCTTCCTCGCTCTCGACAAAGTCGGCGCGCGCTCGTGCTTGATCGGCACGCCGTTGATGTTCACGACGCCGTCGATCACCTGGATCTTGTCGCCGGGCAGCCCGATGACGCGCTTGATGTAGTCGGTGGAGGTATCGCGCGGCAGGCGGAACACCACCACGTCGCCGCGCTCGGGCATGAAGCTGCCAGGAATGCGGCCGGAGAAAATCGGCGGCGACAACGGCAGCGAGAAATGGCTGTAGCCGTAGGAATATTTGGAGACGAACAGATAGTCGCCGACCAGCAGCGTCGCCTTCATCGAGCCGGAGGGGATGTTGAAGGGTTGAAACAGGAAGGTGCGAATCACCAGCGCGATGATCAGCGCGTGAAAGACCACGCGCACGGTTTCGCTAATCCCGCCTTCTTTCCGTTTTGTTCCGGATGTCACACTCATTGGCCTTTGGTCCCGCCGGTCAAGGCGCGCGCCCCCGGGGCGAACTTGTAGCGGCTGGCCCCACGCCACGCAACGAAGAAGGCCGCAGCGTAACCGGTTGGGCGGATTGCGGTTCCTGCCTTCAGCCGGAGCGCGCCGAGGCGCGCAAGGGCACCGCCGAGATGATGACGATCGCCTGCGCGGTCGGACCCTCGTCGGTGAGCGAGACCTCGATGGTCGCCTCGCAGCCCGGCGGCGTGATCGCCTGCAGGCGCTTGAGCGCACCGCCGGTCAGCTTGCATCGACGGCTTGCCGCCGGGCAGATTGACCACGCCGAGGTCGCGCCAGAACACGCCGCGGCGGAAGCCGGTGCCGAGCGCCTTGGCGCAGGCCTCCTTGGCGGCATAGCGCTTGGCATAGGTCTCGACGCGGTTCTTGCGGCCGTCGGCTTTGGCGCGCTCGGCCGGCGTATAGATGCGGTTGAGGAAGCGCTCGCCGTATTTATCGATCACGCGCCCGATGCGCCGCGCGTCGATGATGTCGGAGCCAAGCCCGATGATCATGGCGTGCTTTCACTTTGCCGCGTCCGCGGTCCATGGCCGCGCGCATGAATTTTACCGTGTCGGCGAGCCCCTCGAACACCGCCTCGCCCACCAGGAAATGCCCGATATTGAGTTCGACCACCTCCGGCAGCGCCGCGATGGTCTCGGCCGTGCCGTAATCGAGCCCATGGCCGGCGTGCACTTCCAGGCCGAAGCTTTTGGCGAGCGCTGCGCCGGCACGGATCAGCTCCCACTCGGCTTTGGCTTCCGCGGCGCGCCCTTCCATCAGCGCGTCGCACCAGGAGCCGGTGTGGATCTCGATCACCGGCGCACCGAGCGCGGCCGCCGCCTCGATCTGCGCAGCCGCCGCGCCGATGAACAACGAGACGCGGATGCCGGCATGTTTGAGCTCGTGCACCACGGGGGCGAGCTGCGCCTGCTGCTTGACCGCGTCGAGCCCGCCTTCGGTGGTGCGCTCGGTGCGCTTTTCCGGCACCAGGCAGACCGCGTGCGGCTTGGTCTTGAGCGCGATGGCGACCATTTCCCTGGTCGCCGCCATTTCGAAATTCAGCGGCTTGTCGATCTCGGCTTTGAGCCGCGCGATGTCGTCGTCGCGGATGTGGCGGCGGTCCTCGCGCAAATGCGCGGTGATGCCGTCGCAGCCGGCCGCGATCGCCAGCTTGGCCGCGCGCACCGGATCGGGATGGCGTCCGCCGCGCGCGTTGCGGATGGTGGCGACGTGATCGACGTTGACGCCAAGACGCAGGTGCTCGAGCTTAGCCATTCACCCGCTCGGCCTTGGCCACCATCGGCTTGGCGCGCAATTGCGCGAGAATGGCGGTGAGATGCTTGAGGTCGTAGACCTCGAGATCGATCAGCACGTCGGTGAAATCGGGCGCCCGCCGCGTCATGCGGATATTGTCGATATTGCCGTCGTGCTCGGCGATCACTTGCGCGATCTGCGCGAGCGAGCCGGGCTCGTTGACCGACTGCACGGTGATGCGCGCCGGAAAGCGCCGCGGCGTGATCTCCTCCTCGTCCCAGCGCACATCGAGCCAGCGCTCGGGGTGCTCCTCGAACTCCGACAGCGACGGCGATTGGATCGGATAGATGGTGATGCCCTCGCCCGGCGTCAGAATGCCGACGATGCGGTCGCCCGGCACCGCGCCGCCCTCGGGCGCAAAGCTGACCGGCAGATCGCTTTGGATGCCGCGGATCGGGATCGCCGGCCCCTGCGCATCCGGCACGCGGAATTTCACCGAGGTGAGCTTCTTCAGGCCGAACCAGCCGCTTTCGGATTTTGGCTTCACCGCCATGGCGGCGGCGCGCTCTTCCTTGTAATCGGGATACATCGCGCGCGCGACGTCGGAGGCTTTCAATTCGCCGCGGCCGACCGCCGACATCACGTCTTCGACCGAGGCGCGCGCCAGCCGCGGCAGCGCGCCGGTCAGCTTCTCGTCCGAATAGGCGATCTTGGCGCGCTGGAACAGGCGCTCGACGATGCGGCGGCCGAGCCCGGCATATTGCGTGCGCACCGCGACGCGCGTCGCCCGCCGGATCGCCGCGCGCGCCTTGCCGGTGACCACGAGCGATTCCCAGGCCGTCGGCGGCGCCACTTGCGCCTTCGACGTGATGATCTCGACCTCGTCGCCATTGACGATCTCGGAGGTGAGCGGCGCGACCTTGCCGTTGATCTTGCAGCCGACCGCGGTATTGCCGACGTCGGTGTGCACCGCATAGGCGAAATCGATCGGCGTCGCCTTGCGCGGCAGCGCGATCAGCTTGCCCTTGGGCGAGAAGCAGAACACCTGGTCGTGGAACAGTTCGAGCTTGGTGTGCTCGAGGAATTCTTCCGGGTTGGAGCCCTCCGCCAGCAATTCGATGGTGCGCCGCAGCCAGGCATAGGCGCCCAACTCGCGCGACAGCATCTCGGTCGGCGAGCCCTTGCCGTCCTTGTAGAGCGCGTGCGCGGCGATGCCGTATTCGGCGATCTCGTGCATCTCGGTGGTGCGGATCTGCAGTTCGACGCGCTGCTTGCCGGGGCCGATCACCGTGGTGTGGATCGAGTGATAGTCGTTCGCCTTCGGGGTCGAGACGTAGTCCTTGAAGCGGCCCGGCACCACCGGCCAAGTCGTGTGCACGACGCCGAGCGCCTGGTAGCAATCGGCGAGCGTCTTCACGACCACGCGGAAGCCGAAAATATCCGACAGCTGCTCGAAGCCGACCGACTTGCGCTCCATCTTGCGCCAGATCGAATAGGCGCGCTTGCGCCGCCCCTGCACCTTGGCGGCGATGCCGCGGTCGGCGAGCTTCTTGGTGAGCTGCTGCTCGATCTCGGTGATGAGATGCTTGTTGCGGTCGGCGAGCGCATTGAGGCGCGCGCTCACCACCTGATAGGCCTCCGGATAAAGCTCGCGGAACGCCAGGTCCTCGAGCTCCTCGCGCATCTCGTGCATGCCCATGCGGCCGGCGAGCGGGGCATAGATTTCCAGCGTCTCTTCGGCGGCGCGCCTGCGCGCTTCCGCCGGCATGTAGTCGAGCGTGCGCATATTGTGCAGCCGGTCGGCGAGCTTGATCAGCAGCACGCGCACGTCGTCGGCGATGGCGAGCAAAAGCTTGCGCAGGTTCTCCGCCTGCTTCGCCTCCTTGGTGACGAGGTCGAGCTTCTTCAGCTTGGTGAGGCCCTCGACCAGCACGCCGATATCGTGGCCGAACAGGCTGTCGATCTCCGCGCGGGTCGCTTCGGTATCCTCGATGGTGTCGTGCAGCAGCGCGGCCGCAATGGTCGCGTCGTCGAGCTTGAGGTCGGTGAGGATCGCCGCGACTTCGATCGGGTGCGAGAAATAAGGATCGCCCGAGGCGCGCCGCTGCTCGCCATGCGCCTTCATGGCGTAGACATAGGCGCGGTTGAGCAGCGCCTCGTTGGTGTTCGGATTGTAACGGCGCACGCGCTCGATCAGATCGTATTGCCGCATCATCGGCGGCTTCGCGCGCGGTGCGGGCTTCTCCGGCGCGGGCTCGGTTGCGGCAGCGCTCGGCTGACGCGGCGCCCGCGTGGGCGACTGCTTCTGCATGCGCGGCAAATCCGAACGCGGCTGCGCCATCCAAATACCTCTTGAAACCTCTTGGCCGCCGAATCGGGCCGAACGCGGCGCCGGCGGCCGTTCTTCTAGATATCACGCCCTTTCGGCGGGCCCGCAAGGGACTGCACAAGGGATCGCATTCGTGGTTGCCAAAAAGCAGAAGGCCCGGCGCAAGGGCCGGGCCTTAAACGGGAATTTGCGTCGTGAAAGCCGGATTATTCGACGTCTTCTTCCGGCACTTCTTCCGGCGGCGCCAGGCCTTCCAGGCCCTTGAGCAGCTCTTCCTCGGTCATGCGGTCGGCGGTGACCTCGGTATCGTCGGAATCGACGCTGGCGCCCGCGCTCGCCCCGATCAGCGGCACCTCGGGCTCCGGCTCGTCCACTTCGACGTATTTCTGCAGCGAGTGGATCAGGTCTTCCTTCAGGTCGCCCGGCGATACCGTGGTCTCGGCGATCTCGCGCAGCGACACCACCGGGTTTTTATCGTTATCGCGCTCGATGGTAATCTGCGACCCGGACGAGATCATGCGCGCCCGGTGACTCGCCAGAAGGACGAGTTCGAAGCGGTTCTCAACCTTGTCGATGCAATCTTCTACGGTGACACGGGCCATCGGCTCGTCACTCCTAAAGAGGGAACTTTGTCCTGAATTCGCCCGGTACCTATCCCCTGCGGGCGAAAAATTCAAGCATTTTTGTCTTG
>CAVTHL010000002.1:0-186904 GCA_963734465.1 uncultured Alphaproteobacteria bacterium
AGCACGGCGTCGAATTTGTTGTACTCGACATAATCCATGCCCGGCTGCGTCACGATCCAGGTCTGCACCCAGGTGTTGTCGGCGAGCGGGACGATGACGATCTTGGCCTTGCGGAAGCGACCCTTTTTTTCCGGCATCTTGCCGTAGAACGCGGTGCCGCGATGCACCGCGCCCTTGGCGTCGGTGATGCGCGCCGGCTCCTGCTTGTCGAAGTTCTCGACGCGGACGATTTGGCCGCCGCCGCCGCCACCGCCTCGAGCGGTTTGCCGCGCAGGCTGTCGTCGGTGACGATGCCGAGATAAAGCATCGCGTGCTGGGCGTTCGCCGGCGGGATCAGCAGCAACCCGCCGTGCGCGTCGGTCTTGGTGATCCAGCCTTTCGGCAGATCGACCAGGAAGGCGTGCTGGCCGGTTTTCGGGAAGCGGAATTCGGCGGCGCGCGCGGGGCAGCGCCGCGATAGCGTCGAGACAAAGCAGCAAGCAGGAGACGGCGCATAGCAAAGCCCCGCGCGAATGCGTCGCATGATTGCGAGTTTCACGCGGCCTGTCCATTGCTGTTAGCGGCGCGCACCTGCGCGGCCCGGCGTCGAGCGCGGCGATCCAGGGCCTTACTGGGGCTTTAAAACTCGCGCGTCGCTACGCTGGCCAAAGGCGACGGTATGGCGAGCAACCTTTGCCGCCAGTAACGCGCGCGCAGACGCGGCGCGATCAGCCACGCGAACGGCGCGGCGAGGATCAGGCTCGCGACCACGACCATCACGATCCAGAAGCCGGCATTGGCATTCAACGCGGGCACCATCAGCACGACAATCAGGCCTGTGCCGAACAGGACGCCGTTCGTCATTGAATAGACCAGCGCGGCGATCTGCGTGCGGACTGCAGGGTTGAATGTCATCGGCAGCCTTTCGGTTTCGCCTTGAGGGCAAAGGGGCAATGCGGAGGGGACCAAGGGTTCCTGGCGGCGCTGCGCCGAACGATCCGACGCGCAATTAAAGGTACACGCCTACCCCCTGAGCAAGTGTGCCGCGCGCATGGTCTGAACCGGCTGAAGCAGCATCGACACAGTCGCGGCTTTGGCCCTCCGGATTGCAGGAGTATGGCGATGAAGACGCGCCGGTTGTCGTGGCTTTCGTTCGCGGCGTTTGCTGTGATGCGTGCTCGCAAGTTTCCCGCTCGTTGACACGGCGGCGATGGCACAGGCCCAGCCCGCTTGCTCGACGTTGACGATCACCGGGCATCCGTCCTATCCGCCGGTCGCCTGGGCTGCGCAGGGCAAGATCGTCGGCGCCGCGCCCGATCTGGTGCGCGGCATTGCCACCAGGCTCGGCGTCAAGGACGTGCGGTCGAAAGACTTCGGCTCGTGGGAGGCGGCGCAGGCGGCGATAAAAAGCGGCGCGGCCGATGTGATCTTCGGCATCTACAAGAACGACGTGCGCGCGGCCTATATGGATTACATCGAGCCGCCCTTCATGGACGACCCGGTGGCGGTCGTGGTGCGCAAAGGCGCAGGCTTTGCTTTCCGCCAATGGAGCGATCTCAAGGGCCGCAAAGGCTGACCAATGCCGGCGAGAGCTACGGCGACGCGTTCGACGCCTACATGGCGAAAGAGCTGACTTGTGCGCGCCGATGGCGTCGACAAGGCGTTTGCGGCGCTGCTCGTCGGCGAGGCGACTACATGCTATCGGCCTTTATCCGGGTCGCGCCGTAGCTGAGCACGCCCGGCAGCGCGCCGTGTAGGTGTGTAGGACCGCTTCACCTTGACGACGGTACTTCGGCGTGGCGGCAGCGACGGTCTTTGCGCGTCGGCTTCAGGCCGGTGGGCGAGAAGTGCGATAGCGTCAGAAGTTGCTGACGCGGCGGGCAGGGCGTCGCCGCGCGGCCTTAAAACTCGCGCGTCGCGGCGCCGGCCAAAGGCGAGGGCGACGCCAGCAGCCGCTGCCGCCAGTAACGCGCGCGCAGGCGCGGCGCGATCAGCCAGGCGAACGGCGCCGCCGCAACCAGGCTCAGCACCACGACCGCCGCGATCCAGAAGCCGGCGTTTGCGTTCAGCGCCGGCACCATCAGCACGACGATCAGGCCGGCGCCGAACATGACGCCGTTGGTCATCGCATAGACCAGCACGGCGATTTGCGTGCGCACCGCGGTTTCGAGGGTCATCGGCTGGCCTTTCGGTTTCCCCGTAAGGGGCGAAGCGTCAACGTGCCGGGAGGTCAAGCGTTCCACCGGGCGCGAGGGCGTTCGGCGCGACAAGCCGCCGTCCTACTCCGCCGCCTGAATCCGCTTCTTCGGCCTTTCCTCGCCGCAGCAGCACCGGCTTCAAAAACTCCGCCGTGTAGGACTCGCTTGACCTTGACGATATCCTCCGGCGTGCCGGCCGCGACGATCTCGCCGCCGCCGTCGCCGCCTTCGGGGCCGAGGTCGATGATCCAGTCGGCGGTCTTGATCACTTCCAGATTGTGCTCGATCACCACCACGGTGTTGCCGGTGTCGGTGAGCTCGTGCAGCACCTCCAGCAGCTTGGCGACGTCGTGGAAATGCAGCCCGGTGGTCGGCTCGTCGAGAATGTAGAGCGTGCGGCCGGTGGCGCGCTTGCGACAGCTCCTTGGCGAGCTTGACGCGCTGCGCCTCGCCGCCCGACAGCGTGGTGGCCTGCTGGCCGACATGGATGTAGTCGAGGCCGACGCGGTGCAGCAGCGCCAGCACGTCGCGCACGCGCGGCACCGCCTTGAAGAACTCGAGCGCCTCCTCGACCGTCATGTCGAGCACGTCGGCGATGGTCTTGCCCTTGAAGGTGACGTCGAGCGTCTCGCGGTTGTAGCGCTTGCCCTTGCAGACGTCGCAGGTGACGTAGACGTCGGGCAGGAAGTGCATCTCGATCTTGATGACGCCGTCGCCCTGGCAGGCCTCGCAGCGGCCGCCTTTGACGTTGAACGAGAAGCGGCCGGGCTCGTAGCCGCGCGTCTTGGATTCCGGCAGCGCCGCGAACCATTCGCGGATCGGCGTGAAGGCGCCGGTGTAGGTCGCCGGGTTCGAGCGCGGCGTGCGGCCGATCGGCGACTGGTCGATGTCGATGATCTTGTCGATGTGCTCGAGGCCCTCGATGCGGTCGTGCGGCGCGGCTGCGAGCGAGGCGCCGTTGAGCTTGCGCGCCACCGCGTTGTAGAGCGTGTCGATCAGCAGCGTCGACTTGCCGCCGCCGGAGACGCCGGTGACGCAGGTGAACAGGCCGAGCGGGATCTCGGCGTCGATGCCCTTGAGGTTGTTGCCGCGCGCGTTGACGACCTTGAGGGTGCGGCGCTTGTTGAACGGGCGGCGCTCGGGCACCGGCACGAAATTTTCGCCGGAGAGATATTTGCCGGTCCATGAGTTGGGCGCGGCGATCAGGTCCTTGACCTGGCCTTGCGCCGACGACGTGGCCGCCGTGGATGCCGGCGCCGGGGCCGATGTCGAGCACGTGGTCGGCGGCGCGGATGGCGTCCTCGTCGTGCTCGACCACGATGACGGTGTTGCCGAGGTCGCGCAGGCGCTTGAGGGTTTCGAGCAGGCGCGCATTGTCGCGCTGGTGCAGGCCGATCGAGGGCTCGTCGAGCACGTAGAGCACGCCGGTGAGGCCGCTGCCGATCTGCGAGGCGAGGCGAATGCGCTGGCTCTCGCCGCCGGACAGCGTGCCGGAGGCGCGCGCCAGCGTGAGATAATCGAGGCCGACGTCGACCAGGAAGCGCAGGCGCTCGCGGATTTCCTTGAGCACGCGGCGTGCCGATCTCGTTCTGCTGCGCGGTGAGCTGCTTCGGGATTTCGGTGAACCAGTCGCCGGCCTTGCGCACGCGAGAGTTCGGCGACCTGCGAGATGTTCTGGCCGCCGATCTTGACGCAGAGCGCCTCGGGCTTGAGGCGGGCGCCGTGGCAGGCCTTGCACGGCACGTCGGTGAAATATTTCTGCAGGTCCTCGCGCGCCCAGTCGGATTCGGTTTCCTTGAAGCGGCGCTCCAAGATTGGTGATGACGCCCTCGAACGCTTTTTTCGTGGTGTAGCCGCGCAGGCCGTCGTCATAGACGAATTTGATCTCGTCCTCGCCGGAGCCGTACAGGATGGCGTCCTGCGTTTTCTTCGGCAGGTCCTTCCACTTGGTGTCGAGCGTGAAGCGGTAGTGCTTCGCCAGCGCGGTGAGCGTCTGGATGTAATAGGGCGACGATGATTTCGCCCAGGGCGCGATGGCGCCCTTGCGCAGCGTGGCGTCGCGGTCGGGGATGACCAGTTCGGCATCGATGTGCTGCTCGACGCCGAGCCCGCCGCATTCCGGGCAGGCGCCGAACGGATTGTTGAACGAGAACAGCCGCGGCTCGATCTCCGGAATGGTGAAGCCGGACACCGGGCAGGCGAATTTCTCCGAGAAGATCAGCCGCTCGGCATTGGCGTTGCGGCCGCGATTGGCGGTGGCGCCGGATGCCTTGGTGTCGGCGAGCTCGACGATGGCGAGGCCGTCGGCGAGCTTGAGGCATTGCTCGAGCGAATCCGCCAGCCGCGCGGCGATGTCGGACTTTCACCACCAGGCGGTCGACCACCACGTCGATGTCGTGGGTGAATTTCTTGTCGAGCGGCTTGACCTCGCCGATTTCCGAGAACGCGCCGTCGATCTTCACGCGCTGGTAGCCCTTGCGCATGAACTCGGCGAGTTCCTTGCGGTATTCGCCCTTGCGGCCGCGCACCACCGGCGCCAGCACGAAGATGCGCGTGCCTTCCGGCAGCGCCAGCACGCGGTCGACCATCTGCGACACGGTCTGGCTTTCGATCGGCAGGCCGGTGGCCGGCGAGTAGGGCACGCCGATGCGCGCCCACAGCAGGCGCATGTAGTCGTAGATCTCGGTGACGGTGCCGACGGTCGAGCGCGGGTTCTTCGAGGTGGTCTTCTGCTCGATCGAGATGGCGGGCGACAGGCCGTCGATCTGGTCGACGTCCGGCTTCTGCATCATCTCGAGGAACTGGCGGGCATAGGCCGACAGGCTCTCGACGTAGCGGCGCTGGCCTTCGGCATAGATGGTGTCGAAGGCGAGCGAGGACTTGCCGGAACCCGACAGGCCGGTGAATACCACCAGCTGGTCGCGCGGAATGGCGACGTCGATGTTCTTGAGATTGTGCTCGCGCGCGCCGCGGATCGCGATCGTGCGGGCATCGCCGGTTTTTTTGCTGGAACTTTCGTCATGAACTTCGGAACGTAGTGAGAACGGGGGCTTTTCGCCAGTCCCCCGCGGCGCTAGCCGGGTTGCCGTGGGGATAACGCGCGCGGGGGCCGCACGCGAAAAATTCCTGCGGCGGCAAAAAATTTTGTCCTGCCGCCGGCCGCCGGATGCCGCTAAGTATGAGGTCGGGGCAGCCGGGGACCGCCGGCGCGGCTAAGTTCCGCCGCGGTCGGGCGCTACGAATTGCTATGCGAGTGAGAGCGTTTGTTTTCGCGCTGGCATCGCTGTCATGCATGTCATCCTTGGCGGCGCAGGCACAGCCGCCGGACGGCCGCGCCGTCTTCAACGCGCAATGCACACCTGCCATCAGCCGGATGCCAAAGGCGTGCCCGGCCAGTTCCCGCCGCTGGCCGGCAACACGGATATTTTTCTCGCGCGCGACTTTCCGGCCCGCGTCGTGCTGTTCGGCCTGAGCGGCAGGATCGCCGTCCACGGACAGCGTTTCAACGGCGCGATGCCGCCGCTCGGCGACGTGCTCAAGGACGAGGAGATCGCGGCGGTGGTGAACTATGTGCGCGGCGGCTTCGGCAATGATGTGCTGGCGCCAAGGCGCCCAAGACCATGGCGCCGCTCGATGCCGCCACGGTCGCGGCCTTGCGCAAGATGAAGGACGCCGACCAGGTCTATGCCTACCGCAAAAAGCTCAAGGCGGCGGCGAAGGACTGACGCCGGAAAAGCAAAGGGCCGGCGTAAAGCCGGCCCCAAGCAGTGTTTGCCACATCGGTGCCGAGCGCTCGGCACCTGTGCCGGATCAGAACCGGTAGTTGATGCCGAGCCCGGACCAAGTTGGCTTTGAAGCCGACGTCGGTTTCGATGCCGCACGTCGCCGTGCTGCAGGTCGCGGTGCCAAGATCGACATAGAGATATTCGAGCTTGGCGGACCAGGCGCCCATGAAGGCCCATTCGACGCCGCCGCCGAGGGTCCAGCCGAGCCGGGTTTCGGTTTCGGAGACGCCGCTGTTCGGCGTCATCTTCACGTCGCCGAAGGCCGCGCCGCCGGTGAAGTATGGCAGCCAGCGATCGAAGGCATAGCCGATGCGACCGCGCGCCGTGCCGAGCCAATGATTCTGGGTTTCGCAGCCGACCGCGCCGCCACAGATGCCGGTGCCGATGTTCGTGCCGTCAATGGTCGAGTAGTCGATATCGGTTTCCAGGCCCCAGACCCAATTGCCGGTCTGCATGTTGTAGCCGAGCGTGCCGCCGATCAGGCCGCCTTTCGGCTTGACGGTGTCCGAGGCTACCGGCACTGCTCCAATCCGAGGTGCCCCAGCCATAGCCGCCGTTGATACCGACGTAGAAGCCGGACCAACTGAATGGGGCGACGAAGACTGGTGCCTTGTAGGCGGGACGGGGCAGATCAGCTGCGAGCGATGGTGTCGCCATCGCCGCGGCCATCAGGCCCGCGCACGCCATAAGGGTAAAACGCTTCATTGTCGTGACCTCCTGGTGATTTCGGCCGAAAACAAACTCTTACTGGCGGCGAGGTCTATATGTTGTGGATGATTCGAACTGTGGCCTTTACGCAACAAAAAAACTCAATTTCCCAAACGAATCAGTTGCGTGGCGGCTAAAAACACGCTAGAACAAAACAAGAACTAGCTTGTGGGCGCCGGTAAATCGCAACCGCTGGCGAGCGCTGTCATAAGCCTTGTGGATTAAGCGCGAACGCGCTTGCCGCCCCCCGGACGAGGTCTAGGGTGATCGATCATTCAAGCGGACGAGCCTGGCGGCGGCGCGTCCTCAGCAGAGAGCGCAGCGCGGGCTTTGCCGCGCCTCGAACGTCACGCGGAGAACATCATGGCGGGTAGCGTCAACAAAGTGATCCTCATCGGCAATCTCGGCGCCGATCCCGAAATTCGCCGCACCCAAGACGGGCGGCCGATCGCGAATTTGCGCGTGGCCACCTCGGAAAGCTGGCGCGACAAGACCACCGGCGAACGCAAAGAGAAAACCGAGTGGCACCGCGTGGTCATCTTCAACGAGGGCCTGTGCAAGATCGTCGAGCAATATCTCAAGAAGGGCTCGAAGGTTTACCTCGAAGGCGCTCTGCAGACACGCAAATGGCAGGACAAAGACGGGCAGGATCGCTACTCGACCGAGGTCGTGCTGCAGGGCTTCAACTCGCAGCTCACGATGCTCGATCGCGCCGGCGGCGGTGGCGGCGCGGGCGCCGACACCAGCGACAGTTTCGGCTCGTCCGGACCGACCGCGTCGCGCAAGCCGGCGATGGCCGGCGCGGGCGGCGGCAAGCGCGACGACATGGACGACGAGATTCCGTTCTGACGGAGCGCCGTTTCGCGTCGCGGCTTAAGCGGGGCCGATTTTATAAGGCGCCACAGCGGCTCAGCCCGCCAGCGCGCTGCGCACGCCGTCGATCACGTATTGCACCGCGAGCGCGGCCAGCAGCACGCCGAGCAGGCGCGAGAGCACGACATTGCCGGTGATGCCGATGAGGCGCGCGATGCGGCGCGGCGAGCGTGAACACCATGAAGCAAATCGCCAGCACCAGCGCGATGACGCCGAGCAGCAACGCCAGGCGGTCGGGCGCGCCGCCGGTGCGGCCGGCGAGCAGCAAGGTCGCGGTGATCGCGCCCGGTCCGGCCATCAGCGGAATGGCGAGCGGGAAGGCGGCGATGTTGCGCATGCGCTCTTCGATCGCTTCCTCGGCCTGCTGCGATTGACGCGCGACGCGCACGCCGAACACCATTTCCGACGCGATCGAGAACAGCAGCAGTCCGCCGGCGATGCGGAAGGCGGGCAGCGTGATCGACAGCGTGCGCAACAGCCAGTCGCCGATCAGCGCGGAGCCGGCGAGGATGACGGCGGCGATCAGCGAGGCGCGCAGCGCGACCTTGCGTTGCGCGCGCACCGGCAGTCCGTGGGTGACGGCGATGAAGCTCGGCACCAAGCCGATCGGATCGACGACCACGAACAGGGTGACGAAAGCGGAGACGAGGAAATCGACCGGCATGGCGGATGGATGCTAGCGCCGAATGGGCGCGAAAAGCGTGGCCAAAAATGGCGCTTGGCAAGGCGCCGGCGGCGCGCCTGCGGACGGCTCGAAATCCTACGATAAGCTATTGGAACAACGAGAGAAATTAGCCGGTATGGCGGGGCCTTTTGGGTAGCCAGGGCAGGGTGAATCGGCTACAAAAATCGCAACAAATTTCCGCGCAGGACGCGATCCTTTGGCCGACACCGAAGCTCCAAAATCGGGGGACGGAAGTCCCTCCGACGTGCGTCCCATCTCCATCACGGAGGAGATGAAGCGCAGCTATCTCGATTACGCCATGAGCGTGATCGTGTCGCGCGCGCTGCCCGATGCGCGCGACGGCTTGAAGCCGGTGCACCGGCGCATCCTGCATTCGATGAACGAGCAGGGCCACACGCCCGACAAGAAATACGTCAAATCGGCGCGCGTGGTCGGCGACGTGATGGGCAAATATCACCCGCACGGCGACCAGGCGATCTACGACGCGCTGGTGCGCATGGCGCAGGATTTCTCCATGCGCCTGCAGTTGATCGACGGGCAGGGCAATTTCGGCTCGGTCGACGGCGATCCGCCGGCGGCCATGCGCTACACCGAGTGCCGGCTGGCGAAGCCGGCGATGGCGCTGCTCGACGACATCGACAAGGACACCGTCGATTTCCAGGCCAACTATGACGGCAACGAGCGCGAGCCGGTGGTGCTGCCGGCGCGCTTTCCGAATTTGCTGGTCAACGGCGCCGGCGGCATCGCCGTCGGCATGGCGACCAATATCCCGCCGCACAATCTGGGCGAGGTGATCGACGCCTGCGTCGCGCTGATCGACGATCCGGCGCTCGACATCGACGACCTGATCAAGATCGTGCCGGGCCCGGATTTCCCGACCGGCGGCATCATTCTCGGCCGCGCCGGCATCCGCAGCGCCTATACGCTCGGCCGCGGCTCGGTGGTGATGCGCGGCAAGGTCGCCTTCGAGACCATCCGCAAGGAACGCGAAGCGATCGTCATCACCGAAATTCCCTATCAGGTGAACAAGGCGACGATGGTCGAGCGCATCGCCGAGCTGGTGCGCGAGAAACGCATCGACGGCGTCGCCGATCTGCGCGACGAGAGCGACCGCGACGGCTATCGCGTGGTGGTCGAGCTCAAGCGCGACGCCGAGCGCGACGTCGTGCTCAACCAGCTCTACCGCTTCACGCCGCTGCAATCCTCTTTCGGCGCCAACATGGTGGCGCTCGACGGCGGCCGGCCGCTGGTGATGACGCTGAAGGATCTGCTCGTCGCCTTCATCGCGTTCCGCGAAGAGGTGGTGTCGCGGCGCACCAAGTTCCTGCTCGGCAAGGCGCGCGACCGCGCCCATGTGTTGGTCGGCCTGGCGATCGCGGTCGCCAATATCGACGAGGTGATCGCGCTCATCCGCAAGGCCAAGGATCCGAACGAGGCGCGCGAAGGGTTGATGGCGCGCGACTGGCCGGCCAAGGACATGGCGTCGATGGTGACGCTGATCGACGATCCGCGCCACAAGGTTTCGCCGAAAGGCACGACCAAGTTGTCGGCCGAGCAGGCCAAGGCGATCCTCGATCTGCGCCTGCAGCGCCTCACGGCGCTCGGCCGCGACGAGATCAAGGAAGAGCTCGACAAGCTCGCCACCGAGATCGCCGACTATCTCGACATCCTGCGTTCGCGCGCGCGCATCCAGGCGATCATCAAGGACGAGCTGACGAAGGTGAAGACCGAATTCGCCACGCCGCGCCGCAGCGTGATCACGGAAGCGGAAGCCGAGGTCGAGGACGAGGACCTGATCCAAAAAGAGGACATGGTCGTCACCGTTTCGCATCTCGGCTATATCAAACGTGTTCCGCTCTCGACCTATCGCGCGCAGAAGCGCGGCGGCAAGGGCCGCGGCGGCATGCAGGTGCGCGAGGAGGATTTCGTCTCGCGGCTGTTCGTCGCCTCGACGCATACGCCGGTGCTGTTCTTCTCCTCGCAAGGCCAGGTCTACAAGGAGAAGGTGTGGCGGCTGCCGCTGGCGGCGCCGCAGGCGCGCGGCAAGGCGCTGATCAATATTCTGCCGCTCGATCCGGGCGAGACCATCACCTCGATCATGCCGCTGCCCGAGGACGAGAAGACCTGGGGCGCGCTCGACGTGATGTTCGCCACCACCAGCGGCAACGTGCGGCGCAACAAGCTGTCGGATTTCGAAAAGATCAGGCCGTCCGGCATCATCGCCATGAAGCTCGACGCGGGCGACGCCATCGTCGACGTGACCATCTGCACCGAGAAGGACGACGTGCTGCTCACCACGGCGAGCGGCCAATGCATCCGCTTCCCGGTGCCGGATGTGCGCGTGTTCTCCGGCCGCACCTCGGACGGCGTGCGCGGCATCGCGCTCGCCAAGGACGACAAGGTGATCTCGATGTCGATCCTGCATCACGCCGACGCGACGGCCGACGAGCGCGTGGCCTATCTCAAGCGCGCGAGCGCCGTGCGGCGCGGGACGGACGAAGACGTCGCTGGGGCCGAGGACGAAGATGCCGATACCGAGGAGGCGACGAGCGCGATCGAGCTCGGCGAGAAGCGCTACGTCGATTTGTCGGCGGCCGAGCAATTCGTGCTGACGATCTCCGAGCGCGGCTACGGCAAGCGCTCGTCGGCTTACGAATATCGCATCACCAATCGCGGCGGCAAAGGCATCGTCGCGATGGCCGTGATGGAAGGCAAGAAGGGCGCAAAGACGATCCGCGAGAAGACCGGCCGGCTGGTGGCCTCGTTCCCGGTCGAGGAAGCCGACCAGGTCATGCTGGTCACCGACCAGGGCAAGCTGATCCGCACCGGCGTCGCCGGCATCCGCATCGCCGGGCGCTCGACGCAAGGCGTGATCGTGCTCAACACCGCCGACGACGAGCGCGTGGTGTCGGTCGGGCGGCTGTCCGAGGAAGACGGCGAGTAATGCTTACTCCGCCTTCAAGTTCAGCGACGCCACGATCGGCTGCCACTTCGCCGTTTCGCGCGCCATGTGGGCGGCGAGATCGGCCGGCGTGCCGCCGCGCGGCTGCGCGCCGATCTTGGCGAGCGCGCTTTTCATTGGCTCGGCTTTGAGCGCGGCGTTCACCGCGGCATTGAGCCTGGCGACGATCTCGGGCGGCGTGCCTTTGGGCGCCAGCAGCGCGGTCCAGGCGCCGCTGGTCACGGCCGGGTAGCCGATCTCCGGCATCGCCGGCACGTCCGGCAGATCGGGCGCGCGCTGCGGGCCGACGATGGCGAGCGCGCGCAATTTATCGGCGCGGATCAATTGCAGCGAGGTGGCGAGCGTGTCGAAGGTCATCTGCACCTCGCCGGCAACCACGCCGGTGAGCGAGGGGCCGCCGCCTTTGTACGGCACGTGCACGATGTTGGCGCCGCTCAGCGCTCTTGAACAGCTCGGCATTGAGATGTGGCAGCGTGCCGATACCGCCGGTCGAATAATTGAGCTTGCCGGGATTGGCCTTGGCGTAAGCGACGAGCTCCGCCACCGATTTGAACGGCAGCTGCGGATTGATCACCAGCACCTGCGGCGTCTCCGCGATCAGCGCGATGGGGTCGAAGCTCGACGCGTCGTAACCGGCATTCTTGATGATCATCGGGCTCATGATCAGGCCGCTCGCGGCCGAGACCATCAGCGTGTAGCCGTCGGGGTCGCGCCTGAGCGACGAGCTTGGAGCCGATGGTGTTGCCGGCGCCCGGCTTGTTCTCGACGAAGACGTTCTGCCCGAGCTGCGCGGGCAGGGCGTTGGCGATGAGCCGCGCCATGACGTCGACCGGCCCGCCGGCCGGCGTCGGCACGATGATGCGGACTGGACGGCTCGGATAATTGTCGGCGACGGCGGCGGTGGCGGCGAGCAGCACGGCGGCCGCCAGCAAGGACGCGGCGCATGGGTCCTCCCTCGCGTCTTATTGCGGGTACAGCGTGTCCCAGATGGACGAGCCTAGCCCGCCGGCGCGCGGCGGTTAAGGCGGGGTACCTTGCAGGTCCGCAAACGGCGGGGTAGACCCGCCGCCATGCCGCGAACCGCCCTCTATGCGGGGTCTTTCGACCCGGTCACCAACGGCCATCTCGACGTGGTGCGTCAGGCCGCCCGCCTTGCCGACAAACTCGTGCTGGCGATCGGCGTGCATCCCGGCAAGAAGCCGCTGTTTTCGGCCGACGAGCGCATGGCCATGCTGGAGCAGACCTGCGGGCCGATCGCGCGCCGGGAAAAGTGCAAGCTCGTCTGCATCACCTTCGCCAATCTCGTGGTCGAGACGGCGCGCAAGCAAGGCGCGACGCTGCTGATCCGGGGCCTGCGCGACGCCACCGATTTCGATTACGAGATGCAGATGGCCGGCATGAACGCCACGATGGCGCCGAAGGTGCAGACGGTATTCCTGCCGGCCTCGCCGGAGGTGCGCCCGATCACCGCCACATTGGTGCGGCAGATCGCCGGCATGGGCGGCGACGTGTCCGCCTTCGTGCCGGCGAGCGTCACCGCGCGCCTGAAAAAGAAATTTCCGCGCTAACGCGCGCTGTTTTCCAAGGAGAGCCAATGACCAGCCGCCGTTTGATCCTGACGCTCGTGCTCGCGCTGTTTGCAGCGCCCGCGTTCGCGCAAGCGCCCAACCTCGCCAATCCGGCAGCGCTCAACGAGCAGGCGCCGGCGAGCTATAAGGTAAAATTCGACACCACCAAGGGCGCGTTCGTCATTCAGGTGACGCGCGCCTGGGCGCCGCACGGCGCCGACCGCTTCTACAATCTGGTGAAGAACGGCTTCTACGACAACGTGCGCTTCTTCCGCGTGATCTCCGGCTTCATGGTGCAGTTCGGCATCAACGGCGATCCGCAGCTGTCGGCGCGCTGGCGCGCGGCCTCGATCCCGGACGATCCGGTGACGCAGAGCAACAAGCGCGGCATGATCACGTTCGCGACCGCCGGCCCCAACACGCGCACCACGCAGGTGTTCATCAATTTCGCCGACAACACCAATCTCGACGGCATGGGCTTTGCGCCGTTCGGCCGCATCGCGTCCGGCATGAACGTGGTCGACGCCATCAACGCCGAATATGGCGAGGGCGCGCCGCGCGGCCGCGGGCCCGACCAGGGCAAGCTGCAAAACGAAGGCAATGCCTATCTGGCGCGTGAGTTCGCGCGCATGGACTACATCAAGAAGGCGACGATCGAGAAATAACGGCGGGCGTCATGCGGCGGATGGCCGTCACGGCTGCGGGTCTGGCACTGGCGGGCGTGGTGTTGAGTGCGCCGATCGCCGGCGCGCAACAGCGAAAGCCGCTCAATACGCTGGCCGACGTGAAACAGGCGATCCGAAGTTGCTGGCGCTGGCCGCCCATCAACGCGATCCGGACCGGAATGGAGCTGACCGTGCGGCTGAGCTTCAAGCGTGACGGCGAGATTTTCGGCGCGCGCGTCACCTATCAATCGCCCGACGTGTCGGACGACGAGCGCGTGCTCTATTATCGCGCGCTGGTGCTGGCGATCAGGCGCTGCACGCCGCTGCCGGTGACGCCGGAACTCGGCGAGGCCATTGCCGGGCGGCCGTTCTATTTCCATTTCCATGACACCCGCAAACAACGAGAGGCATTGTTCCATGGCTAGTCCCGAAAACACGCTCACGCTGGAAACCACCAAGGGCAAAGTGGTGATCGAGATGCGGCCCGATCTCGCGCCCGGCCATGTCGCGCGCATCAAGGAGCTGGTGAAGCAGGGCTTCTACGACGGCATCGTGTTCCATCGCGTCATCGACGGCTTCATGGCGCAGACCGGCTGCCCGGAAGGCACCGGCACCGGCGGTTCCGGCAAGAAGCTCAAGGCCGAGTTCAACGCCGAGCCGCATGTGCGCGGCACGGTGTCGATGGCGCGCGCGGCCAGCCCCGATTCCGGCGACAGCCAGTTCTTCATCTGCTTCGACGACGCCCGCTTCCTCGACAAGAACTACACGGCCTGGGGCAAGGTGATCGAGGGCATGGACAACGTCGACAAGATCAAGCGCGGCGAGCCGGTGCGCGACCCCGACAAGATCGTCAAGGCGACGATGGGGGCTTAAGCTTCCTCCGCCGGGGAGGGAGCATGCGCACCGATCTGTTCGATTTCGAGCTGCCGCCCGACCGCATCGCGCTGCGGCCGGTCGCCCCGCGCGACGCGGCGCGGCTGCTGGTGGTGCGGCCGGGCGGACGGCGCTCGAGGACCGCGTCATGCGCGATTTGCCCGAGCTGTTGCAGCCGGGCGACGCGCTGGTGGTCAACGACAGCAAGGTGATCGCGGCGCGGCTCAAGGGCCGCCGCATCGGGCGGGGCACGACCGAGCCGGAGATCGAGGCGACGCTGCACAAGCGGCTCGACGGCTCGCATTGGAAGGCCTTCATCCTGGGCGCCAAGAAGGTCGCAGGCCGGCGATACGCTGCGGTTCGGGACCGAGGGGCGGGTGTGTTTCCTCGGCGAACTCGATGCTCAAGTTTCACAGAAAGATGAGGGAGGCGAGGTAACCCTTTCATTTTCCTTCCATGGCCCGGTTCTGGACCAGGCGATAGCCGAGCGCGGCGACATGCCGTTGCCGCCCTATATCGCCTCGCGGCGCGCGCCCGACGAGCGGGACAAAAGCGACTACCAGACCCTGTTTGCGCAAGCCGAGGGCTCGATCGCGGCGCCGACGGCCGGGCTGCACTTCACCGACGAGCTTCTGGCGCGGCTGACGGCGCGCGGGGTCGCCCTGCACAAGGTGACGCTGCATGTCGGCGCCGGCACCTTCCTGCCGGTGAAGGTTGAGGACACCGAAGGCCACAAAATGCATGCCGAATTCGGCACCGTGTCGGCCGAGGTGGCCGAGGCGCTCAATGCCACCCGCGCCAAGGGCGGCCGCATCGTGGCGGTCGGCTCGACCGCGCTGCGGCTGCTGGAAAGCGCAGCCGGCGAGGACGGCCGGCTGAAGGCGTTTTCCGGCGAGACGGCGATTTTCATCACGCCCGGCTACAAATTCCGCGCGGTCGACCTGATGCTGACCAATTTCCATCTGCCGCGCTCGACGCTGTTCATGCTGGTGTGCGCCTTCAGCGGGCTCGAGACCATGCAGCGCGCCTACGCGCACGCCATCGCCAGCGGCTATCGCTTCTATTCCTACGGCGATGCCTGTTTGCTTTATCCTGCCGCCACATGAGCGCCTTTTCCTTCACGCTGACAAAGACCGACGGCGGCGCGCGCCGCGGCGAAATCGTGACGCCGCACGGCCCGTGCAGACGCCGGCCTTCATGCCGGTCGGCACGCAGGGCACGGTGAAGGGGCTCACGCCCGCCGACGTGCGCGGCACCGGCGCCGAGATCGTGCTCGGCAACACCTATCATCTGATGCTGCGGCCGGGGGCCGAGCGCATCGCCGCGCTCGGCGGCTTGCACGAATTCATGCAATGGCCGCTGCCGATCCTGACCAACTCCGGCGGCTTCCAGGTGATGTCGCTGTCGGCGTTGCGCAATCTGGAGGAGCACGGCGTCACCTTCCGCTCGCATCTCGACGGCGCCATGGTCGAGCTGACGCCCGAGCGCGCGATCGAGATCCAGGCGCTGCTCGGCGCCGATATTTCCATGCAGCTCGACGAGTGCCTGCGGCTGCCGGCCAACCGCGAGGAGATCGCGCGCGCGATGCAATTGTCGCTGCGCTGGGCGGAGCGCAGCAAGCGCGCCTTCGAGAGCAAAGCGCGCGAGGGTTATGCGCTGTTCGGCATCGTGCAGGGCGGCGACGATGCCGCGCTGCGCGGCGAGAGCGCGCGGGCGCTCACCGGCATGGATTTCCAGGGCTATGCCATCGGCGGGCTGGCGGTCGGCGAGCCGCAAGAGGTGATGCTGAAGATCGTCGAGGAGGTCGTGCCGCTGCTGCCGCAGGACGCGGCCGCGCTATCTGATGGGCGTCGGCACGCCGCACGATCTCATCGAAGCGGTTGCGCGCGGCATCGACATGTTCGACTGCGTGCTGCCGACGCGCAACGGCCGCCACGGCATGGCCTTCACGCGCTTCGGCGCCATCAATCTGTCGAACGCGCGCCACGCCAATGATGCACGCCCGCTCGACGAGCGAGAGCGCGCATCCGGCCGCGCGCACCTATTCGCGCGCCTATCTGCATCATCTCACCAAGGCCAACGAGATGCTGGGCCAGGTGCTGCTCTCGACCGTCAATCTCGCCTATTACCAGGCGCTCATGGCCGGGATGCGCGCGGCCATCGAAGCCGGGCGGTTCGAAGCGTTTCGCGCGGAGACCATGGCCGGCTGGGAGCGCGGCGATATCCCGGCCTTGTGAGCGCGCGCGCCCTTCGCTAAACGCTCCCCATGAACATCCACGCCTCCTTCCTCGCCAAGCGCCGCAAGCCGCGCTTCAAGCTGCCGCCGGGCGCGACCGACGCGCATTGCCATGTGTTCGGGCCGGCCGCCAAGTTTCCTTATGCGCCGGGGCGCCGCTACACGCCGGAGGATGCACCGAAGGAAATGCTGCGCGCGTTGCACGACCATCTCGGCGTCGAACGCTCGGTGATCGTGCAGGCGAGCTGCCACGGCAGCGACAATGCCGCCATGCTCGACTGCATCGCGTCGGACCCCAAGCGCTATCGCGGCGTCGCCATCGTCGACGACACGTTCACCGACAAGGATTACGACAAGTTGCACGCGGGCGGCGTGCGCGGCGTGCGCTTCAATTTCGTCAAGCATCTCGGCGGCGCGCCCGACATGGGCGTGTTCGACCGCGTCATCGCACGCATCACGCCGCGCGGCTGGCATGTCGTGCTGCATCTCGACGCGCCCGACATCATTCCGCTGTCGCCCATGATCCGCAAACTGCCGCTGCCTTTCGTCATCGACCACATGGGCCGCGTGCCGGCCAAGGACGGCGTCGATCAGCCGCCGCTGCGCGCGCTGCTCGAGCTTTCGCGCTTGGAAAATTGCTGGATCAAGGTCTGCGGCGCCGAGCGCATCTCCATGCCGCCTTACGACGCCGCGGTTCCCATCGCGCACGCCTTGGTGGAAGCGGCGCCGGAGCGCGTGCTGTGGGGCACCGATTTCCCGCATCCCAACGCCACCCACGAGGCGGACGAGGCCGATCTGGTCGATCTGGTGCCGCAATACGCGCAGGATGCGCTGGCGCAAAAGCGTCTGCTGGTGGACAATCCCGCCAGGCTTTATGGTTTTGGCGCGTGATCCCGAAAAGTGGGTACCGGTTTTCGGATAAGATCACGCGTAACTAAAAATGAACTACAAAAAAATCCAGGGGAGGATTGACCATGAGACGTTTTGAAAAGGCGTTGCTGGCGCTCGCCGCGCTGGTGCTGCTTGCGCCGGCGCAACCGGCGCGCGCGGCCTGGCCGGACAAGCCGGTGAAGATCGTGCTGCCGTTCGGCGCCGGCGGCGTCGCCGACGTGACCTCGCGCATTCTGGCCGACCGGCTGGAGAAGAAGTTCGGGCAACGCTTCCTGATCGAGAACATGCCGGGCCCCGGCGGCATCAATGCCGCGCGCGCGGTGAGCACGGCCGTGCCGGACGGCTACACGCTCGGTCTCGTCACCAATGCGACCGCGATCAGCGTGGCGTCGTTCAACAAATTGCCGTTCGACCCGGTCAAGGATTTCGACATGATCTCGGGGCTGGGCCAGTTCAATCTGCTGTTCGCGGTCGACGCCAACTCCAAGTACAAGACCTTGGGCGATTTCATTTCCGACGCCAAGGCCAATCCCGGCAAGCTCAATATCGGCTCCATCGTGGTCGGCAGCACGCAGGATCTCGGCGCCGAATTGTTCAAGTCGTCGGCCGACGTGAATGTACAGATCGTCACGTTCAAGAATTCGCCCGATGTCGTCGTGTCGCTGCTGCGCAATGACGTGCAAATGCTGGTCGATTTCCCGCCGGCGCTCAAAGGCCAGATCGCGGCTGGCAAGCTGCGCGTGCTGGCGAGCACCGGGCCGGCGCGCGAACCCGACATGCCGAATGTGCCGACGGTCGCGGAAACCGGCATCAAGGGCTACGTGGTGACGTCGTGGAACGGCATTTTCGCGCCCAAGGGCACGCCGAAAGAGGTGATCGACTCGATGGGCAAGGCGATGCACGAGCTGCTCGGCACGGCGGAAATGAAGGAGCAGTTCGCCAAGGTCGGCGCCCAGGCGCATGCCAGTTCGCCGGACGAGCTGATGAGCCTGCTCAAGGCCGACATTATCAGGTGGAACGGTGTGATCGACAAGGCGGGCATTCCGCGCAAATAGCGAAAGGCGACGCAGAAAATGAAGAAGAAGCTGAACGTCGCCATCGTCGGCGCCGGCATGGGCGGGCTCGCGGTCGCCGCGACCTTGCGTCGTGCCGGCATCGACGTGCAGGTCTACGAGCAGGCGTCGCGCTTTGCCCGCATCGGCGCCGGCATCCAGATGATGCCGAACTCGATGAAGGTGCTGCGCGGCATCGGCATCGAGGAGCGATTGCGCAAGACCTCGTTCGCGCCGTACTCGCATCTCAACCGCGACGGCTATACGGGCGAGCTGACGCGCGAGCTGCCGATGCCGGAGAGCCTCTACAACGCGCCTTATCTCTGCATGCACCGCGCCGATCTGCACGACGCGCTCGCCTCCGCGGTGCCGGCCGAGGTCGTGCATCTCGGCAAGAAGCTCGTGGGGCTCGACCAGAAGGGCGGGCCGGTGACGCTGCGCTTCGAGGACGGCACGTCCGCCACGGCCGATGCCGTGGTCGGCGCCGACGGCGTGCATTCGATCGTGCGCGACATCATCGTCGGGCCGGATGCGCCGATCCACAAAGGCCGCATCGCCTATCGCGCGGTGTTTCCGGCGGCGCTGATGGGCGGCTTCGACATCGGCAATTCGCGCACCAAATGGTGGGGCACCGACCGCCACATCGTCATCTATTACACGACCAAGGCGAAGAGCGAGGTCTACTTCGTCACCAGCGTGCCGGAAGAGGCCGGATGGCTGACGCGCGAGTCATGGTCGGCGAAAGGCGACGTCAAGGAATTGCGCGCGGCTTACGCCGACTTCCATCAGGACGTGCGCAATGTGCTCGACGCCTGCCCGGATTGCCACAAATGGGCGATCCTCGAGCGCGAGCCATTGCGGACATGGAGCGACGGCCGCGTCGTGCTGTTGGGCGACGCCGCGCATCCGATGACGCCGTACATGGCGCAGGGCGCGGCGACCTCGATCGAGGACGCCGCGATCCTGGCGCGCTGTCTCGATGCGGTCGCCGGCGACGACATCGAGGGCGCGTTCAAGCGCTACGAGGCGCATCGCAAGCCGCGCACCTCGGTGGTGCAGGCGATCTCCTCGGCCAATACCTGGATGCGCGACGAGCGCGGCGGCGATACCAGCTGGCTCTACGGTTACGACGCGTGGAACGCGCCGCTCGACCAGCCGGCGTCGCATCCGCGCATGCAGGCGGCGTAACTACGGCCCGCCGTACAGCCAGGCGATGCCGTCGTAGCTTTGCTCGACGGTGCGGCCGCCGACTGCCATGTCGCGCAACTCGGCGGTGACACCGCGCGCGTGATAGAACTCGCCGTAGACGCGCGCCATGATTTGCGTGCGCGCGGTGCGCAGATAACGCGCCTGCTGGTAGTCCTGGAACGCCGCCGGCTAGATCGTCGGGCTTGCCCGCCACTGTCTCGGCCAGCACCACCGCGTCCTCGGTCGCCATGCAGGCGCCTTGCGCGAGATATTGCAGCATCGGATGCGCGGCATCGCCGAGCAGCGTGACGCGGCCGTCCGACCAGTTCTTCACCGGCTCGCGGTCGCACAGCACCCACATGCGCCAGGTCTCGATGCGCTCGAGCAGGCGCAGCACCTGCGGCACCTGCATCTTGAAGTGCTGCCACATCACGTCCTTGCCGCCCTCCGCGTTCCAGCCTTCCTCGTAACGGTCGGAGTGGAAGACGGCGACCAGATTGTAGAGCTCGCCGCGCCGCAGCGGGTAATGCACGAAGTGCGTGCGCGGGCCCGCCCACAGCACGACGTCGGGCCGCCACAGGTCGGCGGGCACGTCCTCGCGCTTGAGCACGGCGCGGTAGGCGATGTGGCCGGAGACGCGCGGCTTGCCGTCGCCGACGATGCGGTCGCGGATCTTCGACCACATGCCGTCGCAGCCGATGAGGGCGCGGCCGTCGACTCGTTCGCCGTTGTCGAGCGTGACGGTGACGTGATCGCCATGATCTTCGTAGCCGTCGACGCGGCGGCTGTTCTCCAGCGTGATCAGGTTGCTGCTCTGGCAGGCTTTGAGGAATGTGCCGTGGATGTCGGCGCGGTGGGTGACGGCGTAAGGCTGGCCGAAGCGCTTGAAGAAGGCGTCGCCGAGCGGAATGTTGGTGATCAGTTTGCCGGTGAGCGCGTCGCGCATTTCCTGCGCCGGCGGGCGGTGGGCGTCGGCCAGGATGGCATCCTTGAGGCCGAGTCTGTCGAACATGCGGAACACGTTCGGCCCGAGCTGGATGCCGGCGCCGACCTCGCGGAATTCAGGGCTCTGCTCGAACAGGCGCACGGCAAATCCCTGACGCGCGAGCGCGTAAGCTGTGGCGAGCCCGCCAATGCCGCCGCCGGAAATGAGGATCGGCGCTGCGCCGCCGTTCGTTTTGGCGCCATTAGTCTTGGCCATGGGCGTGTCCTTATTCTGCTTTTGCCGCCCAAGATAGTTCGCGACGGCGGCCGAGGTAAAGCGTGCGCCCTGGTCAAAAAAAGCCCGCCGGCGTTGCGAGCCGGCGGGCGATCAAATGCCGAAAACGATGCGAGGAAACTTACTTCACAACCTGGCCGCGGATTTCGCCAGCCTTGTTCTTTTCGGTGTGGATGTTGACGTACAGTTCGCCGTCCATGAGCGCCTTGGCCTGGGCGTCGGTCAACGTGGCCGAGCCTTCAAACGGGCTCTTGGCGGCCGCGCCCTGGAAGATCGGGACCATCACGGCGGCGTTCTTGCCGCTCGGGCCCGGGCCATGGAAATGCGCCGCGGTCGCCGGGCCGGTCAGGCCGGCATAGGTGCCTTTCCAGGACAGCTTCTTGCTGGCGCTGTCATAGGTCACGTCGACCGAGCCATTGCCGCTGGTCTGGGTGGGCGGCACTTCGTTGGCGCCCTTCAGGTCGGCCTTCATCTTCATCATGTCCGCCATCGACGGCGAGGCGAATGCGATCACGCCGGCGCAGGCCAGAACGACCAGTGCCGGGCGCAGAAACGTCTTTGTCATGTTTGCTCCTCCTTGATCAGGCTGTGCACAGCCACTAACGCAAACACCGGCAGCCTAGCAGCTATTCCCCCGCCGGGGGCCTCAAAGCTGGTCGAGCGGGATCAAGGTGGTGGTGGGCTGTCCGCAGGCGTCGCATTCCCAATGGTGGCGGATTTCGCCGCCTTCAACGAATTCGGACACCATCGGCGCGACCATGCAGTCGCCGCAATGGGGACAGCGCAAAGGCGCCGCGAACGCACGCATACCGGACAGTTTTGCCGCGTTGCAATGAAGCTGCATCTCGGCCTCCCGTTGGTTTGCCTTACCCTGCGTGTTCCGGATAGCGGCGCATCGTGGCGAGGGCGAGACGCTTTGGTGAAACTGGCGTGGCCTTATCGCTAAAGTTTTGCGACAGGCCGAGCGGTAAATCTTGACCGCAATTGCTGCAATTGCAGGACGATTGCTGTTTTTTGCGCTGCACAGACCGCGCGCGCCGATCTCATTTTCATCGAATTCGTTAAACGGAAAAGGGCGGAGATGTGGTGAGCCGGGATGGGATCGAACCATCGACCACTTGATTAAAAGTCAAGTGCTCTACCACTGAGCTACCGGCCCGATAACTTTGCAAGATGATGCCCCGAGTGATGCCCCGGCGCAATTTTGCTCTACCGCCTGCGCGACGCGCTATCGCCAATTCGGGCTGTGTAGGGGCGCTTTCCTGCCCGGTCAATAGGCAGAAGCCGCATGATCCTTGAACTCGCGCAAGCCCGGCGCGATTTGCTACACTCATGGGCAAAGGAGCCTGTTCATGCCGATCGTCAACCGCGTCGCCGACCTGCATTCCGAGATCACCGCCTGGCGGCACGATCTGCATGCCCATCCCGAATTGCTCTACGACGTCACGCGCACCGCCGGCAGCGTCGCTGAAAAGCTGCGTGAATTCGGCTGCGACGAAGTGGTGACCGGCATCGGCCGCACCGGCGTGGTCGGCGTCATCCGCGGCCGCAAGGGCAAGTCGACCAAGGCGATCGGCTTGCGCGCCGACATGGACGCGCTGCCGATCGAGGAGGCGACCGGGCTGCCGTACAAGTCGACGGTGCCGGGCAAGATGCACGCCTGCGGCCATGACGGGCACACCGCCATGCTGCTCGGCGCCGCGCGCTATCTCGCCGAGACGCGCAACTTCGACGGCACCGCGGTGGTCATTTTTCAGCCGGCCGAGGAGGGCGGCGCCGGCGGCAAGGCCATGGTCGACGACGGCATGATGGATCGTTTCGGCATCGGCGAAGTCTACGGCATGCATAATTTTCCGGGCATGCCGGTCGGCGAATTCTCGATCCGGCCGGGCCCGATCATGGCGGCGGCCGACTACATCCGGATCGACATCGAGGGCAAAGGCGCGCATGCCGCGCGTCCGCATCTCGGCATCGACAGCGTGCTGGTCGGCGCGCAGATCGTCAACAATCTGCAGTCGATCGTGTCGCGCAATGTCGATCCGCTGGAGTCGGCGGTGGTGTCGATCTGCGTGTTCCACGCCGGCAACGCCGACAACGTCATTCCGCAGACCGCGCAACTGCGCGGCACCGCGCGCAGCCTGACGGAGGAGGTGCGAAATTTGTTGGAAAAGCGCGTGCCGGAAATCGTCGAAGGCACCGCCAAGCTCTACGGCGCCAAGGCCACGGTGAAATACCGGCGCGGCTATCCGGTGCTCAAGAACCACGCGGCGCAAACCGACTTCGCGGCGCAAGTCGCCGGCGAGATCGCGGGCAAGGACAAGGTCGATATCGACATGGCGCCGGTGATGGGCGCGGAAGATTTTTCATTCATGCTGAATGCGCGGCCCGGCGCTTTCATCTTTGTCGGCAACGGCGAGAGCGCCGGCCTGCATCACCCGGCCTATAACTTCAACGACGAGGCGATCCCGTTCGGGACGTCGTATTGGGTGAAGCTGGTCGAGACCGCGCTGGCGGGCAAATAAAGCTACTGCACGATCTCGCGTTGAGACGCGGGGGCGGGTGCAGCGGCCGGCGCGGGCGCGCGGGTCACACGCCGCGGCAGCAGTTCGGCAAAGCGCGCTTCGAGCGCGCGCCACGTCGCGAATTCGTTGAGCGCGCTGCGCTCGATTGCAGCGATCGCCACTGCCGCGATGAAGGGCAGGCTCTGCACCACCAGCACGATCGCGAAAATGTTGATCTCGCGGACTTGCTTGATGTTGGTGACATAGAGCGTGATGGCGCCGAGGATCAGCAAGCCCGCCAGCACCGCTTCCCAGAAGGCGTGGAAATCGCTCGAGCGGCGCAGGCCGCCTTTCGAGGTGCGCACGAAGGGCAGGTGGTCCTTGATCAGCCCGAAGCCGACCGCGCGCGCGACCGTCCATTGCACCGACATGGCGGCGAACACCGCGCCGAGCAGCTGGCCCTTGGGGATGCGCACGCGCAGGCGATAAAGCGTGACGAAATGCAGCACCGACACCGCGAAGCTGGCGATGATCGGCACGGTCAAAATGCGGTCGGGCACCGCGATGTCGAGGAAGGCGACGACCGGCACCCAGACGATGTTCATCAGCGCGACGACGACGCCGAGGCTCTCGGCGCCGAGCCAGTTGAGCCAGCCCATTGCGAATTCGCGCTTCTGGTCGCGCGTCAGGCGGCTGGCGCCCGGCAGGAAGCGGCGCCAGTGCTTCTTCAGGATCTGGAAGCCGCCATAGGCCCAGCGGTGGCGCTGCTTCTTGTAGGCCTCGAAACTGTCGGGCAGCAGGCCGTGGCCGTAGCGCTTGTTGGTGTAATGCGCCTGCCAGCCGTGCTCGAGCAGCGTGAGGCCGAGATCGGTGTCTTCGCAGATCGTGTCGCTCGACCAGCCGCCGCATGATTCAAGCGCGGCGCGGCGGATCAGGCACATGGTGCCGTGCACGATGATGGCGTTGTGCTCGTTGCGCTGGACCATGCCGATGTCGAAGAAACCGGCATATTCGCCGTTCATGGCGTGGTGCATCACGCTGCGCTCGCCGTCACGGTGATCCTGCGGAGCCTGGATGAGGCCGACGGTCGCATCGCCGAAGGCGGGCACAAGGTCCTTGAGCCAATCGGGCTGCACGACGTAGTCGGCGTCGATCACGCCGATGATCTCGGCGTCGGCGGCGGTGTGCACCTGCGCAAGGCGCAGCGCGCCGGCCTTGAAGCCCTTGATGTCGTCGGCGCGCACGAACTTGAAGCGCTCGCCGAGCGTCTTGCAATGTTCTTCGATCGGCAGCCAAAGCGCCGGGTCGGGCGTGTTGTTGATGATGACGATGCACTCGAAATTCGGATATTCGAGGCGCGCGACCGCATCGAGCGTCTGCTTGAGCATCTCCGGCGGCTCGTTATGCGCCGGAACGTGGATCGACACTTTCGGCGCGGCCAATTCGGGCGCGAGCGGCGGCGCAGCCACCAGCCGCAGCGGCTTGCGGCCGAAGGCGACGGCGGCGATTTCCTCGATGCGCGCGAGCGCGATGATGATCAGCGGGATCAGCAGCACGGTGCCCAAGCCCAGCGCGAAGGCTGCGCCCGCAACGAAGTAGTGGCCGTTCCAATAAGCGAACACGGTGGCAAACCAGGCGCCGACGACATTGGCGCCGGTCGCAAGCAACGCGGCTTGTCCGAGCGTCACCGTGGTCATGGCGAGGATCGGCAGCGACAGCAGCACGCTCACCAGCAGCGCGATGCCGGCGAGCCGCCAGTGGTTGGGCTCGGTGAGCGGGCCGGTCCAGCTGAACTTGGGCTCGCGCGCAGCGTCGAACAGACCCCAATAGGGGCCGACGCCGCCTTCGAAAATCTTCCAGGGCTGATCGATCGCTTCGACGATGTTGTAGTCGATGCCGTAGGCGCGCGCGCGCGCGACGAAGTCGCGCAAGACGGCGGCCTGTTCGATGCGGCCGGGATCGGCATTCTTCAAATTATAGCCGGCGCTCGGCCAGCCGAACTCGGCGATCACGATGCGCTTGCCGGGATAGGCTTGGCGCAGCTTGTCGTAGATCAGGATAGCCTGGTCGACCGCCTGCGTGTCCGAGAAGCCTTCCCAGTAGGGCAGCACGTGCGCGGAGATGTAGTCGACCGCCGATACCAACTCGGGATGCGCGATCCAGACGTGCCAGATTTCGCCGGTGGAGACGGGCACGCTGGTCGAGCGCTTCACGCGCTGGATCATCTTGATGAGGTTGTCGGTGGTCTGCTCGCCGCGGAAGATCGTTTCGTTGCCGACCATCACGCTTTTGACGTTGCTGTGGCGGCGGGCGAGGTCGATCGCCGAGTTGATCTCGCGCTCGTTGCGGTCCTCGTGCTTGTCGATCCAGGCGCCGACGGTGACGTTCAAGCCGAATTCGGAGGCGATGCCCGGCACAAGCTCGACGCCGCCGGTCGAAGAATAGAGGCGGATCGCGCGGGTGATCGGCGCGAGCTTCTTCAGATCGGCGCGGATTTGCTCCGGCGTCGTCTTGCCGCCTTCGTCAGGATTAACCGAACTGGCAAACGGGGCGTAGGACACGCTGGCAAGCGTGCCTTCGACGTCAGGCGCGCTGACGTGCGTTTGCGTTAGAGCCCACAAGCCGGCTTGCACGCACGCCACGAGGGCGACTACGGCAGCGACGGTGCGCATTTGACTTCACGACCACTCGGGGCTGGATGGCAGATCCTTGAGCCCGTCCCCTGGGCTCGGCCGAACTTGATCTGCGCAGATGCAGAGTAGCCCGGCGCTAGGCATGCCAACAAGTAGGCAGCCGACATGGCAAATCCTAGGCGGTCGCATAACGCCGATGACAAATATTTTTCCCACGTAAGAAAACGCCGTCAGCGCGGCGTGGTTCCGCCCGATGTGGCAGCAGGCGCCTTGGCGGCAGTGACCGGCTCGGGCGGCAGCCCTGGATTGAGCCAACAGGAATGGACCCGGCCGTTGAGGGTTTCCTGGGCCTTGGGGTCGATATCGCCCTGACGGACCAGACATCGGAAAGTGGCCTGGATATGGGCCCCCGGGCAGCCGAAGCGGTCGTAAAGGTCGAGATGGCGGAAGGCGGTGTCGAGATCGTCCCGCCACAGCAAGCTGACCACCCGGCGGCCGAGCCAGACGCATTCCGGGTTGCCGGCAGCGCCGGTGAGGGTGCGGGACGCCTCGGCGATTTCGTCGATTTTCTTCTGGCCGTCTTTGACGGCCTTCTCGGCGGGGGGCTTTTCCGACGGGGAACCATTGCCGCTGCCTTGGGCGAATGCGCCGCCTGCGGTCAGGCTAAAGGCCAGCACGCAAAACGCACACAAAAGTCGACGCAACGACACGGCTTTTTGTCCCGTTTGTATTGAAGACGCCCCTCGCGCCCGCTCCCCGTATCCTCTGACGCCGGATTGGGACGCTATTGCGGCTACCGCGCCGCCCGGAGACTGTTTCTTTGAAAGGCCGCTACCCCACCCCTTGAACCGGACTTTTCAGGCAAGACCGGGAGCTAAAACTTGACCTTACCGCCGCCCTTTGTCCAGCGCCCGGCGAGCTTGGCAGCGGGCGGTCCGCGCGATAAGCCGGACCCGTGGCTTTTCTGCCGAACGGGTTAGGGCAATGCGCCTCGGTCTTGCTGGTCTTGCCCTATCGGTGCTGGCCATTGCGGCCTTCTGGGCCTGGCTTGGCATTCCGGAGGCCATCCATCAGGCCCCGCTGAAAGCCGGCCAAAAGCTCTATTGCATCTCCTACGCCCCCTTCCACGGCCGCCAGACCCCGCTCGACCTTTCGACCCGCGTGTCGGCCGAGCAGATCGACCGCGATCTGGCCCAGCTCGCCCAGTTGACCGACTGCGTGCGCACCTATTCGACCGATTTCGGCCTCGACCAGATCGCCGGGATCGCCGCCCGCCACGGGCTCAAGGTCATCCAGGGGCTCTGGCTTTCGGGCCATGCCGACTACAACCGCACGCAGATCGAGACGGCGGTGGAGCTCGCCAAACGTTATCCGGGCACCATCCGTGCCGTGGTGGTCGGCAACGAGACGCTGCTGCGGGGGGAGATGTCGGGCGATGACGTCGCCGCCGCCCTGCGCACGGTCAAGGCGCAGGTGTCGGTGCCGGTGACCTATGCCGATGTCTGGGAGTTCTGGCTGCGCAATCCGCAGATCGCCGCGGCGGCGGATTTCATCACCATCCATATCCTGCCCTATTGGGAGGATTTCCCGATCCCGGCGCGCAATGCCGCAGCCCATGTCGAGGCGATCCGGCGGAAGGTGGTGGCGGCTTTTCCCGGCAAGGAGGTCTTGATCGGCGAAGTCGGCTGGCCGAGCGCGGGGCGCATGCGCGAAGGCGCGCTGCCATCGCCGGTCAATCAGGCGCGCGTGATCCAGGACGTGCTGGCGCTGGCGGCGCGCGAGAATTTCCGCGTCAATGTGATCGAAGCTTATGACCAGCCGTGGAAACGCGCGCTCGAAGGCACCGTCGGCGGCCACTGGGGCCTGATCAGCGACGGCAGGCGGCAATTCAAATTCGTGTGGGGCGAGCCGGTCTCCAACCATCCGCTGTGGGCATGGCAGGCGGTCGGCGGGATTGCTTTGGCGGTCGCCGTGTTCGGCGTGGCGGTTCTCGCAGGGCGCAAGGCGTCGCCGCTTGCCTGGCTCGCCGTCACCGGCAATGCGATCGCCGGCGGCGCGCTGATCGGCTGGACGATTGCCAATGTGCAGTTGGAGAGCCTTGGCGTCGGCGGCTGGCTGCGCTCGGTTGCGCTGGCTTTGGTCGCAGCGCTGAGCGCGCCGGTGGTGAGCGCCGCGATCACGCGTGGCGTGCCGATCCCGCGTCTGTCGCGCCTGCTCGGACCGGCGTCGGAGCGCGCGCGCGATCCGCTCGTGCTCGCACTGGGCGCGCTGTTGATCGCGACCGCGCTGCTGGCGGTGATGACCGCGCTCGGGCTGGTGTTCGATCCGCGCTACAAGGATTTTCCGTTCGCGCCGCTGACGGCGGCGGCGGTGCCGTTCTTGCTGCACACGCTGACGATGCCGCGGCCGACGGGCGCGCGCGGCGCCGCCGAAATTATGACGGCTTTGGTGCTGGCGCTGGCGGTGCCTTACATTGCGATCAACGAGAGCTTCGCGAACTGGCAGTCGCTCTGGCTCTGCGCCGCGCTGCTTGCGCTCGCCGTCACTCTGGTTCAGGTGCGCGACGCGCGAAGCTGAGCAGCAATAGTCCGACGGCAAGCGCCGACAGGCCGACGTTGTAGAGCACGACGCCGATGCAGGCGAGGCTCAGCGCCACCGCGAACAGCAGAAGCGAAGGCCGCAGCAGATTGACCGCGGCGACAATGAGCGCGGCCCAGCCGAACACCGAATAGGTGAACAGCACGATCGCGATGTGGCGCGTGAAGCAGAGCCAGGTCTTGAGCCCGCCTTCGCAGGCCAAGCCCGACCGGCGTCTGTTCGATGGCGAGGTAGCGCATATAAAGCGCGTAGCCGACCGAGCAGAAGCCGACGATCAGCAGGTAATTGGTGGCGCGCGCGCTCGGCAGGAACAGCTTCATGGTTGCGATTATGCCGCCGCGCCGGAGCCGCGGCAAATCGAGCCTCCTAAAGCGGATCGCCGGTGAATTTTCCCGCGTGGCACACCGCGCGCGCGGCGGTCAGGCGCGCACACAGCTTGGCCGCGGCCGCGGCGTTCGGCAGCGGCCCAAGCACCAGCCGGTAATAGGTTGCGGTGCCGCGCTGCTCGCGCGCCGCGATCGGGCGCAGGCCGGTGAGCAAGGGGCCGTAATTGGCTTTCAGCGCCCCCCATTGCAGATGCAGGACATCGAGGTTCGACGAGCTTGCCAACGCGACGCCGAATTCAAGCTTGGGCGCGGCGGGTTCTGCCGGCAACGCCGCGACGCGCACCGGCGGCAAGGGCACAGCCTCGTGCGCCGTCACGGCCGTTTGTTCTGGTGCGGCCGCAGGCGGCGCGCCTCGGCTTGGCCTGGGCGGGGGCCGGCTTTTCGCTTTGCTTGGCCTCGGTCGTGGCCGGCGGCGAAATGACAGGCGTGGCGGCGGTCGGCGGCGCAGGCGTTATCGTCTGCGCGGACTGGCGCTTGATCGAGCCGGTGATGTCTTCGATGTTGTGCTCGAGGCTGGCAACGCGCTCGGCCAGACGGTCGCGGTCGGACGTGAGCGTGCGCAGTTGCGCCTCCAGGCGCGCAATTTCCCACTCCTGCTCGCGATGCGGCGGTATCTTGACCGTGGCGACGGGCCGCACCGGCAAGTCCGCCGACGCGAATGCCGCCAGACGCTGGCTGCCGCTCTCGGTCTGACTGGCGAAGACGGCGGCGGCGAGCGCCAGCGCAGCCGCGCCGCCCCAGGCGGTCAGCCGCCACAACGAGCGCAAATCGAAGCGGCGCGCTCCCGCCACGATCGTGTCCGGTTCTTTCGGAACAATCTCGACCGCCATGGCCACCTTCAGGAACAGCGAATCACATCATTGAAAACGTTAGCAGAATCCGGCAATGCTCGCTCCGCCGCGGGCCGCGAATGGCCGCATCGGCCGGTCAGCGCTACGGTGCGCCCCGATTGCGGCAACAGCGCGAGCGCGGACGAGAATGAGCAAACGAACATGCCTTGCGATTGTGCTCGCCGCCGGCGAAGGCACTCGCATGCGCACCAGCCTGCCGAAGGCGCTGCATGCCGTCGGCGGGCGCTCGCTGCTCGCGCATGTGCTGGCGGCGGCCAAGCAGGCGGGTTGCGGTGAAACCGCGGTCGTCATCGGGCCCGGCCATGAGGCGGTGGCTGCCGAGGCGCGCGCGGTTGCGCCGAACGCGCAGACGTTCGAGCAGCGCGAACGGCGCGGCACCGCGCATGCGGTGCTGTCGGCGCGCAAGGCGATCATGCGCGGAGTCGACGACATCCTCGTCATCTTCGCCGACACGCCGTTGGTGCGCGCCGAGACGTTGCGCAAGTTGCGCGACGCATTGGGCGAAGGCGCGGCGGTGGCGGTGCTTGGGTTCAACGCCACCGATCCGACCGGCTATGGCCGCTTGCTGACGCGCGGCGACGAGCTGCTCGCCATCCGCGAGCACAGCGACGCGACGCCGGAGGAGCGCAAAGTCGGCTTCTGCAATGGCGGGCTGATGGCGCTGTCCGGCCGGCATGCGCTGGCGTTGCTCGAGCGCATCGGCAACGCCAATGCCAAAGGCGAGTATTATCTCAGCGACGCGGTTGCCATCGCCCGCGATATGGGCTTGAAGGCAGTCGCGATCGAAACCACGGAGGACGATGTGCGCGGCATCAATACCAAGGCGCAGCTCGCCGAGGCCGAAGCCGTCTTGCAGCAGCGTCTGCGCGCCGCCGCCATGGAGGCGGGCGTCACGCTGATCGCGCCGGAAACCGTGTTTCTGTCCGCCGACACCAAGCTCGGCAAGGACGTCACGATCGAGCCGAATGTCGTGTTCGGGCCGGGCGTCACCGTTGAGGACGGCGCCACCATCCGCGCCTTCTCGCATCTGGAAGGCGCCCATGTCGGCAAGGGCGCGCGCGTCGGGCCTTACGCGCGGCTGCGGCCGGGCGCCAAGCTCGGGGCCGATGTCCATATCGGCAATTTCGTCGAGGTGAAGGAGGCGACCGTCGAGGCGGGCGCCAAGGCCAATCACCTTGCCTATATCGGCGACGCGCGGGTGGGCGCGGGCGCCAATATCGGCGCCGGCACCATCACCTGCAATTACGACGGCGTAGCCAAGCACCGCACCGATATCGGCAAGGGCGCCTTCATCGGCTCGAACTCGTCGCTGGTGGCGCCGGTCAAGATCGGCGACGGTGCCTATATCGGCTCCGGCTCGGTGATCACCAAAGACGTGCCGGCCGGCGCGTTGGCGGTGGCGCGGGCCAAGCAAGTGGTTAAGGAAGGCTGGGCAAAACGCTTGCAGCAGGTCAAGGCCTTGGGCAAAAGCCTGCGCAAGGCAGTGCCGAAAAAGCGCGCCTGAGACGCCGCAATTACGCCGGAACGCTCTGTCACACGGCGCAATGCGTTTTGATTTCCAAACCGTTGGCCGCAACGGCTAAAGCAGCATTCAAGGCAGGGGGCCATCCGGACGGATGTGCGGGATTGTTGGCATTTTAGGGCGCGAACCGGTCGCGGCCCATTTGGTCGATGCGCTCAAGCGCCTCGAATATCGCGGCTATGACTCCGCCGGCGTCGCGACGCTCGACCACGGCAAGCTCGGACGCCGGCGCGCGCAGGGCAAGCTGAAGGCGCTGGAAGCGCGGCTCGAGAAGGAGCCGCTGCCCGGCAATATCGGCATCGGCCACACGCGCTGGGCAACCCACGGCAAGCCGAGCGAGAGCAACGCGCATCCGCATGCGACCGAGCGCGTGGCCGTGGTGCACAACGGCATCATCGAGAATTTCCGCGAGCTGCGCGACAAGCTCGAGCAAGAACGGCCACAAATTCGGCAGCGAGACCGACACCGAAGTGGTCGCGCATCTGGTCACCGAAGAAATGAACAACGGCAAGACGCCGGCCGAAGCGGTGGCGGCGGCGCTCAAGCAACTGCGCGGCGCCTTCGCGCTCGCCTTTATCTTCGCCGGCGAGGACGACTTGATGATCGGCGCCCGCAAGGGCTCGCCGCTCGCCGTCGGCTACGGCAAAGGCGAGATGTATCTGGGCTCCGACGCGATTGCGCTTGCGCCTTTCACCGATCAGGTCAGCTATCTCGAAGACGGCGACTGGGCGATCGTGACGCGCAAGGGCGTCGAAATCCACGACGCGCAGGGCAAAAAGGTCGAGCGGTCGATCATCACGTCGGCAGCCTCCGGCGTGCATGGTCGACAAGGGCAATTACAAGCACTTCATGGCCAAGGAAATCCACGAACAGCCGGAAGTGGTCGGCCATACGCTCGCGCATTACATCGACATGACGACGGAGCGCGTGCGGCTGCCGGGTGAACTGCCGTTCGACTGGAAGAAGCTCAAACGCCTGTCGATCTCGGCCTGCGGCACCGCCTTCTATGCCGGGCTGGTGGCGAAATACTGGTTCGAGCGTTTCGCCAAATTGCCGGTGGAGATCGATATCGCCTCCGAATTCCGCTACCGCGAGGCGCCGCTGGAAGACGGCGATCTTGCCATCTTCATCTCGCAGTCGGGCGAGACCGCCGACACGCTGGCGAGCCTGCGCTATGCCAAGGAGCACAAGCAGCACGTGCTGTCGGTGGTGAACGTGCCGACCTCGACGATTGCGCGCGACAGCGACGTGGTGATGCCGACGCTGGCCGGACCTGAGATCGGCGTCGCCTCGACCAAGGCGTTCACCTGCCAGCTGGCCGTGCTGGCGTGCCTAGCGATTGCGGCCGGACGCGCGCGCGGTGAATTGAGCGAGGCCGATGAACAGAAGCTCGTGCATGCACTGATCGAGGTGCCGCGCCTGATGACGCAGGCGCTCACGCTCGAGCCGCAGATCGAGCAGCTGTCGCACGATCTCGCCAAGGTGCGCGACGTGCTTTATCTCGGCCGCGGCACCAGCTTCCCGATCGCGCTGGAAGGCGCGCTCAAGCTGAAGGAAATTTCCTATATCCACGCCGAAGGCTACGCCGCCGGCGAGCTCAAGCACGGCCCGATCGCCCTGATCGACGAGACCATGCCGGTGATCGTGATCGCGCCGCACGACCGCGTATTCGACAAGACGCTGTCGAACATGGAGGAGGTCGCCGCCCGCGGCGGCAAGATCATCCTGATGACCGACGCGAAAGGCGCCGAGGAAGTCGCCAAGGAGCACTTCGTCACGCTCACGCTGCCCGACATGGCAGCGACGGTCACGCCGTTAGTCTATGCCGTGCCGGTGCAACTCATCGCCTATCATACGGCGGCTGCCATCGGCACCGACGTCGATCAGCCGCGCAATCTCGCGAAATCGGTCACGGTGGAATAGAATAACCTTATGGCCGACATCGAGCCGAAGCTAGGCGAACAACGAGCCGCCGACGTCGCGGTCGTGCAAGTGGCGTCGCATACCGGTCCGGCCGCGCGCATCCGCAATTATTTTCTTACCGGCCTGGTGGTGGCCGGCCCGCTGGCGGTCACCGCCTGGATCACCTGGTCGTTCATCACCTGGGTGGACGGCTGGGTGCGGCCGCTCATTCCGCCGATGTATCGGCCGGAAACTTATTTGCCGTGGCCGATCCCCGGCACCGGCCTGGTGGTGGCGTTTTTCGCGCTCACGCTGCTCGGCTTCCTCACCGCCAATTTGATCGGCCGCACGCTGGTCGGCTGGGGCGAGAGCCTGCTGCACCGCATGCCGATCGTGCGGCCGATCTACAAGACCATGAAGCAGATTTTCGAGGCGCTGTTCTCGAAGGAAGGCTCGAGTTTCCGCAAAGTCGGGCTGGTCGAGTTTCCGGCGCCCGACATGTGGTCGCTGGTGTTCATTTCGGCGCCGCCGGGGAGCGACGTTTCGGCCAAGTTGCCGGCCGGCGAACATCGTCTCGGTGTTCCTGCCCTGTACGCCCAACCCGACGACCGGCTTTTTCTTCTTCGTCAAGCGCAAGGACGTGATCGAGCTCGACATCACGGTCGAGAACGCGATGACGGTTTTGATCTCCGCCGGCATGGTGCAGCCGGACGGCGACGAGCAGAAGAAACTCGGTACGCTCGCCGCCAATGCGCGCGCGGCGCAGGCGCTGCGCAAGAAAAAGAAAGAGCCGGCGCAGTAAGGCGCGTCTCGCGCGGCCCTTCGATTGTTGCTAGGTTTGCCCTCGCAAGTCACAGATGGGGGCGGCAATGAATTTTGGCCAAGCGATCAAATCCGGATTCAGCAATTACGTTACGTTTTCCGGCCGCGCGGCGCGTTCGGAATTTTGGTACTGGACGCTGTTCGTGGTGCTCGTCACCATGGCGGCCGGCATCCTCGATCGCGGACTCTTTGACTTTGACGAGTCGACGCACGACCGGCGTGTTCGGGCCGTTGGTCTCGCTGATATTCTTTCTGCCGGGGCTCGCCGTGTCGGTGCGGCGGCTGCACGATCTCGACCGCACCGGCTGGTGGCTGCTGCTTGTCCTCACGATCATCGGCGTCATCTTGCTGATTATCTGGGACTGCATCAAAGGCACGACCGGCCCGAACCGTTTCGGTCCCGATCCGCTGGGCGGCGGCTAGCCCGCCCGGATCAGCTTGATCGCTTCGTCTTTGCCGAACAGATAGAGCAGGTGGCGCAGCGCTTGGCCGCGCTCACTCGCGAGGCCGGCATCGCGCGACAGAATGAGCGCGGCGTCGTCGCGCGCGGCGCCGAGATATTTGCCGTGGAATTCGAGGCGGGCGACGCGGAAGCCGGGCAGGCCGCTTTGGCGCGTGCCGAGCAGGTCGCCTTCGCCGCGCAGCTTCAGGTCTTCCTCGGCAATGCGGAAGCCGTCTTCGGTCTCGCGCAGAGTCGCGAGCCGCGCCTTGGCGGTTTCGCCGAGCGGCGTCTTGTAGAGCAACAGGCAAGTCGAGTGGCCGGTGCCCGCGGCCGATGCGGCCGCGCAGCTGATGGAGCTGCGCGAGGCCGAAGCGTTCGGCGTGCTCGACCACCATGACGGTTGCTTCCGGCACGTCGACGCCGACTTCGATCACGGTGGTGGCGACCAGCAGTTGCGTTTCGCCGGCGGCAAAGCGCGCCATGGCGGCGTCCTTCTCCGGCGCCCTTCATGCGGCCATGCACCAGATCGACGGCCTTGCCGAATTTCTTGCGCAGTTCCGCGAAACGCGCTTCGGCGGCGGCGAGATCGATCTTCTCGGATTCCTCGACCAGCGGGCAGACCCAATAGGCGCGATTGCCCGCTTCGGCAAGCGCGCGGCCGACCGCGTCCTCGACTTCCTCCAGGCGCGAGAGCGGAATGGTGCGGGTGTCGATCGGCTGCCGACCGGCCGGCTTCTCGCGCAATTCCGAGACGTCCATGTCGCCAAAGTAAGTGAGCACCAGCGTGCGCGGGATCGGCGTGGCGGTGAGCACCAGCACGTCGACCGCTTCGCCCTTTTGCGTGAGCGCGAGCCGCTGGTGCACGCCGAAACGATGTTGCTCGTCGACGATGGCGAGCGCGAGGTCGTGAAACGCGACGCCCTCCTGAAACAGCGCATGCGTGCCGATCAGCAGATCGATGTCGCCGAGCGCGAGGCGGTCGAGAAGGGTCTCGCGTTCGCCGCCGCGTTCGCGGCCGGTGAGGATGGCGACGCGGATGCCGGCGGCTTCGGCCAGCGGCGCGATGGTTTTCAGATGCTGGCGCGCGAGGATCTCGGTCGGCGCCATGAAGGCGGCCTGGCGTCCGGCCTCGATCACGGCGGCGGCCGCGACCAAAGCCACGACGGTCTTGCCGGAGCCGACATCGCCTTGCAGCAGGCGCAACATGCGTTGCGGCAGCGCGAGATCGTTGATGATGTCGTCGACGGCTTTTTGCTGCGAATGCGTGAGCGCATAGGGCAGCGCCTTGAGGACGCGCGCGCGCATGCGGCCTTCGCTGGCGGTGCCGCGGCCGGATTGGCGGCGCATGTGCGCGCGCACCAGAGCGAGCGCGAGCTGGCCGGCGAGCAACTCGTCATAGGCAAGCCGGGTCCAGGCGGGCGTTTCGGGCGCAATGTCGTGCGGTTCGGCGGGACGGTGCAGGTGGCGCAAGGCGTCGGCAAAGGCGGGGAGGCGTTCGCGCGACACCCAGGCCTCGTCCTGCCATTCGGGGAGCTCCGGCAGACGCGCGAGCGCGCCATCCATCGCGCGCCGCACATTGCCGAGCGCCAAGCCTTCGGTGAGCGGATAGACCGGCTCGACCAGCGGCAGCGCGGCAAACCCCTTCTCGTCCACGACGCGGTCGGGATGCACCATCTGCAACATGCCGTCGTAGAATTCGGCGGTGCCGGAGACGTAACGCGTCTCGCCGACCGGCAGCAGCTTCTCGAGATAGTCGGGCCGCGCGCTGAAATAAGTCAGCGTCAGCGTGACGCCGGTGTCGTCGCTGGTGATGATGCGGTAGGGCGCGCGCGCGCGATGGCGCGGGGCGGGGCGGTGCTCCTCGACCTTGACCGCGACGGTGACGACCTGGCCGGGCAGCACTTCGTTCAGCTTCGGCCGCGCCCGGCGGTCGATCGCGCCGGACGGCAGGTGGAACAAGAGATCGATGACGCGCGGCTGATCGCGGTCGAGCAGCCGGGCATAGAGCCGCTCCAGCTTCGGCCCGACGCCGGGCAGGCTGGTGAGCGCAGCAAACAGCGGGTTGAGGACGAGCGGCCGCATGGACGGCATGCTGGCTTGCGCGCCATTTCGGACGCAATGCAGGCCTGTGCAAAGCGGGCGCTGACTTTGGCGCCGAAGCCCTCTATATAACCCGCACCCGGCCGCGTCCGGGCTTTTGGCGTTTGGAGATGTGGTGAACGAGATTTCGAGCGAAGGGCTGGACGGGCGGCGGCGGCGCCTGCTGTTCCGCTGCCGCCATCGCGGCATCCGGGAAATGGATCTGGTGCTCGGCCGTTTCGCCGACGCGCATCTGGCTGCGCTGAGCGATCGTGAGCTCGACGAGCTGGAACGCTGGCTGGAAATCCCCGATCAGCAGATTTTCGCCTGGGTCAACGGCACGGAAGCGGTGCCGGCCGAGATCGACACCGCACTGTTCCGCCGGCTGCGCGAGCAGACGTGACGACGATGGCGAAATCTCCCGCCGAATTGCTGCGCGCAGGCAAGCCGCTGACCCTGTCGCAGGTCGCCGACGGCGCCGAAGGGCTGGTGCTCGCCGATCTGGCGCGCGCGATTGCGGCGCGTCCCGGCGCGCCGGCGATTTCGCTCGCGGTGGTCTGCCGCGACGGCCAGCGCATGGCGCAGTTGTCGCGCGCGCTGGCGTTCTTCGGCCCGGACATTCTGACGATGGAATTCCCGGCCTGGGATTGCCTGCCTTACGACCGCGTGTCGCCCAATGCCAGCGTGGTGGCGCAGCGCATGACCGCGCTGTCGCGGCTGGCGCGCGTGAAGGGCCGCGACAAGCCGTCGGTGCTGCTCACCACGGTCAACGCCGCGCTGCAGCGCGTGCCGGCGCGCGAGTTCGTGGCGACGCACGCGCTCTCGGTCGCGCCCGGCAATGTCATCGGCATGGCCGGCATCATCGAGTGGCTGGAGCTCAATGGCTTTACCCGCGCCTCCACCGTGCGCGAGCCGGGCGACTATGCGGTGCGCGGCGGCATCCTCGATCTCTATCCGCCCGGCATGGACATGCCGGTGCGGTTCGATTTCTTCGGCGACGCGCTGGAGACGATCCGCGCTTCGACGCGCAGACGCAAATCAGCGAAAGCGAATTGCGCGGGCTCGATCTGGTGCCGGTGGCGGAATTCCAGCTCGTGACGGAGACGATCCGCCGCTTTCGCACGGGCTATGTCGCGCAGTTCGGCGCCTGCGCGCCCGACGATCTGTTGTACGAAGCGGTGAGCGAGGGCCGCCGCTATCCCGGCATGGAGCATTGGCTGCCGTTGTTCCACGACAAGATGGAGACGCTGTTCGATTATCTGCCCGGCACGGCGCTGGCGCTCGAGCCGCTGGCCGAGGACGCGGTGCGTTCGCGCTTCGAGCAGATCGCCGATTATCACGAGGCGCGCGTGCAGGCGCTGAAGGAGGGCGTGACGCCGCCCTACAAGCCGCTGCCGCCGGATCGGCTCTATCTCACCGAAGGCGAATGGCGCGATCGGCTGGAAGCGCGAAGCGCTCGCGCAAGTTGACCCCTTTCGCGGTGCCGGAAGCGGACGGCGTGATCGAGATCGGCGCGCGCGCCGGGCACAATTTCGCCGCCGAGCGCGCCGAGCCGGGCGCCAATGTGTTCGAGGCGGTGAGCAAGCACGTGCTCGCCTTGCAAGCCTCCGGCAAGCGCGTGGCGATCGCGCTGTGGAGCGAGGGCGCGCGCGAGCGCATGAGCCACGTGCTGGCCGATCACAAGCTGCACAATCTCACGTCGGTCGGCTCCTGGCCGCAGGCGCTGGCGCTGCCGAAGCCGGCCATCGCGCTCGCGGTGCTCGGCATCGAGAGCGGTTTCGAGACCGAAGACGCGGCCATCGTCGGCGAGCAGGACATTCTCGGCGACCGGCTGGTGCGTCCGCGCCGCGCCATGAAGCGCGCGGAGAATTTCATCGCCGAGGTGACCAGTCTGGCGCCGGGCGATCTGGTCGTGCACGTCGATCACGGCATCGGGCGCTTCACCGGCTTGCAGGCGATCGAAGCGGCCGGCGCGCCGCACGATTGCCTCGAAATCCGTTACGCCGACGACACCAAGCTGTTTCTGCCGGTGGAGAACGTCGACCTGCTGTCGCGCTACGGCTCGGAGGAGATCGGCGTCGAGCTCGATCGGCTGGGCGGCGGCAACTGGCAGGCGCGCAAGGCGCGCATGAAGAGCCGCATCCGCGAGATCGCCGGCGAGCTGATCAAGATCGCGGCCGAGCGGCAATTGCGCGAGGCGCCGCGCCTGAGCGTGGGGCCGGGCGCCTATGACGAATTCTGCGCCGGATTTCCCTACGAGGAAACCGACGACCAGCTCGCCGCCATCGACGCCACCATCAAGGATCTCGGCTCCGGCCGGCCGATGGACCGGCTCATCTGCGGCGACGTCGGCTTCGGCAAGACGGAAGTCGCGTTGCGCGCGGCCTTCCTCGCCGCGGTCAGCGGCAAGCAGGTGGCCGTGGTGGTGCCGACGACGCTGCTGGCGCGCCAGCATTTCAAGACCTTCACCGAGCGGTTCCGCAGTTTTCCGATCAATGTCGCGCAAGCCTCGCGGCTGGTGCCCAACGCAAAACTGGCGGAGGTGAGGGCGGGCCTGGCGGACGGCAGCGTCGACATCGTCATCGGCACGCATGCGCTGCTCGGCAAGGCCATCAAGTTCAAGGACCTCGCGCTGGTGGTGGTCGACGAGGAGCAGCATTTCGGCGTCGCGCACAAGGAAAAGCTCAAGGCGCTGCGCAGCCGAGGTGCATGTGCTCACGCTCACCGCCACGCCGATCCCGCGCACGCTTGCAGCTCGCGCTCACCGGCGTGCGCGACCTCTCGATCATCGCCTCGCCGCCGGTCGACCGGCTGGCGGTGCGCACTTTCGTGTCGCCGTTCGATCCGGTCACCGTGCGCGAGGCGCTGCTGCGCGAGAAATATCGCGGCGGCCAGGCCTTCTATGTCTGCCCGCGCATCGAGGATCTCGCCGGGCAAAAGGATTTCCTCGACAAGAATATTCCGGAGGTGCGCGTCGCCGTCGCGCACGGGCAGATGCCGCCGACCGTGCTCGACGACATCATGTCGGCCTTCTACGACGGCAAATACGACGTGCTGCTGTCGACCACCATCATCGAATCCGGCCTCGACATCCCGACCGCCAATACGCTGATCGTGCATCGCGCCGACCGCTTCGGGCTGGCGCAGCTCTATCAACTGCGCGGCCGCGTCGGGCGCGCCAAGCTGCGCGCCTATGCGCTGCTGACGCTGCCGGCGCAGGGCAAGATCACGCCGCAGGCCGAGCGGCGGCTGAAAGTGCTGCAATCGCTCGACACGCTCGGCGCCGGCTTCCAGCTCGCCTCGCACGATCTCGACATTCGCGGCGCCGGCAATCTGTTGGGCGAGGAACAGTCCGGCCACATCAAGGAAGTCGGCTTCGAGCTCTATCAGCAGATGCTGGAAGAGGCGGTGATGAGCCTGAAGGCCGGCATCACCGCGCCGGTTGCCGACCGCTGGTCGCCGCAGATCACCATCGGCACGCCGGTGCTGATCCCGGAGGATTACGTCGCCGATCTGTCGGTGCGGCTCGCGCTCTACCGGCGGCTGGCCGAAATCGAGGACGAGCGCGAGATCGACGCCTTTGCCGCCGAGCTGGTCGACCGCTTCGGCAAGTTGCCGTCCGAAGTCGATCACCTCTTGCAGGTGGTGGCGATCAAGGCGCTCAGCCGGCGCGCCAATGTCGAGAAGGTCGAGGCCGGGCCGAGGGGCGTGGTGCTTTCTTTCCGCGACAATGTCTTTGCCAATCCGGAAGGATTGATCGGCTATATCCGCGAGCAGGGTTCGGCCGTGCGCATGCGCAACAATCCGAAGGACGCCAAAACGCAGCAACTGGTGTTCTTCGAAGATTGGGAACGGCCGGTCGAGCGGCTTAAGGGCACGGCCGCGATTTTGCGCAAGCTGGTGTCGCTGGCGGAGCCGGCGAAGGCGGCTTAATGCGGCATCTTCAATACGGGCTTGATGGTCTTGCCGCTCGCTGATTCCACCGCCGCGCGATTGATGTCCGCCAAATCGTAGAACGTGATCATGCGCTCGACCGGAAAGCGGCCGGCGGCGATGTGATCGACCAGCAGCGGCAGGAACTCCTGCGGCACGCTGTCGCCCTGGATGACGCCGCGCACGGTGCGGCCGTTCTGCAGGAACGGCGTCTCGAACGTCACTTCGGTGCCTTTGCGCGCGCTGCCGAGCAGCACGCAGGTGCCGGCCGGCATCAGCGCTTCGACCGCTTCGCGGAAGACCGAAGGGATGGCCGACGTTTCCAGCGTGTAGCGCGCGCCGAGCCCGGTGATTTTTCTGATTTCTTCGACCACGTCGGTGCGGCCGCTGTGATTGATCGTGTGCGTGGCGCCCAATTCGCGCGCGAGCTTGAGGCGATGCTCGTGCACATCGACGGCGATGATCGGGTCGCAGCCGGCGATCTTCGCCGACAGCAATCCCGATAGTCCGACCGCGCCGACACCGAACACGACGAAGCTGTCGCCGGCTTTCGGCTGCATCACATTGAGCACCGCGCCGGCGCCGGTCTGCCCGCCGCAGGCGAGCGCGCACACGCTGGTGAGCGGCACGTCGTTGCGCACCTTCACCGCGAAGCGCTCATTGGCGATGGTGAAATTGCCGAACGAGGATTGCTGGAAGAAGGCGCTGTAGACCGGCTGGCCGTCCTTGGAATGCAGCGTCGAGCCGTCGGCGCGCGTGCCGTTCATTTTGAGATCGAAGGCGTGCAGGCAATAAGTCTGCCGGTGCGATTTGCAATTCGGACATTCGCCGCACCAAGGATAGGCCATCACCACGTGGTCGCCCGGTTTGAACTTGGTGACGGCGGAGCCGACGGCGCGCACGATGCCGGCGCCTTCATGGCCGAACACTTTCGGAAACTTGGTCGGGTAGTAGGCGTCGCGGCCGTGCAGATCGGTCGCGCACATGCCCGACGCCACGACTTCGACCAGCAATTCGTCGGCGCGCGGATCGCAAAGGTCGAGCTGTTCGATGCCGAAGGCGCCGCCACGCTCGCGCACCACGGCGGCCGTGATCTTCATGGGCCAGTGTTCCGAACTATTCGGCGGCGTCGCGGCCGGCGGCCATGCGCTCGATCGCCTCGGCGAGATGTTCCGGCGCCTGCGCGCCCGACACCGCGAACTTGCCGCCGAAGATGAACATCGGCACGCCCTCGATGCCGGCCTCCTTGGCCTGCTGCGCCTCCTGCTCGACTTCGGCGACGTCCTGGTCGCTGGCCAGCGCCGCGCGAATATCGTCAGCGTCGAGCCCGACTTCGGCCGCCGCTTGCACGAGCGTTGCGTGGTTGGTGAGATCGGCGCCTTCGGTGAAGTAGAGATCCATCAGCTTCTGCTTCATCTCGGCCGCCTTGCCGATGCCGCCGGCCCAGCGGATCAGCCGGTGGGCGTCGAGCGTGTTGGGCTGGCGGCTGATCTTGTCCATCGCATAGGTGAGGCCTTCGGCGGATGCCGCGGCCGCGACGCGCTGCGCGATGCCCTTGTAGCGCTCGGGCGAGCCGAACTTGGTGGTCAGGTATTGCTCGCGCGCAATGCCTTCGCGCGGAATCCAGTCGTTGAGAAAATAAGGATGCCAGTGCACCTCGACCGGCACGTCGGGTTTCAGCGCCAGTGCTTTTTCGAGACGGCGCTTGCCGATGAAGCACCAGGGGCAGACCACGTCGGAAACGACGTCGATGCGGACGGGGGTTTGGTCGGGCATGGCTCAACTCCTATCGGAGCTAACCTATGCCTCAGTTCACTCGGCGGCAACCACCCGGCTGCCGACCACGCGGATCATCAGGCTGTCGAGCGTATCGCCCGATTTCAGCGTCGCCAGCGTGACATTGGCGGTGACTTTCTCATGCGGCCGTGCCGGCGTAGCCACCGCGCTCTTGAGGCTGGCGGCGATGCGGCGGGCCACCACATGCGCGCTGCGCAGATCGGTTTGCGTGAAGGCGACGAGAATGGCGCCGTCGTCTTCGCCGGTGGCGAAATCGATATTGCGGATGAGCCGCGTCATCAGCCGCGCGCGGTCGAGCGCGCCGCGCTCGTCGGGCGCGCCCTCGAACGAAAAGCGCGCGATCGACAAGGCCTGGCTGCGGTCGCTCGCTTCGGCAACCGCCTTGGACAAATCGCGAAAGAAGCAATCGCGCGTGAGCAGCCCGGTCTGCGGATCGAACATGCCGTCGGCGTCGAGCGACTTGAGCATGCGTTTGAGCCGGCCCTCGAAGGCGTGCATGCGCACCAGCGGCACCATGCGCGCGACAATGCGGGACGGATCGGCGTCGACGTGGTCGATATTGGGCAGCGCCTCGGAAAATTCGGGCGGCGCATCGCCGATCACCGCCACCGGAATGTCGCGGAAGCGGGTGTCTTGCGCGAGCAAGGTGAGGAAGGCCTCCACCATGCGCGGCGAAAAGCCGTCGCCGACCACGATGCCGTCGATGTCGCGCGAGGCGAGATGCTTGGCGGCGGTTTCCACGCTGAGCCCGCCCAGCATGTTGACGCGCTCGCCGATGGCGACGCTGAGCGCGGGATAGAGCGGGCCGCGCCCGGCGATCAGCACGGTCGCATCGTCGAGCGCATCGCCGACCGGCAGCGCCGGCAGCTTGCCGCCATGCGAGGCGAAGGTTTCGATCCGGCGCAGCACCGTGGCGTGCAAGGCGCGCACGCGCATGGCCGACTGCAGACGCGCGATCAGCCGCTCCACCGGCAAGGAGGCGTCGGCCGGCAGCGCCATCGGAACGGCGGCCTCGAGCGTTCCCTGTGCGAGCGCGATGGTCGGCACGATCGGGCCGCTGGCGGTGGCGATCTGCAGGCAGAGCATGCGCGCGGACGATTCAGATTTGGGTGCGCCCGGCTCGGCGATCACCACGGCGGACGGCTTGACCGCGACGAAGGCGGTCGGCGCATCGGCCCAGTTCGCTTCAACGATGGGGAAGGCGCCGGCGGCGCTGAGCGCTTGCGTGAGGTCCGTCGCCGGACGTTCGGCGACCACGATAATTGGACCCTGCAGCGACATGGATACGCAACGCCACCGTTACGGAGGCTGTGACCATAACGATGGGCTGTTAATACCCCGTCAACGAAACGGGCAATCAGGCGGCGCTGGGGCGCCTGCGGCGGTGAAATGCGTCCGCAATCAGCGCGTTGGCGCCGCGCGCCTGCAAGGTGGCGGCGAGCGCCTGCGGGTCCGGGCTGCGTCCGGCCAGGCGCTGGCCGAGCAATGCGTCGGGGACCGCCATAAGGGTGGCGGCTGGATCGGCGGCGGCGATCAAGGCGTCGGTCGCCTTCTGGGCGAAGCGGTAGCCGCCGACGACCGTAAGGCCGGCAGGTGCCCCGGTGATGGCGAGGGCATCGCCCGTCAACACGCAGGTGAAGCCGGTATCGATGAAGCCGTCCGGCGCGAGCGCTTCGCCGGACGGAAAGGTATGCGCCGGCACCATCGGACCGCACAGCGCCAGCGTGCCGGCTTCCGTGCGCGTCGTTTCGGCGCTGATCGGAATTGCCGCCGGCTTGCCGTCGGCGCCGCGCGAGGCGGCAAGCAAGCCGATCTCGCCGAAGGCTGAGACATCGATGAGCGTGGCGTCATGATACCAGGGCGCGCACGCGGCGAGCCGCTCGGGCGCGCGCCAGAGCGCGATCAGGGTCTTGAAGGCGAGCAACCGCCCCGTCTCGGCAAGCGGCGCGAGAGCTGGACCGGGCAGCACCAGCGTCGCGTCGGGGAGCGCCTCGCTTTGCGCGTCGAGCGCCTTCGCGTCGCAGCCGTGATGCAGCGCCAGCGTTCCGCCGGCGAGCAGCCAGGGCATCACGGCAAGCGCAATGCCGGCGAACGAAGAGGGCGGGATTGTCGAGATAATATTGACGCCTTGCGTCAGGGCGGCTTGCTGAAAAACCGCGAGCCCGCCGGCGGTGAGCTGCGCGGCATTGCGCGCGACCGGGACAATGCCGGCAGCGGTGACGTCGAAGGTGACGACGGCGACATGGGCGGCGGCCGGGCCCGGCCGCACCGCTGCGTGAACCAGGTCGTCCGAAGGCGCGAACACGTCATCGAGCGGCACGACGCCGTCCGGCAGATCGCCGCCGAAGGCGCAGACGTGACGGATCGGAAACAGCTCGGCCGCCGCCAGCATGGCTGTTTTCACCGGCTGTTCGGTGCCGGCGCGCGCGCAAGCGATGATCGCCTTGGCGCCGATGCCGCGCAGCGCGCCGACAATCTCCTGGTGACCCCACAGCAGCGGCAAGGGTGCCGCGATCATGCCGGCGCGCAGGACGCCGAGCAGCGCGATCACGCTTTCGATCGTGTTGGGCAGTTGAATGGCGACGACGGCGTCGGTCTTGAGCCCGAGCGCGCGCAGCCGGGCGGCCAGCGCCGAGATGGCGCGGTCGGCCTCCGCGTAAGTCAGCGCGCGCGGGGCGCCGTCGGTGAAACTGTCCCGGTTGGGCGGATCGCAGAGCGCGAGCGCTTGCGGCGAACGCACGCCGGCACGGCGGAACAGTTCGTCGAGCGTGGCGCCGGTCGCCATGGTGTCGCCGAGGATCATGAGCGCGCGTCCTGATGCCACCAGGTTTCCGGCAGATAGCCGAACAGCGAGGTGCGCGGCGGGATGCTTGATCTTCGACCAGCGCGCGATCCATTGCACCGGCGGATAGTAAAGCGGGATGACGTAGAAGCCGGACAGCAGCACGCGGTCGAGCGCGCGCACGGCGGAAACGAAATCGTCGTTGCTGGTGGCGGCGAGCAGGGCCGCGATCATGGCGTCGATCGCCTTCGACTTGACGCCCATGTAATTGCGGCTGCCCTGCTGGTCGGCGGACTCCGAGCTCCAATAGAACAGCTGCTCGTTGCCGGGCGAGAGCGATTGCTCCCAGTGATATTCGGTCATGTCGAAATCGAAGCTGAGCAGCCGATGCTGAAATTGCGTGCCGTCGATGTTGCGCACCTGCGCGTTAATGCCGGCGCGCTTGAGGCTTTGCGAGTAGGCGAGCGACAGCCGCTCCTGGTCGCGCGTGGTGGTGAGAATTTCAAAGGCGAGCGGGCGGCCGCTGGCGAGATGAACGAGCTGCCGGTCTTTGAGTTCGTAGCCCGCTTCCTTGAACAAATCGAAGGCGCGGTGCATGCCGTCACGATTGCGGCCGGAGCCGTCGGTTTTCGGCGGCGTCCATTTTCCTTCCATGATGTCGGGACGCACCACGCCGGGGAAAGCGCTCAGCAGTTCGCGCTCGCGCGCATTGGCCGGAACGCCGTGCGCGGACAGCTCGCAGCCGTCGAAATAGCTGGCGGTGCGCTTATAGAGATCGAAATAATAGGTGTGGTCGATCCACTCGAAGTCGAGCAGATGCAGCAGCGCTTCGCGCACGCGCACATCGGCGAACATCGCGCGGCGCGTGTTGAAGACCAGGCCCTGCATGCCCTTGGGCAATCCGTAGGGGAATTCCTCCTTGATCACGCGGCCGTCGCGCAGCGCGGGAAAATTATAGGCGGTCTGCCAGCGGCCCGGATCGGTTTCCGCGCGCACGTCGTAGAGGCCTTTCTTGAACGCCTCGAAATGCGTGTTGCCGTCGCGGTAGTAAGTCGTAGCGGATGGTGTCGAAATTCCACAGGCCGCGGTTGATCGGCAGATCGCGGCCCCAATAATTCTTGTCGCGCGTGAAGGTGACGCTGTCGCCGGGCCGCACGGCGGTGACGGTGTAAGGACCGCTGCCGAGCGGCGCGACGAAGCTGGTGTCCTCGAATGTATCAGGATTGGTCGCGTGCTTGGCCAGCACCGGCATCAAGGCGATGATCAAAGGCAGTTCGCGATCGTCGGAGCCGGTCAGATCGAAACGCACGCCGCGCTCGCCGACGATTTCCGCCTTGACCGCCTTGGCATAATAGATGCGGAAATTCGGGCGGCCTTTGTCGCGCAGCAGCGCCCAGGAAAAAATCACGTCGTCCGGCGTCACCGGCTTGCCGTCGGAAAAGCGTGCGGCCTTGTTGATGGTGAAGGTGACCTCGGTGCGCGCGGCGTCGGTCTCGACGCTGTCGGCGATCAGGCCGTAGAGCGTGAACGGCTCGTCATAGCCGCGCGCCAGCAGGCTCTCGACCACGTAGCTGCGGATATTGGCGGCGGGCAGACCTTTGACGATGAACGGATTGAGACAGTCGAAGGTGCCGAGCACGCCCTGCACCAGCGTGCCGCCTTTGGGCGCGGCCGGGTCGGCGTAGCTCGGATGATCGAAATTCGGTCCCCAGGCGGGATCGCCGTGCATGGCGATGGCGTGGGAGGGAGCATCCGCACAAGCGGGCCGCGTTGCCACGGCTGCCGCCAAAGCGAGGCCGCCGTGCAGGACGGTGCGGCGCGAAGGCGCGCTTCTCGTCAATGCGCGCAGGTCGAACGGTGGCGTGAGCAGGGTTCGAATGCGATTCGCTCCGATATTGCAGCAATTTAACACGCGGGCCGCGGCTGCGCCCGTTCGTTACTTTTGGCCCATTCGTGGCTTTATTGCAGGCGCGAATTCGGCTATCAGGCAGCGCGAGAGTCACGCTCCCGCCGTATTTCACGCTGAGAGAGCCGATCAAAGCGGCGACCGTCCGAGCGGGACTTAAGCCGCCGACGGGGACAACAAGGGACCAGTTTTGCAATGGATCATCGGATCGTACGGGCACGGCCGCGGGGCCGCGCGCTGACTGCCGCATTGGCCGTTTTCGGCTTGGCGGCGGCGGCATTGTTCGCGGCGCCGGCGCTCGCGCAGCAGCCGCCAGCCAAGAAACCCGCGCCGGCCGCCAAGCCCGCGCCGGCACCGGCGCAACCGGCGCAGGCGCCACAGGGACAGCCTCCGCAGGGGCAGGCCGCGCAAGGTCAGCCGCAGCTGATGTATTCGCCCTGGGTGAAAGTCTGCGGCAAGGGCCAAGACACCAACAACAAGCAAGTCTGCGTGCTGACCAAAGATGGCCGGCTGGAAAACGGCATGCCGGTCGCCGTCGTGCAGCTGTTCGAGCCGGAAGGCCAGCCCAAGATGATGCGCGTCACCGTGCCGCTCGGCATGCAAATCCAGCACGGCACGCGGCTCATCATCGACCAGAGCGCGCCGGTCAGCGAGCCGTACAAGATCTGCTTTCCGATCGGCTGCGTGTCGGACTATCCGGTCACCGACGACATGATCAAGCAGATGAAGAAGGGCACGACCCTGACGCTGCAGGCGATCAACATGCAGGGCACGCCGATCAGCCTGCCGCTGCCGCTCAACGATTTCGCCAAAGCCTATGACGGGCCGGCGACCGATCCGAAAGTGTTCGAGGCGCAGCAGCAGAAATTGCAGTCCGAGCTGCAGAAGAAAGCGGAAGAGGCGCGCAAGAAGCTGGAGCAGCAGCCGGGCCAAGCCGCGCCGGCAGCGCCGCCGAAGTAATACCGCGACACGAATGACGAGTGCAAAGGCGCGGCCTAAACGCCGCGCCTTTTCGTTTGCGGCGGAGGTTCAGTTGTACTGGCTGTTGCGCGGGCGGTAGCTGCCGCTCGCGTCGCGCTCGAACACTTCCGCGACCTGCGGATGGCGCAGCGGCTTGCCGGACGTGTCGGGCAGCAGGTTCTGCTCGGACACATAGGCGACGTATTCGGTCTCTTCGTTTTCCGCGAACAGATGATAGAACGGCTGGTCCTTGCGCGGACGGATCTCGGCGGGGATCGCCTGCCACCATTCCTCGGTGTTGTTGAACACCGGATCGATATCGAACACCACGCCGCGGAATGAGAACAGGCGGTGCTTGACCACCTGGCCGAGCTGGAATTTGGCGTTGCGCATTTTATTCATGACGGTCACAGCCCGTAACGCGCGGCCATTGCCGGGTCTTTGGCGGCGACCAGTCTGGCGAGGTCGAGCAGCACCTTGGCCTGTTTCCAGGTGGCGTCGTCCTGCATCTTGCCGTCGATCATGACCGCGCCGGCGCCGTCCGGCATCGCGTCGACGATTTTCTTGGCGAATGCCACTTCCGCCGGATCGGGCGAGAACACTTTCTTGGCGATGTCGATCTGCGAGGGATGCAGCGACCAGGCGCCGAGGCAGCCCATGAGGAAGGCGTTGCGGAACTGCGCTTCGCAGGCGGCGGCGTCGGAGAAATCGCCGAACGGTCCGTAGAACGGCTTGATGCCGGCGGCGGCGCAGGCATCGACCATTTTGCCGATGGTGTAGTGCCAGAGGTCTTGCTGGTAAGCGGCGCGCGGCTTGTCGCCGCCGATGTCGGGTTTACCCGATATCGGCTCTTTTGATTGCGCAGGTCGGGTAGACCGATCTGCGGTGCATCGCGAGCACTTTATATTCGGGATGGCCGCCGCCGACGCGCGTGGTCTTCATCGCGCGTGAAGCAGCAAGATCGGCGGGACCCAAGCTCATGCCGTGCATGCGCGGGGAGGCGGCCGCGATCGCCTCGACATTGTTGACGCCCTGCGCGGTCTCCAGGATGGCGTGGATCAAGATCGGCTTCTTGATTTTGTGGCGCGCTTCAAGCTGCGCCAAAAGCTGATCGAGGTAATGAATGTCCCAGGGCCCGTCCACCTTGGGCAGCATGATCACGTCGAGCTTGTTGCCGGCGGCCGCCACGATCTGCGTCACATCGTCGAGCGCCCAAGGTGAATTGAGGGCGTTGATGCGCGTCCACAGGCCGGTGGCGCCAAAATCGACCGACTTCGCCATGGCGATGAAGCCGCTGCGCGCCGCCTCCTTGGCGTCGATCGGGATGGCGTCCTCCAGATTGCCGAGCACGACGTCAACCTGCCGCACCAGTTCGGGCACCTTGGCGCGCACCTTCTCGTTGTGCGGCGGCACGAAATGGATCATGCGCTCGAGCCGCACCGGCAAGTCGCGCATCGGCGCGGGCGCGCCGATGGCGAGCGGGGCAAAGAATTGGCGGGGCAGCTTCACCGGGTATCCTTCCAAAATCGCGCCTTGCCGTTTAGAGCAATGCAAAGGCCGCGCCAAGTCAAAACGCAGGCGGGCCGGGGCTTGGCCGGATGATCGACGTTCTCAATCTTGCATTGCCGTTTTTCGGGCTGATCTTCATCGGCTTTGCCTGTGGGCGTATCAAGCAGATTCCCGATACGGCGCTGGCCTGGATGAATTTCTTCATCGTCTACGTGGCGCTGCCGGCCCTGTTCTACCGCATCCTTGCCCAGACGCCGCTGGAGCAACTTGCCAGGGTCGATTTCGTCTTTGCCACCACGCTGGCGACGTTTTGGGCATTTTCCATTTCGTTCGCGATCGGGATGGTCTTGCGCAAGGGCAATATCGCGGAGTCGACCATTGCGGGGCTGGCTGGCGGTTACGGCAATATCGGTTATATGGGCCCGGGTCTGGCGCTGGCGACGCTCGGCCCGCAGGCGGCCGTGCCGGTGGCGCTGATCTTCTGCTTCGACAACGTCATCCTGTTCACGATGGTGCCGCTGCTGATGGCGCTCGCGCAGCCGCGGCCGATGAGTGCCGGCGCGATCGCGCTCGAGGTGGTCAAGCGGGTTGCCGGTCACCCGCTCATCATCGCCAGCGCGCTTGGTGTTCTATCGGCGGCTCTGCATTTCGAGCCGCCCGTTGCGCTCGAACGCTTGATGCAGTTTCTGCAGAATGCGGCGGCGCCTTGCGCGCTGTTCGCGCTCGGGCGTCACGGTCGCGCTGCGGCCGCTCAAGACAATTCCGTGGGAGGTGCCGCCGCTGGCCGTGGTGAAACTCGTCGTCCACCCCGTGCTGGTGTTCCTGCTGATGTCGCTGTTCGGCAATTTCGACCAGACCTGGATTTATACCGCGGTGCTGATGGCTGCGTTGCCGCCCGCGCTCAACGTCTTCGTATTCGCGCGCCAATACGACGCCTGGGTCGAGCAGGCCTCGAGCGCGGTGCTGGTCGGCACGCTCTTGTCGGTGGTCACGCTCACGACGGTGATGTGGCTGGTGAAGACCGGTACGCTGCCGCCGTTATTGTTTCACTAAATCGTTTCGCCGCGCATGAGCTTTGGCTGCGACGACTTGGGCGCCACGCCTTCGCGCATCAGCGCGCGGCGCAAAGGGCCGATGCGGTCGATGAGATAAAGACCGAGGCCGCGCGCGCCCTGCACGGGCAGGAAATCGGTGAGCAGCGTGCGATTGAGCAGATCGACGGCCCAGGTGCGGCTGCCGATATCGGCACGCCGCAGTCTGTCGTAGGCGACGAGCACATTGATGCCGCCGATGTCGCGGCCGCCACGCCGAGCCGCGACGGCGAGCTCGCCGATGGTGGCGGCGTCGCGCAAGCCGAGATTGAGACCCTGCGCGCCGATCGGCGGAATGACATGGGCGGCTTCGCCGACGAGCGCGATGCGGTTGGCGGCAAAGCGCCGCGCATTGGCGCGGGTGAGGGGAAACTGCCCGCGGCCGGGCTCGACCTCGATCTTGCCGAGGATGGAATGGGAGGCGCGCTCGATTTCGCCGGCGAGCTCGGCGTCGTCGAGCGCGGCGAGCGCGTCGGCGTCGGCCGGGTCGAGCACCCAGACCAGGCTCGAGCGATTGCCCGGCAGCGGCACCAAAGTGAACGGTCCGCTCGGCGTGTGGAATTCGGTCGAGGTGTCGCGATGCGGCCGCGAATGTTTCAGGCAAACCGTCAGCGCAACTTGCGGATAAGCTTGTTCGTCGAACCCGATGCCGGCCGCCTCGCGGCAGAGCGAGCGCCGCCCATCGGCGCCGACGATCAGCTGCGCGGTCAAGCTCTCACCGCTCTTCAGCGCGACCGTTGCGGCGCGTTCGCCCGGCGTGACGGCGAGCACCTCGTCCTCGACGATGCGCAAGCTGGATAGCCCGCGCGCGCGCCGCTCGAGCGCCGCGACCAAATGGCGGTTCTCGATATTGTGGCCGAAAGCCTCGAGCCCGATTTCCTGCGCCTCGAATTTCACCTCCGGCGCGCGCCAGAGCCGGCCGGTGTCGTCGACGATGCGCATGACACGCAGGGGCGCGGACTGATCCGCACAGAGTTCCCAAACGCCGAGCGCGCTGAGCGCGCTGACGGAACCGGCGAGCAAAGCCGTGGTGCGATTGTCGGCGGTCGCGGGCCGCTTGCCGACCAGCACGGTCTCGATACCGCCGGCCGCAAGCGCGATCGCGGCGGTCAGGCCCGCTGGGCCCCCGCCAATCACGATTGCGCTCACATTTTTGTCCGGCATCAAATCGTCCGCTCTGGTCTGGCTGTAGTGAATTAGCACCAGCCGCGCCGATGCGCTATGCGTGTGACATGAGCGAAGCCGCCGATCACGATTTCAGCCATTTACCGCCCGGCGCCGGCCGGCTGGGGGCGGCATTCGCGCGGCCGAAGCTGGTCGCGGTTGCCTGCGTCATTGCGTTGACCGCGCTCGGCTGGACTTTATCTCGCGCTGGTGACGGTGCGGATGGACGGCGTCATCGCCGCGCTGTGCCGGCCGACATTCGGGGCGGGCGAGACTTGGGCCGCAAGCGATTTTGGACTCGTCGCTGCGATGTGGGCGGCGATGGTGCTCGCGATGATGCTGCCGAGCGCCGCGCCGATGATCCTCACTTACGCCGAGATCGCCGACACCGCGGCGCGCAAAGGCGAGCGCATCGTCTCGCCCTTCGTGATCGCGGGCGGCTACAGCGTGATCTGGCTCGGCTTTGCCTTGCTCGCGACGGTCGCGCAGTTGCTGCTTCACGCGCGCCGCCTTGCTCGATACCGGCATGGCCTCGGCCAGCGCGCTGTTCTCCGGCGCGATCTTTATCGGCGCCGGGCTCTATCAGTTCTCCGCGCTCAAGCACGCCTGCCTGACGCAATGCCGCCAGCCGTTCCCGTTTTTCTTCGCGCATTGGGAAACGACGCCGCGCGGCGTGTTCCGGCTCGGCCTCAAACAGGGCCTGTTTTGCCTCGGCTGCTGCTGGGCGATGATGGCCGTGATGTTCGCGGTCGGCACGATGAACGTGATCTGGATGGCGGCGCTTGCCGTCGTCATGACGGTCGAGAAAATAACCAGCGGCAACCGCCTCACTTACGGGCTCGGCGCCGCTTTGATCGCGATCGGCGTCGCTTTCGTGCTGGTGTCCTTCGCCGCCCATTGGCCGCCGCGCGCGATTTGAGCTAGAAAACAAAAAACGGGAGGAAGGCGTTGAGCGAAGCCTGGACCTTGAAAGGCGAGATGGCGCTGTCGTGCAGCTGCACGGTGTTCTGCCCTTGCGTGATCTCGCTCGGCAATCATCCCCCGACCGAGGAGCGCTGCCAGACCTGGGCCGGCATCCGCATCGACGAGGGGCATTTCGACACCGTCGATCTCGCCGGCATCAATGTCGGACTGATGATGGATCTGCCCGGCATCATGGCGCGCGGCAATTGGACGGCGGCGCTGTTCGTCGACGACAAGGCGCCGATCCAGGCGGTGAAGGGGCTGACGCGCATCTTCACCGGCCGCGTCGGCGGCACCACGCATTTGCTCTCGATCCTGGTCGGCCAATTCCTCGGCGTGCACCAGGTGCCGATCACCTACGAGACGCAGGGCGAGACGCGCGTCGTGCGCATCGAGAAATACGTCGACGGCGCCATCACGCCGGTGCCCGGCAAGCAAAAGGGCGAGAACGTCGTCATCCGCAACAGCGAATACTGGATCGGGCCGGACGTCATCGTCGCGCGCGCCGACAAGTCGCGCTTCCGCGGCTTCGGGCGCAACTGGAATTTGGCCGGCCGCTCGGCCGAGATCCTCAAGCTCGATTGGGGCAACGCTTAAGTGACGAGCTTCGCAACCGTCCGCGCCTTCTCCGTTCACGTCCTGACCGCGAGCGGCGTGGCGTTCGCTTTCGTCGCGCTCATTCTTGCCACCGGCGGGCAATGGGCGGCGATGTTCGTCTGCCTTGGCCTTGCGCTGATCGTCGACGGCATCGACGGGCCGCTGGCGCGCGCCTTCAACGTGGCCGAGGTGCTGCCGCGCTGGTCGGGTGACACGCTCGATATCGTCGTCGATTTCGTCACTTACGTGTTCGTGCCGGCTTACGCGATTGCCGGCAGCGGGCTGTTGCCGCCCACGCTGGCGCTGCCGGCCGGCCTCATCATCGTGGTCACCGGCGCGATCTATTTCGCCGACCGCAACATGAAGACGGCGGACAATTTTTTCCGCGGCTTTCCGGTGTTGTGGAATCTCGCGGCGTTTTATCTCGACCTGCTGCAACCTTCGGAATGGTTGACCGCTGCGATTGTCGCGCTGCTCGCCGTGCTGACCTTCGCGCCGATCAAGTTCTTGCATCCGTTGCGGGTCACGCGCTTGCGCATGCTGAATATTGTCTTGCTGACGCTCTGGTTCATGCTCGCGCTTATTGCGCTGCTGTTTGACCTCGATCCCGGCCCTTACGTGACCTGGCCGCTCGTTGCGATCGCCGTCTATTTCTTCGGCGTCGGCCTGCTGCCGCGGCGGACCTGACATGCTCGCTCTGTTCACCGATCCGAATGCCTGGGCCGCGCTGCTGACGCTGACCGCGCTCGAGATCGTCCTCGGCATCGACAATCTGGTGTTCATCGCGATTTTGACCTCACCGCTCGGGCGCGGCGAGGCACGCAAGGCGCGCGCGGTCGGCCTGTCGCTCGCCTTCGTGTTCCGCGTCTTGCTGCTGGCGTCGCTGAGCTGGATCATGGGGCTCACGAGCCCGGTGATCGAGCTGAAAGGTTTCGCACTGTCGTGGCGCGACATCATCTTGGTCGGCGGCGGATTGTTCCTGATCGCCAAGGCGACGCGCGAGATCCACGGCGAGGTCGATGTCGACGACGGCCACGCAAAAAAGAGCAAGCGCAAGCGCGCGTTATGGGCGGTGGTCGCGCAGCTGACGGTGATCGATCTGGTGTTCTCGGTCGATTCGATCATCACCGCGGTAGGCCTGGTGGACGAGCTGGAGGTGATGGTCGCCGCGGTGGTGATCGCCATGATCGTGATGTTTGCGGCGGCGCGCCCGGTCGGCGGCTTCATCGAGCGCCATCCCACAACAAAGATGCTGGCGCTCGCCTTCCTGCTGATGATCGGCCTCGCGCTGATGGCCGACGGCTTCCATTTCCACATCCCGCGCGGCTACATTTACTCGGCCATGGCCTTCGCCGGCCTGGTCGAGTTCCTCAACGTGCTGGCGCACCGGCGGCGAAAGCTGACCCGCCGCAAGTAAGGAGAACCGATGGCGCGACCCGTGCTGCTGATTGCCGGCGGAAGCCGCGGCATCGGTGCCTCCTGCGCGCGCCTTGCCGGCGAGCGCGGCTATGACGTGGCGGTCAACTACAAGAGCAACGCCAGGGCGGCAGCCAGCGTGGTCGACGCGGTCAAAACATCCGGCGGCAAGGCGGTCGCGCTGCAGGGCGATATGGGCGTGGAGGCCGACATCGAGCGCGTGTTCGACGAGGCGGCCCGCGCGCTCGGACCGATCACGCATTTCATCCATAGCGCCGGCATCGGCGGCAAGAATTCCAAGCTCGAGGCGGCAAGCGCCGCGACCATCCGCGATGTCATCGACGTCAATCTCTATGGCGCCATCTTGTGTGCGCGCGCGGCAGTGCGCCGCATGTCGACCGCCAAAGGCGGGCGCGGGCGGCTCGATCGTCTTGATCTCCTCAATTGCTGTCGGTCATCGGCGGCGCCGGGCGAATATGTTTTGTACGCCGCGGCCAAAGGTGGCGTCGACTCGCTGACCAACGGGCTCGCGCGCGAGGTTGCGAAAGAAGGCATCCGCGTCAATTCCGTTCGCCGGGCGCCGACCGAGACCGAGATCCAGCGAACCCGGCCGCCTGGAGCGGATCACGCCGCTGTTGCCGATGGGCACGGCCGGGCAAGCCGGACGAGATCGCCGAAGCGATCCTGTTTCTGCTGTCGGATGCCGCCTCCTACGTCAGCGGCGCGGTGCTCACGTTTCGGGCGGGCGCTAGTGGGCACGGCATTTGCCTTGCGCTCGGCGCTTGGCCGCCTATGATCCCCGCCGAAATTCAAAACACCCAAATTTGGAGAGGGAGTGAACAATGGTCGCGGCAGTGCGCGTGCATAAACACGGCGGTCCCGAGGTATTGACCTATGAGGACGTCCAAATTCCAGCGCCCGGGCAGGGCCAGATCAAGATCAAGACCCATGCCGCCGGCATCAATTTCATCGACACCTATTTCCGCATGGGCATGTATCCCTCGCCGGTCGGCATGCCGTTTATCGCCGGCAATGAGAGCGCCGGCGACGTGATCGCGGTCGGCCCCGGCGTCACCGATCTGAAGGTCGGCGACCGCGTCGCCTTCGTCGGCCCGTTGGGCGGCTATGCCGCCGAGCGTGTCGTGCCGGCCGATCGCGCCGTCAAGCTGCCGAACAACATCACCTACGAGCAGGCCGCCGGCATGATGCTCAAGGGCATGACGGCGCAATACCTGGTCAATCGCACCTACAAGGTGACCAAAGGCTCGATCGTGCTGATGCACGCGGCGGCCGGCGGCGTCGGCCTCATCCTGTGCCAGTGGGCCAACCATCTCGGCGCCACCGTGATCGGCACCGTCGGTTCCAAGGACAAGGCCGAGCTCGCCAAGAAAAACGGCTGCCACCACACCATCCTCTATCGCGACGAGGATTTCGTGGCGCGCGTGAAGGACATCACCAGCGGCAAGCTGTGCGACGTCGTCTATGACGGCATCGGCAAGACCACGTTCCCGGCCTCGCTCGATTGCCTGCGCCCGCTCGGCTATTTCGTGAGCTTCGGTTCGGCCTCCGGGCAGATCGACGCCTTCAACATCAACATTCTGCAGACCAAGGGCTCGCTGTTCGCGACGCGTCCGACGCTCAACCACTACGTCGCCAAGCGCGACGATCTTGTGGCCTGCGCCAAGGATCTGTTCGAGAAGGTTGGCTCCGGCGCGGTGAAGATCCCGGTCAACCAGACCTACAAGCTCAAGGACGCGCAGAAGGCGCACAAGGATCTGGAAGGCCGCGACACCACCGGCTCGTCGATCCTGGTTCCGTAATTTGCGAATCGCCTGCGCCGGCCGTACGCCTCAACGCGTACGGCCGGTTCTTTTTTGGAAGCGCAGCATGCAGCCGTGGGGACGTTGGGCGACGTTGGGCCTCGGGCTGGCCGCGCTGTTCGGCGGGCAGGCAGCCGCGCTGGTGGCGCTGCAATGGTGGTTTGGGCGGCCCCTCACGCAGATGCCAGATTTCAGCGGCGACGGCGTCGCCGTCACCATCGTCATTTTCGTCTCGATCCCGGTTCAGCTCGCACTGCTTTTTCTGCTGGCGCAAAAGCCGGGCGGCAGCGCCGCCGACTATCTCGGCTTGAAGGTTCCGAGCCGTGGCGAGCTGATGGTCGGCATCGCGGCCATCGTCGCAATGATCGTCGTCGGCAATGCGCTGAGCTGGCTGCTCGGGCATTTCATCGTCACGCCGTTCCAGCTCGATATTTATCGTACCGCCGAGGCGGCGGGATGGGTGCCGTTGTTGTGGCTTGCTGTTGTCGTGGTGACGCCGATCGGCGAGGAAAGCCTGTTCCGCGGCTTCCTGTTCCGCGGCTGGTTGCGGGCGCCGCGCGACGTCTGGCCGGTGATCGTGCTCACGGCCTTTCTGTGGGCGATCGTTCATGTGCAATACGACTGGTTCGTGATCGTCCAGGTGTTCTGCTTCGGCGTCCTGCTCGGCTGGCTGCGCTGGGCGACCGGTTCCACCATCCTCACCATGCTGCTGCACGGCCTCATCAACGTCGAGGGCATGCTGGAAACGCTCATCGCCCTGCATCGCTGACTACAAGTGCGCCGCAATGCGGGCGAAGGCCGGATGCTGGGTGATGCCGCCCGGCAGCCGCGGCAGGCCGATGACGTCGACGCCGTTGGAGAAGCGGGCGATGCTGGCGACGGTCTCGTCGAGCTCGACCGGATTGCGCTCGCTCTCGCTCACCACGATGGCCGCGAGCGTGAGCTTGCGCTGCGCCAGCACGTCGAGCGCGGTGAGCGTGTGGCTGATGGTGCCGAGATAACCGCCGACCACGAGCAGGAGCGGAATGTCGAGCGCCGCCATCCAATCGAGCACCGTGCGCTTGGCGTCGATCGGCACCATGATGCCGCCGACGCCTTCGATGAACAGGATGCCGTTATTGCGATCGACCGCGCCGCGGCTGAAGGCGATCAACTCGTCGAAGGCGATGCTGCGGCCCTCGCGCGCGGCGGCAAGATCGGGCGACAGTGGCGCGCGGAAGCGCCATGGCGCGATGCTGGCGATTTCGTCGGCGGTAACAGAGCGGCCGAGCGCGCCGAGCAGCACCGCCGGATCGCTGGTCTCCACCACCGAGGAATCGTAGCCGCTCACCACCGGCTTGAGTGCGCCGACCGCCTGGTTGGACGTGCGCAGATAGCGGATCAGCCCGGCGGTGACGAAGGTCTTGCCGACATCGGTTCCGGTCGAGGTGACGAAATAGGCAGCCATAGTTTAGGCCGCCATGATCTTGTCGCGCACGATGGCGGCGAGCCGCGCAATCTGGTCGTCGGGATGCTGCGCAGTGAAGGTCAGGCGCAAGCGCGCGGTCCCGGCCGGTACCGTCGGCGGACGGATGGCGGCGACCAGGAAGCCTTCCTCGGCGAGCAGGCGCGAGGCTTCGAGCGCTTTCTCTTCCGCGCCGACGATAATCGGCACGATCGGGCTTTGCGCCGCGGGCAGGCCGATGGCTTGCGTGAAGGCCTTGGCCTTTTGCACGGGGAGGGCGGCGTAGCCCGGCTCGCGTTCGATGATGTCGAGCGCGGCGATCGCCGCGGCGACAATCGCCGGCGGCAGGCCGGTGGAATAGATCAGCGTGCGGGCGCGGTTGCGCATCAGGTCGATCACCGGTGCGGAGGCGCAGAGATAGCCGCCATAGGCGCCGACCGCCTTCGACAGCGTGCCCATCTGCAGCGGAATGGGGATGTGCGTGTTGCCGACAAAGGACGAGCCGCGTCCGCCGCCGATCACGCCGAGCCCGTGGGCGTCGTCCGACATCAGCCAGGCGTCGTGTTCGTTCGCCAGCGCCAGCAGTTCGGCGAGCGGGGCGAGATCGCCGTCCATGGAAAACACGCCGTCGGTGACGATCAGCGCATGATCGTGCTCGGCGCGATGCGCGGTCAAAAGTTCGCGCGCATGGGCGACATCGTTATGGCGGAAGGTGAGCACGCGGCCGCGCGACAATTGCGCGCCGGCATAAATGCAGGCATGGGAAAATTCGTCGAGCAGCACCAGGCCATCCCGCCCGATCAGCACCGGGATGATGCCGGCATTGGCGAGATAGCCCGAGCCGAACACGACCGCCGCCTCGGTTTGTTTGATTTGGGCGAGCCGTGTCTCCAGCTCGGCGTAAAGCGGGTGATTGCCGGTAATCAGCCGTGAAGCGCCCGAGCCCGCGCCGTATTTCTCCAGTGCCGCGACCGCCGCCTTTTTGACGGCCGGATGCTGCGTGAGATTAAGATAGTCGTTGCAGGAAAAAGACAGCAGCCGCTTGCCGTCGCGCTCGACCCAGATGCCGTCCTCGCGATAGGTCTCGGCCAGCGCGCGGCGCAAGCTGCGGCGCGCCAGATCGTCGAGTTTGCCTTGCGCGAATTGATCGAGCGACGTCATCACGTGACTTTAGCGCACAGTTGCGCAAAATGCGCGGGGCACGGGGCGAGGACGCGTCAAATGGCGGGCGAAAAGAGCAAAAACAGCAAGCCGCCCGCCTGGTACGCGGACGGCATCGACCACATCTGGCTGCCCTATGCCCAGATGAAGACCGTTTCGCCGCCGCTGCCGGTGATCGGCAGCGAAGGCGCGCGGCTCACGCTCGCCGATGGGCGCGAGCTGATCGACGGCATCGCCAGCTGGTGGACCGCCTGCCACGGCTACAACCATCCGCACATCCGCGAGCTCGTGGCGCATCAATTGCATCAATTGCCGCATGTGATGTTCGGCGGGCTCGCCCACGAACAGGCTTTGACGCTGGCGAAGCGGCTGGTGGCGCTGCTGCCCGGGGATCTCATGCGCGTGTTCTTTTCCGAGTCCGGATCGGTCGCGGTCGAAGTCGCGCTGAAGATGGCCATTCAGTATTGGATCAATCGCGGCGTGCCGGGCCGCACGCGCTTCGTCAGCTTCCGCGGCGGCTATCACGGCGACACCGCCGGCGCGATGGCGGTGGGCGATCCGCATATCGAGATGCACGGTGCCTTGCTCGACGCATTGCCGAGTCATCCCGTGGTGGCGCTGCCGCGTGGCGAGAAGGAAGAGCACGCGCTCGACCGTGTGCTGCATCGCTACGCTGATCATGTCGCCGGCATCATCGTCGAGCCGCTGGTGCAGGGCGCCGGCGGCATGGTGTTTCACGATGCGGGCGTACTCAAGCGCCTGCGCGCGCTCGCCGACAAATATGACGTGTTGCTTATCTTCGACGAGATCTTCACCGGCTTCGGCCGCACCGGGACGATGTTCGCCTGCGAGGCGGCGTCCGTCACGCCCGACATCATCACGCTGTCGAAGGCGCTCACCGGCGGTACGCTGCCGCTCGCGGCGACGGTCGCGACACGCAAAGTGTTCGACGCTTTCTGGTCGGACGATCCGAAGAAGGCGCTGATGCACGGGCCGACCTTCATGGCCAATGCGCTCGCTTGCGCGGCCGCCAATGCGTCGCTCGATCTGTTCGAGCGCGAGCCGCGGCTTGAGCAAGTGGCGAATATTTCGTCGGCGCTAGTGGAAGGCCTCGCGCCCTGCCGCGGCAGGCCGGGTGTCAAAGACGTGCGCGTGCAAGGCGCGATCGGCGTGGTCGAGATGAATCACATCGCCGATCTCAACGCCTTGCGCGCGCGCTTTATCGAGGAGGGCGTGTTCGTGCGCCCCTTCGGCAATGTGATCTATCTCACGCCGGCTTTCACCATCGCGCCGGACGAACTAAAACGTCTCACCGGCGCGGTGGTGAAGCTCGCTCACTGATAGACGTAGGCGACTTCGCGCGTCTGCGGCTCGACCAGCACCGGCACGCCATTCACGTAGGCGTACTGATACTGATAGCCCGGCACCGGCGCGAGCGCGACGTCGGGTGGCAGGCCCGAGCCGATGACAACCTCACCGTTGAGATAGACGGGCTGCACCGGATGGCCGACCACGTAGTCGCGCACCGTGTCCGGAGGCGCCAGCATCAGCGGCGTGGCGCTGACCGGACGATCGACTAGCGTGCCGGTCACCACCGGCTGCGGCACCGCGCTGCCAACGGTCGCGACGGGTGCCTGATAGGTTGCCGGCGGGAATTGCGTCAGACCCTCCGACACCACCAACGAACGGCCCGACAGCGTGCGCCGTCAGATATTTCGAATAGGCCCAGGCTTGTTTGCCGCCGATGCTGACCTGGCACCACAGGCTGCCTTGGATGCAGCCGATGATGGTTGCTTTGCCGTTGGCCGGGATCGCACCGATCACCGGATATTGCGGACCGGGGCCGGAGCGCACGTTGAGCGGGGTCATCGCTGAAGCGACAATTGCGGCCGAAGCCGTCGTCGAGAGAGCCGCGGCCATCAGCGCGGCAAGTAAGACTGTTTTTCTGAGCTGCATCGCACAGACCTCCATGAGAATTTGGGATGTCTGCGTAACGTTTCGCCGCGGTGCGTTGTTCCGATGGAACCGGGAACCCGAATTGTTCCGCGATCAGAAGCCGACCGCGCTGCCGTGCAGGTCGTAGGCGTCGGCGCGCTCGATCTTGACCGTCGCGATTTCGCCGACGCGCAAGGGGCGGCGGCTGGCGACGTAAACCGCGCCGTCGATCTCGGGCGCGTCGGCCATCGAGCGGCCCTTGGCGACGCTCGGGCCGACCTCGTCGATGATCACCTGCTGGCGGGTGCCGACTTTGCGCTTGAGCCGGCGCGCCGAGATTTTCTGCTGCGCTTGCATGAAGCGGTGCCAGCGCTCTTCTTTCACTTCGTCCGGCACCGCTGTTGCCAGATCGTTGGCGGCAGCGCCGCGTACCGGCTCATATTTGAAGCAGCCGACGCGGTCGAGTGCAGCTTCGTCCAGCCATTGCAAGAGGATCTCGAAATCCCGTTCCGTCTCGCCGGGAAAGCCCACAATGAAGGTCGAGCGCAGCGTCAGGTCGGGACAGATCTCGCGCCAGCGCGCGATGCGTTCGAGCGTCTTCTCTTGCGCCGCGGGACGCTTCATGCGCTTGAGCACGTCGGGCGAGGCGTGCTGGAACGGCATGTCGAGATAGGGAAGCACTTTGCGGTCCGCCATCAGCGGGATCACGTCATCGACATGCGGGTAGGGGTAGACGTAATGCAGCCGCACCCAGACGCCGAACTCGCCGAGTTCACGCGCAAGATCGATGAACTTGGCGCGCACCTCGCGCTCGCGCCAATGGCTGGCGGCGTATTTGATGTCGACACCATAGGCCGAGGTGTCCTGCGAGATCACCAGCAATTCTTTCACGCCGGCGTTCACCAGCTTCTCGGCTTCGCGCAGCACGTCCGCCGCCGGCCGCGACACCAGATCGCCGCGCAAGCGCGGAATGATGCAGAACGAGCAGCGGTTGTTGCAGCCTTCGGAAATTTTCAGATAGGCATAGTGCCGCGGCGTCAGCTTGATGCCTTCCGGCGGTACCAGATCGAGAAACGGATCGTGCTTGGGCGGCAGCGCCTGGTGCACGGCATTGACCACGCTCTCGTATTGCTGCGGACCGGTAATCGCCAATACGTCGGGATAGGCCTCCGAAATGCTCTCCGGTTCGGCGCCCATGCAGCCGGTGACGATGACCTTGCCGTTTTCCTTGAGCGCCTTGCCGATGGCGCCGAGCGACTCCGCCTTGGCGCTGTCGAGAAAGCCGCAGGTGTTGACGATGACGAGGTCGGAGCCGGCGTGCTCGCGCGTGAGCTCGTAACCCTCCGCACGCAGGCGCGTGACGATGCGCTCTGAATCGACCAGCGCCTTCGGGCAGCCGAGCGAGACGAAGCTCACTTTCGGGAGCGGGTTTGTCGCTGTCCGGGGCGCGCATAGGGGCAGGAGCTAATGGCGATTGGCGGTGAATGCAAGCAAAGCCGGGGTGGCGGAGGCCGTTACGGCGCGCTATTCTTGAAGGGTCATGCGGTCCTTTGTGCTCATCTTTTTGCTTGTGGCAGGCATTTTATCGCCGGCGGCCGCGCCGGCAGATGAGCGCGTGGCGGGCACGAAAGCTCCGCCGGTGATCGGCCCACATCCGCCGATCTGGCGCTTCAACGGACCGCCGCAGGATCCGCCGTTCTCGCGCAGCGCGCGCTCGCAGTCGGTATGGGATGCCGGCGCCTGCTGGAGCCAGTGCCAGTCCTACTGCGCATGGAGCCTGACGCAGTGCCTTTACGATGACGGGACGCAAGGCGCTTGCGTCGTCAACAACGACTCCTGCGATCTCGTTTGCCAGAAGTCCTGCCGTTCCTGGACGAGCGGACCGTTCCTGCCGATCGATTAGGCCCGCCGAAGCTTTAGCGCAGGCGGGTGGCGGAAGGGGTGAGATTCGAACTCACGAGTGACTTGCGCCACTGCCGGTTTTCAAGACCGGTGCCTTAAACCACTCGGCCACCCTTCCGTCGGCGTCTGAATACACCAAGAGGCCCGGACGGCAACTCATGGCGGGGACGCGATCCAATTGTGGCGGCCACGGCTTTGCCCTCGAAACGCCAAACTTCCATGGGAACCAAATGTTTACCACGCCCGTGCGGCGGAGTTCCCGGCGGGGGCCTAACGCGGTATCCTGAAACTTCTCGTCGAAGGGGCTCGAGAGAGGCATGGGCGAAGTCGGGGGCATCCACGCTTTGCGCCGCATTGCGGGCTTTTTGGGCCTGATCGCGGGCGGCCTGATGGTCGCCAACTGTTCCGGCAACGTGGCCGGCCGCGTCGATCCCCGCTACGGCGTCGCTTCCAGCGCGCGCGTCATCGAACCGGGTCAGCCCGTGCCGAAGGGTGGCGGCGTCTATCGCGTCGGCAAGCCTTATACCGTCGCGGGTCGCGTCTACGAACCGGCTGAGGACAACAGCTACAGCGCGGTCGGTCTTGCCTCCTGGTACGGCGACGACTTCCACGGCCGCTATACCGCCAACGGCGAAATTTACGACATGAATTCGATCACGGCGGCGTCGCCGACATTGCCGCTGCCGTCTTATGCGCGCGTGACCAACCTTTCCAACCACAAGTCGATCGTGGTGCGCGTCAACGACCGCGGTCCTTACGTCGCCGATCGCGTCATGGACGTGTCGGCGCAGACCGCAAAGATGCTCGGCTTCTACGGCAAGGGCGTCACCAAAGTGAAAGTCGAATATGTCGGCCGCGCGCCGCTCGCCGGCTCCGACGACCGCAAGCTTGCCGCCACCTTGCGCGACCGCGACACGGTGCCGGTCTCGCAAGTTAAGCTCGCCTCCGCCGATGCCTATACGCCCACGTATTTCGATCCGCGCCCGATGGCACCCATGAGCAAGCCCCCGACGCCGCCCGAGCGGCCTTATGCGCTGGGCGAGGGCGAGCGGGCGCCGCCGCCGCAACCGCGCGCCGCGCGGGCCGCCCCGACCGTCGAGCTCGCGGCCGCCACGCGCCCCACAGCCGCGCCGTCGCCGGTTTCCGCCTATGCCCCGGTGCGCTATGATGGAGCCGCGGGCGTCATGAGCGGCCGCGGCCTTTACTGAGCCGCAAATCTCCGCCAAACCGCTGCTGTTCGAGGGTAAGCGCCCGCGCATTGTGCGTGCGGCTATCATAGAGCGTTGCCATGACTGAGCGGTTTTTTCGATTTCTGTTAGTCGCCACGGCAGCGGCCATGCTCTGTGCGCTGGCAGTTTCGCCCAGCGCCGCGCAGAAGAAGCCAGAGAAGCCCGCACCCAAGGCCGCGCAGGCGCAAAAGAAGCCGGAGCCCAAGAAGGACGAGCTCGGGCTCGCCGCGCCGCATGCCATCCTGATCGAGGCGAAAAGCGGCAGCGTCCTTTATGAGAAGGATGCCGACAAGCTGATTTATCCGGCGAGCCTCGGCAAGTTGATGACGGCGGAATATGTCTTCCACCTGCTCAAGACCGGCAAGATCCAGCTGACCGACGAATATGCCGTGAGCGAACACGCATGGCGCACGGGCGGGGCGCCCTCGCACAGTTCGACGATGTTCGCGGCGCTGCACAGCAAGGTGCCGGTCGACGCGCTCATTCACGGCATGATCATCCAGTCGGCGAATGACGGCGCCATCATCCTCGCCGAGGGCATCGCCAGCAGCGAACTCGATTTCGCCGAGCAGCTCACCAAACGCGCGCGCGAGATCGGCCTTGCCAAATCGACTTTCACCAATTCGAACGGGCTGCCCGATCCGGGCGAGCAGGTGACCACGCGCGAGCTGGCAATGCTCGCGCGCCGCATCGTTCTCGACTATCCCGATTACTATCAGATTTTCGGACAGCCGGATTTCACCTGGAACAAGATCCATCAGCCGAACCGTAATCCGCTTCTCGGATCGTACGCCGGCGCCGACGGGTTGAAGACCGGATTCACCAAGGAGGCGGGCTACGGTCTGGTCGGCTCGGCGGTGGACAACGGCTTGCGGCTGATCGTCGTGGTGAACGGCGAGAAGACCGCCGTCGACCGCGCGCGCGAAGCCAAGAAGCTTTTGGAGTGGGGTTTCCGCAATTTCGAGGAGCGCGCGCTGTTTGCCGAAGGCGAGACGCTCGGGTCCGCCAAAGTTTATGGCGGCAAGGACGGCTCGGTGCCGCTCAAGGCCAACGTGGGCGAGGTCAAGATCATGGTGCCGAAGGCCGGCGGCGAGCACCTGACCGCGCGCATCGTCTATCAAGGCCCGGTGCCGGCGCCGGTGAAGGAAGGCACGCCGGTCGGCGCGCTCAAGGTGTGGCGTGGCGAGAACGTGGTGCTGGAAACGCCGCTGCATGCCGCCGGCAATGTCGAGAAGGGTGGCATTACCCGGCGCGCCTTCGATGCCGTGACCGAATCCATGATCGGCCTGTTCCGCGCGGGCGCCGAACGCGTCGTGACACGGTAGCGCAATGCGCGGACGCTTCATCACCTTCGAGGGCGGCGAGGGCAGCGGCAAGTCGACCCATGCCAAGCGGCTGGCCGAGAAGCTCAAATCGCTCGGGCTCGAGGTCGTGGTCACGCGCGAGCCGGGCGGCTCGCCGGGCGCCGAGATCATCCGTCACGTCTTGCTCTCCGGCGCCGCCAAGCCGCTGGGTCCTGAAACCGAAACCATTTTGTTTGCCGCGGCGCGTGACGATCATGTGCGGCAAGTCATCCGACCGGCGCTGCTCGACGGCAAGTGGGTGATTTGCGACCGCTTCATCGATTCAACGCGCGTCTACCAGGGTACGCTCGGCAAGGTCGACCAGAAGCTGATCCGCGGGCTGGAACGCGTCACCGTCGGCGCCGCCATGCCCGATCTCACTTTCTTGCTCGACGTGCCTGCCAATGTCGGCCTGGCGCGCGCGACGCGCCGGCGCGCCGGTGGCGCCGCCGACCGCTTCGAAGCGGAGACGCTCGAATTCCATGAGGACTTGCGCCGCGCCTACCGCGCCGACGCGCAGGAAGAGCCCAAGCGTATCGTCGTCATCGACGGACGCCCGCCGCGCGACATCGTTGCCGAGCGCATCTGGACGGCGGTCTCCGAGCGCCTGCATCCCGAGCGCGCGCGCGTGGCCGAAAGCGCCGCGCCGTGAGCGGCGGCGAAGACGAGGGCGAGGTCAAGCTGCCGCGCGAAACCACGGCACTGTTCGGCCATGCCGAGGCCGAGCAGGCGCTGCTCGCCAGCTACCAAAGCGGCCGTGTTCCGCATGCCTGGCTGATCGGCGGCCCGCCCGGCATCGGCAAGGCGACGCTGGCCTATCGTTTTGCACGTTTCGTGCTGGCGCACCCCGATCCGGGCGCAAGCGAGGTGCAGAAGGCGAGGTCGCTGGCAATCGATCCCGAACATGCGGTCGCGCGCCGCATCGCCGCGCAAGCGCAAGGCGATCTCCTGGTGCTCGAGCGTGTTGTCAACGAGCAGACCGGCAAGCTCTATACCGTGATCCGCGTCGAGGACGTGCGGCGCAGTGTGTCGTTCTTCGGCTCGACCGCGGGCGAGGGCGGCTGGCGTGTCGCCATTGTCGATAGCGTCGACGACCTGCAGCGCGAAGGCGCCAATGCACTGCTCAAGGTGCTGGAGGAGCCGCCCGAACGCGCGCTGCTGCTGCTGGTGAGCAACGCGCCGGGGCGCGTACTGCCGACCATCCGCTCGCGCTGCCGCCGCCTGCTGCTGCGCCCGCTCGATGCCGCCGATGTTGCGCGCGCGGTGGCCGCCGCCACCGGACGCGATACGGACGAGACGGAGATCGAGAACGCCGCGCGCGTTGCCGACGGCAGCGTGGCCCGGGCGCTCGCTTTGCTCGACGAGGACGCGCAGGCGTTGCGCCAGCGCGTGCTCGACCTGATCGCGCAACTGCCGGAACCCGATCCGCGCGCGCTGCATGCGCTTGGCGACGCGCTCGGTTCGAGCGACCCGCAGACACTCGAGACCTTCATGGACCTGATCAACGGCTGGCTGTCCACGCAACTCACGGGCGCCGCGCAAAGCAAACCGCAAATGGCGCGCGTGGCTGAGACTTGGGAAAAGATCAACCGCGCCGCGCGCGAGGTCGAGGCCTACAATCTCGAGCGCAAGCCCTTTGCCTTCGCGGTGTTCGGCGCGCTGGCGGAAGCGGCGCGGAGCTAGCAGCACGTATGGCCGACCTCGTCCAGATCAATCCTGACAGCATGGCGGCGCCCGGCGGCCATTACAGCCACGTGGTCAAGGCCGGCGGCTTTGTGTTCGTCTCCGGTCAGCTGCCGATCGCGCGCGATGGCCGCAAACTGAATGAGGAGCCTTTCGAGGTGCAGGCGCGGCAAGTGCTCGAGAATGTGGGCAACGCATTGACAGCCGCCGCCAGCACGGTCGGCAAGCTGGTGCAGGTGCGCGTCTATGTCACCGACATTGCATCGTGGCCCGCGTTCAACGCGCTCTATGCCGAATGGGCGGGCGCGGCGCGTCCCGCGCGTTGCGTGGTGCCGGTGCCGCAATTGCATTACGGATTTCAGATCGAGGTCGAGGCGGTGGCGCTGGCCTAGCTGGCGTGGGAATGATTCGTATTTTCCTTAAACTCGACCGACCGCCGCAACAGGAAATTACGAGCCGCCCGGTACGACGAATGCGATGAGCATCGCCAGCGCAATTGCCGTGTCGGGAATGAATGTCGCGACCTTGCGGCTGCAGGTATCGGCGCGCAACGTCGCCAATTCGCTCTCGGACGGCTTCGTGCCGTCGCAGGTCGTTCAAGTGGATGCCACGCCTGGCACCGCGGCGTCAGTACAACTGGCGTCGCCCGCGCTTATACCAGCTTATATCCAAAAAAGTGCGGAGGGGGACGCATGGGCATTTGCCACGAACCCTTACGCTCAGCTCACCAACGAGATGGTTCAGGAGCTGGTTGCCCGCTTCGACCTCACGGCCAATGCGCAGGTTTTTCGTGCCGATGTCCGGATGCAGGCGGCGCTGCTTTACGCTGTTGCTTAGGCTAATTCCGCACTTGTGCGCGCCGACGGCTCACGCATACGGCTAAACGAGACTTCCCAGGATAGCGCTGACGCGGTCGGGCTCGTCGAGCATGACGTGGTGGCCGCAGGCCAGCGCGTGCGTTTGCCAGGTGGGATCGTTCTTGGCGCGTTCGTAGAACGGCTTGAATGGACTCTCGCGCGGCAGCACGGTGCCGTGCACGTAGACGCGTTTGGCGATCTGTTTGTGGGCGCCGGTGAGCTTGATCTTCTCGGTGAAGGCACCGAGCGGAAAGGGCGTCGCCAGCGCATCGACGCGCGCGGCGTCGGCGGCGTTGACATTGAAGAAGGCTGCCGGCGGCGCCGGCACCGCCAGACCGCCGATGCTGCCGGCATTGGCGATGAAGCGCTGGGTGTTGGCGGGGATATTGATATCGAACAGCGATTGCCCGTCCTCGGGCAGGAAGGCGTCGAGATAAACCAGCGCGGCAATGCGCTCGGCGATGCGATCGGCCACGCCGGTGATCACCATGCCGCCATAGGAATGCCCGGCCAAGACAACGTCGTTCAAATTCTCGTAGTGGAATACGTTGAGCACATCCTCGATATGCAGACTGAGATTGATCGTGCCGGCGCGAAGATGTGAACGCTCGCCCTGGCCGGTGAGTGTCGGCGTAAAAACCGCATAACCTTGCGCACGCAGACGCGCGGCAACCTTGTGATAGCACCAGCCGCCCGACCAGGCGCCGTGCACGAGCACGAAAGTTGCCGAAGATTTGCTGGCCATGCGCTATCCCTCTACCGATCGCCCATCTTTTGCATACCCTATGCCGATGCCACTTTCAGGACATAGTTATTGCGCGTAATCCATCTTCGACGGATGCTATTCTACGATTCTCAGGGGGCTTCCATGAAACTGAAGCTTGTTGCTGCGATTGCAGTGGTCGCCGCCGGTTTGCCGTTTTGCGCGCAGGCGCAGCAGCCGCCGGCGAGCGCGCCGAAAGCGACCAATGCCGACGCGCAGCGCGTCGTCAAGATGATCACCAGCGACAAGGCCAAATCGCAAGCCTATTGCGACATGACCAAGATCGGCGACCAGATCGAGCAGGCCCAGCAGAAGCATGACGACAAGGCGGCCGACGCGCTGGCGCAGAAGGCGGACGACCTCGCCGGCAAGCTCGGGCCCGAATGGGATGCGCTCATGAGCGGGCTGCAAAGCGTCGACGAGAACTCCAAGGACGGGCAGGCGATCGCCGAGACGCTGCAGTCGCTCGACAAGATCTGCGCGAAATAGCCGAGCAGGCTCAGAGTCCCACGACGTAGATCGCGGCGGCGCCGACGCCGAGCAGCGCCAGCAGCAACAGCAGCGCGGCCGGCCGGCGGGCAGCGCTTCCGCCGAATGCGACGGCATAGACCGCCTTCGCCACATTGTTCGACGACGCGGCAACGACGACCGACGCGCACAGCACGGTATCGGGAATATTGGCGATACCGCCTTGCGCGATATTGAGCACAAAGGGATCGACGTCGGCCAAGCCGACCACCGCCGACAGCGACATAAGTCCGGTGGTGCCGAAACTGCCGCGAACCCAGGCCGTAACCACCGAGATCGCGATGAGCAGAATAGCGAACACCAGCGCCGTCGGAATTTGCAACGGATTGCGCGGCACGATGGCAAGGCTTGCGCCGCGCCGCCTGGTCACCCGATGCCATTCGTAGGCCGCCAGCGCCGCGCCGATTGCAGCAAGACCAAGAAGCGCGGGCGCAAGGGTGAGCGCCAAGTGCGCATTGAAGACCGCAATGACGACGCAAATGCGCAAATACATCATCGCGGTGGCTGCGACGATGCCGGCTGAAATGTCCGCGCGCAAATGCGCGGTTTCATGCAGGCGTTTGGCGAGCACCACCGTGGTGGCGGTCGAGGAATAGGTGCCACCGAGCAGCGCCGGCAACAGCGCCACGTGGCGTATCGGCAGGTAACGCTGCAGCAGATAGCTCGCGTAAGACAGCGTGCAGACCGCGACCACGGCGAGCCACAGCCCGTAAGGCGTGAGCGGGGTCAGCGCCGTCACCGGCTGGCGCGGTGCCAGCGGCAACACGATGCCGATCAAAATGAGGAATTTGCCGGCGGTGAGCAGCTCCTCGCGCGGCACGATCTGGATCAGGCCGTGCAGGCGCTCGCGCGCCGACAGCAGCAAGACCGCGGCGACCGTGACCGCGACCGCCACCCATGGCGGCTGCAGCAATGCGACCGGCCCGATCACATAGGCGAGCAGGTTGGTGGCCGGGATCATCATGCTCGCCCCGGTCGGCGATGGCGGTGCGGCGCGCATATAGGCGTAGAGCCAGAGCGCGAGGACCGGCAGCCCGGCGACGACGCCGAGCGCATAAGACGGCTCGATCAGCATCAGCATGGCGCCGGCCATCGCCAGCATCGGAAAACTGCGAATGCCGCCGGGGACGACGCGCTGCTCGCTCTTGTAGACCTCCTCGAAGGTGAGCCCGAGGAAGACGGCAAGCCCGATCGCCAGCGCGAGCCGCGCGGCAAGGTCGTAGGGGCTCAAAGACAGCGCAGACACTGGTGTTTACCACCGTTTTGCAAACAGGCGGCTGTCATTCAAACGTCAGTTACGCTAGCTAAAGTTCGGTGTAAAATGGAAAAAACAAAAATTACTAAAATGCGATCTAACACGGAGGATTTACAATGAGTTTGCGTGATTTGTTCGGTCATGGTGATGACGATCATGACGGGCACGGCTTCGACCAATACTTTTTCTTCGACGACGATCATTTCGGGCGCCGGCACGACCGAATACCGCCGACCGCTCTCAACGCAACACTGGACGTGACCGCGACCGACGGCCACGGCCATACTCTGAACGGCTCCGGCAATCCGGCGGCCGGCTGGGAAATCCAGACGCAGGGCGCATTCCAGCTTGCAGCCGACGTGCACTATCGGCAGGGCGACACGGTGCAGCCGACTGCGGTGACTGATGACGGCGTTCTTGTCTACACCATGCCGGCGGGAGCGCAGGTAGCGGACCCGGCACACGGCGTGCCGTCAGCCAATGCGGGCCGCGCAGCGACCAGCTTCGACTACAGCTTCGACACCGGGGTAGGGGCTGGATCACATCAAACCATCCAGCAGTTCCTCGCCTCCGGCGGCGATTTCCTTTTCAAGATCGACCTCGACCCCGGCACCAACGACAATCCCCTGGCGCTGCACGCCGTCTACGACGCTTCGATCAATACCGGCGGATCGCACGTGGTCTGGGAAGACGCACACAACAACGTCGTGATCGCCGACGACGGCGGCAACGCTTACGTCACGCAGAATTCGCAGAATTACGCGTTCTACCAGTCGCTCATCGATGTCGATCCGCACACCCACGGCATCCAGACGGGACCGATCGGGCCGGCCGGCGTGTTCAGCATCGAGGAAGAGATCGTCTCACCGCATAACAACGTCATCGCCGACATCCAAACCGAACTCGATATCGGCGGTGCCACGTCACCGACGCCGCATCACGACGTGCCGTCGACGTCGCTCAATTCCACGCTCGACGTGACGGCGACCGACGGCCACGGCCATACGCTCAACGGCTCCGGCAATCCGGCCGCCGGTTGGGAGACCCAGACCGTCGATTCATTCCAGCTGGGGACCGACGTGCACTATCGGCAAGGCGACACGGTACAGCCGAGTGCGGTGGATGACGACGGCACACTCATCTACAATATGCCTGCAGGTGCCCAGGTGGCGGATCCCAGCCATGGCGTCCCGTCGGCAAATGCCAACCGGGCCGCGACGAGCTTCGACTTCAGCTACGACACCGGCGTGGGATCGGGAAGCCACCAGACGATCGAGCAGTTCCTGGCGTCCGGTGGCTCGTTTATCTTCAAGATCGATCTCGACCCCGGTCAGGACAACGATCCGCTGACGCTGCATGCCGTGTACAACGCGTCGGTCAACGCCGGCGGCTCGCACGTGGTGTGGGAGGATTCTCACAACAACGTCGTGATCGGCGACGACGGCGGCAACGCCTACGTCACGCAGAACTCGCAGAACTACGCGTTCTACCAGTCGCTCATCGATACCAATCCGCACGCGCCTGGTGTGCAGACCGGACCGATCGGGCCGGCCGGCACTTTTGACATCGAGGCGCAAGTCGTCAATCAGCACCACGAGGTGATTGCGGATATCCACTCGAGCTTGCTGATCGCCTAGCTCGACACGAACGTTTCGGGCCCGCGCCGGTGCCGGTGCGGGCCCGATTTTTTTGATTGCGGCATCGAGCGTCCGGCCATCCGGGCCTTTGCTGACGGAAAAGGTTCGAATGGGCGCGTTTCTGCTCGCTTGCTCATAGGGCGGCGGGTTGATACCTAACGCGGGACTCGTCATGGCCGGACCTGTTCCGGCCATCAATTTGAACGAAAAATGGCAATGCCGGCCAAAACGCCCTTCTACATTACCACCGCGATTTCCTACCCGAACGGTCCGCCGCATATCGGCCACGCCTATGAGGCGATCGCGACCGACGCCATCGCGCGCTTCATGCGGCTCGACGGCTACGACGTCTATTTCCTCACCGGCACCGACGAGCACGGCCAGAAGATGCTGCAGACCGCGGCGCGCGAAGGCCTGACCGCCAAGGCCTTGCGCGACCGCAACGTGCCGCGCTTCGAGGCCATGGTTGAGCGGCTGGAGTGCTCGAACGACGACTTCATCCATACCACCGAGGAGCGCCACCACCGCGCCTCGAAGGCCATCTGGGACCGGATGGAGAAGAACGGCGACATCTATCTCGACAAATATGCCGGCTGGTATTCGGTGCGCGACGAGGCCTATTACGCCGAGGACGAGACGCATCTCAACGAGCAGAAGGTGCGCGTCGCCAGCAAGACCGGCACGCCGGTCGAATGGGTCGAGGAGGAGAGCTATTTCTTCAAGCTCTCGGCCTATCAGGACAAATTGCTCAAGCTCTACGAGCGGCCGAATTACGTGCTGCCGAAGGAGCGGCTGAACGAAGTCGCGAGCTTCGTGCGCGGCGGCCTGCAGGATCTGTCGATCTCGCGCACCACCTTCGACTGGGGCGTCAAGGTGCCCGGCAACGACAAGCACATCATGTATGTGTGGGTCGACGCGCTGACCAATTACATCACCGGCGTGGGATTTCCCGACGAGAACGACGAGAAGTTCAAACGCTATTGGCCGGCGGCGCTGCACGTCATCGGCAAGGACATCGTGCGCTTCCACGCGGTCTATTGGCCGGCCTTTCTGATGTCGGCCGGCATCGAGGTGCCGCAGCGCATTTTCTCGCACGGATTTTTGTTCAACCGCGGGGAAAAGATGTCGAAGTCGGTCGGCAACGTGATCGACCCGTTCGCGCTGGCCGACGCCTATGGCGTCGATCCGCTGCGCTATTTCTTTTTGCGCGAGGTGCCGTTCGGGCAGGACGGCAATTACAGCCACGAGGCGATCGTCAACCGCATCAATGCGGACCTGTCGAACGATCTCGGCAATCTGGCGCAGCGCTCGCTGTCGATGATCGGCAAGGCTTTCGGCGGCAAGTTGCCGGAGCCGGGCGAATTCACCGCGGCCGACAAGACGATTTTGGCGGCGGCCGACGGCATGATCGGCATCGCGCGCGAGCACATGAAGACGCAGCAGCTGCACCAGGTGCTCAACGCGGTCTGGTCGGTCGTGGCCGACGCCAACCGCTATTTCGCCTCCGAGGAGCCTTGGGCCAAGGCCAAGACCGATCCCAAGCGGCAAGGCACGATCCTGTACGTGACCGCCGAGGTGCTGCGGCAAGTCGCCATCCTGGCGCAGCCCTTCATGCCGAAGTCGGCCGCGAACATGCTCGATCAATTGGCGATCCCGGCCGGCGAACGCGACTTCGCGGCGCTGACGCCCGATCGCCGCATCAAGGCGGGCGCCACATTGCCGCCACCGAAAGCGGTTTTTCCACGCTATGTGGAGCCGGAGGCCGCCAGCTAAATGCTCGTCGACAGCCATTGCCATCTCGATTTTCCGGACTTCGCCAGCGAGCTCGACGCGGTGGTCGCGCGCGCGCGCGCGGCCGGCATCGGCCGCATGGTGACGATCTCGACGCGGGTGAAGAAGCACGCGCAGGTGCTGGCCATTGCCGAGACATTTCCCGACGTCTTCTGCTCGGTCGGCACCCATCCGCACAACGCGCAGGAGGAAACGGATATCGATGCGGCGAAGCTGATTGCGCTGTCGCAACATCCGAAAATCGTCGCCATCGGCGAAGCCGGGCTCGATTATCACTACGACAAAAGCCCGCGCGATTTGCAGGCGAAAAGTTTCCGCGAGCACATCGCCGCCGCGCGCGCAACGAAACTTCCGCTGGTGATCCATTCGCGCGACTGCGATGAGGACATGGCGAAGATGCTTGACGGACGAAATGGGGAAGGGCGCCTTCCCGGCCGTGCTGCATTGCTTCACCGGCGGGCGCGATCTGGCGATGAAGGCAATTGATTTGGGTCTCTCCATCTCCTTCACCGGCATCCTGACCTTCAAGAATTCCGCCGCGCTGCGCGACATCGCCAAAGAGCTTCCGGCGGACCGTATTCTGGTCGAGACCGACGCGCCTTATCTGGCGCCCGGCCCTTATCGCGGCAAACGCAACGAGCCGTCTTACGTGGTCGAAACCGCGCGCGTGCTGGCTGAGACCCGCGGCGTGTCGCCGGACGAGATCGCGCGGCAGACCACGGAAAACTTCTTCCGGTTGTTCAACAAAGTGCCGCGCACGTTGGCCAACGCCGCATGAGCCTGACCTTCACCATTCTCGGCTGCGGCTCGTCGATGGGCGTGCCGCGCGTGGCGCTGGGCTGGGGCGAATGCGATCCGAACAATCCGAAGAACCGCCGGCGGCGCTGCTCGATCATGGTCGAGCGCGCCAATGGCCATCACCGCACGCGCGTTCTGGTCGACTGTTCGCCCGACCTGCGCGAGCAGCTTTTGGACGCCAAAGTGGACTGGGTCGACGGCGTGCTGATCACCCACGAGCATGCCGACCACACCCACGGCATCGACGATCTGCGGCCGCTTTATCGTGCACAAGCGCCACCGCGTGCCCGTCTACATGGACGAGCCGACCTCGCGCGCCATGCACGCCCGCTTCGGCTATTGCTTCATGAAGCCGCCCGGCAGCGATTATCCGCCGATTGCCGCCGAGCACCGGCTGGTGCCGGGCCATGCCGTCACCATCGAGGGGCAGGGCGGCCCGATCGAGGCCCTTCCCGTGCTGCAGGAGCACGGCGATATCCCCTCGCTCGGCTTCCGCTTCGGCAATGTGGCCTATTCGGCCGACATCAAGAACCTGCCGCCGGAAAGCATCGCGGCGCTGGCCGGGCTGGACGTCTGGATCGTCGACGCGCTGCGCCGGACGCCGCATCCCAGCCACTTTAATCTCGACGAGGCCTTGGCCTGGATCGCCCGCATCAAGCCCAAGCGCGCCATCCTGACCAACCTGCACAGCGATCTCGATTACGAGGCTCTGCGGGCGAAGCCTGCCGCCGAATATCGAGCCGGCGTACGATCGGATGAGCTTCGCGGCGAGTTAAAGTAATTTGCACGCTTCTTGGCAAAACTATTTGATTTTACGAGGATAAGTGCCGTTGGAGCCCTGATCGATCAATGTTTGGAATAGAGCAGATATTTCAGTGCTATGCTGGCGCGTTCTTAAAGTGACCTCGCTATTCTGCCCATATAGAAATATTCCATAATATGTCTTATGCGAATCCGCGATGCAGGTTCGCGGCGTCGGGGCGGCTTTGATACGGTCGCCCGGTCTTAAGCCCCCGAGCCCCGGCCGCCCTTGAAACCCTCCCGCGACATTGCCCGCCTGATCGAGATCATGGCCGCCTTGCGTGACGCCCGGCTCGGGCTGCCCCTGGGACCTCGAGCAGAGCTTCGCAGACCATCGCGCCCTATACGCTGGAGGAAGCCTACGAGGTGGCCGACGCCATCGCCCGCGGCGACCTGGCCGGCCTCAAGGACGAGCTCGGCGACCTGCTGCTGCAGGTCGTCTACCACGCCCGCATGGCGCAAGAGGAAAGCGCCTTCGATTTCGGCGATGTGGTCGAGGGCATCACCGCCAAGATGATCCGCCGCCATCCGCATGTCTTTGCCGACGAGCAAGGCCATACGGCGGACGCTGTCAAAGGCCTGTGGGAGCGCATCAAGGCCGAGGAACGGCCGAGCGCGGCGAGGCGGGCCGCGGAGGGCGCTCTTGGCAGGCGTTCCGCTCGCCCTGCCCGCGTTAACCCGCGCGCTGAAGCTGCAGAACAAGGCAGGCAGCGTCGGTTTCGACTGGAACGACCCGCGCGCCGTGCTCGCCAAGATCCGCGAGGAAGCCGACGAGATCGAAGCCGCGCTCGATGCCGGCGACAAAGTCGACGCCGGCAAGGAAGTCGGCGATCTGCTGTTTGCCGTGGTCAATCTGGCGCGGCATCTTTCGGCCGACCCGGAGGGCGTGCTGCGCGAAACCAACCTCAAATTCGAGCGCCGTTTCGCCTCGATCGAGCGCGCTTTGGCCGCGCGCGGCAAACGGCCGCAGGACGCCACGCTCGCCGAAATGGACGCGCTGTGGGATGCGGCGAAGGCGGCGGAGAAGTAGAATCTCGCCATCCCGTCCGCCGTCATTGCCCGGCTTGACCCGGCATTCATGATCCTCTTCGAACTGCAGCCGTAAGATTTCCGGGTTCACTCGCTCACGCTCGCGCAAGCCCGGGATGACGGCGTAAAGCTAGCCAAGCGTCATCGCCCGTATTCTTTGAGCGGCCCCGGGTAGGCCGTATTCCCAATTTCCGCCGCCCTCGAAAGAACCGAGGGCGCGCGGGACGCCAAGGGTCCTGACGGACCCGCGGGCCTCGACACCTCGCGACATCGAGGCTTGTCGAAGTCCGGTAATGCCGCAAGTCCGCCAAGTCCGATGGCGTCCCGCGCGCGGTGTTTGAGGTTTGCTCCGCATCGCCCCCGGTGGTCTTACCTTTCAGGCAACCCTGCCTCTCCTTTCGGATTGTGAGGCCGCCTAACCACCGCTTTAGGCCCAGGTCGGAGCAAGCAACCTGTGACCGGTCGCCGGCCCCGCCATCACGGGGCCCCGTGGCGCGCGGCTGGCGCGCCGGGACGTCTGCGGCTTCGACCGCCGGGCCTGTGCTCGCATCTCCGATGCGCACGTCATTCCCCGGCCACCGCTCCCTGTCTCGTGTCTGAAGATGCTGTACAGACACCCCTCGGTAACGAGACAGGACTGCGCGCATGATAAGTGCGCCCGGAGGGGCGGGGATAAGTTTCTTGCAAATCGCCGGAAGCCGTGATTTTTCCGGTGCTTGACGCATGTCGGGCAGCGAGTCGCTGCCCTCTCCGTCATCCGGAAGAGCGCGCGGGGCGATACATCAAGAGGCGAACTTCGCGCGCACGCGCGCGGCCTTGTCGGGATCGGCGCGCACGGTGACGGCCAACTGGCCGTCGTCGCGCATGTGCTTCTCCAGCACCTCGGAATGGCGGTAGAGCCAGCTCAGACCTGCGCCGTCGGACGGGCTGAGCGCGAGCTCCAGCGTCTGCCGGGTTTCGGCCAGACGGGCTTCGATTGCCGCCACCAGGCGCTCGATGCCCTCCCCGCTCAGCGCCGACACCGGCACCGGCCGCCGCTCGCTCTGGCGTTCGGCAAGTGCGTTGAGCCGCGCGCGCGCGTCGGCATCGAGCCGGTCGATCTTGTTCCACACCTCGATCAGGCGCGCGTCGCTTGCTTCGATGCCGAGCTCGCCGAGCACCTTCTCGACGTCGTGCGATTGCGCGGCCGTGTCTTCGTGCGACACATCGCGCACGTGCAGGATCACGTCGGCCTCGATCACCTCTTCGAGCGTGGCGCGGAACGCCGCCACCAGCATGGTCGGCAGATCGGAGATGAAGCCGACGGTGTCGGACAGGATCACGCGATTGCCGTGCGGCAGCGCGACGGCGCGCAGCGTCGGGTCGAGCGTGGCGAACAGCATGTCGGCCGACAGCACGCTGGCTGACGTCATGCGGTTGAACAGCGTCGATTTGCCGGCATTGGTGTAGCCGACCAGCGCGACGATCGGGTACGGCACGCGCTTGCGGCTCTCGCGATGCAGCGCGCGCGTGCGCTTGACGCCGTCGAGCTCGGTCTCGATGCGCTTGATGCGGTCCTCGATGACGCGGCGGTCGGCTTCCAACTGCGTTTCGCCGGGGCCGCCGAGGAAGCCGAAGCCGCCGCGCTGGCGCTCGAGATGCGTCCAGGAGCGCACCAGCCGGCTCTTCTGATAGGTGAGATGCGCCAGCTCGACCTGCAGCGCGCCTTCGCGCGTGCGCGCGCGCCGGCCGAAAATTTCCAGGATCAAGCCGGTGCGGTCGATGACCTTGGTGCCCCAGGCCTTTTCCAGATTGCGCTGCTGCACCGGCGAGACCGGGCAATCCATCACCACCACCGAGACGGTGAGGCTTTTGACCAGGCCGGCGATCTCGTCGACCTTGCCCTTGCCGATGTAAGTGGCCGGGCGGATGTCGTTGAGCGTGACGAGGCCTTCCTGCACCACGTTGAGATTGATGGCGCGCGCAAGGCCGGACGCTTCCGCCAGCCGCGCTTCCGGCGTGCGCATGGCGTCGTCGCGCGTCGCCGGCGCCGCGCCGACGCCTGACTTGAGCCACGGCTCGATGACGATGGCGCGGCCGGTCTCCGCGCCCGTCGGGCTTAAGAGACCAGCATCTTTGTCGCGCCGTCGCGGTTCCAATTAAGCTTTTTCCGGCGGAGCGTCTTCGCCGCCCTCGAACAACTGGATCGGATGACCCGGCATGATGGTCGAGATCGCGTGCTTGTAGACGAGCTGGGAGTGTCCGTCCCGCCGCAACAGCACGCAGAAATTATCGAACCAGGTCACCACGCCCTGCAATTTGACGCCGTTCACCAGGAAGATGGTGAGCGGGACTTTTGCTTTGCGGACGTGATTGAGAAACGTGTCTTGTAGGTTTTGCGCACGATCGGCTGCCATGGCCGCGCCCCGTTTTTTTGCCCGCGTCTAGCGCGCGAGACCTTTATTTGCCTGCAGCCCTTCGCATGCGATTTCCGCTGGCATGCGCCGCCTACCCCACAAGGACGCGGTGCCGGGCTCCAAGAGTGATGTATTAGATGTCAGCGCGGCATGAGGTGCAAGCCAAGCCGGGAGCCACAGAGCAAGTATCTGAATTAACTGCGATTATTGCCAGCGCCGGACACCTCACGAAACTTCGGCGTGACGGTGAAAATCGCGCCGCAAGGCGGCCGCGATCAGGCCGGGCGCGCCATTGCCGACCGGGCGGCCGTTGATGGCGACGACGGGAATGACGATTTGGCTCGCCGAGGTGATGAAGGCTTCGCGCGCGGCGTAAGCTTCTTCCAGCGTGAAGGCGCGCTCCTCGAAGGCCAAGCCTTGCGCCTTGATGACGTCGAGCACGACCGCGCGCGTGATGCCCGGCAGGATGTCCTGTCCGAGCGGATGGGTGACGACTTTGCCGTCGCGCGCGACGATCCAGGCATTCGACGAGGCGCCTTCGGTGACGCGGCCTTGCGTATCGACGAGCCAGGCTTCGCGCGCGCCCTGCTCGCGCGCGGCCTGCTTGGCCAGCACGTTGGGCAGCAGCGCGACCGATTTGATGTCGACGCGGCCCCAGCGGATATCGGGCACGGTGACGACGGCGACGCCTTCGGCCGCCAGTTGCTCGATGCGCGCGAGATCGTTGCTGCGCGCGGTGACGATCAGCGAGGGACGGATGCCGGGCGGAAAGGGAAAATCGCGGCGCGCGGCGCCGCGCGTGATCTCGACATAGACGATGCCGTCGCGCACGCGGTTGCGCGAAACGTCTCGCGCATGACGACGGCGAGCGCCGCCGGCGACATCGGGCGCGCGATGCGCAACTCGGAGAGCGAGCGGTCGAGCCGCGCCATGTGGCGGCGCTCGTCGATGATGCGCCCTGCCCGCACCTCGCAGACTTCGTAGACGCCGTCGGCGAACTGGAAGCCGCGATCCTCGATCGAGACGGCCGCCTCGCGCGCGCGGCAGATAGCGGCCATTGACGTAGGCGATGCGCGACATCGGATTACCCGATGCCCAAGGCCTTGAGCTTGCGGTGCAGCGCCGAGCGCTCCATGCCGACGAATTCGGCGGTGCGCGAGATGTTGCCGCCGAAGCGGCTGATCTGCGCCACCAGATATTCGCGCTCGAACACTTCGCGCGCGTCGCGCAGCGCCAGCCCCATCAGATGCTCGCCGCCATTGCCGTTCGGCATGCTCGGCACCATCGAGCCGACGTCGGGCGGCAGCATCGAGGCGTCGAGCACGACGTCGGGATCGCCGCCGGCCAGAATCATCAGCCGCTCGATATTGTTGCGCAGCTGGCGCACGTTGCCCGGCCAGTCGTGCGATTGCAGCACCGCCATGGCGTCGTCGCCGATGCGGCGCTTGGGCAGGCCGGTGGCGAGCGAAATCTGGTCCATGAAATAGTCGACGAGACCCGGAATGTCCTCGCGCCGTTCGGCCAGCGGCGGCACGCGGATCGGCACCACCGAGAGGCGGTGATAGAGGTCCTCGCGGAATTTTCCCTCCGCGATCAGCGCTTCCAGATTGCGCGCGGTCGACGACACGATGCGCACGTCGACCGCCACCTTGGTGCTGCCGCCGACGCGCTGGAAGGTCTGATCGACCAGCACGCGCAGGATCTTGTTCTGCGTCTCGCGCGGCAGGTCGGCGATGTCGTCGATGAACAGCGTGCCGCCATGCGCCTCTTCCAGCGCGCCCGGCTTGCGGCCTTCCGTGCCGTTTCCCTGATCGACGCCGAACAGTTCGATTTCCATGCGCTCGGGCGTGATGGCGGCGGCGTTGAGCACCATGAAGGGGCCGTTCTGCCGCGCCGAGGATTGATGGATGGTGCGGGCGGCCAGTTCCTTGCCGGAGCCGGAGGGCCCGACGATGAGGATGCGGCTGTTGGTCGGCGCCACGCGCTCGACGGTCTGGCGCAGTTGCGTGATCGCCACCGATTTGCCGACCAGCGTCGAGGGCAGCGGCGCCAGCTGCTTCAACTGCTTGACCTCGCGCTTGAGCCGCGAGGTTTCCAGCGCACGCTCGGTCACCAGCACCAGCCGGTCGGCCTTGAACGGCTTCTCGATGAAGTCGTAGGCGCCGCGCTTGATGGCCGAGACCGCGGTTTCAACATTGCCGTGGCCGGAGATCATCACCACCGGCAATTCCGGGTGCTCCTGCTTGATGGCGTCGAGCAATTGCAGGCCGTCGAGCTTGGAGCCTTGCAGCCAGATGTCGAGGAAGACGAGGTTCGGCCGGCGCTGCACGATCGCGGCCAAGCGCCTCGTCGCTGTTGCGCGCGGTGCGCGGCTCGTAGCCCTCGTCCTGCAGGATGCCGGCGACCAGGTCGCGGATATCGGCCTCGTCGTCGACGATCAAAATATCAGCTGACATTGGTCTGCTCGCTCACACTGTTCTTTTTGTTGTCGGTTTGTCGGCGCAGCCTCGCCGGAGGCGGCGAAACGCAGGCGGATCCAGGCGCCACGCTGGCCGGCGATCTTGTCGGCGGCGTCGCCCAGCTCGATATGGCCGCCGTGTTCCTCGACGATGCGGCCGACGATGGCCAGGCCAAGCCCGGTGCCCTTGTCGCGCGTGGTGACGTAGGGCTCGAGCAGCCGGCTGCGGTTTTCCTTCGGCAATCCGATGCCGTTGTCGACCACGTCGATGACGATGTCGCCGCCCTCGCGCGCGGCAAAGACGCGGATGACGCCCTTGCCGAGCTCGGCCGGCGGCACGGCGGCAATGGCCTCGGTCGCGTTCTTGATCAGATTGGTGAGCGCCTGCGAGATCAGCCGGCGGTCGAAGCGCGCCGGCATCGGGTCCTCGGCGATCTCGACCTCGATATCGATGTCGGCATTGCCGACGCGCATCAGGAACGCCGCCTGCCGCACGGTGTCGGCGACGTCCTCGGCGGCGATCACGGGTTTGGGCATGCGCGCGAATTTCGAGAACTCGTCGACCATGCGCCTGATGTCGTCGACCTGGCGCACGATGGTGTCGGTGCATTGCTCGAATACGCCGCCTTTGTCCTCGCCGATCACCTTGCCGTACTTGCGGCGCAGCCGCTCGGCCGAGAGCTGAATCGGCGTCAGCGGGTTCTTGATCTCGTGCGCGATGCGGCGCGCGACGTCGGCCCAGGCCGAGGTGCGCTGCGCGGCCACCAGTTCGGTGATGTCGTCGAGCGTGACCACGTAGCCGTGTTCGGATTGGCTCGACTGCTCGCTGGTCATGCGCACCGACAGATTGCGCTCGCGGCCCTTGCGGGTGATGGTGACCTGATCCTGCGTGCGCGCGCCCGACTGCGCCGCCGCCATGAATTCGGCGAGCTCCGGGAAAACTTCCGCCAGGGGACGGCCGAGCGCCTCCGCCTCGCTGCAGCCGATCAGCCGTTCGGCCGAACGGTTGAGGATGGACACGCAACCTTTGCCGTCGACGCCGATGACGCCGGCGCTGGCGCCCGCCAGCACCGCTTCGGTGAAGCGGCGGCGGCTGTCGATCACGTCGCGCGCGCGCACGATGTCGTCGCGCTGCGTGCGCAGCTCGGCCGTCATGCGGTTGAAGGTTTCGCCGAGCTGGCCGAGATCGCCTTCCGACTCGCGCACCGGCACGCGCACATACAAGTTGCCGGTGGACACGACGTTGGCGGCGCTGATCAGGCGCCTGATCGGCGCCACCAGCACGTTGGCGAAATTCAGCCCGATCCAGACCGCCGACAACAACACGGTGAGCGCGATCACGGTGTACATCAAGGCGAAGGCGACCTGCACGCCCATGCGGCGGGCTTCGATCGCGGCATATTCGGTGGCGCTCTCGCGCGTCGCCTGCAGTTGCGGCACCACGCGCGGATCGAGCAGCCGCGTCACGTACAGATAATAGTCGTCGTATTTCTGCAATTTGACGACGGCGGCGACGTAATTGCTGTCGGGCAGCAGAACGACCTGCGGCTCTTTATCGCCGATGCGCGGCAGCGCGTCGCGCGGCGGCATGGCGAAGCTTTCCACTTCCCTGAGATCGGCGCGCGCGATGACGTCGAGGTTCTTGTCGATCACGATGGCGGCGGCGAGCCCACGCACCGAGGCCTGGAAGGTCAAGAACTGCTTGAGCTTGTCGCGGTCGTCCTTGAACACCGGCTCGTTGCGCGCAATGTCGACCGCCATGACCATGATGTTGGAGCGCACGATCTGGGCGTGGTCGCGCAGATAGGCTTCCGCCACGATCAGCGAATTCTCGATCGCCGCGCGCGTGCGCGTCGAGAACAGCCGGTCGAGGCCGCGGTCGAGCGTGACGCTGGCGACGATGGCGACCAGGATGGCGGGCGCGGCGGCGATGATCGAGAACAGGCCGACGATGCGCACGTGCAGCTTGGAGCCGGCGCGGCCGGAACGGCGCGCCTGCACGACCAGCCAAACCTCGCGCACGATGATGCCGAGCAGCAGCAGCACCGTGGCGGCGTTCACCGCCAGAAGCGTGACGACGACGTAATGGGTCGGCGAGATCGGCGTGAGATCGGCGAGCACGACGAAGGTGGCGAAGGCCGACAGCATCGCAAGGCCGACGGCGATCGGGCCGAGGACCCGCGTTTCGCCCCGCTTGGCGGCGGGCGTCGCAAGCGCGGTTTCGGCGGTGGCGGCCTGTTCGACGCTCAAATGATCCCCGGGCGTGGCTGGCAGGGTTCGACGACCCCTGCATGCGAATTTTGGGCGCGCGGAAGGGTGTGGCCTTCCGGCACTGATGCTTTTCTACAACAATGTTGCCGAATTGCGACAAATCCGCGGCGCAATAATCACAGCTTAAGTTAACCGCGCCCGCCGGGGGCCTGTCGGTCAGCCGCCGCCGCGGAAGAGCTGGATGTCCAGATCGCGGATTTTCTTGCGCAGGGTGTTGCGGTTAACGCCCAACAGGTCGGCGGCCCGGATCTGGTTGCCGCGGGTGGCGGCCAGCGCCGCCGTCAGCAGCGGATATTCGACCTCGCGCAAGATGCGATGGTAGAGCCCGGCCGGCGGCAGGCCCTCGAAGCCGGCGAAATAGGCCGAGAGATGCCGCTCGACCGCCGCGCTCAAGGTCTCCTCGGGCCGCGGCTCCTCGCTCGAGGGCGGCAGCGCCGGCTGCGCCAGCTCGGCGTCGATCACCGCCGCGGTGATGATCTCCTGCGGATAGAGCGCCGCCAGCCGCCGCGCCAGATTTTCCAGCTCGCGCACATTGCCCGGCCAGCGGTGACGCTTGAGACGCTCGAGCCCGGCCTGATCGACCTGTTTGGGCGGCAGGCCCTCGCGCTGCGCCTGCGCAAAGAAATGGCGGATCAGGTCGGGGATGTCCTCGGTGCGCTCGCGCAACGGCGGCAGCCGCAGCGGCACCACGTTGAGGCGGAAGAACAGGTCTTCGCGGAACAGGCCCTGCTGGATCAGGACCCGCAATTCCTTGTTGGAGGCGGCGATGATGCGCACGTCGCTCTTGATCGGCGTGCGGCCGCCGACGGTGGTGTATTCGCCCTGCTGCAGGACGCGCAGCAGGCGCGTCTGCGCCTCCATCGGCATGTCGCCGATCTCGTCGAGGAACAGCGTGCCGCCTTCGGCCTGCTCGAAGCGGCCGGACGAGCGCGTGTTGGCGCCGGTGAAGGCGCCCTTCTCGTGGCCGAACAGTTCCGACTCGATGAGATCGCGCGGGATCGCCGCCATGTTGATGGCGACGAAGGCGCCGCTGCGCCGCTTGCCGTAGTCGTGCAGCGCGCGCGCCACCAGTTCCTTGCCGGTGCCGGATTCGCCGGTGATCATCACCGTCAAATCGGTCTGCATCAGCCGCGCCAGCACGCGGTAGATTTCCTGCATCGCCGGCGAGCGGCCGACCAGCGGGATGGAATCGAAATCCTCGCTCTTGGCGGCGGTGGCCGCGCGCTTCTCTTTCGGCTCCGACAGCGCGCGCCCGACGATGGCGATGAGCTCTTTCAGGTCGAACGGCTTCGGCAAATATTCGTAGGCGCCGCGCTCGGAGGCGCGGATCGCGGTCATGAAGGTGTTCTGCGCGCTCATCACGATGATCGGCAGATCGGGGCGCGCCTTGCGGATGCGCGGAATGAGATCGAAGGCGTTCTCGTCCGGCATCACCACGTCGGTGATCACCAGATCGCCGTCGCCCTGGCTGATCCAGCGCCACAGCGTCGCGGCATTGCCGGTCGAGCGCACCTCGTAGCCGGCGCGCGACAGAGCCTGATTGAGGACGGTGCGGATCGCGGCATCGTCATCGGCAACCAAAATGCTTCCCGTCGGCATGCTCACCTCACGGGCCCGGTGCGGACGGCGCGTCTTCGAGCGCACCGCCGTCGCCGCTATAGATGGGCATCAGCACGCGGAACACGGTCCGCCGCGTCTGCGATTCACATTCGATGATGCCGCCATGATCGCCCACGATCTTGGCCGCCAGCGCCAGGCCGAGCCCGCTGCCGGTCGGTTTGGTGGTGACGAACGGATCGAACAGATGCGGCATGAGATCTTCCGGCACGCCGGGGCCGTTGTCCTTGACGCAGAATTCGAGCGGCAGCGACACGCGCGCTTTGCTGCCGGGCATCGACAGCCGCACGCCCGGGCGAAACGCGGTGGTGAGCTGGATTTCGCCGTCGATGGCCGTGTCGCCGATCGCTTCGGTCGCGTTCTTCACCAGATTGAGGAACACCTGAATAAGCTGGTCGCGATTGGCCAAAACCGGCGGCAGCGACGGATCGTAGTCTTCGATGAATTTGATGTGGCGGGCAAAGCCGGATTGCGCCAGCCGCTTCACGTGATCGAGCACGACATGGATGTTGACCGGCTCGCGCTCGACCGGGCGCTCGTCGGCGAACACTTCCATGCGGTCGACCAGCTTCACGATGCGGTCGGTCTCGTCGCAGATCAGCTTGGTGAGCGAGCGGTCGTCGTCGCCGGCGGATTGTTCGAGCAGTTGCGCCGCGCCGCGAATGCCGGACAGCGGGTTCTTGATCTCGTGCGCCAGCATGGCGGCGAGCGCGATCACCGAGCGCGCCGCGCCGCGATGGGTCAGCTGGCGGTCCATCTTGTCGGCGATGGTGCGCTCCTGCAGCATCAGCACGACGTGGTCGGGATATTCCGCCAGCGGCGCGACGTGCAGGTCGACCAGCCGTTCGCCCGGATTGCGCGGCGTCGCCAGATCGACCTTGTATTCGTTGACCGCCGCGCCGCGCCGGCGCACCTGCTCGATCAGCGCCAGCAGCGGCGAGCCGAACGGCACCAGCTCGCGCACGAAATGCCGGCGCAGCACCGAGATCGAGGCCTCGAAGAATTGCTCGGCCGCGACGTTGGCGTCGGCGATCTTGCCGTCGGGCGCCACCATGATCACCGGATGCGGCAGCGCGTTGAGCACCGCATCGGCCGGCGAGCCGAGCGTGGGTGAGACGGCGTGGGCGCGGCTCATGCGGCGGCCCTCCAACTTGAGGTGCGCGATGCGAAGGCGTCATAGGCGTCGGCCAGCAGGCGGCGCGCGGTCTTCGGTTCTTCGGCGGTGAGCACGCGGGCGCGGTGATCTTTCAGCAGCGCGACCGGCGCGCCGGCAGTCACGCTCGCGGTGTCGAGCGCCCAGGCGAGATGCTTGCGCGCGTGGCGGCGGCCGATCGCAGCGCCATGATGTTCGATCATCTCGTCGTAAAGCGCAGCGGTCATCGCGTGCTGCTCGGCGAGCGAGGGCGCCTGTTCGCGTTCACCGGTCGCGAGATAGCGCGCCACCTGCCCCGGGAACCAAGGCCGGCCTTGCGCGGCGCGGCCGATCATCACGGCGTCGGCGCCGGAGATGGCGAGCGCGCTCGCCGCGTCGTCGAAGCTGCCAATGTCGCCGTTGACGACGAGCGGAATGGAAATCGCGTCTTTGACCGCGCGCACCGCGCGACCAATCGGCCGTGCCGTCATAAAACTGACAGCGCGTGCGGCCGTGCACGGTGATCATCTGCACGCCGGCCGCTTGCGCGCGGCGGGCAAGTTCAGGCGCGTTGATGCTGGCGTGATCCCAGCCGAGCCGCATCTTCAGCGTCACCGGCACGCGCACGGCGGACACGGTCGCCTCGATCAGCCGCAGCGCGTGGTCGAGGTCGCGCATCAGCGCGGAACCGGCGGCGCCGTTGGTGACCTGCTTGGACGGGCAGCCCATGTTGATGTCGATGATGGCGGCGCCTTGCGCTTCCGCGATGCGGGCGCCTTCGGCCATCCACATCGCCTCGCAGCCGGCGAGCTGCACGACGCGCACGGCGATACCGTCACATTCGCTGCGCACGCGCGCTTCGCGCTCGCCGCGCGCAAGGCCCGCGCAGGCGGTCATTTCCGACACCACCAGCCCCGCCCCCAGCCGCTCGGCCAGCCGCCGGAACGGCGTGTCGGTGATCCCCGACATCGGGGCCAGAACCACGCGGTTTGGCAGGGTTACAGGACCGATCCGCACCGGACCGCTCGAGAAGACCGCGTTTTCGGCTGTTTGTGGGTAAGTGCCCACCATTTAGGCGCCCCTTATTCGATGCTCATAGATTAGCCAATTCGCGCTGCAGCGCAAGTGCTGCACTGCAAAAAACTGTTCATGGTCAAGAGCGCGACCCGCGCCGCCAGCGGTACCCCGCACGGCGCGAACGCGCTAAGGCTTAGAGCGAGAAATTGAGGCGAAATCAGCATGGCCAAAGCAAGTGGCAGTTGTGGTCGTGGCCGCCGGGCGCGGAGAGCGCGCGGGCGGCGGAATGCCGAAGCAATTCCGGCGCGTCGGCGACGAAATCATGCTGCGGCGCTGCCTGTTAATGCTCGTAGAAGCGCCAAACGTCGGCCTCGTACAGCCGGTGATCAGGCCCGAGGATCGCATCCTCTTCGACGCCGCGGCCGACAAGATCGACGTGCTGCCGCCCGCCTTCGGCGGCGCCACCCGGCAGGCCTCGGTGCGCGCCGGGCTCGAGGCGCTGGCTGCGCGCAAGCCCGACATCGTGCTCGTGCACGATGCCGCCCGCCCCTTCGCGACACCCGCACTGGTCAAGCGCGCGATCGACGCCGCGGAAAAAACCGGCGCGGCGGTGCCGGGGCTTGCCGGTGACCGACACGATCAAGGCGGTCGATGACGGCGGCTTTGTCGCGCAGACGCTCGACCGCGCCCGGCTGCGCGCCATCCAGACGCCGCAAGGCTTTGCGTTCGCGCCGTTGCTCGACGCGCATCGCCGCGCGGCCGCACAAGGCCGCGTCGACTTCACCGACGACGCCGCGCTCGCCGAATGGGCCGGCATGAAAGTGTCGGTGTTCGAAGGCGAGCCCGGCAATATCAAGATCACCAACGCGGACGATTTCGCGCGCGCGGAAGCCGCGCAATTCGCCGCGCTCGGCGACGTGCGCACCGGCACCGGCATCGACGTGCATGCTTTCGCGCCCGGCGATCACGTGATGCTCGGCGGCGTGCGCATCGCGCATGGGCAAGCGCTCAGCGGCCATTCCGACGCCGACGTGGTGCTGCATGCGGCGACCGACGCGCTGCTCGGCGCCTTGGCCGACGGCGACATCGGCGCGCATTTCCCGCCGAGCGATCCGCAATGGCGCGGCGCCTCCTCCGACCGCTTTCTCAAATTCGCGGTCGAGCGCGTGACCGCGCGCGGCGGCCGCATCGCGCATATCGACATCACCGTGGTGTGCGAGGCGCCCAAGATCGGCCCGCATCGCGACGCCATGCGCGCCAAGATCGCCGAGATCGCCGGCATCGCGCCCGAGCGCGTGGCGGTGAAGGCGACAACGAGCGAAAAATTGGGCTTCACCGGCCGCGGCGAAGGCATCGCGGCCTATGCGACCGCCACGGTGCGGCTGCCGTGGAGCGCGATATGAATGACGATGCTGCGCGCCGCCGCAACGGCCGTGCTCGATGCCTGCCGCGCGCGCAAGCTGAAAGTCGCCACCGCGGAATCCTGCACCGGCGGGCTGGTGGCGGGCGCGCTGACCGAGATCGCCGGCTCGTCCGACGTGGTCGACCGCGGCTTCGTCACCTATCGCAACGAGGCCAAGCAGCAGATGCTGGGCGTCTCGTCCGAGACGATCAAGAATTTCGGCGCGGTCAGCCGGCAGACGGCGGAGGACGATGGCGCGCGGCGCCTTGGGCAAAGCCAACGCCGATCTTGTCGTCGCCATCACCGGCATTGCCGGCCCCGGCGGGGCGAGCACGGACAAGCCGGTGGGCCTCGTGCATTTCGCCGCCGCTTCGCGCGGCGGCGCCCTCACCCACAAGGAAATGCGCTACGGCGATATCGGGCGCGGCGAGGTTCGTGGGAAATCCGTGCTGGAGGCCTTGCACATGCTCAAGCAGATGGCGGAAACTGTTTAGGATCGAGAGTCGGGGAGTTCCGAAATGTTCGTTCCACTCTATGCCCTGCCGCTGGTGATCCAGGTCGCCACCAAAGATGTCGCCGCGCCGGGCAGCGTGCCGCACTGGGATACGACGGCAAGCTGCAAGGGCGCGGCGGCCGCCGCCGGCGAAGGCGAGCAAGGCCAAGCGCGATTGAAAGGCTGCATGGACAGCGAGCAGCGCACGCGCGCGCAGTTGGAGAAGACCTGGACGGACTTTTCGGCCGCCGACCGCGCGACATGCATTCGAACCATCCAGTGGTTCGAGCCGACTTATACCGAGCTCGCCGCCTGCCTCGAGATGGGACGCGACGCCAAGACCGGCGCGCCAGTCACGCCGCTCAAAAAGACGCCGGGCAAATAGCACCTACGTTGCGCGCGCCTCAGGCGATCTGCGTCACCGGCCGAACACTGGGCGCCGCGGCCTCATGATCCCCCTCGGCAGGCTGGCTGCCGGCCGGCAATTGCAGCACGGTGGCCACCTGGCCCTCGCACAGCCGCGTCACCAGCACGATGCGGCCGCTCGGGAACTCGAGCGCGTCGTGGTGCATCTCGGGCTCGCTCTCGTTGATCTTGCGGAAACGCGCCACGCGTTCCGCGATCTTGCCGAAGCCGAGCCTCGGCAACAGGCGGCCGAAGCCGTGATCGAGCTCGACATCGCGCGCGAAGGCAAGCTCGGTGCCGGGCCGAGGCAGACCGCCACGTGCGGCGCGCCGACGGCGGCAAAGCCGCGCGTGAAACAATTGGCAAAACTTGCCGAAATGAGTTTGTCGCCCACCGTGGCGGGCCGGGTCTCGACGGCGTGAAGGCTGTAGTCGCACATCGAAGGAACTCCTCTTGCTGCATCGAGCAAAGACGAAGGCCTCCCAGCGGAAGAGATTTCAGCGGACCAAGGTGGCGTTCTTGTGTCATGGTCGCTGAAATTCACACCGGCGGCCGGAACATACCGCCGCTCAAAAAGTTGGCAGCGAGAGCATATGGACAGCATGCAACCGACCCGCAAGATCACGTGGCGCGACATGGATTACGGCGCCGTCGCGGTGGTCTTGGTTCTTGCCGCGTCGATCTCCGGCCAGCTCGCGACCACGACAGACTGGGTGCGCTGGTACGCGGCGCTGGCCAAGCCGCCGTTCAATCCGCCGAACTGGGTTTTCGCGCCGGTTTGGGCCGGGCTCTATATGCTCATGGCGCTGGCGGTGTGGCGGGTCGTGCGACGGCCGCCGTCGCCGGCGCGCCGCTGGGCGCTCATCTTGTTTTTTATTCAACTCGCGCTCAATGCGGCGTGGCCGTGGATGTTTTTTGCCGCGCACAGCCCGCTGCTCGGGCTGATCAACATCATTCCGCAATGGACTGTGCATTTTCGCGACGATCGATTGCGTTCTTCCGACTCGACTGGATCGCGGCGCTGGCGCTCGTGCCTCTGCTCGCGTGGGTCGGCTATGCGAGCGCGCTGAATTATTTCATCTGGCAGCTGAACGGGTGACGGCTCAGGCGCGTTTGCGGCCGTAGACGGCATCGGCGCGTTGCTCGAAGGCTGCCGTCATGCGGCGGAAGACGGTGTCGAACAGCGTGCCCATCAACAGGCCGAGCGTGCGGCTTTTGAATTCATAGTCGATGAAGAATTCGACGTCGCTGGCGTGCTCGCCCGCCGGATGAAAGGCCCAGCGGTTCTGCATGTGGCGGAACGGGCCGTCGACATATTCGACCAGGATTTTCAAATTCGGCCGGTCGAGCGTGACGCGGCTGGTAAATGTTTGCCGGATCATCTTGTAGGCGACCGTCATGTCGGCGACCAGGACGGTGACCCCCTCGCCTTTCTCGGTGCGGCTCTTGATGCGCAGCGCCTCGCACAGCGGCACGAATTTGGGATAGCTCTCGCCGTCGGCCACCAGGTCGAACATTTCCGTCGCGCTGTGGCGCACGCGGCGCTTCGTCGAGAATTGCGGCATTATGCGCGCGCGTTGCGCGCCGCCTTCAGCCGCGCGAAATCGTCGCCGGCGTGATGCGAGGAGCGCGTCAGCGGCGAGGCCGCCACCATCAGGAAGCCCTTGGTGTAGGCGATGGTCTTGAGCGCCTCGAACTCGTCGGGCGGCACGAAGCGCTTCACTTCGTGGTGCTTGCGCGTCGGCTGCAGATATTGCCCGACGGTCAGGAAATCGACCTCGGCCGAGCGCAGGTCGTCCATCACCTGCAGCACTTCGTTCCGCTCTTCGCCGAGGCCCACCATGATGCCGGACTTGGTGAACATCGTGGGATCGAGCTCCTTCACCCGCTGCAGCAGCCGCAGCGAATGGAAATAGCGCGCGCCCGGCCGCACCGTGAGATAAAGCGACGGCACGGTTTCGAGATTATGGTTGAACACGTCGGGCTTGGCCGCGACGACGATTTCGAGCGCGCCGTCCTTGCGCAGGAAATCCGGCGTCAAGACTTCGATGGTGGTCTGCGGGCACGCCGCGCGGATGGCGCGGATGGTGTCGGCGAAATGTTGCGCGCCGCCGTCGGCGAGATCGTCGCGGTCGACCGAGGTGACGACGATGTGCGCGAGGCCGAGCTTGGCGGTCGCTTCGCCGACATGCGCGGGTTCGCTCGCATCGAGCGCGCCGGGCAATCCCGTCTTCACATTGCAGAAGGCGCAGGCGCGCGTGCAGGTGTCGCCCATGATCATGAAGGTGGCGTGCTTCTTCTCCCAGCACTCGCCGATGTTCGGGCAGCCGGCCTCCTCGCACACGGTGTGCAGGCCGTTGTCGCGCATGATTTTCTGCGTGGCGAAATAGCCGGGCGACACCGGCGCCTTGACGCGGATCCAGTCGGGCTTGGGCAGCACGGGCGAATCCGGCCGGTGCGCCTTTTCCGGATGGCGCGGACGCTGCTTGTCGATGTCGTAGACGACGGCCATGCCCTTACTTACGGCTGCAACGGGTGCGCCGCAAGGTCGGGCGATTATGCCCGCCGGATCGCGCGCCAGATCAGCAAAAACACCACGGCGCCGATGGTGGCGCTGACCAGTTCACCGACAAAGCCGACCGGCATGATTTGCAGGCTGCCGAAGATCAGCCCGCCGACAATGGCGCCGACCAGACCGATCGCGAGATTGTACAACAGGCCGCCGCTGCCGCCGACCAAGGATCTGGTTGGCGAGCCAGCCGGCGATCAGGCCGACGACGATCCACTCGAGAACGCCCATGGTGCTCTCCCTCTACGCCGCCTTCGGCGCCAGGCGGTTGCTCGGCGTCGACAGCGAAATTTTCACTTCCTCGTCGGTCATGTCGGCCGGCACGTCGCCGAACAGCGGCGTCGACAGATAGCGCTCGCCGGTGTCGGGCAGCATGGCGAGCACGGTGTCGCCGGCTTTCGCCGTTTTGCAGACTTCGAGCGCGCCGGCGAAGGTGGCGCCGCTGGTGATGCCGACGAAAATGCCTTCCTTCTGCGCCAGCTCGCGGCTGCATTTCATGGCGTCGGCGCCGGCGATGGTGAGGATGCGGTCGATCGCCTTCATGTCGACCGCCTCGCCGGTGATTTTCGGAATGAAGTCCGGGCTCCAGCCTTGCATCGGGTGCGGCTTGAACGAGGGATGCGGCGCTGCCGGCGAGCCGTCCGGCTTGCGCTGCTGCGCGATGTGGCTGGTGAGCATGGGCGCGTCGGCCGGCTCGCAGACGATGATCTTGGTCTCCGGCCGCTCCTTGCGCAGCACGCGCGCGACGCCGGTCAAGGTGCCGCCGGTGCCGAAGCCGGTGACGAAGTAATCGAGCTTCTCGCCCTTGAAGTCGTCGACGATCTCGCGCGCGGTGGTGCGCTGGTGCATCGCGGGGTTGGCTTCGTTCTCGAACTGGCGGGTGAGGAACCAGCCGTGCGCCTTGGCGAGCTCCTGCGCCTTGTTGACCATGCCGAAGGCGCGCTCGGCAGCGGGCGTGAGCACGACCTTGGCGCCGAGAAAGCGCATCAGCTTGCGGCGCTCGACCGAGAAGCTCTCGGCCATGGTCACCACCAGCGGATAGCCCTTGGCGGCGCAGACCATGGCGAGCCCGATGCCGGTATTGCCGGAGGTCGCCTCGATCACGGTCTGCCCGGGCTTGAGATCGCCGGTCTGTTCGGCGCTCTCGATGACGCCGAGCGCGAGGCGGTCTTTCACCGAGCCGAGCGGATTGAAGGCTTCGACTCTTGACGTAGAGGTTGATGCCCTTGGGCGCCAGCTTGGTGATCTTGACCACCGGCGTGCGGCCGATGGTCTCGAGGATGTTCGCGAACTTGGCCATGGGAGGGCTCCTACATATTCAATACGCGTCCGTACGCGTCGAGCACCGCTTCCTTCATCATCTCCGACAGCGTCGGATGCGGGAAGACGGTGTGCATCAATTCTTCCTCGGTCGTCTCCAGGTTCATGGCGACGACGTAGCCCTGGATCAGTTCGGTGACTTCGGCGCCGACCATGTGGGCGCCGAGCAGTTGACCCGTTTTCTTGTCGAAGATGACTTTCACCAGGCCCTGGTCCTCGCCGAGCGCAATGGCCTTGCCGTTGCCGACGAAGGGGAAGCGGCCGACGCGGATGTCGAGCTTCTTGTCCTTGGCGGCCTGCTCGGTGAGGCCGACCGAGGCGACCTGCGGCGAGCAATAGGTGCAGCCGGGGATCATCAGCTTGTTCATCGGGTGCGGGTTGAGGCCCTTGATGGCCTCGACGCAGACCACGCCCTCGTGCTCGGCCTTGTGCGCCAGCATCGGCGGGCCGGAGACGTCGCCGATGGCGTAGATGCCGGGCACGTTGGTCTTGTTGAATGCGTCGACCACGACGATGCCGCGCTCGGTCTTCACGCCGAGCTTTTCCAGCCCGAGGTTCTCGATATTGCCGGTGACGCCGACGGCGGAGATGACGCGCTCGACCGTGATCTGCTTGCGTCTTGCCGTCGGCTTCGATGGTGGCGGTGACGCTGTCGGATTTCTTGTCGAGCTTAGTGACCTTGGCGTTGGTCAGGATCTTGATGCCCTGCTTCTCGAAGCTCTTGCGCGCAAACGTCTGAATCTCGTGATCCTCGACCGGGAGGATTTGCGGCAGCACCTCGACCACGGTGACGTCGGCGCCGAGCGTGCGGAAGAACGAGGCGAACTCGATGCCGATGGCGCCCGAGCCGATCACCAGCAGCGACTTCGGAATCGCCGGCGGCACCATGGCCTCGAAATAGGTCCACACCAGTTTCTTGTCGGGCTCCAAGCCCGGCAGCACGCGCGGGCGCGCGCCGGTGGCGATGATGATGTGCTTGGCTTGATAGGCGCCGGGGCCGAGCGCGCCTTTCGGCGCTTCGCTCTTCGACGCTTTCACGGTGACCTTGCCGGGCGCGTCGATCACCGCCTCGCCCCAGATCACCGCACCTTGTTCTTCTTCATCAGGAAGCCGACGCCGTCGTTGAGGCGCTTGGCCACTTTACGCGAACGCTGCACGACGGCGGACGCGTCGAAGCCGACATTGGAGGCTGTGAGCCCGTAGTCCTTGGCGTGCTGCATGTATGTGGAAGATCTCGGCCGAGCGCAGCAGCGCCTTGGTCGGAATGCAGCCCCAGTTGAGGCAGATGCCGCCGAGATAATCGCGCTCGATAATCGCCGTCTTGAAGCCGAGCTGCGCCGCGCGGATGGCGGCGATATAGCCGCCGGGGCCGGAGCCGATGATGAGGATGTCGAAGGAGGTGTCGGCCACGAGGCGTCTCCACTACGAAATGCCGCCATTCGTGTCCCATATGGGCAAGCGCCGATCAAGCTGCCCTCCCCCCATTGAAGGGGCAGCTATTCCGGAATCTAATTGCCGCAACGATAAAAGCGAACCGGGGGAACGTTATGCGGAAGACCTTTGCACGCGCCGCTGTCGCGGCCTTGCTGATGACGCCGGCGCTGGCGTCGGCCGCCGAGATCAAAGTCTACAGCACCGTCGGCGTCAAAAGCGCGGTCGAGGAGCTGGCGCCGAAATTCGAAAAGGAGACCGGCAACAAGCTCAACATCTCCTGGGGCTTGATCTCGGGGTTCACGAAGAAGGCGCAGGAGGGCGACGTGCCCGACGTGCTGATCGTGTCGCGCGCCGGCATCGACGGCCTGACCAAGGACGGCAAGATCGCGGCGGGCGCCCCGACACTGAGCAAATCGATTTTCGCATTCGGTATCAAGCACGGCGCGCCGATGCCGGACATTTCGACCGTCGACGCGCTCAAGAAAACGCTGCTCGCTGCCCGTGCCGTCGGCTACACCAATCCGGCAGCCGGCGGCGCGAGCGGCGTCCATTTCGCCAAGATGGCCGAGAAACTCGGCATCGCCGCGGAGATCAAAGCCAAGAGCAAATTTCCACCGACCGCCGGTTTCGTCGGCACGCTGCTGACCAGCGGCGAGGTCGACATCGCATTCCAAAGCAAACCGGAGCTGACGACGACTGCAGGCGTCGACGTCGTCGGACCGCCGCCGGGCGATCTCGGCCAGACGGTCGTGTATGCGGCCGGCGTCGGGGCGGGCGCCAAGGACGCGGCCGCCGCCAATGCACTGGTGAAATTCCTCGCCTCGCCGGAGGCGCAGGCCGTGTTCAAGGCGAAGGGCTTCGATCCGGCGTAAATATCCGCGATATTGACTTTTCGCCAGCGCCGGCATAAATCATCGCGCGTCGGGCCGCATTGCAGTCGCCCGGCTGCTCCAAGGCATATCGCCCAAGCACTGCGCTTCGTCCGCTCGCCGGACCGAAGGCTGTTGGCGATATGCAAATTCTCCACCAGTCCATCGTTCGGCGGCGGTCTCCGGGCCAACGGCAACCGCCCGGTCAGCTGCGCCGCAGCCAAGCGTTGTCTCAACTCCGCTGGAGATGAGATATGGCTTGCGCTGAAAAACTTACAGTGGCGGCACAGTCGTTCGGCGGCGCATCATCGAGATGGACAGACCTTGAGCCGACTGGTTTACGATCGGCACAGGCCTGAGCGGATGTGGCGGAAGGCGGCGTGAACGTCAGCGCTCTGGAGCTCGACGACCGCTGCTGGCCGACATCGGCCTTATGAGCTGCAAGCGCGATGCTAGAGACCGGCAAGCAGCCCGGCGATAGCCGCCGTAAGCGCGGCACTCAACCGCCCGCCGGGCCATCGACAGCCGCCCGAGTACAGCTCGTCGAACCAGGCGAGCGCCTTGCGCAACACCTTGACATCTTGGACATTCGCAATCTGCGCAGCGACCATCGCGGCCTCAGCTGATTTTTCCAGCTTATAGGCATAATACTCTTGATATGCCGCCGTCGTCTCCTTGAAGAAAAATGCATAGACCGTGACGGCGATTAGAATTGAGCTCGACCAAAAGGCGATATTTAGAGCCGGATTTTCTCCGAAGACGCCCAATATGACCTCAGCGACGGTTTCGGACATCACACCACCATCATCACCGGGTTTTCGATCAGCATCTTGAACGCGCTGATGAGCTCGGCGCCGAGCGCGCCGTCGACGGCGCGGTGATCGCAGGACAGCGTCACGCTCATGATGGTGGCGACCGCGAGCTGCGCCGTTGCGCACGACCGCCCGCTCCTCGCCGGCGCCGACCGCGAGGATCGTCGACTGCGGCGGGTTGATCACGGCGGTGAAATCCTTGATGCCGTACATGCCGAGGTTCGACACCGAGGTGGTGCCGCCCTGGTATTCGTGCGGCTTGAGCTTGTGGGCGCGGGCGCGTGTGGCGAGATCGCGCATCTCGTTGGAGATCGCGGACAGCGACTTGCTCTCGGCGTTGCGGATGATCGGCGTGATCAGCCCGCCCGGCAAGCGCCACCGCGACGCTGACATCGGAATGCTTGTGCTTGAGCATGCCGCCGTCGGTCCAGCTCACATTGGCGTCGGGCACGCGTTGCAGCGCGAGCGCCAGCGCCTTGATGACGAAGTCGTTGACCGAGAGCTTGTAGGCGGGATTGCCGTCTTTGTCCTTGGGCGCGGCGTCGTTGATCTCGGCGCGCGCGTCCATGAGCTTGCCGATGTCGCAATCGACCGTCTCGTAGAAGTGCGGAATGGTCTGAATCGAGGCGGTGAGCCGCTGCGCGATGACGCGGCGGATCTGGTCGTGCGGCACGAAGTCGTAGGAGCCGTCTTCGTAGAGCGCGCGGATTTGCTGGTCCGACATCGAGGGCGATCCGGCGCTTGGCCGGCAGCATGGGCGCGGCGCGCGCGGCGCAGCGCAGGCCTTTGCCGGATTTGGCCGCATCGATATCGCGCGCGATCACGCGGCCGTGCGGGCCGGAGCCCTGCACGCGGGTGAGATCGATGTTGGCTTCCTTCGCGAGCCGGCGGGCAAGCGGCGAGGAGAAGATGCGGTTGCTGCCAGCTCGTGGGCCTTCGTCCTTCGAGACGGCGCTTCGCGCCTCGCTCAGGACGAGGAGCTGGCTTGGGCGGCGGACGGCGGCACTTTCTTAGCCTCATCCTGAGGAGCGGCCGCAGGCCGCGTCTCGAAGGTGAGGCGGCAGGCTTCGGCGCCGGCGCTGCCTTCGCGCCCGCCGCCGCCGCCTTCACATCCTCGCCCTCGCCCGCCAGCACGGCGATGACGGCATTGACCGCCACGTCCTGCGTGCCTTCCGGCACCACGATCTTGGCGAGCGTGCCCTCGTCGACCGCCTCGTATTCCATCGTCGCCTTGTCGGTCTCGATCTCGGCGATGACGTCGCCCGACTTGATCTTGTCGCCTTCCTTCTTGAGCCAACGCGCCAGGTTGCCCTTCTCCATCGTGGGCGACAGCGCCGGCATGAGGATGTTGGTGGGCATCGCGCGGCGCTACTTGTAACAAACCGCTTTGACCGCCTCGATCACCTCGGCGACCGAGGGCAGCGCGAGCTTCTCGAGATTGGCGGCGTAAGGCATCGGCACGTCCTTGGCGGTGACGCGCATGCACCGGCGCGTCGAGATAATCGAACGCGCTCTCCATGATCTGCGCGGCGATCTCGGCGCCGACGCCGGATTGCTTCCAGCCTTCCTCGACGGTGACGGCGCGCGCGGTCTTCTTCACCGACTCGACGACGGTGTCGATGTCCATCGGCTTGAGCGTGCGCAGGTCGATCACTTCGGCGTCGATGCCGTCTTTGGCGAGCGCTTCGGCGGCCTGCAGCGCGTAGGACATGCCCATCGACCAGGCGATAATCGTGACATCGTTGCCGGCGCGCGCGATGCGCGCCTTGCCGATCGGCAGCACGAAGTCGTCGAGCTTGGGCACCGGCGAGGAATGGCCGTAGAGGATTTCGTTTTCCAGGAACACGACCGGATTGGGATCGCGGATCGCGGCCTTCAGCAGGCCCTTGGCGTCGGCGGCGTTCGAGGGCGCGATCACCTTCAGGCCGGGAATGTGCGAGTACCAGGACGAATAATCCTGGCTGTGCTGGGCGGCGACGCGCGCGGCCGCGCCGTTCGGTCCACGGAACACGATCGAGCAGGTCATCTGTCCGCCCGACATATAGAGCGTCTTGGCGGCGGAGTTGACGATCTGGTCCATCGCCTGCATGGCGAAGTTGAAGGTCATGAATTCGACGACGGGCTTCAAGCCGGCGAGCGCGGCGCCGACGCCGAGGCCGGCAAAGCCATGCTCGGTGATCGGCGTGTCGATGACGCGTTGCGGGCCGAACTCCTGCAGCAAGCCTTGCGTGACCTTGTAGGCGCCCTGATATTCGGCGACCTCCTCGCCCATCACGAACACATCTTTGTCGCGGCGCATCTCCTCGGCCATGGCGTCGCGCAAGGCTTCGCGCATGGTCATGGTGACCATCTCGGTGCCTTCGGGGATGTCGGGATCGGCTGCGACTTTGATTTCGGGCGCCTGCGGCGCTTGTTCGTTTCGGCGCGGGCGCGGCCGGCGCCTTCGCTTCGGCTTTGCGCCGGCGGCGCGGATTCGGCGGCCTTCTGCTGCTGCGCCGGTTTCTCCTTGATCGAACCTTTGTCCTCGCCTTCGGCCAGGATCACCGCGATCGGCGTATTGACGGCGACATCGGCGGTGCCTTCGGGCACCAGAATTTTTCCGAGCGTGCCCTCGTCCGCCGCCTCCACTTCCATGGTCGCCTTGTCGGTCTCGATCTCGGCAATCACGTCGCCCGATTTGATCTTGTCGCCCTCTTTCTTGAGCCACTTGGCAAGATTGCCCTTCTCCATCGTGGGAGAGAGCGCGGGCATCAATACTTCGGTCGGCATGGGCGCTTCTTATTCTAATTATTAGCGGTACACATTGGTGTAGAGCTCGGACGGGTCCGGCTCGGGATCGTGGGTGGCGAATTCGGACGCCTGATTGATGAGATCGCGCACGCTGGCGTCGATCTTCTTGAGCGCGTCCTCGTTGGCCACTTTGTTTTCCAGAATGCGGTGGCGCACCATGTCGATCGGATCGTGGTGCGTGCGCACCTCTTCGACCTCCTCGCGCGTGCGGTACTTGGCCGGGTCCGACATCGAGTGGCCGCGATAGCGGTAGGTGAGCATCTCGAGAATGTACGGGCCCTTGCCGCTGCGGCACCATTCGGCCGCCGCCTCGCCGGCGGCTTTGACCGCGCGCACGTCCATGCCGTCGACCTGCTCGCCGGGAATGTTGAACGAGAGGCCGCGCCGCGACAGGTTCACTTCGGCCGAGGAGCGCGTGATCGCCGTGCCCATGGCGTAGCGGTTGTTCTCGATCACGTAGATGACCGGCAGCTTCCACAGCTCGGCCATGTTGAAGCTCTCATAGACCTGGCCCTGGTTGGCGGCGCCGTCGCCGAAGTAAGTCACGCAGACGCTTTTGTTGCCGCGATATTTATTGGCGAAGGCCAAGCCGGTGCCGAGCGGCACCTGCGCGCCGACGATGCCGTGGCCGCCGTAGAAGCCCTTCTCGACGCTGAACATGTGCATCGAGCCGCCTTTGCCTTTGGAATAGCCGTGCGTGCGGCCGGTCAGTTCCGCCATCACGCCTTTCGGGTCCATGCCGCAGGCGAGCATATGGCCGTGGTCGCGATAGCCGGTGATGACCTCGTCGCCCTCCTTGAGCACCATCTGCATGCCGACGACGACGGCTTCCTGGCCGATATAGAGGTGGCAGAAGCCGCCGATCAGCCCCATGCCGTACATCTGGCCGGCCTTCTCCTCGAAGCGGCGGATGGTGAGCATGGTGCGATAGGCGGCAAGCTCCTGCTCCTTGCTGAAGGCGGGGACCGGCTTGCCGTTGACGGGCGCCCCTTTGGCGTCGGCGCTGTTCTCGTTTTTTTTGGGCGCGGCCATAGCGACTCCTGGACAACGACCGGCGGGCGGCGGCGGGGCGGGATGATCCGGTACCCCCACTTAGCGTAAATCGGCAAGCGGCGGAAGCGCACGGCGGCCGGGCAGTATTGCGGCGCACTGCGCCCCAAGGATTTGACGGCAAAGAGGAATGCCCGGCGGTGGATAACGCCGGCGGGCTAGCGCGGTTGCAGCAGCAGGATCGCGTCGCGCGGGTCGACATAGCCCAGCAGCGCGCGGGCGCGCTCGTCCAGCATGTCGGGGTCGATCTTGTCGGAGCGCAGCAGCGCCACCCGGCGATCCCACACGGCGCGCTCGGCTTTGAGGTGCGCGAGCTCGCCTTGCATGCTGGCGAGTTGCTTGTCGAGGTCGGCCTGCGCGCGCAGGCCGTGCGCGCCGGTGAAGGCGTTGACGCCGAAATAGCCGATGAACAGCGCGGCGAAGGTATAGAGCCCGAGCGCGGTCAATAGGGTGCGGCGGCGGCGATTGCTGACCATGGCGCCGAAGATGCGGGATGAGCGTTAATGGGCGCTAAACGCGCTGGCGGATCTCGTTGAGCACGAAATTGCCGAGCCGCTTGCCGCGGTTGCGCAGGATCTTCAGCAGGCCCTGGTCGACGAAATAAGTGAGCAGGATCGAATCGCGCGTCTTGACGCGGTTGTGCACCGGGTCGGCCGAGTGCCAGGTGTCGTCGCCGACCGCGAAGGCGTAGCCGGTGTTGGGGGCAAAGCGCATCTGCGCAGCCTTCGGCTTCGAGCCGTCCGGCAGCACGTCGTGGAAGATGGTGCCGATGTCGGTATTGGCGTCGTCGGCCGGCAGATAGAGCTGGACGGTGATGCCCTTCCAACGCGTGTCGGTGTGCGGCGTGATCATGTAGCCGGGAATGTCGCGCGTCAAAATCGGGATCGGGTACATGCCGACCTGGGCGAAGTCCGTGCCGAAGCGTTTCGACAGGCCGGGCGCGAGGCGGCGGATGAAGGCCTGCTTGACCGGCTCGGCGCAGAGCGCGCGGCCGACCACGTCCCACAGCGCGCGTTTCTCCGCCGGCAGATTGCGGATGTATTCCGGGAACAGATCGATCTTCACGCGCGTCTGCGTGCCCTCTTTGACTTTGCTCTGGCCGTGCATCGAGCGGTAGTCGGCGGACTTCGGCATCAGCCGGAGAATTTGCGCATAGACGTCGTCGGGGAACACGCGGTCGAATTCGAGATGGAAGAACGGCTTCTCGACCGCGCGCGCATTGTCGACCGACTGCGCGATGAACTCGGCGAGGCGCGCGGCGGCGCGGCGGCGGTCGTTCAAGGCAAGCGTGGTGCTCTGGTCCATCGCGTTCACCCGGTTCCCGGAATTCGGCGGCAATTTGCTGCGGTTTTACCGCCAATGCAAGTGCGGCGTGGTCGCGGTGAATTTACCATGCGCAGTGGTGAATTCGGCGGACGCAGGCGTTAACGTCCGTCGCGCGTCACCAAGGCGGGAGCGAAAGCCATGTTTATCGGTCACTACGGCGTCTCGTTCGCCGCCAAGCCCCTCGGACCCCGCGTGCCGTTGTGGGTCTGGTTCATCGCCGTGCAATGGCTCGATGTCGTGTGGTCGATTCTCGTGCCGCTCGGAATCGAGAAGCTGCACATCGTGCCCGGATACACCGAAGCCAACGCGCTCGAGCTTTACTACATGCCCTACACCCACAGCCTGCCGGGCTCGATCGTGCTGTCGCTCATCTTCGGCGGCATCGTCGCGTGGTTCATGAGCGACAATCGCGGCAGGATATTCCTGCTGGTGACCGCCGCGGCGTTCTCGCATTGGATTCTCGATCTCGTCGTGCACACGCCGGACCTGCCGCTGTACGACAACAGCGCCAAAGTCGGCTTCGGACTGTGGAAGCACGTGGCGTTGAGTTTTCCGCTCGAACTCATTCTGCTCTTCGTCGGCGCGTGGCTTTATGCGCGCACGGTGACGTTCAAGCAGCCTTTCGTCTTTTGGGGCTTCGTGCTGTTTCTGGCGGCGATGCAGGTCTACGCAAACTTCGGCCCGCCGCCAACGTCGACGGACGCCATGGCATTCATGGCGCTGGCGTTCTATGTCGTGCTGGCGTCGCTCGCCGCGCTGGTCGAGCGGGTGTCGGTCGAGACGCGCTAGGCGCGCGCCTTCAATACACTGCGGCCCGCGAATTTCGCCTGCGCGCCGAGTTCCTCCTCGATGCGCAGCAGCTGATTGTATTTCGCCGTGCGATCGGAGCGGGCGAGCGAGCCGGTCTTGATCTGCCCGCAATTGGTGGCGACGGCGAGATCGGCGATGGTCGAGTCTTCGGTTTCGCCCGAGCGGTGCGACATCACCGCGGTGTAGCCGGCCTTGTGCGCGGTCTCGACCGCCGCGAGCGTCTCGGTCAGCGTGCCGATCTGGTTGACCTTGATCAGGATCGAATTGGCGATGCCCTCTTTGATGCCCTTCGACAGGCGCGTGACGTTGGTGACGAAGAGATCGTCGCCGACCAGCTGCACCTTGGCGCCGATCTTTTGCGTGACCAGCTTCCAGCCCGTCCAGTCGTCTTCCGCCATGCCGTCTTCGATCGAGACGATCGGATATTTGGCCGGCGAGCTCGGCGAGATAATCGGCCTGCTGCTGCGGCGAGCGGGTCTTGCCCTCGCCTTCGTAGACGTACGCGCCGTTCTTGAAAAATTCGGTCGACGCCGGATCGAGCGCGATAAAGACGTCGCCGCCCGGCTTGTAGCCGGCCTTGCCGATCGCCTGCATGACGAAATCGAGCGCGGCCTCCGCCGACGGCAGATTGGGCGCGAAGCCGCCCTCGTCGCCGACATTGGTATTGTGACCGGCCGCCTTGAAGCGCGCCGCGCAGCGTGTGGAAAATTTCCGAGCCGCAGCGCAGCGCTTCCGCAGAAACTCGGCGCGCCGGCCGGCATGATCATGAATTCCTGGAAGTCGATCGGATTGTCGGCATGCACGCCGCCATTGATGATGTTCATCATCGGCACCGGCAGCACGCGCGCGGCGGCGCCGCCGACGTAACGATAGAGCGGCTCGCGCTTGGCAATCGCCGCGGCCTTCGCGCAGGCGAGCGAGACGCCGAGAATGGCATTGGCGCCGAGGCGCGCCTTGTTGGGCGTGCCGTCGAGCGCGATCATGGTCTCGTCGATCTTGGCCTGCGCCTCGGCATCCATGCCGCCGAGCGCGTCGAAGATCTCGCCGTTGACGGCGTCGACCGCCTTGCGCACGCCCTTGCCGCCGTAGCGCGCCTTGTCGCCGTCGCGCAGTTCCACCGCCTCGTGCGCGCCGGTCGAGGCGCCGGAGGGCACCGCGGCGCGGCCGCGCGAGCCGTCCTCCAGCACGACGTCGACTTCGACGGTCGGATTGCCGCGGGAATCGAGAATTTCACGGCCGATGATGTCGGTAATGGCGGTCATGGCTAACCCGGTTCGTTTGCGGGCTTCTACAGGATCGGCAACCCCCTTGTCATGTCCCGTCCCGGCGGGCATCTCATGCTCATGAAGAAGCCGCTCCAGCTCGGGCGCCCGACGCCGATCCCCGCCTCGCCCGACAAGGCGAAGCTCGACCGCGTGCCCAATCCGCACGCCGGCACGAATTATGTCGCGCGCTTCACCGCGCCGGAATTCACCTGTCTGTGCCCGATCACCGGCCAGCCGGACTTCGCGCATTTCGTCATCGACTATGTGCCGGGGCGGTTTCTGGTCGAGTCGAAGTCGCTCAAGCTGTATTTGAACAGCTTCCGCAATCACGGCGCCTTCCACGAGGACTGCACGGTCGCCATCGGCAAGAAATTGGTCGCGCTGCTCAAGCCGAAATATCTGCGCATCGGCGGCTACTGGTATCCGCGCGGCGGCATGCCGATCGACGTGTTCTGGCAGTCCGGCAAATTGCCGAAGGATGTCTGGATGCCGCCCGACCAGGGCGTCGCGCCATACCGGGGACGCGGCTAGACGTCCGATTCCATTTGCGACGGCCGGCGCAGCCAGTGCGCGCAGGTGAAGCCGACGACGACCAGCACGCCAGCGCCCATCCACAGCACCGGGTTCAAGCCGATGGTGGAGAGCCCGGCGCCGTAGACGATCGGCCCGATCGCCTGCCCCAGAAAGAAAAAGAATGAATGCAGCGCCATGGCCGAGCCGCGCGCGGACGGCGCGAGCTCGCTGGCGTAGATCTGCACCACCGCGTGCAAACAATAAAAGCCGAAGCCGAGCAGCGCGAAATTCATGAACTCGAGCGGCCAATAAAGCCGCGCCGCGATCACCAGCAGGCAGAAGCCGAGCGCGCCGCCGCCGATGCGCATCATGTGCTGCTCGCCGAGCAGCGGCAGCAGGCGCGACACCAGCACGCCGTAGAGCGCGCCGCCGATGCCGAAGCCGGCGATGACGATGCCGGCGATGGAGGCGCGCGTCTCGCCCGCTTCGTGCAGCATGGTGGCGACGTAGGGAAAGACGCCGTACATGAAGACCGCTTCCAGGAACACCGTGCCGAAACAGATCTTGGCCAGCGGATTGCGGAAGATCGCGCGATAGTTCGGCAGCATGGTCGACAGATCGAAGGTGCCGGTCGCCGCACTCATGCCGCGGAAGCCGGGAACGGCGATAATCGAAGCGGCAAGGCCGAGCGCGCCGGTGACGAAGAACACGCCGCGCCAGCCGACGAGATCGCCGACCACGCCGGCGCAGGTCGCGCCCAGCAGATTGCCGGTCATGATGGCGAACAGCAGGCGGCCCATCGCCACCTGCCGCTCGTGCACCGGGATCATGTCGCCGACGAGCGCGAAGGAGATCGGCACCACGCCGCCGGCGGCAAGCCCCGCGATCACGCGCCCGATGACGAGAAGATGAAAGCTCGGCGCAAAGCCGCAGAGCAGCGTCGCCACGGTGACCAGGAACATGCACAGCAACATCAGCCGCGCCTTGCTGAACACGTCGGCGAGCGCGCCGAGGATCGGCTGCACCAGCGCATAAGGCAGCGTGAAGGCGGTCGACAGCAGCGCGGCGGTCGCCGGCTCGACGTTCAGGCCGTTGGCGATGAGCGGGATGACCGGATCGGTCGAGCGGATGAACAGCGCGCTGGCGAAAACGACGAACGCGACGATATTGAGCGTGCGGGTCACGGGTGAATGACGGCGTCAGCGCTTGGCGAGGCGATCGAACTCGACCAGCTCGCGCAACAGAGGCTCCATCTGCTTGAGCGGCAGCATGTTGGGCCCGTCGGAGGGCGCCTTGTCGGGATCCTGATGGGTCTCGATGAACACGCCGGCGACGCCAACGGCAACCGCGGCGCGCGCCAGCACCGGCACGAATTCGCGCTCGCCGCCCGAGGAGGTGCCCTGCCCGCCCGGCTGCTGCACCGAATGCGTGGCGTCGAAGATGACCGGCGCGCCGGTGTCGCGCTTGAGGATCGGCAGCGCGCGCATGTCGGAGACCAGCGTGTTGTAGCCGAAGGAGACGCCGCGCTCGGTCACCAGCACATTGCGGTTGCCGGCGCCGGTGATCTTTTCGACCACGTTCTTCATGTCCCAGGGCGCGAGGAACTGACCCTTCTTGACGTTGACGGCCTTGCCGGTTTTCGCCGCGGCGATCAGCAGATCGGTCTGCCGGCAGAGGAAGGCCGGGAATCTGCAGCACGTCGACGGCTTGCGCGAGCCGGCGCGCACTGCTCGGCCTCGTGCACGTCGGTGAGCACCGGCAATTTCAACTTGTCGCGGATCTCGGCAAATATGGGGAGCGCCGCGTCGAGCCCGATGCCGCGCGCGCTGCGCGAGGATGTGCGGTTGGCTTTGTCGAAACTGGTTTTGTAGACGAGGCCGATGCCGACTCTTGCCGCGATCTCTTTCAGCGCGCTCGCCATCTCCAGCGCATGCGCGCGGCTTTCGAGCGCGCAAGGGCCGGCGATCAGCGCCAGCGGCAGATTATTGCCGAAGCGGACGGCGCCGACGGTGACGGCGGCATTGGGCAGGAGACTCTGATCCATTTGGCGGGACCATGAAGCGGCTCAGGCGTCGGGTCAACGGGCAGGTTCGAATACGATGACTGCGCCCAGCGCATCGTCGGCGCCGATGATCGCGGCATTTCCGGCGTAAAGTCCCGGCAATTCCCGCAAGCTCAGGCGCGTTTTGCAGCAGGCTTGGCATCGGCGACGGTAAAGCGGATGGCGGCCAGCCGCGCGCCACGGGAGACGTCCGGCGCCGCCACGCCGAAGCGGCGGGTGAAGGCGGCGGGTGTCGTCATCTCTATGGTGCCGCGTGGCGTGTCGATGGCGAAAGCCGCTGTCGGTGCGCGCCGCCTCGCCGCCGGCGAAAGCCTGCATGAAAGCGCGGTGCCGCTCGGGCTCTTCGGCCACCGCGACGATGCCGGCAACGCTCGTGGCGCTGTTGGCGTGTTTCTGAAACTCCGGGTTCCAGAAATTTTCCGGGATAGTGGTGCTGGCAGGTGAAGAAGCCAGAATCGGGCGCCGCGGCGTCGCGCGCGAAGGCGAGCGAAAAGGCGACTTTCACCGGCGTGCCGTCCGGCCTTTTGCCCTCGCGCTCGAATTTATAAAGGTCGAAATCGCCGATGCCCTTGGCGCGGAACTCCTCGGCATCGGGCGCGCCCTGCCCTTTGAGCACCAGCATCGAGAGCCCCTGCGTGCGCTTGAGGAAATCGCGGTTGAAGGCGCCGAACGAGAAGTGCTTCGGCGCATGCGGCGCGATGCCGCTCTCGTCCGCGACCGCCAGCAGTTCGATGAACGTGTCGGGCAACTGGATGATGTGGTTCTGCGTGCCCCAGGCGCGCGGATGCGTGTTGCGCGCGCCGACCGTGAAGCCGAGGCCGCGATAAAGCGCCACGGCCGCGTCGAGATCGCGCACGGCGTGGACGATGTGATCGATGCCGCGAGTCATGGCCGCCTTTTCCGAGCGCCCGAGCAGACATTGTCGTTGTTTTCTGTCATGCATCAACCGAGCGAATATTTTCACTGCGCATCTTCAAATGTTGAGGACATCAAATGACCAGCAAATCACGACAAGGCCAGCGCCGCGACAAACATCCCTTGTCGCTCGATGCGGCGACCAAGAAAGCCAAAAAGGCCGAACGGGCCGCGAAGGGGAAATATCAAACCAAGCTGCAGGGCGCTCTGCGCCGCGACGCCGCGGACAAAATGCGCCGTCCCTGGACGACTGATTACACCAGCCGGCTCTGCTCCACCGCCGCGCCGATGAACGACGCAAACAGCGGGTGCGGCTCGAACGGCCGCGATTTGAGCTCGGGGTGGAACTGCACGCCGATGAACCAGGGATGGTCTTCGTATTCGATGATCTCGGGCAGGATGCCGTCGGGCGACATGCCGGAGAAGCGCATGCCGCGCTGCTCGAGCCGGCCTTTGTACGTGGTGTTGACCTCGTAGCGGTGGCGGTGGCGCTCGGAGATGTCGGTGGTGCCGTAGATGTTGGCGACGCGGCTGCCGCGCGTGAGCGTCGCCGGATACGCGCCGAGCCGCATGGTGCCGCCGAGATCGCCGCTGTCGGTGCGCTTCTGCAATTCATTGCCCTTGAGCCATTCGGTCATCAGGCCGACCACCGGCTCGGGCGTGGCGCCGAATTCGGTCGAGTTCGCCTCCTCGATGCCGCACAGATTGCGCGCGGCTTCCACCACCGCCATCTGCATGCCGAAGCAGATGCCGAAATACGGCACGTTGCGCATGCGCGCGAATTGCGCCGCCTTGATCTTGCCTTCGGCGCCGCGCTGGCCGAAGCCGCCCGGCACCAGGATGCCGTTGACCTGCTCGAGGAAGGGCGCCGGGTCCTCGTTCTCGAACACGTCGGATTCGATCCAGTCGAGATTGACCTTCACCTTGTTGGCGATGCCGCCATGCGAGAGCGCCTCGATCAGCGATTTGTAGGCGTCCTTCATGCCGGTGTATTTGCCGACGATGGCGATGGTGACGTCGCCTTCCGGATTGCGCACGCGCTCGTTGATGGTGCGCCAGCGCGCAAGGTCCGGCGCGGCGCTGGTGTCGATGCCGAAGGCCGAAAGGACTTCGGTGTCGAGGCCGGCCTCGTGATAGGCCTCCGGCACGGCGTAGATGTTGTCGACGTCGCGCGCCTCGATCACGGCGCTTTCGCGCACGTTGCAGAACAGGCCGAGCTTGCGCCGCTCGCCCGGCGGGATCGGCCGGTCGGTGCGGCAGAGCAGAATGTCGGGCTGGATGCCGATCGAGCGCAATTCCTTGACCGAGTGCTGCGTCGGTTTGGTCTTGAGTTCGCCGGCGCTCGGGATGAACGGCAGCAGCGTGAGATGGATGTAGACGGCGTGATTGCGCGGCAGCTCGTTGCCGAGTTGGCGGATCGCTTCGAAATACGGCAGGCCTTCGATGTCGCCGACGGTGCCGCCGATCTCGCACAGCACGAAGTCGAAGCCCTCATTGCCCTCGCGGATGAAATCCTTGATGGCATTGGTGACGTGCGGGATCACCTGGATGGTGGCGCCGAGATAATCGCCGCGCCGCTCGCGCGTGAGGATGTCCTGGTAGATGCGGCCGGTGGTGATGTTGTCGTGACGGGTGGCGGGGCGCCCGGTGAAGCGCTCGTAATGGCCGAGATCGAGGTCGGTCTCGGCGCCGTCATCGGTGACGAACACCTCGCCGTGCTGGTAGGGCGACATGGTGCCGGGGTCGACGTTCAAATACGGGTCGAGCTTGCGCAGGCGGACCTTGTAGCCGCGCGCCTGCAGCAACGCGCCGAGCGCCGCGGAAGCGAGACCCTTGCCCAGTGAGGAGACCACGCCGCCGGTGATGAAAATGTACCGCGCCATGGGACCTAAGCTTTAGCCCTCCCGATTCGATTCGACGAGCGCGAAAAACTCAAAGGCGCTCTGCGCCTGTGCGTAGCTGTGGATGTCTGAGGCGCTGCACAAGGTTGCATCAATTGTCTCATCCGTTTGCGCGGCCCGCGTTTGCACGCGGGTTCCCACACCCTCCCGTAAATGCCGAAGGGCCGGTTGCCCGGCCCTTCGTTGACGTCACTTCGACTGCGGCACCGCCGGCCCCGAGGGTGCGGGGGTGGCGGGGGCGCCCGGCTGCGAGCCCGGCGCGCCCTGTTGCAATTGTTTGAGCAGACCGCCGCCCTCGGCGGGCGGGCTGCCGGGTACCGCCGGCGCCGACGGCCCGCTCTGTCCGCCGCGGATGATCGAGGTCGGCGCGCGGTTGAACCCGGCAAGGATCGACAGCAGCAGGCTGGTCGCGAAGAACAGCCCGGCCAGGATCGCGGTCGCGCGGGTGAGCACATTGGCGGTGCCGCGGCTGGTCATGAAGCCGCCACCGCCGCCGATGCCGAGGCCGCCGCCTTCGGAGCGCTGCAGCAGCACCACCCCGATCAAGGAGAGCACCAGCATCAGGTGGATGACGATGACGACTTGCTGCATTCCAAATCCGTCCAAATCTCAGGCAGTCCGGGCTCCCTGCCCGGGCGGCCGCGCCGTTCATATAGGAATTCGCGGCGGTCTCTACACGATCATGCGGCGCTTTTCCACCCTTGGATGTCCATGGGCTGGCTTTGGGTGGTTCAGCGGTAAACCGCCGCAATTCCGAGGAAATCGGCGGCTTTCAGGCTGGCGCCGCCGACCAGCGCGCCGTTGACCTCGGCCACGGTCAGCAGTTCCTTGGCGTTCCCCGGCTTGACCGAGCCGCCATAGAGGATGCGCAGGCCGCCACCTTCGACCCCGAAGCGCGCGGTGAGCCGCTTGCGGATGAAACCGTGCACCTCGGCCACGTCTTTCGGCGTCGGGGTCAAGCCCGTTCCGATCGCCCAGACCGGCTCATAAGCGATCACCAGATTGGCGGCCGCCGGTGTGTCCGGCAGCGAGCCGTCGAGCTGGCGGCCGACCACGTCCAGCGTCTTGCCGGCCTCACGCTCGGCGCGCTGCTCGCCGACGCAGACAATGGCCATGAGCCCTGCCCTGTGCGCGGCCAGCACCTTGGCGCGCACCAGCGCATCGCTCTCGTGATGATCGGCGCGCCGCTCGGAATGACCGACGATGACGGCGCGGGCGCCGGCATCGGCCAGCTGCTCGGCCGCGATATCGCCGGTATGGGCGCCGGAGGCCTCCGGGTGGCAATCCTGCGCGCCGATCGTCACCGGCTGAGCCGCGCGCGGCGGCGGCGAACTCGGCGAGCAAGGTCGCCGGCGGGCACACCATCAGGTCGCATTGGCAGGCGGCGCTGCCGGCGATGATCTTGGCGAGCTCGGCCTCGGAGGCGGCAAGCCCGTTCATCTTCCAATTGCCCGCCACCAGCGGGCGGGGTGCGGCACCGGCCATCTTTAAGTCCTTTGCCGCGTGCGGTTATCAGACCCGCCGGACCAGCGCCAGTAGAGCCGCGGCCAAGCCCGAACTAAGCCCAAACAAAGCCCGATCCTTCTTGAGTTGCAGGGAGTTGGCCTGCTCCCTATAAGGGCGCCACATCCGTTCACCCCATCATCGGCTGGCTAAAGAACAAGGCGCCTAATGCTTCGCGGAATCCACAAAGCTTCCTCGACCTGGCTCGGCAAGGGCATCATGGCGGCCGTCATGATCGTCCTGATCGGCAGCTTCGCGATCTGGGGCATTGGCGACATTTTCCGCGGCTTCGGAAGCAATGCGGCGCTTACCATCGGCGACACCAAAATTTCGCTCGAACAGTTCCGCGAATATTACAACGACAAGCTGCGCCAGTTCAGCCGCCGCGCCGGCCGCCCGCTCACGCCCGACCAGGTGCGCGCGCTCGGCCTCGACCGGCAATTGATCAGCCAGCTGGTGGCGGAAAACACCCTCGACCAGCAGGCCAAGGCGCTCCGTCTCGGCGTCAGCAATGCCGAGATCTCCAACCGCATCGTCAACGATCCGAACTTCAAGGGCGTGAGCGGCCAATTCGACCGCATGCGTTTCGAGCAAGTCATCCGCGATGCCGGCTTCACCGAAGGCCGCTTCGTCGAGGAGCAGCGCCGCACCATCCTGCGCCGGCAGATCGCGCTCAGCGTGGCCGGCGACGTGCCGGTGCCGGCGGCGGCGGCGGCGGCGCTCAATCAGTACCAGAACGAGCAGCGCAGCATCGACTATCTCACTTTGGGCGCGGCACAGGCCGGCGACATTGCGGCCCCGGCGGCGGACGTGATCGAGAAATATTTCGACGAGCACAAAGTGCAGTTCCGCGCGCCCGAATACCGCAAGGTCACCGTGCTCTCGCTGTCGCCCGCCGACATCGCCAAGCCCGACGAGGTCAGCGATGCCGACGCCAAGACTTATTATGAGCAGCACAAGGCGCAATACGGCACGCCCGAGAAGCGCGAGCTGCGCCAGATCGTCTATCCGAACGCCGAGGAGGCCAAAGCCGCGCGCGAGCGCATGGCCAAGGGCGCGAGCTTCGACGATCTCGTCAAGGAGCGCGGCCTGAAAGCCTCCGACACCGACGTCGGCACGGTGACCAAAGCCGCGATCATCGATCCGGCGGTCGCGGAAGCCGCCTTCGCGCTCAAGCCCACGGAAGTGAGCGAACCGGTGACCGGCCAATTCGGCACGGTGCTGCTCACAGTCGGCAAGATCGAGCCGGGCTCGCAGAAGAGCTACGAGGACGTCGCCGCCCAAATCAAACGCGAGATCGCCGAGGGCCGCGCCAAGACGCAAGTCGGCGATCTGCGCGACAAGGTCGAGGACGAACGCGCCGGCGGCGCAACTTTGGTCGAGGCCGGCAAGAAGTTCGGCGTCAAGACGCGCGTCATCGATGCGGTCGACCGCGCGGGCAATGGACCCGACGGCAAGCCCGTTGCCGATTTGCCGAAAACGCCGAACGTCGTCGCCGCCGCGTTCAGTTCGGATGTCGGCGTCGACAACGACGCGCTGCAGCTTTCGAACGGCGGCTATCTCTATTACGACGTCACCGGCATCACGCCGTCGCGCGAGCGCACGCTTGCCGAGGTGAAGGATCAGGTCGAACAGCGCTGGCGCGACGACGAGGTGGCCAAGCGGCTGACCGCGAAGGCCAACGAATTGCTGGGCAGGCTCAAGACCGGCTCCTCGCTTGCGGACGTTGCGAAGATCGCGGGCGTGAAGGTCGAGACGGCGAGCGGGCTGCAACGCGGCAAGCCGGCCGATAAAGTGCCGGCGAACCTGGTCGCAGCCGCGTTCCAGACGCCGAAGGACGGCAACGCCAGCGCCGAAGGCAATACGCAGACCGAACGCTACGTGTTCCGCGTCACCAACGTGACCGATGCGACGCTCGATCCGGCCTCGCCGCAAGGCAAGGCGATCATGACCACGCTGCAGAATTCCTACAGCGACGACATCACCGCCGAATACCTCGCGCGCCTCGAAACCCAGTTCGGCGTCGACGTCAACCAGGCGGCGGTCAGCCAGGTCATCGGCGGCGGCTCCAGCCAGTAGCGGGAAGCCATGCAGATCGAGCCGTCGCAAGCAGAATTCGCCAAGCGGTACGACGGCGGCGAGCCGCAGGTGGTGTGGACGACGCTGGTCGCCGATCTTGAAACACCGGTGTCGGCCTATCTGAAACTCGGCGGCGGCAAGCCGATGAGCTTTCTGCTGGAGTCGGTGGAAGGCGGCGAGGCGCGCGGGCGCTATTCGATCATCGGGCTCGAGCCCGATCTGATCTGGCGCGCCAACGGCAACAAGGCCGAGATCAATCGCAGCGCGCGCGGCAAGCCCGACGCTTTTGCGCCGCTCAACGAGAAGCCGCTCGAGGCGCTGCGCACGCTGATCAAGGAAAGCCGCATCGCGCTGCCCGAGAGCCTGCCACCAATGGCGGCGGGCGTGTTCGGCTATCTCGGCTACGACATGGTGCGGCTAATGGAGGATTTGCCGGCGATCAATCCCGATCCGATCGGCATTCCCGACGCTGTGCTGGTGCGGCCGACTTTGATCGTGGTGTTCGACGCGGTGAAGGATGCGCTCACGGTGGTGACGCCGGTGCGCCCGGAAAAGGGCGTCGATGCCGCGAGCGCGCTCAAGCGCGCGATCGAGCGGCTGTCCGGCATCGTCGATGCGCTCGACCGCCCGCTCGACAAGTCGCTGGCCGAATATACCGAAGGCCCGCTCGACGTGCCGCCGAAGTCCAATACGACGCCGGCGGAATACAAGGCCATGGTGCTCAAGGCCAAGGAGTACATCGTCGCCGGCGACGCCTTCCAGATCGTGCTGGCGCAGCGCTTCGAGGCGCCGTTCACGCTGCCGCCGTTCTCGCTCTACCGCGCGCTGCGGCGGACCAACCCCTCGCCTTACTTGTATTTCCTCGACTTCGGCGAGTTCGCCGTGGCCGGCTCCAGTCCCGAGATCCTGGTGAAAGTTGCCGGCGATGTCGTGACCATCCGCCCGATCGCCGGCACGCGACCGCGCGGGCCCACGCCGCACGAGGACAAGGCGCTGGAAGCGGAATTGCTGGCCGATCCGAAGGAGCGCGCCGAACATCTGATGCTGCTCGACCTCGGCCGCAACGATGTCGGCCGCGTCGCCAAGATCGGCACCGTCAACGTCACCGACCAGTTCTTCGTCGAGCGCTACAGCCACGTCATGCACATCGTGTCGAACGTCGAAGGCAAGCTCGACGAGAAATACGACGCGCTCGATGCGCTCGCCGCCGGTTTTCCGGCCGGCACGGTGTCGGGGGCGCCGAAAGTGCGCGCCATGCAGATCATCGACGAGCTGGAGAAGGACAAGCGCGCGCTCTATGCCGGCGCGGTCGGCTATTTCTCCGCCGCCGGCGAGATGGACACCTGCATCGTGCTGCGCACCGCGCTGGTGAAGAACGGCACCATGTATGTGCAGGCCGGCGCCGGCATCGTCGCCGACTAGCGATCCCGCCGCCGAGCAGCAGGAATGCGTCAACAAGGCGAAGGCCTTGTTTCGCGCGGCGGAAGAAGCGCGCCGCTTTGCCAGCGCCGCCAAACGCGGGCAGTAACCAGCCTCTTTCGGGCTGCTTGACCCCCTCCGCCGCCGGTCTTAAGACCTTGAATCGGCGGGAAAACATGATCGTCCTGATCGACAACTATGACAGCTTCACCTTCAACCTGGTCCACTATCTGGGGAGCCTGGGGGCGGACGTCGTTGTCCATCGCAACGACAAGATCTCGACCGCCGCGGTGATCGCCGCGCAGCCGGAGGCGATCGTGCTGTCGCCCGGGCCCTGCACGCCGAACGAAGCCGGCATCTGCCTCGATCTCATCGCCAAGGCGTCGAAGACGATCCCGATCCTCGGCGTCTGCCTCGGCCATCAGGCGATCGGACAGGCGTTCGGCGGCAAGGTGGTGCGCGCGGCGCCGCAGCACGGCAAGGTGTTCGAGATCAAGCACAACGGCACCGGCGTGTTCCGCGGCATCAACGGCCCGCTCAAAGCCACGCGCTATCACTCGCTGGTGGTCGAGCGTTCGAGCATGCCGCGCGTCTTGAACGTCAATGCCGAGACGAATGACGGGCTCTGCATGGGGCTGATGCACGAGAGCCTGCCGGTGCACGGCGTGCAATTCCATCCCGAGAGCATCGCCTCCGAGCACGGCCACCTGATGCTGAAGAATTTTCTCGACATCGCCGCCGCCTGGAATGCGAAAACCGGGCGGCGCGCGCTCGCCGCCGCGGAATAGAGGCGGCACATGGCCGACGATTTCAAAGCGCTCATCGCCAAGGTCGCGACCGGGGCAACCCTGACGCGCCAGGAAGCGGCTTCCGCCTTCGACAGCATGATGTCGGGCGAAGCGACGCCCTCGCAGATGGGCGCGCTGCTGATGGCCTTGCGCGTGCGCGGCGAGACGGTCGACGAGATCACCGGCGCGGTCACCACCATGCGCGCCAAGATGCTGGGCGTGAAGGCGCCGCCCGACGCCATCGACGTGGTCGGCACCGGCGGCGATGCCTCCGGCTCGTTCAACATTTCGACTTGCGCCGCCTTCATCGTGGCCGGCGCCGGCGTGCCGGTCGCCAAGCACGGCAACCGCGCGCTGTCGTCGAAATCGGGCGCGGCCGACGTGCTGCAGGCGCTCGGCGTCAAGATCGAATTGAATGCCGAGCAGGTCGGGCATTGCATCCGCGACGCCGGCATCGGCTTCATGTTCGCGCCGGCGCATCATCCGGCGATGAAGAACGTCGGCCCGACGCGCGTCGAGCTCGGCACCCGCACCATCTTCAATCTGCTCGGGCCGCTGTCGAACCCGGCAAGCGTCAAGCGGCAGATGGTCGGCACCTTCTCCAAGCATTGGGTCGAGCCGATGGCGCAGGTGCTCAAGAATCTCGGCTCGGAATGCGTCTGGGTGGTGCACGGCTCGGACGGGCTCGACGAGATCACCACGTCGGGGCCGACCAGCGTGGCCGCGCTCGACAAGGGCGCCATCCGCACCTTCGAGATCAAGCCGGAGGATATCGGCCTGCCGCGCGCCAAGCCCGAGGCGCTGCGCGGCGGCGATGCCGAGCATAATGCGCGCGCTTTGCTCGACGTGCTCAAGGGCAAGGCGAGCGCATTCCGCGACGTGGCGTTGTTCAATGCCGCCGCGGCCTTGGTGGTGGCGGGCAAAGCGAAGGATTTGAAGGATGCCGCCGGGCTTGCGCGCAAGTCGATCGACAGCGGCGAGGCGGAAGGCAAACTCGACCGTCTGATCGCGGTGTCCAACGCCGCGCCCGCGGAGGCGTGAGCCCGTGGACATTTTGAAAAAGATCGAGGCTTACAAGCGCGAGGAGATCGCGGCGGCCAAACGCGCGCGTCCGCTCGGCGAGCTCGAGCGCGCGGCCAAGGCCGCCTCGCCGCCGCGCGGCTTCTTGCGCGCCATCGAGAAGAAGATTTCCGGCGGCGACTACGCGCTGATCGCCGAGATCAAGAAGGCGTCGCCGTCGAAAGGCCTGATCCGGGCCGATTTCGACCCGCCGGCGCTGGCCAAGGCCTATGAGGCGGGCGGCGCGGCCTGTCTTTCGGTGCTGACCGACGCGCCCTCGTTCCAGGGCAGACCGGAATTCCTCGGCCAGGCGCGCGATGCCACCGCGCTGCCGGTGTTGCGCAAGGATTTCATCTACGAGCCCTATCAGGTGGTGGAATCGCGCGCGCTGGGCGCGGACTGCATTCTGATCATCATGGCCGGGGTCGATGACGGCGCGGCAGGCGAAATCGAGGCGGCGGCTGTTGCCAATAAGATGGATGTGCTTGTTGAAGTTCATCAAGAAGATGAACTGGAGCGCGCTTTGCAGCTGAAATCGCGGCTTATCGGCATCAACAACCGCGATCTGCGCACCTTCAAGACCTCCCTGGACGTCAGCGAGCGGTTGGCGCCGAGGATCCCGCGCGACCGTGTCGTGGTGGCCGAAAGCGGGCTGAATGCGCCCGCGGACCTTGCCCGCCTCGCCCGCATCGGCATCCAGACCTTCCTGATCGGCGAAAGCCTGATGCGGCAGACCGACGTGACGGCCGCGACCCGCGCTATCCTGGCGCGGGCGCCCCATCGCGCCCCTGCGGAGTAAGCCCGTGGCCAAAGCCAAAAAGACGAAAAAGAAGGCTGTGCGGCGCGCTAAGCCCAAAACGCGGCCAAAGCCGCGCCCTAAAGCGCGTTCCAAGCCTCGCTCTAAGCCCGCTCAAGCCCGTCCAAGCCCAAGGCGAGGCCGGCCGCGGCCCCTGCTCCGTCGCGGCTCAGCCATATCGACCAGCGCGGCCAGGCCCGCATGGTGGACGTCAGCGGCAAAGGCGCCACCGAGCGCATGGCGGTGGCCGAGGGCCGGGTGATCATGTCGAAAACGACGCTCGACCGCGTGGTCGAGGGCAACGCGCTCAAGGGCGACGTGCTGGGCGCGGCGCGGCTTGCCGGCATCATGGCGGCCAAGCGCACGCATGGGCTGATCCCGCTCTGCCACCCGCTGCCGATCACCAAAGTCGAGATCGAGATCGACCCCGAACATTCCCTCCCCGGCTTCCTGGTGCGCGCGACGGTGAAGGTCACGGCGCAGACCGGCGTCGAGATGGAGGCGCTGGTGGCGACCTCGATCGCCTGCCTGACCATCTACGACATGTGCAAGGCGATCGAAAAAGGCATGCACATCGAGGGCGTGCGGCTGCTGGAGAAAACCGGCGGCAAATCCGGCCCGTGGAAAGCGGAAGCCGAGCGCGCGCAGGCGGATCCAGCGCCACAGGCAGCGCCGCCGGCGCCGCCGCAGACCGAGGGCTAGCGCGATGGCGCTGATGCCGGTCGCCGACGCCTTGGCGCGCGTGCTCGCACGCGCCGACGCGCTGGCGGCCGAGACCGTGCCGCTCGACGCGGCGTTCGGCCGCGTACTGGCAAGCGACCTCGCGGCGTTGCGCACGCAGCCGCCGGACGACGTATCGGCCATGGACGGCTACGCCGTGCGCGCGGCCGACGTGGCAAACGTGCCGGCGACGCTCAAGGTCATCGGCGAGGTCGCCGCCGGTCATCCCTTCGACGGCGAGGTCAAAGCGGGAGCAAGCCGCGCGCATCTTCACCGGCGGCGTGATGCCCGCGGGCAGCGACACCGTGGTGATCCAGGAAAACACCACGCGCGCCGGCGACACCGTCACCGTGCAGAAGCCGACCGCCAAAGGCCGCAATGTGCGGCTCAAGGGCATCGATTTCACGCAAGGCGCAGGTGCTGCTGCGCAAAGGCCAGCGCCTGAGCGACCGCGACCTGATGCTGGCGGCCGCCATGAACCACGCCGAACCTGCCCGTGCACCGGCGGCCGAAAGTCGCGGTGCTGGCGACCGGCGACGAGCTGGTGCCGCCGGGCAGCACGCCCAAGCCCGGCGAGATCGTCTATTCGAACGGCTACGCCATCATCGCGCTGGCGCGTGCTGCCGGCGCCGAGGTGAGCGATCTCGGCATCGCCCGCGACAAGGTCGAGGACATCGCCGCCGCCGTGCGGAAGGCGCGAGCCTCGGGAGCCGATATCCTGGTCACCAGCGGCGGGGCCTCGGTCGGCGAGCACGATTTGGTGCAGCGGGCGCTCAAGGCCGAAGGGCTCGACCTGTCGTTCTGGCGGGTGGCGCTGCGGCCGGGCCGCCCGATGATGCACGGCCGGCTGGGCGGCATGCATGTGCTGGGCGTGCCCGGCAACCCGGTCTCGGCCTATGTCTGCGCTTTCCTGTTCCTGGTGCCGCTGATTGCCCGCCTGAGCGGCCGCAGCGACGTGGAGCGCGCCCCGGAGGCCGCCCGGCTGGGCAGCGACCTGCCGGCCAATGACGAGCGCGCCGATTACCTGCGGGCGGTCCTCACGCCCGGCCCGGACGGTCCTATAGCCACCCCGCTGCCCGCCCAGGACAGTTCCCTGATGGCCCCGCTGGCCAAGGCCTCCTGCCTGCTGATTCGTGAGCCAAACGCGCCAGCGGCGAGTTCCGGTTCACCCTGCGTCATCCTTAAGCTCGCCCTTTAGCGGACTTTCGACTTATTCACTCCAAATTAAATGGTTGCGGAACACATATCGAACAGATAGTGTCCGTTCATGATTTGTTTTCGGCTGGGGACCCTTTTGGGGCGGCCGCGACCGGGGAGATACCGATGCTGACCCGCAAGCAATTCGAGCTTTTGCGCTTCATCCACGAGCGCCTGACCGAGAGCGGGGTACCGCCCTCTTTCGACGAGATGAAGGACGCTTTGGACCTCCGCTCCAAGTCCGGCATCCACCGCCTGATCACGGCCCTGGAGGAGCGCGGCTTCATCCGGCGCCTGGCCAACCGGGCCCGGGCCATCGAGGTGATCAAGCTGCCCGACTCGGTCGCCCACGGCATCAGCGGCGGCAGCCGCTCCCGCGGCTTCAATCCGAGCGTCATCGAGGGCGATCTCGGCCGGGTACGGGCGGCCTCCACCAACGGCGAGATCGACGAAGACAGCACGCGCTCGATCGCGGTGCCGGTGATGGGCCGCATCGCCGCCGGCACGCCGATCGAGGCGATCCAGACCCGCAGCCACGTCATCAACATGCCGCCCGATTTGCTGTCGGCCGGCGAGCATTTTGCCTTGGAGGTGCGCGGCAACTCGATGATCGAGGCCGGCATCCTCGACGGCGACATCGCCCTCATCCGCAAATCGGAAGCCGCCGAGACCGGCGACATCGTGGTGGCGTTGATCGACGACGAGGAAGCGACTCTGAAGCGCTTCCGCCGCCGCGGCGCCTCCATCGCGCTCGAGCCCGCCAACACGGCCTACGAGGTGCGCATCCTGCCGCCCAACCGCGTGCGCATCCAGGGCAAGCTGGTGGGGCTGTTCAGGCGCTATTGATCACACTGTCATCGTCCGCGAAAGCGGACGATCCAGTGAACCCCGGTCTTTCGATTACAAGTTACGCTGCGGCGTACTGGATGCCCGCCTTCGCGGGCATGACAGCCTGAATTAGTCGCCTGCTTCCAGATCCTCCTGCCGCGGCGTCGCATCTCGCGGCGTCGACGGCTGCGGCGTTTCGCTCGCGACTGGTGCGGCCCGCGCCCAGGGCCGGTCATAGCCGGGCGGCTGCGCGTAGGTTTCCTCGAAACGGTTGCCGTTCCAGCGCAGCGCGGTGGCGCCGTGCGCGCGCCAGGTCCTGCGGTCGATCAGCGTCGCGGCACAGTCGCCCGGCGCTTCGCGTCCGCTCACCACGACGGCCGCGCGCGTGCAGTCCTCGGCGAAAGCCTCGACCGTGAGCGCCATCGAAGCGAGCCGCCCGTCGGCGAAGTGGCCGATGCAGCCGGCGGCGTCGCAGCGCACCCCGTCATGCAGCTCTTGTCGATCGGCAAGCGGCCTTCGCCGTCGGCCATCAGCCATTCCTTGATCGCGAAGGTGTCGCGGCCGCTCGACAGGATGGCGAGCCGCCCGTCGGCGCCGCGGATCGCCGCCGCGCGGCCGTCGGCGGCCACCAGCACGTCGGGGCGCGGCGTCGTCACCGCCCACAAGGTCGCGACGGCGACCAGGACCGCACCGCTCCAGCGCAGCGGCGTGCGCAGCAGACACAGCAGCAGCAGACCCGCGGTCGCCAGCAGCAGCGCGCCGGTGCCGAAGGCGCGCATGTGCCCGACCGCGCCGGGCAGGCTGGTGACCCAGAGCGCGACGGCGATCATCCAGTCGATGCCCTCGCCCATCAGCCGCCAGAACAGACCGTCGAAGCCGAACGGCAGCGCCAGCACGCCGAGAATGCCCGCCGGCATCACCAGCACCGAGACGACCGGCATGGCGAGCAGATTGGCGATGACGCCATAGGGCGCGACGCGGTGGAAGTGAAAAGCGGCGTAAGGCGTGGTGGCGAGCCCAGCGACCAGCGAGGCCAGGATGAGGCCGGTCACTTCGCGCGCGCCCCACAGCGCCGCGCGCGCGTGCAACGGCGTGTCGACCTTGGCCCGCCACGGCAGGCCGTATTGATAGGCCGCGATCAGCGCCAGCGTCGCCGCAAACGACATCTGGAAGCTCGGATGCACGACCGCCTGCGGCGCGAACAGCAGCACCACGAAGGCTGCGACCGCGATGGTGCGGAAGGTCAGCGTCGGGCGGTCGAGCATGATGCCGATCAGCACGATCGCGATCATGATGAAGGAGCGCTGGGTCGCGACCTCGTTGCCCGACAGCAGCAGATAGAAAGCGGCGGCGGCGAGCGCGGCTCCCGCCGCCCACTTCTTGATCGGGTGGCGCACGGCAAGCGACGGGATGAGCGCGAGACCGGCGCGGATAAAGAAGAACACGATGCCGGCCACCACCGCCATGTGATAGCCGGAGATCGACAGCACATGCGCGAGGCTCGAAATATAGAAGGCATCGTTGACCGGCAACGTGATGGCATCGCGCTTTCCCGTGATCAGCGCGGAAGCGATCGCGCCACGGTCGCCCGGAATGACGGCGCGCATGCGTTTGTCGATGACCTCACGCAGATTGTCGAGAAACGCCGCATAGCGCAGCCACAGTCCGCCGGCGCTGGGCGGCGTCATCAGGGTGATCTTGCCGAGCGCGTAGCCGGAGGCGCCGATCTGCTGGAAATACATGTCGCGCGCGAAGTCGTAGCCGCCCGGCCGCAGCGGCTGCAGCGGCGGCGACAGATGCGCCTTGAAAGCGATGAATGAACCGACCGCGGGCGCCGTGCCTTTGCGCACCGCGACGCGCACGCGCTCGGGCGCCTCACGCAGGCGCGGCGCCTCGATCTTGCTGACGCGCACCACGATGCGGTCGCTGCGCTCGCGCTCCTCGCGCACTTCGACGAAGCCTTGCGACCTGCGCGCTCCAGGTCGAGAACCCCAACACCGGATGCGCGATGCGCGCGGTCTGCAGGGTGGCGGTGGCAAAGCCGGCGGCGATGCCCGCGAGCGCAAGCGCGAGCGGGAAACCGAACGGGCGCCGGCGCGCCAGGATCGCGATCGTTATGGCGATGAGCGCAGCGGCAAGCGCCGCCCACCAGGCCGGCTCTCGGTCGGCGGTGAAATAGCCGACGATGCCGAAGCCGTAGGCAATCGGCAGCCAGGGCAGCAGCCGGCCGGGCGCGAGCTCGGCCAGCGCCCATTGCGACAGCAGGCGGCGGAGATGTTCGGCGGGGACGCTGAGGCCGTCCGGCAGCACGAAGCCGGCGCGCCGGCGCGCGGCATCGATGCCGGCGGCCCAGGCCTTGGCCGACGAAGCCTTCGCACGCGCTCGATTGTCCTCGCCGTACGCCACAGACGCCCCCGACGCCGGGACTGCGAGCGGCAATGCTAGGTTGTGTATGGGTTGTGGCTAGGGGAACGGTTGTGAACGCTCACTTCTTCGCCACTTCCTTGGCGAAGGTGTCGCGCAGGCCGATGGTGCGGTTGAACACGAGTTTGCCCGGCGCGCTGTCGGAATCGGGGCAGAAATAGCCGTTGCGCTCGAACTGCACCGGCTCGGCACCGGCGTCGGCCAGCGCCGGCTCCAGCCGCGCGCTCGCTCAACACCTCGAGCGAATTGGGATTGAGGTCGGCGGCGAAATTCTGCGCGTCCGGATCGGGCTTCATGAACAGCGGATTGTAAATCCGCACCTCGGCCGGCAGAGAATGCGCCGCCGACACCCAATGGATGGTGGCCTTCACCTTGCGGCCGTCCGGCGCATTGCCGCCTTTGGTGGCGGGATCGTAAGTGCAGCGCAGCTCGATCACCTCGCCTTTGGCATTCTTCTTCACCTCTTTGCAGGTGATGAAGTAGGCGTAGCGCAGCCGCACTTCGGTGCCGGGAGACAGCCGGAAGAATTTCTTCGGCGGGTTCTCCATGAAGTCGTCCTGCTCGATGAACAGCTCGCGCGCAAACTTGATCTTGCGCGAGCCGGCCGCCGGATCGTCGGGATGATTGACGGCGTCGAGCTCCTCCACCTGCCCTTCCGGATAGTTCTCGATCACGACCTTCAGCGGCTTCAGCACCGCCATGCGCCGCAGCGCGGTCTTGTTGAGCGCCTCGCGCACCGAGAATTCGAACATGCCGACGTCGACCACGCTGTTGGCCTTGGCGACGCCGATGCGCTTGACGAAATCGCGGATCGCGGCCGGCGGCACGCCGCGCCGGCGCAGGCCGGCGAGCGTCGGCATGCGCGGATCGTCCCAGCCTTTGACATGGCCGTCGCGCACCAAGCAGCGTGAGCACGCGCTTCGACAGCACGGTGTAGGTCAGATTGAGCCGCGCGAATTCGTACTGATGCGGCTGCGACGGCACCTTCAGGTTGGCGATGAACCAATCGTAGAGCGGCCGGTGATCCTCGAATTCGAGCGTGCAGATCGAATGCGTGATGCCTTCGATGGCGTCCGACTGGCCGTGCGCGTAGTCGTAGCTCGGATAGATCTTCCACGTGGTGCCGGTGCGCGGATGCGGCGCATGCAGGATGCGGTACATCACCGGATCGCGCAGGTTGATGTTGCCGGAGCTCATGTCGATCTTGGCGCGCAGCACGCGCGCGCCGTTGTCGAATTCGCCGGCGCGCATGCGGCGGAACAGATCGAGGTTTTCCTCGACGCTGCGGTCGCGGAACGGGCTGTTCTTGCCGGGCTCGGTGAGCGTGCCGCGGTTGGCGCGCATCTCGTCCTGCGTCTGGTCGTCGACGTAGGCCTTGCCGGCGCGGATCAGGTCCTCCGCCCAGGTGTAGAGCTGCTCGAAATAATCCGAGGCGTGGTAGAGGTGCTTGCCCCAGTCGAAGCCGAGCCAGCGCACGTCGGCCTTGATGGCGTCGATATATTCCTGCTCTTCCTTGGCCGGATTGGTGTCGTCGAAGCGCAAATTGCAATGACCGCCGAACTCCTGCGCGATGCCGAAGTTCAGGCAGATCGACTTGGCGTGGCCGATATGCAGATAGCCGTTGGGCTCGGGCGGAAAGCGCGTCACCACCTGCTTTGACGCGGCCGGCGTCGAGGTCGGCCTTGACGATGTCGCGGATGAAGTCGCGCCCGGGTTCGCCAGCCGTCGCCTCCCCGCTTGCATTATCGACCTTCGCCATACGTCCTCGAATCCGCTAGTAAATGCCGCGAACGGCGGGCTATGGCATGACGTAGCGCTCGGCTCAATGTCAAATTTACCCGCAATTGTGGTACACGCCCGCCGATGAGCGACCCCGTTATCGTCCGCTTTGCGCCGTCCCCCACCGGCTTTCTCCATATCGGCGGAGGCCGTACCGCGCTGTTCAACTGGCTGTTCGCGCGCCGGCACGGCGGCAAGATGCTGCTGCGGATCGAGGATACCGACCGCGAGCGCTCGACCGCCGCGGCCATCGCCGCCATCATCGACGGGCTGACCTGGCTGGGGCTGACCTGGGACGGCGAGATCGTGTTCCAGTTCTCGCGCGCCGCCCGCCACCGGCAGATCGCCGAGCAGCTGCTGGCCGCCGGCAAGGCCTATCACTGCTATGCCTCGCCGGAGGAACTCACCGCCATGCGCGAGGCCGCCCGCCGCGAGGGCCGCTCCAAGCTTTATGACGGCCGCTGGCGCGACCGCGATCCGGCCGAAGCGCCTGCCGGCGTCAGGCCGGTGATCCGCCTGAAGGCGCCGCAGACCGGCGAGACCGTCATCGAAGACCAGGTGCAGGGCCGCGTCACCTGGCAGAATTCCGATCTCGACGACCTGGTGCTGCTGCGTTCCGACGGCACGCCGACCTATATGCTGGCGGTGGTGGTGGACGACCACGACATGGCGATCACCCACGTCATCCGCGGCGACGACCACCTCACCAATGCCGCGCGCCAAAAGCACATCTACGACGCGCTCGGCTGGACCGTGCCGATCTTCGCTCATATCCCGCTGATCCACGGCCCGGATGGCTCCAAGCTATCGAAACGTCACGGCGCGCTCGGTGTCGATGCCTACCGCGCCATGGGCTATTTGCCGGCGGCGATGCGAAACTATCTCATACGTCTCGGTTGGGCGCACGGCGACCAGGAAATTTTCACCACCGAGGAGATGATCGCCGCTTTCGATTTGCCCGCCATTGGGCGCTCGCCGGCGCGCTTCGATTTCGCCAAGCTGGAAAACCTCAACGGCCATTACATCCGGGCAACGCCCGACGCCGAATTGTTGGCCGCACTCGAACAGTTGCTGCCGCATATCGCCGGCGGCCAGGAGCTGGCCGGCCAGATGACGCCGGCGCTGCGCGCCAAGCTCACGGCTGCCATGCCGGGATTGAAGGAACGGGCAAAGACCCTGGTCGAACTGTTCGACGCCACGCGCTTCGTCTGGGCGAGCCGCCCGATTGAAGCCCAATGACCAGGCCAAGGCCCTGCTCACCGATGAAGCCAAGGGCATGATTGCCGCGCTGCTGCCCGAACTGCAGGCCGTGACCGACTGGAATGCCGCAACGGTCGAGGCCGTGGTGCGGCCTTATGCCGAGCGTGCGGGGCTCAAACTCGGCGCCGTGGCGCAACCCTTGCGGGCCGCGCTGACCGGCCGAACCACCTCGCCGCCGATCTTCGACGTCCTGGCCGTGCTCGGGCGCGAGGAGAGCCTCGCCCGCCTGCGCGACCAGGCCGCCCGCCCGCCGGCTTAGACGAAAGAAATTAACGGGGATCGTGCCTATATAGCGGGCATGCTTCTGACTTGCGCTATCTTGCAGCGCACACTTGAATAAGCTACCCAAAAAGCGGCCGGAATCGCCCTTACCCGGCGCAGCCGCCACCTCCGGCCACAGCGCTGTCGCGCACCGCTCGCCAATTCGAGGGCCCGCCCATGGACGCCAAGACCGACAAGACCAAGACCGGCACGCTCACGGTCGGCAACAAGAACTGGGATTTCCCCGTCTACACCGGCACCGTCGGTCCTTCGGTCGTCGACATTTCCAAGCTCTACGGCGAGAGCGGCCTGTTCACCTACGACCCCGGCTTTACCTCGACGGCAAGCTGCGAGTCGAAGATCACCTACATCGACGGCGACGAGGGCGTGCTGCTCTATCGCGGCTATCCGATCGAGCAACTGGCCGAGCACGGCGATTTCCTGGAGACCTGCTACCTGCTGCTGTACGGCGAATTGCCGACCCCCGCGCAGAAATCCGATTTCGATTACCGCGTCACGCGCCACACCATGGTGCACGAGCAGATGATGCGGTTCTTCCAGGGCTTCCGGCGCGACGCGCACCCGATGGCGGTGATGACCGGCTGTGTCGGCGCGCTGTCGGCGTTCTACCACGACTCCACCGACATCTCGGATCCGACCCAGCGCATGATCGCCTCGATCCGCATGATCGCGAAAATGCCGACGCTGGCCGCCATGGCCTACAAATATTCGATCGGCCAGCCGTTCATGTATCCGAAGAACGATCTCGACTACGCCTCCAACTTCCTGCGCATGTGCTACGCCGTGCCGACCGAGGACTACAAGCCGAACCCGGTGCTGGCGCGTGCCATGGATCGCATCTTCATCCTGCACGCCGACCACGAGCAGAACGCCTCGACCTCGACGGTGCGGCTGGCCGGCTCATCCGGCGCCAATCCGTTCGCCTGCATCGCCGCCGGCTGCGCCTGCCTGTGGGGTCCGGCGCACGGCGGCGCCAACGAGGCGGCCCTCAACATGCTGCGCGAGATCGGCACGGTCGATCGCATCCCGGAATTCATCAAGCGCGCCAAGGACAAGAACGATTCCTACCGGCTGATGGGCTTCGGTCACCGCGTCTACAAGAACTACGATCCGCGCGCCAAGATCATGCAGAAGACCTGCCATGAGGTCTTGAACGAGCTCGGCATCAAGGACGATCCGCTGCTCGACGTCGCCATGGAGCTCGAGAAGATCGCGCTGCACGACGAGTATTTCATCGAGAAGAAGCTTTACCCGAACATCGACTTCTATTCCGGCATCACCTTGAAGGCGATGGGCTTCCCGACGACCATGTTCACCGTGCTGTTCGCGGTCGCGCGCACGGTCGGCTGGATCGCGCAGTGGAAGGAAATGATCGAGGATCCGAAGCAGAAGATCGGCCGCCCGCGCCAGCTCTACACGGGCGCGACGCAGCGCGACTACACGCCGATCTCGCGACGGAAATAGATTTCAGAGCCAAGGTGATTTGACGAGCTTGGGCGGCGGCGCGTTGCCGTTGAGCTTGGGCGCTGTGGCCCCGTCATAGGCCCAGGTCACAAAGGCGCCGCCCCAGGTGAAGCCGCCGCCGAACGCGGCGAGCAGCAGCCGGTCGCCGGTTTTCAGTTTCGCTTCGTAGTCCCACAGGCAGAGCGGGATCGTCGCCGTGGTGGTGTTGCCGTATTTCTGGATGGTGAACATCACCTTGTCGAGCGGCAGACCGAGACGTTCGGCCGTCGTCTCGATGATGCGGCGGTTGGCCTGGTGCGGAACGGCCCAATCGATCATGTCGGCGGTGAGATTGTTGCGCGCCATGATGTCGCGCGCGACTTCCGTCATGCCGGCGACGGCGTATTTGTAAACCGAAGCGCCTTCCTGATGGACGTAATGCAGGCGCTTGGCGACCGTCTCGGCGGTCGGCGGCATGCGGCTGCCGCCGGCTTTCTGGTGGAGATACTGCGCGCCGGAGCCGTCCGAGTGCAGAACCGTATCCATGATGCCGTAACCACCGGCACTCGGCTCGAGCAGCACCGCGCCGGCGCCGTCACCGAACAACACGCAGGTGGCGCGGTCGGTGTAATCGACGATGGCCGACATCTTGTCGGCGCCCACCACGACAACCTTTTTGTAGGTGCCGGCGGCGATGAATTGGTTGGCGACCGTCAGCGCATAGAGGAAACCCGAACAGGCCGCCTGGATATCGAAACTCCCGACGTTGCGGATGCCGACCATGTCGCAGATCAGATTGGCGGTGCACGGGTGCACGAAATCGGGCGTCACGGTCGCGCAGATCAGAAGCTCGACGTCTTCCGGCTTGGTCTTGGTCTTGGCCAGCAGGCCGCGCACGGCTTCCGCGCCCATGTGCGATGAACCCAAACCTTCGCCTTTGAGGATGTGGCGTTCCTTGATGCCGGTGCGCTCGGTGATCCACGCATCCGTGGTGTTCACCATGCGCGCAAGATCGGCATTGGTGAGCACGTCCGGCGGCACATAGCCGTGAACGGCGGTGATGGCGGCGCGGGTTTGCGTGCTCAACGGTGGAAAATCCCAGCTTTCAGCCATGTCATGCGGCCGGATGGCCGGGGTGAATCCAAGTTACCCTGTCGGGCGCGCGGATGCCATGGTTTCGCGCGCGGGTTGGTTAAGGCGCCCGGCCCAATCGAGGACCACGCTGGCGGCCCGGTCGCTGGGCGCGGCCCCGCCGATGGCCATCAGTTCATCGAGACGGGCAAAAGCCGCCACTTGCCGGCGGCGCTGCGGCGTATCGGTTAAGAGCGGCAGCAGAGCGGCGGCCAAGTTATGCGGCGTGCAGTCGCGTTGCAGGAACTCCGGCACGATATTCTCGCCCAGGACGAGGTTGGCGAGTATCGCGCTCGGCGCCGTGATCAGCAGGCGGCCGACCAGTCCCTCGATGACGGACACTTTATAGGCGGCGGCCATCGGCACGCCGGCGAGCGCCAGCTCGAGCGTCGAGGTTCCGGACTTGGTCAGTGCCGCGCGCGCGCTACGGAAGGCTACGTGTTTCTCGGCCGTGCCGGTCACGATCCGCGCCGGCACGGGCCAGCTTGCGATCGCCGCCTGCACACGACCGGCCAGGCGAGGCACGGCCGGCACCACGACATCCAATGAACCGGCGCGTTTCGCCACCAGCGCCACCGTCTCGCCGAACACCCCCGCCATGCGCCGGACCTCTCCGGAACGGCTGCCCGGCAGCACCAGCAGCACGGGCGGATCGGCCATGCGGCGGCGCGCCTCCTCGGCATTCGGCCGCAACAAGGACACCTGCTCGCCGAGCGGATGACCGACAAAGGTGCAAGGCGGGCCGTGCAGTCGTTTCATCGCCTCCGGCTCGAATGGCAACAATGCCAATACGTGGTCGACGTAAGCGCGCATGGCGCGCGCGCGGCCCGGCCGCCAGGCCCAGACGCTTGGGCACACGTAATCCACGATCGGTATTGCCGGCGCGCGGGCACGCACCTTGCGCGCAACGCGATGGGTAAATTCGGGGCTGTCGATGATTACCAGCACGTCCGGCTTGGCGGCGATCACGGCATCGGCAGCTTCGCCAATGCGGCGAAGGATTTTGGGCAGGCTCGCGGGAATGGCGGCAAAACCCATGATTGCCACGTCACCGAGCGGAAAAAGGCTCGGCACCCCCTCTTCCGCCATATGCGTTCCGCCGACGGCGGAAAAAATGGCCCGGCCTTGTGTCGCGCGTTTGAGCGCGGCGATGAGCGCGGCGCCGAGCCGGTCGCCGGATTCCTCGCCCGCCACCAGGAAAATATGCGGCGCATGCGCGCTGTTCATCGCGCGGGTCCGGCCGGCACGCCGATGACAAAAATATTGGCGCGGTCGGCCGCCACCAGCACTGCTTCAGGTTCGGCGACAACCGTTTCGCCGGCCACCACCGCGACGCCGGAAAGGCCGGCGCCCACGGCACCTTCAACCGTCTTCGGGCCGATCGAAGGCAGATCGAAGCGCCGGTCTTGCGCCGGCTTCGGCGCTTTCACCAGCACGCCGCCGGACGCCTCCCGAATGCGGCCGTCGGCGCGCAATTGCGCGACGCGCATCAGCATTGCATCGGTGCCTTCGGCCGCCTCCACCGCCAGCACGTGTTTGTTGGCAACCACCACCGCCTGGCCGATATCGAAGGGGCCGGCGGCACGCAAATAGTCCAAGCCGAACGCAATGTCAGCCTGCGCGCGTTGGGACGGCTGCGCGCGTCCGAACGCACCTTCCGGCACGAGGATTTCCGGCGCCACTTCATGCGCGCCAAGCATGCGAAAGCCCTGACGTTCGAACTCTTGCGCGACGCCCGAGAGCAAATGGTCGTCGCCGCCGCGATAGGCCGCGGCCACACGCGGCAACACCGTCAGCGTCGTCCAATCGAGACGGAGCTGCCACAGAGCCGGCCGCACCAATGAACCGATGAACACCACGTCACGGCAGCCGGCCGCGCGCGCCAAGCGCGTAAACCTGCCCAGCTGGCCGACGTGAACCCAGTGATGCGGGTAGCGCGTGCCCGATTGCGTGGTCGGCGGCGCCATGGAGCGGGAACAGCACGACGGCGCGCCCGCGCGCCGCAACCAAATCCGCAATCGTCAACGGCAGACTGCCGCCGCCACAGATGATCGCCAGGGGGCCTTCGCCATTGACGGCCGGCGCGGCGCTCATACGTCCTCGTCGCTCTCGCCGCGCTTGACCGCCATGGTGAGCGGACGCTTGCCGGCTCGGATGAAGTCGATGATCTTGCGCACGCGCGCATCGCCGCCGAATTCCCGTTCGACCTTGTCGAGCCGCGCGCGGAATTCGCCGTCGCCGAAGAACAGCGCCTGATAGGCGCGCCGCACGGTCAGGATTTCCGCCTTCGCCATGCCGCCGCGGCGCATGCCGACGACGTTGAGCCCAACCAGATCGGCCAGCGGCCCCTGCGCCATGCCCCATGGGATGACATCGGCGCGCGCACCGCTCAAGCCGACGATCATGGCGCCGTCGCCGATGCGCACGAATTGGCGCACCGCGACACCGCCGCCGAACACCACATTGTCACCGATGGTGACGTGGCCGGCCAGCATTACGTTGTTGGCGCAGACAAAATTGTTGCCGATCTGGCAATCATGCGCGACGTGCGCGCCGACCATGAAAAAACACTTGTCGCCGACGGTGGTGACGCCGCGGTCGCCGGCGGTGCCGGTGCTCATGGTCACGTGCTCGCGGATATCGCAATCGGCGCCGACCACGAGCTTGGTCGGCTCGCCCTTGTAGCTGAACGACTGCGGCGCCCCGCCGAGGGAGGCGAAGGGGTGAATGACGGTGCGCGGCCCGATGCTGGTGTGTCCGCTGAGATTGACATGTGCCACCAGACGGCAATCGTCGCCGACGGCGACGTGCGGGCCGATGGTGCAATAGGGGCCGATCGAAACGTTCTTGCCGATTTGCGCCCCGGCCTCGATCCGCGCCGAGGGATCGATCATGCGCGCGCTCATGCGTCGGTCAGCATGGCGCCGACTTCGGCTTCGGCGACGATCTGGCCGGCGACCTTGGCCACGCCGCGATACCACCACATCGACTTGCGCTGGGCGATTTTCTGCATGTGGTACTCGATAGTATCGCCCGGTAGCACCGGTTTGCGGAATTTGGCCTTGTCGATGGTCAGGAAGAATACCGACTTCGGGCTGCTCGAGCGGGTCGAGGCGATGCAGAGCACGCCGGCGGTCTGCGCCATGCCCTCGATCATCAGCACGCCGGGAAATACCGGATTGCCCGGGAAATGACCCTGGAAATGCGGCTCGTTGATGGTCACGTTCTTGATGCCGATGCCGCTTTCGTCGCCGCGCATTTCGATCACGCGGTCGACCATGAGAAACGGATAGCGATGCGGCAGCAGCTTGAGCACCACCGCGATATCGGCCGCTTCCAGTTTTTTGACCACTTCATCCATGATCAAATCGTCTCATTCATCCTCAGCGACGCTGGGCTTTTCGCGCGACCGCATTTCCCTGCGCGCAAGTTGTTCGAGGATCATCATCTCGCGGAACCATTGCTTGAGCGGCTTGGCCGGCATGCCGCCCCAGCGGGCGCCCGGCGGTACGTCGCCATGCACGATGCTGGTCGCGGCGATGTGCGCCCCTTCCCCAACCGTAACGTTGTTATTTAGGCCGACGCGCGCGCCCAGCACAACAAAGTCTTCCAGCGTCGACGAACCCGAAATTCCCGTTTGCGCCACCAGCACGCAGTGCCGGCCAATGCTGACATTGTGACCGACCTGGACCAGGTTGTCGATCTTGGTGCCCTCGCCGATCACGGTGTCGCGAATGGCGCCGCGATCGATCGTGGAACCGGCGCCGATCTCGACGTCGTCCTGGATGATGACGCGGCCGACCTGCGGCACCTTGAGGTGTCCCTTTCCGCTCATGACAAAGCCGAAGCCGTCTTGGCCGATCTTGCAGCCCGGATGAATGATCACCCGGTCCCCGACCAGCGCATCGGTGATGGTCGCGCCGGCGCCGATCGCGCAGTCGCGTCCGATGCGCACTTCGGGTCCGATCACGGCATTGGCGGCGATCACGGTGCCCGCGCCGATCTCGGCGCGCGGCCCGATCACGGCGCCCGGGTCGACGGTCACGCCGTCTTCCAGCCGCGCCGTCGGGTGCACATGGGCGCCGGCCACCTCGCCCGCTTCGTAGAGCGAGGACGGCCGCAGCGCCTGCGGGAAAAGTGCGCGCGCAACCTGAACGAAGGCGCGGTAAGGCTCGCGCACAACGAGCGCCGTCACATGCGCCGGCAATTCCTTGGCGAGCGCGGCCGTGGTGAGGCAGGCGCCGGCATGCGTCGCGGCGGCGGCGGCCACGAAGTTCCTGTTGTCGAAGAAGGCCAGATCCGACGGCGCCGCGCGGTCAAGCGCCGCGACATTGACGATGCGGCGGGCGCGCGCGGAAGCCGGCGGCTCGGCGCCAATCAAGCTTGCGACCTCTTCGAGCGTGAGGCCGCGGGCGTATCTTAAAAAGACAGGCTCGCTCATCGTGCCGTGATGTTGAGCTAGGCTAGAACTTTGCGCCGCCGCTGAAGCGGAAGATCTGCGTTCTGTCGCAAATGTCCTGACCAGCGATATTCTTCTCGCAGTATTTCGTTATCGGATAAGCCAAGTCGACGCGCAGCGGGCCAAGCGGCGAATCCCAGATCAAGCCCGCACCAATCGAGGAGCGAACGTTAGAGAATTTGTCGAGCCCGACTTGAATGGTCTGGTTCGCCGATCCAGCCGGCGCCGAGCCACTCGTCGGACCCTGATAGTCCCACAGCGAGCCGGCGTCGGCGAACAGCGCAAACTTGATGCCGATTTCCCTTGGCAGGAAATAGAGCGGCGTCTGGAATTCCACACTGCTGCCCCAGTACATGCTGCCGCCGAGCGCATCGTTCGTCGTTCCGTTCGTAAGATCGCGCGGGCCTATGCCGGCCGGCGCGAAGCCGCGCACCAGGTTCGGGCCCATGAAGAAATGATCCAGCATGCGCAGGTCTTTGCCGCCCCAGCCGGTCTCGTGCCCGCCTTGCAAGTGGATAACGCCGACCACGTCGGGCAGCACTTCGTAGTAGTTGCGCAGATCGCCGGTGGTACGGATGAAGTTGACGTCGCCGCCGACGCCGGCCACGTCGTTCGTCACGCTGGCCAATAGGCCGCTGGTCGGAGTGTTGACGTTATCGAGGGTGTTGTAGCTCAGCGTATAACCGACGAGCGACACCGTCACAGGACCTTGCGCGAGCTCCAATCGCACCGGCAGCGAGGCCGGGACGCAGGAGAGGCTAATCCACAACCGTACCCGCGGGGTAGCAGTTATTGACGTCCGGCAACGTGATTGTCTGCCGGTAGATCGAATAGTGCGGCTGCAGCGAGAGCTCTTCCGTCAGCGCGAAGCCAAGGCGCAAATTGACGCCGATCGTCTCTGAATTATACGAGACATAGTTCGTCGCGAAGTTTTGCTGCCCGTACAAGTCGATACCGCCGGCCATCCGGTAGCCGAGCAGGTACGGTTCGACGAAGGACAAATTGAAGCCGCGCGAATATTGGCCGTAGCTTATCGAGGCCTTGGCAAACTGACCGCGGCCCATCAGGTTGCGGTCGGCGATGCTCATTTCGGACATCCAGCCGTTCGCGGTCGAATAGCCGCCGGAGACCGAGAACTCGCCGGTCGGCTTCTCCTCGACATTGACGTTCACCACCACGCGATCCGGCGCCGAGCCCGGCTCGTTGGTGATCTTGACGGTCTTGAAGTAGTTCAGGTTCTTCAGGCGGCGCTCGGCGCGGTCGATCAAGGCGCGGTTATAGGGGTCGCCCTCGCCCAGATCGAATTCGCGGCGGATCACGTAATCGCGGGTGCGCGTGTTGCCGACGATATTGATGCGCTCGATATAAGCGCGGGTGCCTTCCTCAACGACGAAGGCAAGGTTGATGATCTTGTTCTGGAAGTCGCGGTCGCCGCGCGGACGCACATTGGCGAATGCGTAGCCGTGCTTGGCGGCTTCGATCGTCATGGCCTCGACGCTCTTCTGCACCAGATCCGCGTTGTAGACGTTTCCGGCGCTCAGCTTGACTTTGCTGCGCAGCGACACCGGATCGAGCGCTTGCACGTTCGAGATCACGTCCACGGTACCGACATGGTATTGGGCACCTTCGTCGATCGTGAAGGTAATGATGAAGCCCTTCTTGGCCGGATCGTATTCGCCGAGCGCAGACAGGATGCGCACGTCGGCATAGCCGTGCGAGAGGTAGAACCGGCGCAACAGATCGCGGTCGGCTTCTACGCGATCTGCGTCGTAGATGTTGGTCGTTTGCAGGAAGCTGAGCCAGTTGGTCTCGGTGGTCTTGATCACCCGCATCAGGCGTCCGGACGAGAAGGCATGCGTGCCGAGAAAGCGTATTTCCTTTACGCCGGTCTTGGCGCCTTCGGTGATCTCGAACACGAGATCGACGCGGTTGTTCGGCAATTCGATGATCTTCGGCACCACACTCACTGTCGAAGTAGCCGGTATGGTGATAGATCTCGATGATGCGCTGCACGTCGGCCTGCACGGTCGGTTTCGACAACGTGCCGCGCGGCTTGGATTGCACTTCGGTTTCGAGCTGCGCGTCCTTGGCCTTCTTGTTGCCCTCGAAGGCGACGCGGTTGATCACCGGATTTTCGGCGACCGTTACGACCAGCCGACCGCCGCTGCGGTTGATCCGGACGTCGGAAAACAGTCCGGTGCCGTAGAGCGCCTTGATGCCTTCGTCGATTTCGGCAGGGCCCAATTGGCCGCCCGGTCCGGGCTTGAAATAGGAGCGAATGGTCGCGGCTTCGACGCGCCGGTTACCTTCGACGACCATGGAATTGATGGATTGCGCAATTGCGGCACGTGAAGACGCAACTGTTACCACCCCAGCACTGACAAGAAGGCCGCCGAGGACTGCTAAGCTAAAAGCCAGCCCCCGTAGCCATCGCACACACAGGATCATGCGCTATGCGCCTCTACCCCTCTCGGCCGCCCCCTCTGGCCGACTGGCTGGTGACTCTACCCGGCTTTTTATAGCGTTTTGGTGGCAGTGCAAACGAAAGTCCGGGCCAAGTTTCCCTTTCCCCTCAAAAAGTTGCCCCATAGCAACGATTACGAGGTGGCGAGGTGGAGGATGTCATTAAAGGTTGCAAAAATCATCAACATGACGACGATTGCGAGGCCAATTCGGAACCCGACCTCCTGGGCGCGCTCCGACAGCGGCCGGCCGCGGACCGCCTCGATTCCATAGAACAAAAGGTGACCGCCATCGAGCAGCGGGATCGGAAACAGATTCAAAAGCCCGATCGAGATCGACAACACGGCAGTGAGATGGATGAGCGCGACAAACCCCGCGCTCGCCACCTGGCCGGAGACCTGGGCAATACGGATCGGACCGCCCAGCTGATCGGCGGCTTCCCGCCCGGCGAAGACGCCGACGATATAGGACAGCGTGCGGTCGACCACGAACCAGGTCTCTTGTGCGCCCAGCGAGACGGCACCGAACGGCCCGAGTTTCTCGGTCTTGATATCGCCAGCGGCCATTGAGCGGCTGATGCCGAGCACGCCCAGCCGGTGGACATTGCCGAAATTGTCTTTGATTTCCTTGAGCTGCGGCGTGGCCGTGAGCGTGATCTCGCTGTTTTTCCGCTCGACCACGATCTTGAGCGGCTCGCCCGATGAGACGCTCACGATGCGCTGCATGTCGGCGAAGCTGTCGATCTTCTCACCGTCGATCGACAGAACGAGGTCGCCCGGCTGAAAGCCGGCGGTGGCGGCGGCGCTGCCCGACTGCACGGCATCGACCCGCGCGCTGGTGGTCTGCTTGCCGACGATCATGAAAATGGCGGCGAAAATGGCGATGGCCAGGATGAAATTGGCGATCGGTCCGGCCGCCACAACAGCGGCGCGGGCGCCGACCTTTTGTCCGATGAAGCTGTCTTTCTTTTCGCTGTCGCTCATGGCCGCAGCGGCGGCATGGTCAGGGGCGCTCGCCGCGTTCTCGTCGCCGAAGAATTTCACGTAGCCGCCGAGCGGGACCGCCGAGATCTTCCAGCGGGTTCCATAACGGTCGTTGAAGCCGGCGAGCTCGGGTCCGAAGCCGAGCGAGAACGTGAGCACCCGGATGCCACACCAGCGGGCCACCAGGAAGTGGCCAAGCTCATGAAAGAAAACGACAATCGTCAGTACGAACAGGAACGGAACCAGATAGCCTACGAGCCCCCCGCCGAATGCACTCAGGCCCGCCATGATGTCCAACCCCATTACAACCTTCGTCCCCGCCAGTACCGGCGCGCTAGAGTTACTGAAAGCTTACTAGGATGCCTTTACGGCAATTTCAGGCAAGAGGTCCCGGGCCAAACTTCTCGCAATATGGTCAACGGCGATGGCCGCGTCGATGCCGGCGGGCTCCGCCAAAAGGCCGCGCGCGGAGGCGGCCTCGAGCGTCGCCTCGACCAGACTCACAATCGCCGGGAATGCGATCTGGCCGGCGAGAAATGCCCCGACTGCGATCTCGTCGGCGGCATTCATCACGGTCGGCGCGGCGCCGCCCATTTCCATCACGCGGCGCGCCAAGGGTACGGCCGGAAAGCGGACCGGATCGGGCGCCTCGAAGGTCAATTCGCGCACCTGTGCCAAATTGAGGCGGGCGGACGGCGTGTCGATGCGACGCGGCCAGGCCAGGCAATGCGCGATCGGGATGCGCATGTCGGGCGAACCGAGTTGCGCCACCACCGAGCCGTCGCGGAATTCGACCAGCCCGTGCACCACCGATTGCGGATGCACCAGCACGTCGATCTCTTGCGGCGCGAGCGCGAACAGATGCTGGGCCTCGATCAGCTCGAGTCCCTTGTTCATCATGCTGGCTGAATCGACGGTGATGCGCGGACCCATCGACCAGTTGGGATGGCGCAGCGCCTGTTCGGGCGTCGCGTTTTTGATCTGATCGAGCGTCCAAGTGCGGAACGGCCCGCCCGACGCCGTGAGAATAATCCGGCTGACGTCCTCGCGCGGTCCTGCGCCCAGCGCCTGAAAGATCGCGTTGTGCTCGCTGTCGACCGGCAGCACCGTGGCGCCGGCACTCGCGGCCTTGCGCATGAACAGGCTGCCGGCGCAGACGAGGCATTCTTTGTTGGCGAGCGCAACGGTCGCGCCGCGCTCGACCGCCGCAAGTGTCGGCTTCAACCCAATCGCGCCGCTGATTGCCGCCATCACCCAATCGGCGGGACGCTGGCCGGCTTCGTGCAGCGCCTCTTCTCCGGATGCAGCTTCGATGTCGGTGCCGGCCAAAGCATCCTTGAGTTCGCGATAGGCGCTGTGATCGGCGACGACGGCGACCTGTGCCCTCACCTCGCGCGCAAGATTTGCCAGCGCGACAGCGTTCTTGCGCGCGGTGACGGCCTCGACGCGATAGCGGTCGGGCTCGCGCTTGATGAGATCGATGGTGCTGGCGCCGATCGAGCCGGTCGCGCCGAGAATGGTGATGCGCCGCGCGCCGAGCGCCGGCACCGGTTTCGAACGCGCGAGCGTGACCGTCATCGGTTCACCATACCATAAGGCCGCGTGCGGCGTTATCGAAGCCGCCGCGCAGCACGCCGACCAGACAACCGGCGACCGCAGCCGCCCAGAAGCCGTCGAGCCTGTCCATCACGCCGCCATGTCCGGGAATGAGGTGGCTGGCATCCTTGGTGCCGAACCGGCGCTTGATCCAAGATTCAAACAGGTCGCCGAGCTGCGCCATGATCGACAACAACAAAGCGACAACGGCAATCGTTCCCGTGTCGAGTGTCCCGAGCAATCCCGCGACCGCCACGGCGACGAGGATCGCGCCAACCGTGCCGGCAATCGCGCCCGACCAGGTTTTCTTCGGGCTGATGCGCGGCGCGAGCTTGGGGCCGCCGATCGCCCGTCCGGCGAAATAGGCAAAGACGTCGGTCGACCATACGACCGCAAACAGCAAGAGCATCGCGGAAAATCCGTAGGCGGTGTCGGCGCGCAGCAGAATCGGCGCGAGCAACATACACCCGGCATAGCCGATGCCGGCGGTGATCCAGAACCGCCGCTCGCGCGGCGCGAAAATGGTGGCGGCGAGCGCGCCGAGACCGATCAGCAGGATGGCCATGATCGGGCGATGCCGCCAGCCAACCAACGCCGCGACTGCGATGGCGCCGGCGCTGGACGCCACCATCAACGGATAGCGCGGTCCCGCCACCAGCGTGAGCCATTCCCAAAGCACGGCGATGGCGGCGATTGCCCAGAACACCGCGAACGGCCAGTCGCCGAGCCAGGCGACCGCGATCGCGAGCGGCGCCAGGACGAGGGCGGACGCGATGCGCAATGCCAAATTGTGCGACGGCGCGGACGCGGGACTCCCGGCGTTACCGGGGTCTGACGCAGGACTGATCTCGATCACGGATTTCAGGACCCGGTCTTGGCGACCAGGCCGCCGAAACGGCGTTCGCGCTGCTGGTATTCGCTGATCGCGGCTTCGAGCGTGGCGCGGTCGAAATCCGGCCAATAGATCGGCAGGAACACCAATTCGCTATAGGCCGACTGCCACAGCAGGAAATTCGACAGGCGCTGCTCGCCGCTGGTGCGGATGATCAGGTCGGGATCGGGCAGATCGGGCGCGTCGAGAAAACCGCCGACTGTCTCGGTGGTGATGTCGGCCGGCGCGAGCTTTCCTTCGGCAACTTGCTGAGCGATGCGGCGCGCCGCGCGCGTGATCTCCTGGCGCGCGCCGTAATTGAACGCGACCACCAAAGTGAGGCCGTCATTGCTCTTGGTGAGCTCCTCGGCTTCGGTCAGCAGCCGCCCGATATCGGGATCGAGCGACTGGCGCTCGCCGATGATGCGCACCCGCACATTGCTCTTGTGCAAATCGGCGAGATCGTTGCGGATGAATCGGCGCAGCAATCCCATCAGCTCGCCGATCTCGGTGGCCGGGCGCGACCAGTTCTCGGCGCTGAAGGAAAAAATGGTAACGAAGGAAATTCCGATTTCGCCAGCGGCGCGGATGGTGCGGCGCAAGGCTTCGACGCCGCGCCGGTGACCTTCCGCGCGCGGCAATCCGCGCGCCGCCGCCCAGCGGCCATTGCCGTCCATGATGATGGCGACATGGCGCGGCACCTTGAAAGGCGGTTCGCCGCTCTGCGGAATTTTGGCCTCGGTCATTTTTTAGACCTCAGACGGTGAGGATCTCCTTTTCCTTCGCCCCCAGCATCTGATCGATTTCGCTAATCCCGGCATCGGTCGCCTTCTGGATATCGCCCGAAAACCGGTCGTGATCGTCCTTGCTGATCTTGTGATCCTTCTCGAGCTTTTTGACGACGTCGAGGGCGTCACGCCGCACGTGACGCACGGCCACACGCGCGGTCTCGGCATATTTATGCGCGATCTTGACCAATTCCTTGCGCCGGTCCTCGTTGAGCTCCGGGATACGTAAGCGCAGTGTCTGCCCTTCGGTCGCCGGCGATAAGCCCAAATTCGAGTTGACGATGGCCTTTTCCACCGCATGCACCAAGGAGCGGTCCCAGACATTCACGCTGATCATGCGCGGCTCCGGCACGCTGACGGTCGCCACCTGGTTGAGCGGCATCTGCGCGCCATAGGCGTCCACCATCACCGGATCGAGCATATGGGCGGAGGCGCGCCCGGTGCGCAGACCGGACAATTCGGTCTTCAATACGCTGCTGGCGCCGTGCATGCGGCGCTTGATCTCGTTGATATCATACGTTTCGTTTGCCATGGCCAACCCCCGAACCGGTCGCGTCACCCAACCGATCGGGCTCCTTTTTTACGCCGGCGTAATGCCTAGCCAACCACCGTCGCCCGCCCTTTGCCGCGCAAAACGGACTCGATTGCGCCTTTGTCGGCGACCGAAAACACGATGATAGGCATACGGTTTTCCCGAGCAAGCGCGAAGGCGGCGCCATCCATGACGCGCAGGTCCTTTTCGAGCGCCTCCTGGTGGCTGAGGCGGTCGTAACGCTTGGCCTGAGGGTCTTTTTTGGGGTCGGCGCTGTAGACGCCGTCGACATTGGTGGCCTTGAGCACGGCTTTGGCGTCCAGCTCCGCCGCGCGCAGCACGGCCGTGGTGTCGGTGGTGAAGAACGGATTGCCGGTGCCGGCGGCGAGCAGCACGACGCGGCCCTTGGCCAGATTTTTCATCGCGCGCTTGCGGTTATAGGTTTCGCATACCGCCGTCATGGCGAGCGCCGACAACGTGCGCGCCTCGCGCCCTGCCCGCTCGATGGCCGCTTCCAGCACCAGGCAATTCATCACCGTCGCCAGCATGCCCATGGTGTCGCCAACCGGACGCGGCACGCCGCGGCTGGAGACTTCGACGCCGCGGAAGATATTGCCGCCGCCGACCACGACGCCGAGCTCGACGCCGAGCGCGGCGGCTGCCACCAGATCGGCGGCGAGCCGCTCAACCATTTTTTGATCGATACCGAAGCTTTGCTCGCCGGTGAGCGCTTCGCCGGACAATTTGACGATCACACGGCGGTAGAGCGGGTCAGCCATTCATTCCCCCACGAGCCGCGGCCCTTTGCCGATCAGCTCTGTCCGGCGGCGGCCGCGACCTCGGCGGCGAAGTCGGTTTCCTGCTTCTCGATTCCCTCACCGAGCGCGTAGCGCACGAAGCCGGTGACCTTGATGGCGCCGCCCGCCTGCCCTTCGACTTCCTTGAGCGCCTGCGCGACGCTCTTCTTGTCGTCGAAGATGAACGGCTGCTCGAGCAGCGTGGCTTCCTTGTAGAAGGTCTTGAGGCCCAACTCGACGATCTTCTCGATCACGTTAGCCGGTTTGCCCTGCTGCTTGAACTTGTCGGCCAGCACATTCTTCTCGCGCTCCACAACCGCCGGATCGAGCCCTGACGGATCGACCGCTTGCGGATTGGCCGAGGCGATATGCATGGCGACCTGGCGGGCGATCGGTGCGAGCACGTCGGCTTTGCCGGAGGACTCGAGCGCGACGATGACGCCGATCTTGCCGAGCCCGTCGGTGATCGCGTTGTGCACGTAGGAGCCGATCACGCCCTGCTTGACCGACAGCGCGGCCGCGCGGCGCAGTGTCATGTTCTCGCCGATCTTGGCGATCGTCTCGTTGATCGAGTCGCCGATGGTGATCGAGCCTGCCTTGGTGGCCTTGATCTTCTCGACGTCGGTGCCGGCCGAGAGCGCGACATCCGCGATCATCTTCACGAGACCCTGAAACAGGTCGTTGCGCGCGACGAAGTCGGTTTCCGAATTGACCTCGACCAGCACGCCTTTGGTGCCTTGCACGAGCACGCCGATCAGGCCCTCGGCCGCGACGCGTCCGGCCTTCTTGGCGGCCTTCGACAGGCCCTTCTTGCGCAGCCAATCCTGCGCCTCTTTCATGTCGCCTTTGGTCTCGGTGAGCGCGCTCTTGCAATCCATCATGCCGGCGCCGGTGGATTCGCGCAGCTCCTTGACCATTTGCGCAGAGATATTCGCCATCACTTGTTCCTTTGTCCGCCGCGCCTCAACGGGCGAGCGCAAACCTATTGACCTTGAAACGAGCAGGCCCGGCGCAAAACGCCGGGCGCCTTGGCTTTGCCTATTCGGTTTCCGCCGTCAGCTCTTTGGCCTTGACGATCCAGCCGGGAACGCGGCCGGGGAGCCCGACCTCTTCGCCGACATTGTGGGCGGCCTTCTCGTTGAGCCCGGCGATCTGCGACAAGTGGAAGATGCCGAGATCGTTGAGCTGCTTCTCAATGGCCGGCGACACGCCGGGCAGCTTCTTGAGATCGTCGGCGACGCCGCGCGGGCCCGCCAGCTGCTCGAAGCCGAGATCGCCGGCCGCCGGCTGCGTCGGGATTTCCTCGGCGACGACGGGCTTCTCCTGCGCGCCGACGTCGACGCCCGCCTCGCCTTGCGCGCGCGAGATGCCGTCGACCGCCGCCTTGGCGATGAGATCGCAATAGAGCGACACCGCGCGGCTCGCGTCGTCGTTGCCGGGGATCACGTAGGTGATGCCGTCCGGATCGCTGTTGGTGTCGACCACCGCGGCGACCGGAATCTTCAGCCGCTGCGCTTCCTTGATCGCGATGTCTTCTTTGTTGGTGTCGATCACGAACAAGAGGTCCGGCACGCCGCCCATGTCCTTGATGCCGCCCAGCGAGCGATCGAGCTTGTCGCGCTCGCGCTGCATGGTGAGGCGCTCTTTCTTGGTGTAGCCGCCGGCGTCACCCGAGGAGAGCATCTCGTCGAGCTTGCGCAGGCGCGAGATCGAGCCGGAGATGGTCTTCCAGTTCGTCAGCGTGCCGCCGAGCCAGCGCGAATTGACGTAATACTGCGCCGAGCGCTTGGCGGCGTCGGCGATGGCGTCCTGCGCCTGGCGCTTGGTGCCGACGAACAGGATGCGGCCGCCTTTGGCCACGGTGTCGCTGACCGCCTGCAATGCCTGATGCAGCATCGGCACGGTCTGCGCGAGGTCGACGATGTGAATGTTGTTGCGGGTGCCGAAGATGTAAGTGCCCATCTTCGGGTTCCAGCGGTGGGCCTGATGGCCGAAGTGCACGCCAGCTTCTAAAAGCTGACGCATCGAGTAGTCAGGAAGCGCCATAATCTTCTCCGGTTGATCCGCCGCGGACGGTTGTGAGCCCGAATGGGCCACCGGACGGCCTTTGTGACCCATTGTCGGGGCCTAAAGCCATGCGTCCGCGTGAGTGATGCGGCGGCTTATATAGGTGCGATTTGGGGGATGCAAGGCGGCGTTTCGGCTGATCAGCCAATAACTTATTGAGCGGCTAAAGCGCCTCGACCGACACCACCCCCGGCACCGCCTTGATGGCGCCGGCAATCTGCGGCGAGACCTTGAAGCGGCCGGGCAGCTTCACTTCCACCTCGGTGCCCTGCTTGAGCATCAGCACCACGCTCACCTCGCCGTCGCCGTTGGCGCCGCGCGCGGCGCCACCGGCTCCAGACGCTTGGCCACCGCCTCGATCGGTTTGTCGTCGCGCAGGAACACGCGCAGGCCCTTGTGCAGGTTGGCCGCCGCCGCATCGAGCGGCTCGGCCGACTGAATGCGCGCGCGCACGTCGTCGCCCTGCACTTCCGCCGACAGGAACAGCAACACCGCGGCGCCGGGCTCGAGCAGATCGCGATGCTCGGCCGAGACCTTCGGAAAAGATCACCGCCTCGAAATGACCGGACGGATCGGACAGACCGATGATGCCCATCTTGCTGCCGGTGCGGGTGCGGCGCTCGGTGCGCGCCACCACGGTGGCGGCGACGCGGCCGGCGGTCGCGCCGGCTTTGACCGCGCGCGAAAATTCCGCCCAGGGCTGCACGCGCAGCTTCTTGAGCACCGCGGCGTAATCGTCGAGCGGATGGCCGGACAGGAAGAAGCCGACCGCCTCGTATTCGCGGCGCAGGCGCTCGGCCGGCAGCCATGCCTCCACTGCCGGCAGTGCCACCGGCTCGCGATTGCCCGCCGCCGCCGAACAATTCGCTCTGCCCGACCGCGGCGGTGTCGTGGCTGCGCTGCGCGCGCGCCAGCACCGTATCCATCGCCGGGAACACACGGGCGCGGCTCTTCTCGAACTCGTCGAAGGCGCCGGCGGCGGCGAGTGACTCCAGCACGCGCTTGTTGACGGCGCGCGGATTGATGCGGTCGGCGAAATCGGCCAAGTCGGCGAACTTGCGCTCGCCGCGCGCGGCGATGATCGCTTCCACCGCCTGCTTGCCGACGCCTTTGAGGGCGGCGAGCGCGTAGATGATGGTGTTGCCCTCGACTTCGAAGGCGACGCTCGGAGCGATTGATCGAGGGCGGATCGACCTTGATGCCGAGCCGCTCGGCCTCGGCGCGGAATTCGGCGAGCTTGTCGGTATTGCCCATGTCGAGCGTCATCGAGGCGGCCAGGAACTCGACCGGGTAATTCGCCTTCATATAGGCGGTCTGATAGGCGACCAGCGCGTAAGCGGCGGCGTGGCTCTTGTTGAAGCCGTATTCGGCGAAGCGCTCGAGCAGGTCGAAGATGGCGTCGGCCTGATAGCGCTCGACGCCGCGCTCGACGCGCCTGCGACGAAGTCCTTGCGCTGCGCCTGCATCTCCTTGCGGATCTTCTTGCCCATGGCGCGGCGCAGGAGATCGGCCTGGCCGAGCGAGTAGCCGGCCAGGATCTGCGCGGCCTGCATCACCTGTTCCTGGTAGATGATGACGCCGAAGGTCTCCTTCAGGATCGGCTCGAGCTTGGGATGGATGTAGTCCGGGTGCTCCATGCCGTGCTTGCGCGCGCAATAGGTCGGAATGTTCGCCATCGGGCCGGGGCGATAGAGCGCGACCAGCGCGATGATGTCCTCGAAGCGGTCGGGCCGCATGTCGAGCAGCGCGCGCCGCATGCCGGCGCTTTCCAGTTGGAACACGCCCACCGCTTCGGCGCGCGCCAGCAGGTCGTAGGTGTTCTTGTCGTCGAGCGGGATCTGGCCGAGATCGATGTCGATGCCGCGGCGGCGCACCAGCTTGCAGGCGACGTCGAGCACGGTCAGCGTTTTCAGGCCGAGGAAGTCGAATTTCACCAGGCCCGCCTGCTCCACCCATTTCATGTTGAACTGGGTGACCGGCATGTCGGATTTCGGATCGCGGTAGAGCGGCACCAATTCGGTGAGCGGACGGTCGCCGATGACGATGCCGGCGGCGTGGGTGGAGGCGTGGCGCGTCAGGCCTTCGAGCTTTAGGGCGATGCTGAAGGCGCGCTTGACCACCGGATCGCCGTCGCGTTCGGCCTGCAGCTTCGGCTCGCCGTCGATGGCTTGCACAAGCGTGACCGGGCTCGCCGGGTTCTGCGGCACCAGCTTGCACAGCTTGTCGACCTGCCCGTACGGCATCTGCAGCACGCGGCCGACGTCGCGCAGCACGCCGCGCGCCTGCAGCGTGCCGAAGGTGATGATCTGCGCCACCTGGTCGCGGCCGTAGCGCTCCTGCACGTAGCGGATCACCTCGTCGCGGCGGTCCTGGCAGAAGTCGACGTCGAAGTCCGGCATCGACACGCGCTCGGGATTGAGGAAGCGCTCGAACAGCAGGCCGAAGCGGATCGGATCGAGATCGGTGATGGTCAGCGCATAGGACACCAGCGAGCCGGCGCCCGAGCCGCGGCCGGGCCCGACCGGAATGCCTTGCGCCTTCGCCCATTGGATGAAGTCGGCGACGATCAGGAAGTAGCCGGGATATTTCATGCCGGCGATGACGCCCAATTCGAATTCGAGCCGCTCGCGGTATTCGTCTTGCGTGTGGCCGGGCGCGACGCCGGCGGTGGTCGAGCCGGTCGTTGAGACCCGCTTCGGCGCGCTTGCGCAATTCGGCGGCCTCGTCGACGACGTCGCCCCCGACCACCGAGAAGCGCGGCAGGATCGGCTGATGCGTGCGCGGACGGAACGAGCAGCGCTCGGCGATCTCGACGGTCGAGGCCAGCGCCTCCGGCAGATCGGCAAACAGCGCGGCCATTTCGGCGCGCGACTTGAAGCGGTGCTCGGCGTTGAGCTGGCGGCGGTCGCTCTCGGCCAGCAGGCGGCCTTCGGCAATGCAGATGAGCGCGTCGTGCGCTTCGTGATCCTGCGCGGTGGCGAAGTACGGCTCGTTGGTGGCGACCAGCGGGATGCCTTTGCCGTAGGCGAGATCGATCAGCACCGGCTCGGTGCGCTTCTCGGACGCGGTGCCGTGGCGCTGCAGTTCGACGTAGAGCCGGTCGCCGAAAAGCGCTAAGCAGCGCATCGAGCCGGCCGGCGGCGAGATGGCTTTGGCCGGCGGCGATAGCGCCATCGAGCGGCCCGCCCGGGCCGCCGGTGAGCGCGATGATGCCGTCGGTCTCGCCTTCGAGCCAGGCAAGCTTGAGGCGCGGCGGCTCGTGCGGCGGTGAATCGAGGAAGGCGCGCGAGCTAAGCCGCATCAGGCTGCGGTAGCCCGCTTCGCGCGCGGCCAGCAGCACGATGCGCGTGCGCTCGGGCGCGGCGTTGCCGTTGCGCTGGCCGTGGTCGGTGTCGCCGAAGTCGATCGCCAGCGCGCAGCCGACGATGGGCTGGATGCCGGACGAGGCGAGCTTCTCGGAGAATTCCAGCGCCCCGAACATGTTGTCGGTGTCGGTGAGCGCGAGCGCCGGCTGATGGTCGGCCTTCGCCAGCTCGGCCAGGCGCGCGATGGTGAGCGCGCCTTCCAGCAGCGAATAGTTCGAGTGCACGTGCAGGTGCACGAAGTTGAGAGCGGCCATGTTTTTAGGGGCTCGGAGCGATTCTTCTCACTCCCCGACAGTGAGGACGCGCGACGCCCTAAGTCCACCGGGCAAGGGCCGCCGGTCGACGGCGCGCCTGATGCCCGCTTTTCGAGTGGTCATTCCGCGCGTCATGGCCGGCTCTTGAGGAGCTCGGGCCATGACGACGCGGATACGCGACACAAACACGACGACACGGGCGGCTTAGAGGTTACCCAACACCTGCGACCAGATGGCGATCATGCCGACGAACATCGCGAGCGAGGCGAGCGCGGCGGCTTCTTGCACGACAGCTTTGAACATCGAATCCCTCCCCAGAACGGACAGAGAACATAGTTCATGTTATGTTCTAGAGTCAAGGGAGTACCGGGCGGCCTCAGGAACCTCTTTCGAGAACAGGGGTTATCGGCACATTCTCAGGGGGATTCTGCGGCGAATGAAAAAAGCGTCCGAGTATCAGCTCCACGCCGACGAATGCCGCAAGCTCGCGGCCGGCACCGCCAACCCTGAACACAAAGCAATGCTCGCCAATATGGCGGAGACTTGGGAGAGCCTGGCGCGCGAGCGCATTGATCGTCTTGCGCGGCAAGAGCGGATCGCCGCCCTAGAGAGCGGTTTACCGCGAAGCGACAGGCTGCCTTAGGTCGCAATGTCTTGCCAACGATTTGAAAACTCTCGCTTTTCCGATTTTTTCAGCTTTTCAGCCGATCCCGCCGGATAAAATCCGCCCACAGCAGGTACGCGCTGTAGACCACCACCAGCACCACGCCGAAGACGATCAGCAGGCTGCCGCCCGAGAGCAACGTGAAATAGGCAAACACCACGCCCACGGCGATCGTCAGCACGTAGGTCAGCGCCATGCCGAGCTTGCCCATGGCACCATTATGCGTCCTTCGGCAGCGCACCGCAAAGCGCCTATTCCATCTCCACCACCCGCCCCTCGCGCAAGGTCACGCGCCGGTCCATGCGGGCGGCGAGTTCCATGTTGTGGGTGGCGATGATGGTGGCCAGCCCCGAGGCGCGGATGAGCTGATTGAAGGCCTCGAACACGTGGTCGGCGGTGTGCACGTCGAGATTGCCGGTCGGCTCGTCGGCCAACAGAATGCGTGGCGCATTGGCGACCGCGCGCGCAATCGCCACGCGCTGCTGCTCGCCGCCGGAGAGTTCCGCCGGCCGGTGCGTGAGCCGCTGCGCGAGGCCGAGATAGGACAACAGCTCGCTCGCGCGCTTCTTCGCCTCGCCGCGCGACAGCCCGTGGATCATCTGCGGCAGCATCACGTTTTCCAGCGCCGTGAATTCCGGCAGCAGATGATGCGACTGATAGACGAAGCCGACTTCCTGGCGGCGGATGCGCGTGCGCTCGTGGTCGGGCAGGATCGCGGTCGCGCGGCCGTCGATATAGACGTCGCCGTGGTCGGGATGCTCCAGAAGACCCGCGATGTGCAGCAGCGTCGATTTGCCGGCGCCGGAGGGCGCCACCAGCGCGACCGACTGCCCGGGCCAGAGCGCGAGTTCGACGCCGTTGAGCACGTGCAGCGTCTCGTCGCCCTGCCGGTAATGCCGCTCGACGTCGTGCAGGAACAGGATCGGGACGTCCTCGTCCCCTTGGTCCCGTTGCGCCACGTCCGCCGCCGCCACCTGCTCATTCATAGCGCAGCGCCTCGACCGGATCGAGGCGCGCGGCGCGCCAGGACGGATAGAGCGTGGCCAGCAGCGACAGCGTCAGCGCCATCACCACCACCGCCACCGTCTCGCTGGTATCCATGTCGGCGGGCAGATGCGAGAGGAAATAGAGCTCGGGCGAGAACAATTCGGTGCTGGTCATCCACGACAGGAACTGGCGCAGGCTCTCGATATTGAGCGCGACCACGACGCCGAGCAGGAAGCCGACGAAGGTGCCGACCACGCCGATGGCGGCGCCCGTGATCAGGAACACGCGCATGATGGCGCCTTGCGTCGCGCCCATGGTGCGCAGGATGGCGATGTCCTGGCCCTTGTCCTTCACCAGCATGATCAGGCCGGAGACGATATTGAGCGCCGCCACCAGCACGATCAGCGTCAGGATCAGGAACATCACGTTGCGCTCGACCTGCAGCGCGGTGAAGAAGGTGGCGTTGCGCTGGCGCCAGTCGATCATGAAGATCGGCCGTTGCGCCGCCGTCTCCACCGCCTTGCGGTAGCTGTCGACGCGGTCGGGATGCTCGGTATAGACCTCGATCGCGGTCACGTCGCCGGCGCGGTTGAAATAGGCCTGCGCCTCCTTCAGCGGCATGAATACGAAGGCGGAATCGTATTCCGACATGCCGATCTCGAACACGGCCGCCACCTTGTAGACCTTGATGCGCGGCATGGTGCCCATCGGCGTCACCGCGCCCTGCGGCGCCACCAGCGTGATGTTGTCGCCCGAGCGCAGCGAGAGCTGATCGGCGAGCCTGCGGCCGATGGCCACGCCCTGCCCCTCGTCAAAGCCCTTGAGCGTGCCCTGCTTGATGTTCTTGGCGATGGAGGGAAGCGACTCGAGGTCGGAGAGCCTGATGCCGCGCACCAGCACGCCGCCGGAGTTGAACGGCGACGAGGCCAGCGCCTGGCCCTCGACGATGGGCGCCGCCAGCTTGATGCCGGGCACCTTGGCGATGCGGTCGGAGACCTCGGCCCAATCGGTGAGCGGCTTTTCCAGCGGCTGGATCAGCAGATGGCCGTTGAGGCCGAGGATTTTCTCCAGCAGCTCGTGGCGGAAGCCGTTCATCACCGCCATCACGATGATGAGCGTGGCGACGCCGAGCACGATGCCGAGGAAGGAAAAGCCGGCGATGACCGAGATGAATCCTTCTTGCGCCGCGCCCGCAGGTAGCGCAGCGACAGCATCCACTCGAACGGGGAGAAGGGCCGCGTGCCGCTGGACTCGGTCATCGATTGTTGGGTTCCCACCCTTAGGGCGTTCCTTGGGGCGTTACACGCAATCTTGGCGGATTCGTGCCGCGCATCCCACCCAAAGTCCTTGGCAGCACACAGGTATTTTGGGCGGCGCGCGCCTTCAACGGCTGAGCAGGTCGAGCGCGGCGGCCGGCGTCATCATCTCGCGGGTGCCGCCGGCGCGCTTTTTGACCTCGACTTTGCCTTCGGCCGAGCCCCTTCGGCCCGATCAGCACCTGCCAGGGCAGGCCGATGAGGTCGGCGGTGGCGAACTTGTTGCCAGCCCGCTCGTCGCGGTCGTCGTAGAGCACGTCGATGCCCTTGGCCTTGAGATCGCGATAAAGCTGCTCGCTGGCGCCATCGGTGGCGGCGTCGCCCTGCTTCAGGTTGAGGATCGCCACCTTGAAGGGCGCGACCGGCTCCGGCCAGATGATGCCGGCCTCGTCGTGCGAGGCCTCGATGATGGCGGCGACCAGCCGGCTCGGCCCGATGCCGTAGGAGCCGCTGTGCACCGGCGTCTCGCCGCCGGCGCCGGTGGCGACCACCGCCTTCATCGGCTCGGAATATTTGGTGCCGAAATAGAAGATGTGGCCGACCTCGATGCCGCGCGCGGAGACCTGCTTGTCCGGCCGGAATTTTTCCGAAGGCCGCGGCGTCGTGCATGTCGGAGGTGGCGGCGTATTGCGACGTCCATTTGTCGACGATCGCCTGCAAGCCGGCTGACGTCGTCGAAGTTCACGTCCGCGCCCGGCACCGCCATGTCGAGGTAGTCCTTGTGGCAGAACACCTCCGACTCGCCGGTCTGCGCCAGAATGATGAACTCATGCGACAGGTTGCCGCCGATCGGCCCGGACTCGGCGCGCATCGGGATCGATTTCAGCCCCATGCGCGCGAAGGTGCGCAGATAGGCGACGAACATCTTGTTGTAGGAATGCGTCGCGCCGGCCTGATCGAGATCGAAGGAATACGCGTCCTTCATGAGGAATTCGCGGCCGCGCATCAGCCCGAAGCGCGGGCGCACCTCGTCGCGGAATTTCCACTGGATGTGATAGAGATTGAGCGGCAGATCCTTGTACGACTTCACGTAGGCGCGGAAGATCTCGGTGATCATTTCCTCGTTGGTCGGCCCATAGAGCATGTCGCGCTCGTGGCGGTCCTTGATGCGCAGCATCTCCTTGCCGTAGGCGTCGTAGCGCCCGCTCTCGCGCCACAGATCGGCGGACTGGATGGTCGGCATCAGCAGCTCGATGGCGCCGGAGCGGTCCTGCTCCTCGCGCACGATCTGGCAAATCTTCTGCAGGACGCGGAGGCCGAGCGGCAGGAAGGCATAGATGCCGGCCGCCTCCTGCCGCATCATGCCGGCGCGCAGCATCAGCCGGTGCGAGACGATCTCCGCCTCTTTCGGGGTCTCACGCAGGATGGGCAGGAAATAGCGGGACAGGCGCATGGGTTTTTGCTGGACCGAAGGACGAACCGGTGCGAGTGAAAGCGGATCGGCAGGCAAAACACAAGAGCGGCGCCGAACCGGGCGCCGAACGGGAATAAATCGAGGTTTCGGCCATTTATAGGTTCGACATGCATCGCATTTTAGCCATCGCGCTGCTGGCGCTCATGACGGCCGCCCTCACGCCCGCGGGCGCGCTGGCGCATGCCCATCTGCGCTCCGCAAGCCCCGCCGCCGGCAGCACGGTCAACCCGGCGCCGAAAGAGGTCGTGCTCTCGTTCACCGAGAAGCTCGAACCCAAGTTCAGCAGTATCGAGGTGCGCGATGCCAAAGGCGCCGCCCTGCAGGATGGCGCGGCGAGCGGCGACCCGGCCGACGCCACCAAGCTGCGCGTCGCGCTCAAGCCGCTGCCGCCGGGGACTTACAAGGTGATCTGGCGTGTTCTTTCGGTGGACACCCATCGCACGAACGGTAGCTTCACCTTCCGCGTCGGCCCTTAAAGAGATAGCCCCGGCGCGCGACGAGCCCGAGGCAGTCGTGATCGACCCGATCATCCTGGCGCGCGCCGTGCATTTTGCCGCCACCACGCTGGCGGCCGGCACGGTCTGCTTTCATGGTGCTGGTGGCGGCGCCCGCCTTCGGCCGCGCGCGCGGCATCGTTGCGCTGCGGCGGCGCGCCAATATCATGACCTGGGCGGCGCTCGCCGTCGCGATCGCCTCCGGCGCGGTGTGGCTGGCGCTGCTCGCCGCCGACATCTACGGCGCGCCGCTGGTCGAGGTCTGCCTGCAGGGCGGGCCGTGGGCGGTGCTGTCGGGAACGCGTTTCGGCACGGTGTGGAGCGCGCGCCTGGCGGCCGCGTTGTTGCTTGCCATGTTGCTGCTCTGGCCGGCGCTTGCGCTGGCTGCAATTGGCGGCGGCGGCCGCACTCATCGCGCCCCTCGCCCTGATCGGCCATGCCGGCGCGACCCCCGGCGCCGCCGGGCAACTGCATCTTGCCTCGGATGCGGTGCACTTGGTCGCCGCCGGGGTCTGGCTCGGCGGACTGCCGGCGCTGGCTTTGCTGCTTTCATCGGCGCGCCCGCCACGGGGATTAGCGGCACGCGCCGCCGCCCGTTTTTCCACGCTCGGCATTGCGAGCGTGGCTGCGCTTCTCGCCAGCGGCATCGTCAACAGCTGGATGCTGTTGAGCACCCCGCGCGATCTGATCGCCACCGACTATGGCCGGCTGCTGTTCCTCAAGATTGGGCTATTCGCGGCTATGTTGGTGATCGCCGCCGTCAACCGGTTCCATCTGACGCCGCGGCTTGCCGGCGCGCCCGCGCGGCGCGCGCTCATGCGCAACAGCCTGACGGAGACCGCGCTGGGCGCCGGCGTGCTGCTGCTGGTCGGCGCGCTCGGAACCATGCAGCCTGCCGCCCATCACCATCTCCCCGACATCGCGATTCCGGCTGACGCCGCCTTCGTGCACATCCATACCGAGCAAGCCATGGCCGACGTGATGATCGACCCCGGCCGCACCGGGACTGCCAATGCCTCTATTCGCGTCATGCACGAAGATTTATCAGACTTCCCAACCGATGGGATTCGGTTGACGCTCGATCCGCCGGCGCCCGGCCCGCGGCCGATCGACCGTATCGCGATGCGTCAAGCCGATGGAACCTGGCGGGTGGACGGGATTTTACTTCCGCAGCCCGGCAATTGGATCGTGACGGTGATCATCGCCGCCGATAAAAAACATCAGATCGTGCTCGACGCGCCCATCGTGATCGCGCCCGCCCAATGATGGAAATTTCGTGACAGCGTCCCACTGATGGGCTAGCGTGATGATTGTCCGCGTGGACGGAGATCCGGCAGCAAGACCGGCTCCACGTGCGGTCCAAGTCTTGGGAGGGAAGCAAGTCCTAGGCGCGTGAAAACGCTGCCGTCTCGATCGCGCTAACCAACAAGAATCGAGGTCAGGACACGAAACGCCATGAGCAGGGCTCACCGCCCTGCTCTTTTTTTATGCCCGCTCAGCGGCGCGGACCGGAAATGGCGGCGAGAAAATCGTACGGGATCAGCCCGAGCTTATAGATCGCGGCCAAGATCCCGAACACGACGGTCGCGATGACGGTCGTCCACACCAGCTTCATCCAGACTTTGTGCACGGCCGGCGCGCCGGGATCGGTGCCGGGCGACACGTCGCCGCTTTCCTCCTGATTGCGCACGCCCCACGGCAGCACGGCAAACAGCACCACCCACCAGACCAGGAAATAGATGGCGATCGCCGTGCTGGTGGCCATTACGCTTGTTCCAGTTCGACCAGGGTGCCGCAGAAGTCCTTCGGATGCAGGAACAGCACCGGCTTGCCGTGGGCGCCGATCTTGGGCTCGCCGTCGCCGAGCACGCGCGCGCCTTGGCGCTTGAGCGTGTCGCGGGCGGCGCGGATATCGGGCACCTCGTAGCAGACGTGGTGGATGCCGCCGTCGGGATTCTTCTCGAGGAATTTGGCGATCGGGGAGCCCTCGCCCAGCGGCTCGAGCAATTCGATCTTGGTGTTGGGCAGCGTGATGAACACGGTCGAGACGCCGTGATCGGGCTGCGCCACCTTGGCCGAGACGTCGGCGCCGAGCGTATCGCGATAGACGGCGGAGGCCTTGGCGATGTCGCGCACCGCGATGGCGACGTGATTGAGACGACCGATCATCGATGCATCCTTTTCTCCGGCCGCCTTTATCATACCGCCAAGACGTGCACGTGGCACATCGGCTTCTTGCCCCAGCGCTCGGACCATGGCCGCGCGCACGGCGCGTCGCATGGCCTCGGCGACCGCGTCCGGATCGCGCCGGCGGCCGCGCGGCAGGGAGTCGAAGGTCTCGACGATGGCGTCGTGCACCGCCTCGTGCATGAAGCCGCCGTCGCGGTCGCGCTCGGGAATGCCGATCAGATCGTAGGTCGGATCGTCCGCCAGCTGCCCGTCCTCGGTCAGCGCCAACGCGATCGAGACCGCGCCGGCAAAGCTCAGGCGCTTGCGGTCGGCGACGGTGCGGGCGTCGGCCGCGACCAGCAGCGTGCCGTCCTTGTAGACGCGCCCGGCCGGCACCTCGTCGATGATGCGCGCGTCGGACGACAGCCGCACCAGATCGCCGTTGCGGCACTGGATGACCTGTTTGACGCCGCAGCGGCGCGCGAGCGCGGCGTGTTCCGTCAGATGCAGCGCCTCGCCGTGCACCGGGATCACGATCTGCGGTTTCACCCAGCCGATCAGCTCTTCCAATTCGGCGCGGCGCGGATGGCCCGACACGTGCACCAGATGCGTGCGGTCGGTGATGACCTCGATGCCCTGCTCGATCAGCCCGTTGATGACGCGGCCGACCGCCTTCTCGTTGCCGGGAATGGTGCGCGCGGAATAGATCACGCGGTCGCCGCGCGAAAATTTGATCTCGGGGTGCTGTTCCTCGGCAATGCGCGCGAGCGCCGCGCGCGGCTCGCCCTGGCTGCCGGTGCACAGCGCCACGATCTTGTTCGGCGCCAGATAGGAATAGGCTTCCATCGGCTGGAAGTCGCGCAGGCCCGTCGAAATAGCCGGTCTCGCGCGCGATCTGCACGATGCGTTCCATGGCGCGGCCGACCACCACGACCTCGCGGTCGGCGGCGCGGGCGGCGTCCGCCACGGCGCGCAGGCGCGCCGCGTTGGAGGCAAAGGTCGTGACCGCCACGCGCGCCGGCGCGGTCTTGACCAGCTCGGCAATGGTCTTGGCGACGTCGGCTTCCGAAGGCGAGCGGCCCTCGCGCACGGCATTGGTGGAATCCCCGACCAGCGCCAGACAGCCTTCCGCGCCGAGCGCGCGCAGCTTCTTTTCGTCGGTGACGTCGCCCAGGATCGGCGTCGGATCGATCTTCCAGTCGCCGGTGTGCAGCACATTGCCGTGCGGCGTGCGGATGATGAGCGCGTTCGATTCCGGGATCGAATGCGCCATCGTGCAGAGTTCGATGTCGAACGGGCCGACCTTGAAGCGGCTGCCGAGCTTGACGATGGTCACGGGAATTTTCGGCGCGCCCGGCTCGCTCGCGCATTTGGCTTCCAAGCAGCGCGGCCGAGAACGGCGTGGCGAAGACCGGCACTTTCAGCTGCGGCCACAGATCGAGCAGCGCGCCGAAATGGTCCTCGTGCGCGTGCGTGAGCACGATGCCGGCGAGGTTCTTGCGCTCCGCCACCAGATAGCGGATGTCGGGCAGGATCAGATCGACGCCGGGCAGATGCTCCTCGGCGGCGAACGACACGCCGAGATCGACCGCCAGCCATTTGCGGTCGCGCTCGGGGCCGAGGCCGTAGATCGACAGGTTCATGCCGATCTCGCCGACGCCGCCGAGCGGCGCGAACACCAGCTCCTGCTTTCCGGCCTGTGCCATGGTCAGAGCCCGTACACTTCGCCGGCGGTGACGGTCGTGATGCCGCCCTGCCCGCGCAGCAACAGCCGGCCGGCCTCATCGAGCCCTTCGAAACGCCCGGAGAGCTCGCGCTCCGGCAGCCGCACGCGGATGTCTTCGCCCAAGCGCGCCGCGCGCTTGAGCCAATCGGCGCGGATGCTTGCGAACCCCTCGCCGCGCTGCCACTGCGCCAGCCGCCGCTGCATGGCGGGCACGAGCGCCGCGAACAGACGCTCGGGCGTGACCTGTGCGCCGGCGGAAGCGAGATCGGTCGCGGGATGCGTTGTCTCCGCCGGATGCGAGGCACAATTGACGCCGATGCCGATGGCGATCGCGAACACCTTCTCGCTGTCGCCTTCGATCAAGATGCCGGCCAGTTTCTTGCCGCCGAGCAGCAGATCGTTCGGCCATTTCACCGCCAGCGCAGGCGCCAACTGCGGCGCGCATTCGCTCACCGCGTCATGCAGCGCCAGCGCGGCCACGAACGACACCTGCGGCGCCTGCGCGGGCGCCGACGGCTCGGTGAGCAGCAACGTCGCGTAGAGATTGCCCGGCGCCGACACCCAGTTGCTGCCGCGCCGCCCGCGGCCCGCGCTCTGGCTCTTGGCGGTGATCCACAACGGCCCGCGCTCGCCGGCGCGCGCAAGCGCCAGCGCCTCGGCATTGGTCGAGCCGAGCGTCTCGTAAGCTATGTGCCGGACCCCCGCCAGGTCCGTGGCTTCGCGGTTCATCTCGTTGCGCGCAACTGGCGCGTCAGAATAGCGATTTCGCCGCCACCGTCGCCGCGCCCAGGATCGGCGCCGGATAGGCGAAGAACAAAATGTTGATCACGCCGGCGATGCCGAGCACGACGCGCAGCAGACCCGGCATGGGATCGAAGCGCGTGGTGGGCTCGTCGAAATACATCAGCTTGACGATCGCCAGATAGTAGTAGGCGCCGACCACGCTGGTGAGCACGCCGATCACCGCGAGCACATAGAGCCCGGCTTTGATGGCGGCGAGGAACACGTAGAACTTGGCGAAGAAGCCGGCGAGCGGCGGAATGCCGGCAAGCGAGAACAGCAGCATCGCCAAAAGGAAGGCCATCGTCGGCTGCGTGCGCGACAGGCCGGCGAGATCGGCGATGGTCTCGACCATCTTGCCGTCGCGCCGCATCGCCAGGATGCAGGCGAAGGTGCCGAGCGTCATCGCCACATAGATCGTCATGTAGATGAGCACGCCCTGCACGCCTTCCGCCGTGCCGGCGGCCAAGCCGACCAGCGCGAAACCCATGTGGCCGATCGAGGAATAGGCCATCAGCCGTTTGATGTTGCGCTGCCCGATCGCCGCGAACGCGCCGAGCGCCATCGACGCGATCGAGACGAACACCACGATCTGCTGCCATTCATGCGTGATGCCGGGAAACGCGACCACGGTCGCGCGCACGAACACGGCGATGCCCGCCACCTTGGGCGCGGCGGCAAAGAAGGCCGTGACCGGCGTCGGCGCGCCCTCGTAGACGTCGGGCGTCCACATGTGGAACGGCACCGCCGAAATCTTGAAGCAGAAGCCGGCGAACAGGAACACCAGGCCGAAGATCAGGCCGATCCCGGCGCCATGTGACGTTGCCTGTGCGATGCCGGAAAAATTGACGGTGCCGGTAAAGCCGTAGATCAGCGACGCGCCATAGAGCAGCATGCCGGACGACAGCGCGCCCAGCACGAAATATTTCAGGCCCGCTTCGGTCGAGCGCACATTGTCGCGGTCGTAAGCCGCGATCACGTAGAGCGACAGGCTCATCAGCTCGAGCCCGAGATAAAGCGCGATCAGGTCGCTGGCCGAGATCAGCATCAGCATGCCGAGCGTGGAGAGCAAAAACAGCGCGCCGTATTCGAATTTCTGCAGCCGCGCGGCTTTGAGATAATCGAGCGACAGCATCAGCGCGCCGGCCGAGCCGACCAGCGTCAACAGCTTGAGAAATCGCGCGAAATCGTCGACCACGAAACTGCCGCCGAACAGCACGAAGCGCCCGGCCGGCACCCAGGCGATGAGCGCGTAAGCCACCAGCACCAAGACGCCGATCGACCAGCCATTGGCGGCCGGCCCGCTGCGCTCGCCGCCCATGACGCCGAACATCAGCATCAGCATGGCGCCGCAGGCGAGCAGGATTTCCGGCAGCAGCGGCATCAGCCCGGAGATGTGCGTCACGTCGTTCATCGCGCGGCGCCCGTTTTGGCGTCGGCCGCGGACGCGACCTTCGCCTGATGGCGCTCGATCTCCGCCGCTTTCACCGCGCGGCCGTAGCGGTCGAGCAATTGCGTGACCGAGGCCGCCGACATGTCGAGCACCGGCTTGGGCGCGACGCCGAGCAGGATCGTCAGCACGACCAGCGGCGCGAAGATGATGCTCTCGCGCCAGCCGATATCCTTGATGCCCTCGAGCGCGGGCTTGAGATTGCCGAAGATCATCTTGCGGTAGAGCCACAGCGCATAGCAGGCCGACAGAATGACGCCGAACGTGGCGATGAAGGCGACCGAGGTGTTGACCTTGAAGGTGCCGATCAGCGCCAGGAATTCGCCGATGAAGCCGGAGGTGCCGGGCAGCCCGACATTGGCGAGCGTGAACACCATGAACACCGCGGCGTAGAGCGGCATGCGGTTGACCAGCCCGCCGTAGAAGGCGATCTCGCGCGTGTGCATGCGGTCGTAGACCACGCCGACGCAGAGGAACAGCGCGCCCGAGACGATGCCGTGCGAGATCATCTGGAAGATGCCGCCGGCAACCCCCTGCGCGGTGGCGGCGAAGATGCCCATGGTGACGAAGCCCATGTGCGCGACCGACGAATAGGCGATCAGCTTCTTCACGTCCTCCTGCATCAACGCCACCAGCGAGGTGTAGACGATGGCGACGACCGAGAGCGTGAAGATGATCGGCGCGTAATCGTGGCTCGCCACCGGGAACATCGGCAGCGAGAAGCGCAGGAAGCCGTAGCCGCCCATCTTCAGCAGAATGGCGGCGAGGATGACGGAGCCCGCGGTCGGCGCTTCGACATGCGCGTCCGGCAGCCAGGTGTGCACCGGCCACATCGGCATCTTCACGGCGAACGACGCGAAGAAGGCGAACCACGCCCATTTCTGCAGGCCGAGCGGGAAGCCGTGGCGCAGCAGCGCCGGGATGTCGGTGGTGCCGGCGTCCCAATACATCGCCATGATGGCGAGCAGCATCAGCACCGAGCCGAGCAGCGTGTAGAGGAAGAACTTGAAGCTGGCATAGACGCGGCGCGGCCCGCCCCAGACGCCGATGATCAGGAACATCGGAATGAGGCCGCCCTCGAAGAACAGATAGAACAGCACCAGATCGAGCGCCGAGAAGGTGCCGACCATCAGCGTCTCCAGCACGAGAAACGCGATCATGTATTCCTTCACGCGCTTCTGGATCGCGGTCCAGCTCGCCAGGATGCAGATCGGCATCAGCGCGGTGGTGAGGATGACGAAGGGCAGCGAGATGCCGTCGACGCCCATGTGATAGAAGGCGACGCCGAGCCAGGGCAGCTTCTCGGTGAACTGGAATTCCGGCGAGGCTGGATCGAAGCGCCCAACCATCACCAGCGAAATCGCGAACGTGACGATCGTGGTCCACAGCGCGACCCAGCGCGCGGTGCCCCTCGCCAAGGGCTCGTTGCCGCGCACGGCCAGCATGATGAAGACCGCGCCGAGCAGCGGCAGGAAGGTCACGACGGAGAGGATCGGCCAGTTCATCTGTAGCTGCCTTATCGGAACGCGAACATGAACCAGGTGATGAAGGCCGCGGCCCCGATCAGCATGGCGAAGGCGTAGTGGTAGAGATAACCGCTTTGCAGGCGGATGACGTTGCGGGTGACGTCGAGCACGCGCGCGGACACGCCGTCGGGGCCGAAGCCGTCGATCAGCCAGCCGTCGCCGCCCTTCCACAGCAGCAGCCCGAGCCGCTTGGTGGGGCGCACGAAGATCGCGTCGTAGATCTCGTCGAAGTACCATTTGTTGAGCAGGAACTTGTAGAGCACCTCGTGCTGGCGCGCGAGCTCGGCCGGGATGTCGGGCCGCCGCACATAGAAATGCCAGGCGATCACGAAGCCGAGCGCCATCATCACCGTCGGCAGCAGGCCGATGGTCAGCGACACCGTGTGCATGTCCTCGAGCACCGTGTTGCTCTTGGCGAAGGCGAGCGAAGAGCCGAAGAAGCCTTCGACGCCGTGGCCGGCGAACACTTCCTTGAACGGCAGGCCGGCGAAGATCGAGCCGAAGGCGAGGAAGCCGAGCGGGATCAGCATCACCATCGGGCTCTCATGCGCCGCGCGCCAATGCGTGCGGTCGTGCGGCTCGCCGTGGAAGGTCTTGAAGATCAGCCGCCAGGAATAGAACGAGGTGAGCAGCGCCGCCGCCACCGTGCAGATGAAGGCGTAAAGCGCGACCGGATTCTTGCCGACGAAGGCCGCCTCGATGATGGCGTCCTTGGAGAAATAGCCGGCGGTGAGCGGAAAGCCGGTGAGCGCCAGCGTGCCGACGATCATCACCACGTAGGTGAACGGGATGCGCTCCTTCAGCCCGCCCATGGCGCGGATGTCCTGCTCGTGATGCATGGCGTGGATCACGGAGCCGGCGCCGAGGAACAGCAGCGCCTTGAAGAAGGCGTGCGTGAACAGATGGAACATGCCGACCGAATAGGCGCCGACGCCCATGGCGACGAACATGTAGCCGAGCTGCGAACAGGTCGAGTAGGCGACGATGCGCTTGATGTCGTTCTGCACCAGGCCGATGGTGGCGGCGAAAATCGCGGTGGTGGCGCCGATGAAGGTGACGAAGGCCTGCGCGTGCGGCGCCAGCTCGAACAGCGGCGACAGCCGCGCCACCATGAACACGCCGGCGGTCACCATGGTGGCGGCGTGGATCAGCGCCGAGACCGGCGTCGGGCCTTCCATGGCGTCGGGCAACCAGGTGTGCAGCAGGAACTGCGCCGACTTGCCCATGGCGCCCATGAACAGCAGCAGACAGGTGAGCGTGAGCGCGTCGACCTTCCAGCCGAACAGCGGCAGCGTCTTGCCGGCGAGCGACGGCGCCTGCGCGAAAATGGTGTCGAGATCGACGCTGCCGACCAGCATGAAGATCGCAAAGATGCCGAGCGCGAAGCCGAAATCGCCGATGCGGTTGACGACGAAGGCCTTGATCGCGGCGGCGTTGGCTTCCGGCTTGTGATACCAGAAGCCGATCAGCAGATAGCTCGCGAGGCCGACGCCCTCCCAGCCGAAGAACAGCTGCACCAGGTTGTCCGCCGTCACCAGCATCAGCATGGCGAAGGTGAACATCGACAGATAGCCGAAGAAGCGCGGCCGGTACGGGTCCTCGGCCATGTAGCCGATGGAATAGAGGTGCACGAAGGCGGAGACCGAGGTCACCACCACCAGCATCACCGCGGTCAGCGTGTCGACGCGCAACGACCACTCGACGGTCAGGTTGCCCGACGCCATCCAGGTGAACACCGGCACGCGCGCGTCGTGATGGCCGAAGCCGACCTGCACGAAGGCGATCCACGACAGGATCATGGAAATCATCAGCAGCGTGGTGGTGATCAGCTCCGTGGTGCGCGAGCCGGTGGCGGCGGGCTCGTGCTCTTCCGGCCTCGTGATGCGAGGAATGAATGACGCCGCGCATCGCCATGCGCCGATGGCGCGCCGATGATGCGGGCCGTGGTCGGTTGCGTCATCCTCCGCGCCCGGCGGCGGGCCCTCGCCCGGCCAGCGCACGCGCGCGCCGGCGAGCGCGATGATGCCGGCCAATATCGCGCCGAGCAAAGGCAGAAAGACGATCGCCTGGTACATTTCCGCCTCAGCCCTTCATCAGATTGATGTCTTCGACCGCGATCGATCCCTTGGCGCGGTAGAAGACGACGAGAATGGCAAGCCCGATGGCCGCTTCGGCGGCCGCCACCGTCAGCACGATCAGCGCGTAGATCTGGCCGACGATGTCGCCGAGATGCGCCGAGAAGGCGACCAGGTTGATGTTGACCGCGAGCAGGATCAGCTCGATCGACATCAGGATGATGATGACGTTCTTGCGGTTGAGGAAAATGCCGAACACGCCGAACGTGAACAAAATGGCGGCGACCGAGAGATAATGACCGAGCCCGATGGTCATGTGTTGCTCCCCAGCCAGTGCTTCCTAAGCCTGCCCCGAGCGCACCTTGAGCACCTCGATCGACATCGCCGGCGTGCGCGCAACCTGCTCGCCGATGTCCTGCCGGCGCACGCGCGTCTTATGCTGCAGCGTGAGCACGATGGCGCCGACCATGGCGACCAGCAGGATCATGCCGGCGGCCTCGAAGAAGTAGACATATTTCGTATAGAGCACGAGGCCGATCGCCTCGGTGTTCGGGATGTTGGCCGGGATCGGCGCCACGATCGCCTGCGGCACGCCGGGCCCGATCGCCCAGGCGCCGACCACCAGCAGCAATTCGGCGAGGAAGATCGCGCCGACCAGCGCGCCGATCGGCAGATATTGCAGCGCGCCCTGCTTGAGCTCGGCGAAATCGACGTCGAGCATCATCACCACGAACAGGAACAGCACGGCGACGGCGCCGACATAGACCACGATCAGGATCATGGCCAGAAATTCGGCACCCAGCATCACGAACAGGCCGGCGGCGTTGACGAAGGCGAGAATGAGATAGAGCACCGAATGCACGGGATTGCGCGCCGCGATCACCATGAAGGCGCTCGCCACGCAGACGCCGGCAAAGAGATAGAAGAACAGCGCGGTCACGATCATTGCTTCACCGATACGGCGCGTCGAGCGCCAGGTTCTTGGCGATCTCGCGTTCCCAGCGGTCGCCATTGGCGAGCAGCTTTTCCTTGTCGTAGTAAAGCTCCTCGCGCGTCTCGGTGGCGAATTCGAAATTCGGGCCCTCGACGATGGCGTCGACCGGGCAGGCCTCCTGGCACAGCCCGCAATAGATGCACTTCACCATGTCGATGTCGTAGCGCGTGGTGCGGCGCGTGCCGTCGTTGCGGCGGGGACCTGCCTCGATGGTGATCGCCTGCGCCGGGCAGATCGCCTCGCACAGCTTGCAGGCGATGCAGCGCTCTTCGCCGTTGGGATAGCGGCGCAGCGCGTGCTCGCCGCGAAAGCGCGGCGAGATCGGCCCCTTCTCGAACGGGTAATTGAGCGTCGACTTCGGCGCGAAGAAATAGCGCATGGCGAGCCAGAAGCCCGACACGAACTCCATCAGGAACAATCCCTTGGCCGCGCGATCGAGCCTCATCGCATCCTCACTTTACCGCCGCCGCAGCGAACCCGCCGTACTGGATGACGGCGGCAACGATCGCCACCATCGCCAGCGACAGCGGCAGGAACACCTTCCAGCCGAGCCGCATCAACTGGTCGTAGCGGTAGCGCGGCACGATGGCCTTGACCATCGCGAACATGAAAAACAGGAACAGCGCCTTGCCCACGAACCAGACGATGCCCGGCACCCAGGTGAACGGCGGATAAGGCACCGGCGACAGCCAGCCGCCCAGGAACAGAATGGTGCCCATGGCGCACATGGTGGCGATCGCCACGTATTCGCCGAGCATGAACATCATGTAGGGCGTCGAGCCGTATTCGACCATGAAGCCGGCGACCAGTTCCGATTCCGCCTCGACCAGATCGAAGGGCGGCCGGTTGGTTTCCGCCAGCGCCGAGATGAAGAACACCACGAACATCGGGAACAGCGGCAGCCAGTACCAGGAGAACAGGCCGTAGGGCCCGTTCTGCGCCTCGATGATCTTCGACAGATTGAGCGAGCCGGCGCACAGCAGCACGGTGATGAAGACGAAGCCGATGGAGACTTCGTAGGACACCATCTGCGCGGCCGAGCGCAGCGCGGCGAGAAACGGATATTTCGAGTTCGACGCCCAGCCCGCCATGATGACGCCGTAGACCATCAGCGAGGAGATGGCGAAGATGTAGAGCACGCCGACATTGATGTCGGCGATCACCCAGCCGACATTGAACGGGATCACCGCCCAGGCGGCGAGCGCCAGCACGCAGGTGACCAGCGGCGCCAGCAGGAACACGCCTTTGTTGGCGCCGGCCGGGATCACCGGCTCCTTGACCACGAATTTCAACAGGTCGGCGAAGGACTGGAACAGGCCCCAGGGCCCGACCACGTTGGGCCCGCGCCGCATCTGCACCGCCGCCCAGATCTTGCGGTCGGCGAGCAGAATGTAGGCGATGGCGACCAGCAGCACGACCAGCAGCAGCACGGATTCCGCCACGATCACGATCACCGGCCAGAGATAGGTCCAGAAGAAATCCATCGCGTCCCTACTCCGCCGCCGTCATCGACGGATTTTTCGCGGACGCGGCGGCGAGCGCCGAACATTCCGCCATCACCGCCGAGGCGCGCGCGATCGCATTGGTCAGATAGAAGTCGGCGACCGCCGGCTTGAACGCCGCCTTGTCGGGCGAACCGCCGAGCTTGGCGAGCTTGCCGATATCGGCGGCGTCGCCCGGCGCGATCTCGCCGATGCGCATCATGTGCGGGTGCGCGGCGTAGAGCGCGCGCCGCAGGCCGGCGAGCGAGTCGAAGGGCAGCGTCTTGTCGAGCACGGCCGAGAGCGCGCGCAAAATCGCCCAGTCCTCGCGCGCATCGCCCGGCGGGAAGGCGGCGCGTTCCGCCATCTGCACGCGGCCTTCGGTGTTGACGTAGAGGCCGGATTTTTCCGGATAGGCGGCGCCCGGCAGGATGACGTCGGCGCGGTGCGCGCCGCGGTCGCCATGCGTGCCGATATAGACGACGAAGGGGCCCGCCGGCACCTCGACCTCGTCGACGCCGAGCAGGAACAGCACGTCGAGCGCGCCCTTGCCGAGCATGGCGCCGGTATCCATGCCGCCCTCGCCCGGCACGAAGCCGATATCGAGCGCGCCGGCGAGCGCCGCTTCGGTGTGCAGGATATTGAAGCCGTTCCAGCCGTCCTTGACGACGCCGAGCGAAGCCGCCGCTTTCGCGATCGTCGCCAGCACCGCCGCGCCGTCCGGCCGGTTGAGCGCGCCCTGCCCGATGATGAACATCGGCTTTTCTTTCTTCGCCGGCGCGTGCTCGACGAATTGCGCCAGGCTCTCCGGCCCGGCGCCGAGATAATTATAGGGATAGGTGAGATCGACCTTCTCGCCGACCAGCCCGAGCAGCACGTTGCCGCGCAGGTAGCGCTTGCGGATGCGGGCGTTGAGCACGGCCGCTTCGCGCCGCGGATTGACGCCGATCAGCATGATGGCGTCGGCCTCGTCGATGCCGGCGATGGTCGAATTGAACAGATAGCTGGCGCGGCCGAATTTCGGATGCAGCGGCGAACCGGGATAGCGCGCGTCGATATTCTTCGAGCCGAGCGCGCCCATCAGCGCCTTGAGCGCGAACATGTCTTCGACCGCCGCCAATTGCCCGGCCAGCGCGCCGATGCGCTCAGGCCGCGCCGCCTTCACCTTGTTGGCGATCGCCGCGAACGCTTCTTTCCAGGTCGCCGGCTTCAGGCGGCCATTGACGCGGATGTAAGGCTGGTCGAGCCGCTGCGTGCGCAGGCCGTCGACGACGTGCCGGGTCTTGTCGGAAATCCACTCCTCGTTCACCTCGTCGTTGCGGCGCGGCAGGATGCGCATCACCTCGCGCCCGCGCGTGTCGATGCGGATGGCGGAGCCGAGCGCGTCCATGACGTCGATCGACTGCGTCTTGATGAGCTCCCAGGGCCGCGCCGCGAAGGCATAGGGCTTGGAGGTGAGCGCGCCGACCGGGCAGAGATCGACCACGTTGCTCTGCAGCTCCGAGCTCATGGCGTGCTCGAGATAGGTCGTGATCTCCATGTCCTCGCCGCGGCCGATGGCGCCGAGCTCCGGCACGCCGGCCACTTCGCTGGCAAAGCGGATGCAGCGCGTGCAGTGGATGCAGCGCGTCATGATGGTCTTGACCAGCGGCCCGATATATTTGTCCTCGACCGCGCGCTTGTTCTCGGCGTAGCGCGAGGCGTCGACGCCATAGGCCATGGCCTGGTCCTGCAGATCGCATTCGCCGCCCTGGTCGCAGATCGGGCAATCGAGCGGATGATTGATCAGCAGGAATTCCATCACGCCTTCGCGCGCCTTCTTCACCATCGGCGTGCGCGTGTTGAGGATCTTCGGGCGTGCCGTCTTTGTTGGGCGGCAGGTCCTTCACGGCCATGGCGCAGGAGGCCTGCGGCTTCGGCATGCCGACCACTTCGATCAGGCACATGCGGCAATTGCCGGCGATCGACAGCCGCTCGTGGAAGCAGAAGCGCGGGATTTCCGCGCCCGCGGCTTCGCAGGCCTGGAGCAGCGTGTACTCCGGCGGAACGTCGATCTCTTTGCCGTCGACAATGATCTTGGCCATTAGCTCACGTCTTTACTTCTGCGAACCGCGTCATTGCTGCAATGCTATTGCTGCATGTGCTCGTGATCGCCGCACCAGTCGTCGCGCTTGGTGGTCGCCCAGGACGGATAGTGGCGGGCGTGATCGGGCAAATCGGAAACGGCAGCCGGCGGCGCGTGGCGCCGGCACTGCCCGAGGATCGCGCGTTCGCGAACCGGCTCGTTCGCGGTCGCTTCCCCAATCGGCCACCAGAACCTGCAACCGCGGCACCGCAAGTTCCTGTTTTCGAAGGTCATGGCTTTGCTCCATGGGCTGCACCATTGCCGCTATTCCGCCGCCACGGCGGCAAGCGGCGCGCGCTTTGCGCCGCGTTGCGTCTTCCAGAGCTGCGCGTCGGCCAAGCTGCTCCCAGCCGAAGGCATAATCGCTCGGGCCGTGCGCCTTGAGATGCTCGAGCCGCTCGACGCCGTCTTCCAGCGCGGGCCGTTCGCCTTCCGCCACCCACCACATCACCAGCGGCGTCTCGATCTTCTCGAACCAGTCCTCGCGCCGGCGATAGAAGCGCCCGTGCAGCGTCTGCCAGACGAAGCGCTCGAGCGCCTGCGGATTTTGCCAGACCGTCAGGTTCGGCAGGATCGCCGGGTCGTTATAGACCGTCATGTTCATGGCGTTGCCGCTGTCGTCCTGCAGCCGCCACACGAAACCGTCGATCTGCTCGGCCAGCGCGTTGACGCGCGCAACGTTCTCGACGAACTCCGCCATGCGCGGATCGTCGAGCGGGTAGCGGATGCGCGCGATGTTGAACTGGGCGAGGTGCATGTTCATGCCGCCGACTCGCCGGCGCGCAACGCGCCGTTTTCCACAGTTGCGCCGATGCGGTCTGCCCAATCGAAGGCGTGGTCGGACGGTCCGTGCTGTTTCAGGTGCTCAAGCCGCGCCACCGCCTCCTCGACGCTCGGCCGATGCCCGGCAGGCACCCACCACATCACGAAATAAGCGCTCCTCGAAATGCTCGAACCATTCGGCGCGGCGGCTATAGAAACGCTTATGGACGGTCTGATAGACGAAGCGCTCGAGCGCCTCGACGCTGCTCGCCACACCGACATATTGATGGCGATGCGCGGATCGGCATAAGGCCGCGTGCTGGTCGAATTGCCGCTGTCGTCGATGAAGCGCCAGACGAAGCCCGGCGTGCGCTCGGCCAAGCCGTTCACCAGCGCGAGGTTGTTGGTGAAGTCCGCCATGCGCGGATCGTCGATCTCGTAGCGAATGCGGCCGATGTTCAATTGCGCGAGATGAGTGTTGGGCGGCTGCTGCATGAGCTCACTCCGCCGCCTGCGCCGGTTCGGGCTCGCGCACCGCGCCGTGCGCGTCCGCGTTGCGCGTGTATTCGTCGATGCGCCGCTCGATCTCCGGACGGAAATGCCGCAGCAGGCCCTGCACCGGCCAGGCGGCGCCGTCGCCGAAGGCGCAGATGGTGTGGCCCTCGATCTGGGTCGTCACCTCCATCAGCATGTCGATCTCGCGCTTCTGCGCGCGGCCTTCCGCCATGCGCGTGAGCACGCGCCACATCCAGCCCATGCCTTCGCGGCAGGGCGTGCACTGGCCGCAGACTCTCGTGCTTGTAGAAATAGGAGATGCGCGCCATCGCCCGCACGATGTCGGTGGACTTGTCCATCACGATCACCGCGGCGGTGCCGAGCGCCGACTTCTTGTCGCGGCAGCCGTCGAAATCCATCAGCAGCGAGTCCGCCCAATCCTTGCCGGCCGGCACCAGCGGCATCGACGAGCCGCCGGGGATGACCGCGAGCAGATTGTCCCAGCCGCCGCGCACGCCGCCGGCATGGCGTTTCCACCAGCTCGCGCAGCGGAAGACCCATCGCCTCTTCGACGTTGCACGGCTTCTCGACGTGGCCGGAAATGCAGAACAGCTTGGTGCCGGTGTTGTTGGGGCGGCCGATGGCGGCAAACCAGGTGGCGCCGCGCCGCATGATGTCGGGCACCGCCGCGATCGATTCCACATTGTTGACCGTGGTCGGGCAGCCGTAGAGCCCGACATTGGCCGGGAACGGCGGCTTCAGGCGCGGCTGGCCCTTCTTGCCTTCCAGGCTTTCGAGCAGCGCGGTTTCCTCGCCGCAGATGTAAGCGCCGGCGCCGTGGTGCAGATAAAGATCGAAATCATAGCCGTGGATGTTGTTCTTGCCGATCAGCTTGGCGTCATAGGCCTCGTCGATCGCCGCCTGCAGCCGTTCGCGCTCGCGGATGAATTCGCCGCGGATGTAGATGTAGCCGGCGCGGCAATCCATGGCGCGGCCGGCGATCAGGCAGCCTTCGACCAAAAGATGCGGATCGTGCCGCATGATCTCGCGGTCCTTGCAGGTGCCGGGCTCGGACTCGTCGGCATTGACCACGAGATAATGCGGCCGCTCGCCCACTTGCTTGGGCATGAACGACCACTTCAAGCCGGTCGGGAAGCCGGCGCCGCCGCGCCCGCGCAGGCCGGAATTCTTCACCTCGTTGACGATCGCTTCGCGGCCGAGCTCGAGGATTTTCTTGGTGCCGTCCCAGGCGCCGCGCGCACGCGCGCCTTTGAGGCCCCAGTCGTGCAGGCCGTAGAGATTGCGGAAGATGCGGTCCTTGTCGGCGAGCATCGTTTAGTCCTGGTTTAGTCTTGCGGCAGCTTGTGCGAGGTCGGGAAAAGCGATTTGTCGGTCAGCGTGGTCTGCCCGCCGATCGGCGCCGACAATTGCCGGTCGATCTGCGGGCCGGGCTTGACCTTTTTTCCGGCAGCGAGGTTGTCGAGAATTTTGCCGAAGCTGTCGCGGTCGAGGTCCTCGTAATAATCGGCGTTGATCTGCACCATCGGCGCGTTCACGCAGGCGCCGAGGCACTCGACCTCGACCCAGGAGAACTTGCCGTCTTTGGTGACCTCGCCCTGCTCGCCGATGCGCTTCTTGCAGATCTTCTCCAGATCGTCGGCGCCGCGCAGCCGGCACGGCGTGGTGCCGCACAGCTGCACGTGGAATTTGCCGACCGGCGCGAGATTGAACATCGTGTAGAAGGTCGCGACTTCGAGCGCGCGGATATGCGCCATGCCGAGGAAGTCGGCGACGGCGCGGATCGCGGTTTCCGGCAGCCAGCCGCCGGCCTGCTCCTGCGCGCGCCACAGCAGCGGAATGATCGCGGAGGCCTGGCGGCCTTCCGGATATTTCTTCACCTGGTCCTTGGCCCAGGCGAGATTGTCCTTGCTGAAGGAAAATTCCTTCGGCTGCACTTCGGGCGGGGCAAGACGGCGCACGCTCATCGGTCCACCTCGCCGAACACGATGTCGATCGAGCCGAGGATGGCGGACACGTCGGCCAGCATGTGGCCGCGCGTGAGGAAATCCATGGCCTGCAGATGCGCAAAGCCGGGCGCTCGAATTTTGCACTTGTACGGCTTGTTGCTGCCGTCGGCGACCAGATAGACGCCGAACTCGCCCTTGGGCGCTTCGACCGCGGCGTACACTTCGCCGGCCGGCACGTGATAGCCCTCGGTGTAGAGCTTGAAGTGGTGGATGAGCGCTTCCATCGAGCGCTTCATCTCGCCGCGCTTGGGCGGCACGATCTTGTTGTCGACCACCGACGACCGGCCCCTGCCCGTCCGGTTCGCGCAGTTTGGCGAGGCACTGCTTCATGATCTTGGTGGACTGGCCGCATCTCTTCCATGCGGATGAGATAGCGGTCGAAGCAGTCGCCGTTCTTGCCGACCGGGATGTCGAAATCCATCTCGGCGTAGCATTCGTAGGGCTGCGCCTTGCGCAGATCCCAGGCCGCGCCCGAGCCGCGCACCATCACGCCGGAGAAGCCCCAGTTCCAGGCATCCTCCAGTCTGACCACGCCGATGTCGACGTTGCGCTGCTTGAAGATGCGGTTGCCGGTGAGCAGCGTGTCGAGATCGTCGACCACTTTGAGGAACGGATCGCAGAACGCCTCGATGTCGTCGATCAGCTTGGGCGGCATGTCCTCGTGCACGCCGCCGGGACGGAAATAGGCCGCGTGCATGCGGCTGCCCGAAGACGCGCTCGTAGAACACCATCAGCTTCTCGCGCTCCTCGAAGCCCCACAGCGGCGGCGTGAGCGCGCCGACGTCCATGGCCTGCGTGGTGACGTTCAAGAGATGCGACAGCAGCCGCCCGATCTCGGAATAAAGCACGCGAATGAGCTGCGCCCGCCGCGGCACCTTGATGTCGAGCAGCTTCTCGACCGCCAGGCAGAAGGCGTGCTCCTGGTTCATCGGCGCGACGTAATCGAGCCGGTCGAAATAGGGCACCGCCTGCAGATAGGTCTTGTATTCGATCAGCTTCTCGGTGCCGCGATGCAGCAGGCCGATATGCGGATCGACGCGCTCGACGATCTCGCCGTCGAGCTCCAGCACCAGGCGCAGCACGCCGTGCGCCGCCGGATGCTGCGGCCCGAAATTGATGGTGAAGTTGCGGACGTCGGTTTCGGCCATCAGTCCACCAGCTCCGCGGCTTTCGCCTTTTCCGCGACCTTGGCGTTGAAGCGGTCCCACGCCACCACGACGCGCTCGTGACGGCCCTCGCCGATCAGGTCGATGCCGTCATGCGCGCGCACCTTGAACACGAGCTTGCGGCCCTTCACTTCGGCGACTTCGACGTCGACCGTCACCGTCTGCCCCGGCACCGTCGCCGCCAGATGCGACACGTCGACATGGGTGCCGAGCGAACCCTCGCCGGCGTCGAGATGCGGCGCCATCAAGTCGGCGCAGGCCCATTCCATCAGCACGATCATGAAGCCGGTGGCGAACACTTTCGGCATGTTCGCGATGATGTCCGACTCCGGATAGGTGTAAGGCACGGTCTTGTTCTCCGGCACCTTGTAGGAAAACGAATGCTTCAGACCGGGCACGAACGTCGGCTTCATGACGGCTTGCCCTCCTTCGCCTTCTCGTCGCCCGGCAGCACGTAGTCGGTGCCTTCCCACGGCGACATGAAATCGAAGGTGCGGAATTCCTGGTTGAGCCGCACCTTGTCGTAACGCACGCGCTTTTCCTCGTCGTCGTAGCGCACCTCGACGAAGCCGGTGAGCGGGAAGTCCTTGCGCAGCGGATGACCCTCGAAGCCGTAATCGGTGAGGATGCGCCGCATGTCGGGGTGGCCGGTGAACAGCACGCCGTAGAGATCGTAGGTCTCGCGCTCGAACCAGTCGGCGCCGCGATAGACGCCGACCAGCGAGGCGACCGGCGTCGTCTCGTCGGTCATGATCTTGACGCGCACGCGCGTGTTCATGCGCGGCGACAGGAAATGATAGACCACGTCGAAGCGCTGCTCGCGCGCGGGCCAATCGACCGCGGTGACGTCGATGATGCAGATGAACTGACAGGACGGATCGTCGCGCAGGAAGCGCGCGATCTTGACGATGTCGGCGGCGCTCGCGTGCACGGTCAGTTCGCCGCGCACGACCTCATAGCCGGTGACGGACGCGCCGCACGCGCCCTTGATGATCTGGCCAAGTCTGTCGAGCGTCTCGTCCATTCCGGCCCCGTCTTAACGTTCGATCGTGCCGGTGCGGCGGATCTTCTTCTGCAGCAGCATGCACGCCGTAGAGCAGCGCCTCCGCGGTCGGCGGACAGCCGGGCACGTAGATGTCGACCGGCACGATGCGGTCGCAGCCGCGCACCACCGAATAGGAATAGTGATAGTAGCCGCCGCCGTTGGCGCAGGATCCCATCGAGATCACGTAGCGCGGCTCCGGCATCTGGTCGTAGACCTTGCGCAGCGCCGGCGCCATCTTGTTGGTGAGCGTGCCGGCGACGATCATCACGTCGGACTGGCGTGGGCGAGCGCGCGGCGCAAAGCCGAAGCGCTCGGCGTCGTAGCGCGGCATCGACATCTGCATCATCTCGACCGCGCAGCACGCCAGGCCGAACGTCATCCACATCAGCGAGCCGGTGCGCGCCCAGGTGATCAGATCGTCGGCGGCGGTGACCAGGAAGCCCTTGTCGGAGAGTTCGCTGTTGACGTCGCGGAAGAACGCGTCGCCCTCGCCCGCCGGCCTGCCGGTGCGCGGATCGAGAATCCCTCTCGCTTCGGGTGCGATGAGCGTCATGAGTTGACCTTTGGGATCAATCCCATTCGAGCGCCCCCTTCTTCCACTCGTATATGAAGCCGACGGTGAGAACGCCAAGGAACAGCATCATGGCCCAGAAGCCGAAGGCGCCGATCTGGCGGAATGCCACCGCCCAAGGGAACAGGAAGCTCACCTCGAGGTCGAAGATGATGAACAGGATCGCCACCAGATAGAATCGCACGTCGAACTTCATGCGCGCGTCGTCGAAGGCGTTGAAGCCGCACTCGTAGGCGGACAGCTTCTCCGGGTCCGGGTTCTTGTAGGCGACGATGAAGGGCGCGATCAGCAGCGCCAGGCCGATTGCCAGCGCGACCGCGATAAAGATGACCAGGGGCAGGTAGTCCATGAGCAATGCGTGCATCGGCGACCTCAAACGAAGCGAGCCCCGCGCCCCTGCCCGGATATATATGCCCGCCCGGACTGCTCGGCGACCCGACCTGGCGCCGTCACCCGCACAAAACGCCCTTGCCGTGGTGGAAATAGCCTCGTGGACGGGAGCGGCTGAGGCTTAGCGCAGCGCACAAAGGGTGGCAAGCCGACATTGGAAGCCGTCCACGAGTGCGAAATCGTCACGTTTGACAGCAGCCGAGAGCCAACTCGATAGTCGGGGCCGGGTGGCGGCGAGCATGTCCTGAGAGGTCTCAATGGTACTCCTGCGAGCAGCGGTCGGCGCCCTCGCGCTGGCATTTTTGGCCCTCGCCGGCGGGCCGAGCGCCGCCGACGATTACCCCGACCCGCACGGTCAAGATCATCGCCCCCTTCGGCGCCGGCGGGCCGGCCGACATCTACACCCGCATCGTCGCGCAGGAATTGCAGAAGGCGCTGCAGCAGCCCTTCGTGATCGAGAATCGCCCGGGCGCCGGCACCACCATCGGCACCGAATACGTCGCCAAGGCCGCGCCCGACGGCTACACTTTACTGGTGGTGTCGGGCACGCAGACGGTCAACGAAACGCTGTATGCCAACAAACCCTATGCGCTGATGCGCGATCTCGTCCCCGTCGCGCCGATCGTCGACAGCGATCTGGTGCTGGTCGTGCACCCGTCGGTGCCGGCGAAAAGCATGGCCGAGCTGATCGCGCTCGCCAAGGCAAAGCCCGGCACGCTCAATTTCGGCTCGTCCGGCCCCGGCTCGAACTATCACATGGCGGGCGAGCTGCTGAAGAACCTGACCGGCATCGACATCGTGCACGTGCCCTACAAGGGCTCGACCGGCATGCGCACCGACATCCTCAGCGGCAATATTCAGATCCTGTTCGACTCGGTGCCGACCATGGCGCCGATGATCGAGGCGGGCAAAGTGCGCGCGCTCGGCACCACCGGCCGGTCGCGCTCCTCCATCTTGCCGAACGTGCCGGCGATCGCGGACACGGTGCCGGGCTTTGCCGCCACGCTGTGGGTCGGCTTCATGGCGCCGGCCGGCACGCCGCAGCCCATCATCGACAGACTCAACAGCGAAATCTCGAAAATTCTGTCGCGCGACGACATCCAGGCCGCCTGGTCCAAGCAAGGCGCCATGCCCCTGATCATGACGCAGGCGCGCTTCAAGACGTTCATGGACGGGCAAGTCGCCACCTGGGCGAAAGTGATCAAGGACAACCATATCGCGCTGATCAAATAGCGCCGCGCAGCCGAGGACACCCGATGGACATCGAAATCACTGTCGGCCTGTCGTGGCAATTCGGGCGAGTCCTGGCCGGCCGCCTTTGCCGCACTCACCGCCAGCTTCGCCAAAGTCGGCGTTGAAAACGGTCAACTCCGACTACGCGCACGCTTGTCCGCACGAGCGTAATTACCAGCGTCTTGGCGGTCATTCTCGTTGCCACCGGCCAGTGGCAAGCGCCCAGCTCGGTGTCGAGCGCGCACTTACGGTTTTCTCGCCCTATCCGGTTTGGCGACCGGCGGCTCGTGGATTTGCGATGTTCGCGCCTTGAAAGCTCGGCGATCGCGGCGCGGGAGCATCGGCGCCGATCGATAAATTGAGCGTGGTGCTGGTCGCCTGTTCGGCGTCGTCTTCGCTATGCGCGAACGGCCCGAGCCTTGCAGCAACCGGCTCGGGAGTTGGGCCGCGATCGATCCGCACGGAGCGATGCTCGCTCGCTTGCAAGTTGTACGAATTGCGGGGGCACTATGGAACGCAAGGTTGGTTTAGCGGTGGCCGCGCTGGTTGCGGGTCTGGTCGGCGTTTTCTTTACCAGCTACATGGTTGGCGGCCATACCGATCATTTGGTGGAAATATTGATCGCGCAATTCATCGGCAACGGCCTGCTGGCTGCTATCCTTGTCACTCTCCTGCTTCGTTGACGGCGCATGACATCTCACAGGTGAACGATGAACGAAATGGCCAAGATTCCGATCAAAGGCGAAGAGCATTGGACCACCAAGGACGGCGGCGTGAAGCTGTTCCTGTATGAGAAGTGCGCCGGCGATCCGGCCAAAAGCACCGGCACCATTCTGTTCGTGCACGGCTCCTCGATGGCCTCGCAGCCGACTTTCGATCTGCAGGTGCCGGGGCGGCCGGATTCCTCCGCCATGGATTATTTCGCCCGCCACGGTTTCGATTGCTGGAGCGTGGACATGGAGGGCTATGGCAGGTCCACGAAAGATCGCGACAACAACGCGCCGATCAGCCAGGGCGCCGACGATTGCTACGCGGCCGCGCTCTATATCCAGAAGCTGCGCGGCAAGCGCCCGTTTCTGGTCTACGGCATTTCATCGGGCGCGCTGCGCGCGGCGATGTTTGCCGAGCGCCACCCCGAGATGGTGGCGCGGCTTGCGCTCGACGCCATGGTGTGGACCGGCGAAGGCTCGCCCACGCTCGAGCAGCGCAAGAAGAAGTTGCCCGAGTTCATCGCCAAGAACCGCCGCCCGATCGACAAGGCCTTCATCCATTCGATCTTCGAGCGCGACCATCCCGACACCGCCGAGAAGAAAGTGATCGAGGCGTTTGCCGATGCGGTCGTTGCGCTCGACACATCGGTGCCGACCGGCACTTATGTCGACATGTGCTCGAAACTGCCGGTGGTCGACCCTGAAAAGATCACGGTGCCGACGCTGATCATGCGCGGCCAGCACGACGGCATCGCCTCGTTCGACGATCTGGTGAAGTTCTTCGCCAAGCTGCCCAACCCGGACAAGCAGTTCGCCGTGATGCCGGGCGTCTCGCACGCCAGCTTCCAGCAGAAGAACTACATGCTGGTCTATCACATCCTGCTCAGCTTCTTCACGCAGCCGGAGGCGGTGTATCGAGGGCTGAGCGGTCATTCCGGGGCGCGAGCCGGAGGCCGCGAACCCGGAATCGCATAACCCCAGCGCTGCGGAGTATGCGATTCCGGGTCCACCGCTTCGCGGCGTCCCGGAATGACACGAGACGAATCTAAACGCCGAGCTTGTCGCCAGCTCCGCCAAATCCTTCGCCGCGACATCGACCTTCACCGTCGGCTCCGCCTCGCCGGTGTTCGGCCCGTATTCGTTGACGCGCGCGGTGTGCGCGGTGCGCAGGCCGCATTTGGCGGCGGCATCGAGATCGCTCGAATGCGCGGCCACCATCATGCATTGCGCGGGCGGCAGATCGAGCGCCTCGCAGGCGGCGAGATAGACGCGCGGCTTCGGCTTGTAGTCGCCGGCGACTTCGGCGCCGAGAATGGCGTCCCACGGAAACTTGTTGCGGCGCGCGAGATCGACCATCAACGAGATGTTGCCGTTCGACACCGGCGCCAGCATGAATTTGGTTTTCAGCCGCGCCAGCGCCGCCGGCACGTCCGGCCAGGCATCGAGCCGGTGCCAGACGCGCGTCAAATCGTCGAGCACTTCGTCGGACAAGTTCTGCAAGCCGAAGCGCGGCAGCAGCCGCACGAGGTTGCGCCGGTGCAGCACGTCGAGCTTGGAGAACGGGATGCGCCCCGTGCGCACCTCCTCCATGCCGGGCTGGTATTCGCCGCGCCAGGCGTCGGCGAAGGCTTCCCAGTCGAGGCTGTAGCCGAGGGTGGACAGGATGCCTTCGGCCTCGCGCGCGACCGATGTTCGCCAGTCGACGATGGTGCCGAACACGTCGAAAAACAGTGCTCGGACACCGACGATCGGGGCTTCTACGACCATTAAACGGCGCCCAAAGGCGGTCGGTTTTGCAGCGCGAAACCGCGGCTAAGTTATTGATATAATGGCGGGAGCGACGGGACTCGAACCCGCGGCCTCTGCCGTGACAGGGCAGCGCTCTAACCAACTGAGCTACGCCCCCGCGGGCGTGGGTTCGAGTTAATGGGCCCCCTACCTATAGTCAAGGTAAAGTCGGTTCGCGACTGGCAAAATTGCGAAAAAGCCTTATTTATCGCGAGGAATCGATGGTGCCGCCCCCAAGAATCGTTTATGGGCGGATTGTTTGGCGTCTCGCCAAACCTGCGGATTCAAGAGGAGGGTCCCACTGATGGCTACCGTTCCTGGAAAAGCCCCGACACCGCCAACGGTGACATTGAAGCATCTCGCCGCCGCGCTCGCGGAAACGCACGAGATGTCGAAGAAGCAAGCGGAGACGGTGCTCGGCAATCTTGTCGAAAACATCGTCAAGCATTTGAAAAAAGGCGAGCGCATCCGCATCGGCGGCCTCGGCATTCTTCAAGTGCGCCGGCGCGCCGCTCGCATGGGGCGTAATCCCGCCACCGGCGAACCGATTCAGATCAAGGCGAGCAAGAAGGTCGCCTTCCGCGCGGCCAAGGATTTGAAAGAGGCGATCTGACGGCCGCTTAAGCCCGACCCTCCGGGGAAACAACGGCGGGCGTGGAGCAGCTCAGCTCCGCGCCTGCCGTTTTGCGTTTGCGCGCTTGCGCCGCGCTTCCATCAGGCGCTATTGGCTTCTCGACCGGGCGGTTAGCTCAGCTGGTAGAGCGCCTGCTTTACACGCAGGATGTCGGCGGTTCGAGTCCGTCACCGCCCACCACAATTTTCTTTGGACAAACGAAAACGGCGCCACGCGGCGCCGTTTCCAATTCATGTCTCGTGTCGACCGCTCAATGCGCGGTCAGGCCGGAACCGTCGTCTTCGACCGCGGGCTTCTCGGCCGCAGCCGCGGCTTCCGCGAGCTTGGCCGCTTCCTCATCCCAGGTGATGGCTTCCGGCTTGCGCGTGAGCGCGCGCTCGATCACCTCGTCCATCCGGGTGACCGGGATGATCTCGAGCCCCTTCTTGATGGTCTCGGAGATTTCCACCAGGTCCTTGGCGTTCTCTTCCGGGATCAGCACGGTCTTCATGCCGCCGCGCGAAGCCGCCAGCAGCTTCTCCTTCAGGCCGCCGATCGGCAGCACGCGGCCGCGCAGCGTGATCTCGCCGGTCATGGCGAGGTCGCGGCGCACCGGGATGCCGGTCATCACCGAGACGATGGCCGTGACCATGGCGACGCCCGCCGACGGTCCGTCTTTCGGCGTGGCGCCTTCCGGCACGTGCACGTGGATGTCGCGCTTGTCGAACAGCGGCGGCTGGATGCCGAAGGCAACCGCGCGCGAGCGGACATAGGACGCCGCCGCCGAGATCGACTCCTTCATCACGTCACGCAGGTTGCCGGTGACGGTCATCTTGCCCTTGCCGGGCATCATCACGCCTTCGATGGTGAGCAGCTCCCCGCCCACGTCGGTCCAGGCAAGCCCGGTGACCATGCCGACCAGATCCTCGGCTTCGATCTCGCCGTAGCGATATTTCGGCACGCCGAGAAAATCGCCGAGGTTCATCGCGGTGACAGCGATGGCCTTCTTCTTCGACGTCATCAGCTCCTTCACCGCCTTGCGGATCAGGGTCGACAGCTCGCGCTCGAGATTGCGCACGCCCGCCTCGCGCGTATAGCGCCGGATCAGCGTGAGCAGCGCCTCGTCGTCGATTGTCCATTCTTCCTTGTTGAGGCCGTGCTTGGTGACCGCGTGCGGAATCAAGTGCTTGCGCGCGATCTCGATCTTTTCATCCTCGGTATAACCGGCGATGCGGATGATCTCCATGCGGTCCATCAGCGGCGGCGGAATGTTGAGCGTGTTCGCCGTGGTGATGAACATCACGTTGGACAGATCGTAGTCGACCTCGAGATAATGGTCGTTGAAGGTGTGGTTCTGCTCGGGATCGAGCACCTCGAGCAAAGCCGAGGACGGGTCGCCGCGGAAATCGGCGCCCATCTTGTCCACCTCGTCCAGCAGGAACAGCGGGTTCGAGGTCTTGGCCTTGCGCATCGACTGGATGATCTTGCCGGGCATCGAGCCGATGTAGGTGCGGCGGTGGCCGCGGATCTCGGCCTCGTCACGCACGCCGCCGAGCGACACGCGCACGAATTCGCGGCCGGTCGCCTTGGCAATCGACTTGCCGAGCGAGGTCTTGCCGACGCCCGGAGGACCGACCAGGCACAGGATCGGCCCGGTCAGCTTGTTGGCGCGCTGCTGCACGGCGAGATACTCGACGATGCGCTCCTTGACCTTCTCCAGGCCAAAGTGATCGGCATCGAGAATCTTCTCGGCCAGACCGAGGTCCTTCTTGACCTTGCTCTTCTTGTTCCATGGAATCGACAGCAGCCAGTCGAGATAATTGCGCACGACGGTAGCTTCCGCCGACATCGGCGACATCTGACGCAGCTTCTTGAGCTCGTGCGTCGCTTTCTCGCGCGCTTCCTTGGAGAGCTTGGTCTTCTTGATCTTGTCTTCCAGCTCTTGCAGCTCGTCGCGACCTTCCTCGTCGCCGAGCTCCTTCTGGATCGCCTTCATCTGTTCGTTGAGGTAGTACTCGCGCTGCGTCTTCTCCATCTGCCGCTTGACGCGGGTGCGGATGCGCTTTTCCACCTGCAGCACGGAGATCTCGCTCTCCATCAGCCCGAGCACCTTCTCGAGGCGCTGGGTGACGAGGGGCGTCTCCAGGATGTCCTGCTTGTCCGGAATCTTGACCGCGAGATGCGAAGCCACCGTGTCGGCGAGCTTGGCGTAATCCTCGATCTGCTGGATCACGCCGACCACTTCCGGCGACACTTTCTTGTTGAGCTTCACATAGTTTTCGAATTCGGTGACCACCGAGCGCGCCATGGCTTCCGCCTCGACGCGGTCGCCGACGTCGTCGGCCAGCAGGCCGGCGTCGGCCTCGTAATAGTCGCTGCGGTCGGTGTACTTCTTCACCTGCGCGCGCTCGACGCCCTCGACCAGCACCTTGACGGTGCCGTCGGGCAGCTTGAGCAATTGCAGGACGCTCGCGAGCGTGCCGACTTCGAAGATGGCGTCGGTCGCCGGATCGTCGTCGGACGCGTTCTTTTGCGTGGCGAGCAGGATGAAGGTGTCGGTGCGCATGACCTCTTCGAGCGCCTTGATCGACTTTTCACGGCCGACGAAGAGCGGAACGATCATGTGCGGGAACACCACGATGTCGCGCAGCGGCAATACCGGATAGGCCCGGGTCTCGCCCGGCTGCAGCGTGGGTCGTGGCTTGCTGGTCATTTCCATAAGGTCCTTTTTGTAGCGCCCCTGCTCCGCGATCCGCTCGCTCGCGGCCTCGCAAGATCAGTGCCGAAGTGTCGCTCGCTAAGGGTATGCGAACGCATACCCACCCAGATACTACGATCGTTCGTACGCCCGCTTACCCAGGACACTATACGTAGGACGGGGTCCTAGGGTCTGCAAGTAAGGCCGGATATTCACGTTAAGCGGCCAGGTTGAATACTTGGACGCCTTTACTGCTACCCGAAACAACGCGATTCGGGGCCCTTGGTTCTAGGCGGGAGGGCCCGGCGGTCAACAGATCAGGCGCTGGCGCCGCCGGACTCGGCCGTGCGGTCGCTGCGGTCGGCGTAGATGTAGAGCGGCCGGGCGGTGCCCTCGACCACTTCCTTGGAGATCACCACCTCTTCGACGCCTTCCAGGCTCGGCAGATCGAACATGGTGTCGAGCAGGATGGCTTCCATGATCGAGCGCAGGCCGCGCGCGCCGGTCTTGCGGTCGATCGCCTTGCGGGCGATGGCGCCGAGCGCCTCTTCGGCCAGCGTGAGATCGATCGACTCCATTTCGAACAGCCGCTGGTACTGTTTGACCAGCGCGTTCTTCGGCTGCGTGAGGATCAGCTTGAGCGACGGCTCGTCGAGGTCTTCGAGCGTTGCGACCACCGGCAGGCGGCCGACGAATTCCGGGATCAGGCCGTACTTGAGCAAGTCCTCGGGCTCGACCTCGCGGAAGATTTCGCCCTGCTTGCGGTCCTCGGGCGACACCACCTTGGCCGAGAAGCCGATGGACGTGGAGCGCCCGCGCGCGGAAATGATCTTGTCGAGGCCGGCGAAGGCGCCGCCGCACACGAACAGGATGTTGGTCGTGTCGACCTGCAGGAATTCCTGCTGCGGATGCTTGCGGCCGCCCTGCGGCGGTACCGAAGCGACGGTGCCTTCCATGATCTTGAGCAGCGCCTGCTGCACGCCCTCGCCCGACACGTCGCGGGTGATCGAGGGGTTGTCGGATTTGCGCGAAATCTTGTCGATTTCGTCGATATAGACGATGCCGCGCTGCGCGCGCTCGACGTTGTAGTCGGCCGACTGCAGCAGCTTGAGGATGATGTTCTCCACGTCCTCGCCGACATAGCCGGCTTCGGTGAGCGTGGTGGCGTCCGCCATCGTGAACGGCACGTCGAGGATGCGCGCCAGCGTCTGCGCCAGCAGCGTCTTGCCCGAACCGGTCGGACCGATCAGCAGGATGTTCGACTTGGCCAGCTCGACGTCGTTGTGCTTCGACTGATGATTGAGCCGCTTGTAGTGGTTGTGGACGGCGACCGAGAGCACCTTCTTGGCGTGATCCTGGCCGATGACGTAATCGTCGAGAACCTTGCGAATTTCCTTCGGCGTCGGAATGCCGTCGCGCGACTTCACCAGCGAGGATTTGTTTTCCTCGCGAATGATGTCCATGCAGAGTTCGACACACTCGTCGCAGATGAAGACGGTCGGGCCGGCGATGAGCTTGCGCACTTCGTGCTGGCTCTTGCCGCAGAACGAGCAATAGAGCGTGTTCTTTGAATCGCTGCCGCCGACTTTGCTCATTCCATTCTCCGTCACACTCGTCCGTACTGGCCTTGCGCGGCGAAAGCGCCGCCTCAACAAGTCATCACGAACGAAGCAAGTTTCGCGCCGATCTGCGGCACGGCGGGCCTAACTCAAGGGCGGCCCACCCACCCGGTTCTCGATCCCCCTACCATAAGCGAAGCATGCTAACGGCGTGATAATCAAGAATCTATTAACGATAATGCCCGCCCAACAGGGGTTGCGAAAGCGGCTCAAATCGAGCGGTCCACGACTTTAGGCAAGCGGCTTGGAACCCGTGGCAGGAATGCATCAGGCGGGTTTCGGCAGCATTTCCTCGGGACGCTTGTCGATCACTTTGTCGACCAGGCCGAAATCCTTGGCCGCCTCGGCGGTCAGGAAGTAGTCGCGCTCGAGCGCGTCCTCGATCTTCTTCAGCGACTGGCCGGTATGCTTGACGTAAATCTCGTTGAGCCGCTTTTTCAGATTCAGGATTTCCTGGGCGTGCAGCATGATGTCGGTGGCCTGGCCCTGGAACCCGCCGGACGGCTGGTGGACCATGATGCGGGCGTTCGGTAGCGCAAAACGCTGATCTTTGGCGCCGGCGGCGAGCAGCAGCGAACCCATGGAGGCCGCCTGCCCGACGCAGAGGGTGGAGACCGCCGGGCGCACGAACTGCATGGTGTCGTAGATCGCCATGCCGGAGGTCACCACCCCGCCCGGCGAATTGATGTACATCGAGATTTCTTTTTTCGGGTTCTCGGCTTCCAGAAACAGAAGCTGCGCCACCACCAGCGTGGCCATGCCGTCTTCGATCGGCCCGGTGATGAAGATGATGCGCTCCTTGAGCAGGCGCGAAAAGATGTCGTAGGCGCGTTCGCCACGGTTGGTCTGTTCGACCACCATGGGGACGAGCTGCATGTAGGTATCGACGGGATCTTTCATATCGGGTCCTTCACGCGAATCACGGCGGCTAGAATAGCCCCCGCGCGCGTGTCAGGGACGATCTAATTTCGGGAAGCGACCGGCGCAAGCGGCACGTTTACGCAGCCAATTCGTCGTCCATTCGCTTGTAGAGCTCTTCGCGCGGCACTTTCTTTTCGGCCACTTCGGCAAGCTCGAGCAGGAAGTCCACCACCTTTTCCTCGTAGATCGGCGCGCGCAAGCCCGCGACCGCCTGCGGGTTCTGGCGGTAGAAGTCCCACACCCGCTTCTCCTGGCCGGGGAATTGGCGCGACTGCTCCATGATGGCGCGGCTCAGTTCCTCCTCGCTCACCGTGATGTTGTTCTTCTCGCCGATCTCGGCCAGCACCAGGCCGAGCCGCACGCGGCGCTCGGCGATGGCGCGGTATTCGGCCTTGGCTTTGTCCTCGGTGGTATTTTCGTCCGCGAACGTCTTCTTCTCGGTCTCGAGCTCCTGCAGCACCGACTTCCACACGCGCTCGAACTCCTCGTCGACCAGCGACGGCGGCGGCTCGAATTTGTGGCGATTGTCGAGCTCGTCGAGCAACGCGCGCTTGACCTTCTGGCGCGAGGCTCCCGCGTGCTCGCGCGCGATGCGATCCTTCACCGCGTCGCGCAGCTTGGCGAGCAATTCAAGGCCGAGCGACTTGGCAAATTCCTCGTCGATCGTGACTTGACCTGGCGTCTCGATCGACTTCGCGGTGACGACGAACTCAGCGTCTTTTCCGGCGAGATGTTGGGCCTGATATTGCTCGGGAAACTTCACCTTGAGCGTGCGGGTTTCGCCCGTGCCGACCCCGATCAGCTGGTCCTCGAAGCCCGGGATGAAGGTGTTGGAGCCGATCAGCACCGCAGCATCGTCGCCAGTGCCGCCCTCGAAGGGTTCGCCGTTGATGGTGCCGGCATAGGAGATGACCACGCGGTCGTCCTTGGCCGCTTTCTGGCCCTCGCCTTTCGCGGTGAAGGGTTTGTTCTGCTCGGCGATGCGCGCGATGCCCTCGTCGATCTCGCTATCGGCAACGTCGGCGACCAGCTTGGTGAGTTTGATGTCCTTGAAATTGGCGAGCGTGATGGGCGGCACGATCTCGACCGCCATGGTGTAGGTCAGATCGCTCTTGCCGGCGATCAATTGCTCGATCGCGTCCTTCTCCTCCGGCATCGTCACCTTCGGCTCGGCCGCGAGCTTGAAGCCGCGCTCGCTGACGATCTGATTGTTGGCGTCGCGAACCGTGGCTTCGATCACCTCGGCCATGGCGGAGCGGCCATAGACGCGCTTGAGGTGCGACACCGGCACCTTGCCGGGCCGGAAGCCGTCGATGCGGACGCGGGCTTTGAGTTCGTCCAGACGCGCGTTGACCTTGGCGTCGAGTTCGGACGCCGGCACGTTCACTTTGAACTCGCGCTTGAGGCCTTCGGACAGCGTTTCGGTTACTTGCATTGATCACACAGTGTTGTCGGCAAGGCGTGCCTTTGGATGTTTCGGATTTAGTCCCCCGGGCGTGGTGCGGGCGGAGGGACTCGAACCCCCACGACTTTCGTCACGGGAACCTAAATCCCGCGCGTCTACCAGTTCCGCCACGCCCGCAAAGGGCATTTTTGAGGGCTTAACGCGGCCCCGAGCCTACGGCAAGACACGCCGAAATCTGCTGTCGGGCCGCGGCTTATATCACGCGAAATCCGGGCTGCAATAACCGCCGCAGAACCGCCGGAAGCGCCTCGGACAAGTCCTCGGCGATCAGCCCCGGTCCGAACGTTCTTGCTGCTTCACCATGCAGCCAGGCCGCCGCGCTCGCTGCCTCGAAGGCCGGCATGCCTTGCGCCAGCAGGCCCGCGATCATGCCGGTGAGGACGTCGCCGGCGCCGGCCGTGGCGAGATAAGGGGGCGCATTGGCGGCGATCGAGGCGCGGCCATCAGGGGCAGCAACAACCGTATCGGGACCTTTGAGCAGGACTATGGCGCCGCTTTCCTTGGCAGCTAGCCGCGCTTTCTCAAGTTTTGAATTAACTTTAGAGTCCTGAGCTATCGATTTAAAAATACGAGTAAATTCACCCTCATGTGGTGTCAATACAACGCCACGCCCGGTATGCCGGCCGATCGCCGTTACCAATGCTGCCGGCTCGTCGGCAAAGCTCGTTAGGGCATCGGCATCGAGCACGATGGCAGCTTCGCTGGCGAGCGCTGCCCTGACCTCCTCGCGCATGGCCGGTCCGACGCCCCCGCCCGGCCCCAGGGCCACCGCGTTACGGCGCTTGTCGGCGAGGAATTCGGCCAATTCGAGCGCGCCGTCCACCGGCCGCACCATGACGGCCAGGCTGGCCGCGGCATTGACGGCCAACGCCTCGCGCGGGCTGGCGATGGTCACCAGCCCCGCCCCTGCCCGCAGCGCCCCGCGCGCTGCCAGTCGGGCCGCGCTGCAGGTCGACAAGGCCGCCTGAGACGACGACGGCATGGCCGCGGCTGTATTTGTGGCCCTCCGGCTTGGGGATAGGGAATTGGCCGCTCCACAGCGGCGGTTCGTTGGCGTAGGTGGCCGGCTTGATGCGCTCCAGGACGCTGGCGGGGATGCCGATGTCGGCAACACTGAGCTCGCCGCAATAGAGCCTGCCCGGCATCAGCAGGTGGCCGGTCTTGCGGCGGAAGAAGGTCACCGTGCGCGTGGCTTTGACCGCGGTTCCCATGACCGCGCCGCTGGTGCCGTTGATGCCGCTCGGCAGGTCGACGGCGACGACCGGCGCCCCACCCGCGTTCATCGCTTCGATCATGGCGCGCGGCAGGCCCTCGACCGCGCGATCGAGACCGGCGCCGAACAGCGCGTCGATGACGACGTCGCGGCCGGTCATCGCCTCCGGCCGCGCCTGTTCCACCGGGCCGGTCCAGCGTCCTGCCGCCAGTGCGGCGTCGCCTTTCAGCCGGCTCCGATCGCCGACGAAGCTGACGCGCACTTTGTGGCCGCGTTCGGCCAAAACACGCGCGGCCACGAACCCGTCGCCGCCATTGTTGCCTGGACCGGCGACGACAACGGCGCTGCGGCCCTCGAGCAGTGCCCCGGCCAGTCGGCCACCGCGCGGCCGGCGTTTTCCATCAGCGTGATGCCGGCCGTGCCGGCCGCAATCGTCGCCCGGTCGGCCTCGGCCATTTCGGCGGTGGTGAGGAGTTCGATCATCGTGAATGAAGAACACTATCGGGCGCCCGCCGCAGCGACAATTCAGCCTGGGCAGACGTTACAATTCCACCGCTGGCAAAAACTTATGCAGGATGCTTAGTTCATAGGCATCGAACATTAGGCAATTGCCTGGTGATCCCGGCCTGCGGGTGTTAAGTGCTTGGATTAGAGGCACTTTTGCTCGGCCGACGGCTTGGCACGGGACCTGCTATCCGAAGCGCGCGGCTCGTCGGCTTGTGGCGTGCTTGGGGAAGGAAACGCAATGAAAAAAATCGAGGCCATCATCAAGCCCTTCAAGCTCGATGAGGTGAAGGAGGCCTTGCAGGAAGTTGGCCTGCAAGGAATCACCGTCACGGAAGCCAAGGGCTTCGGCCGGCAGAAGGGCCATACCGAGCTTTATCGCGGCGCCGAATACGTGGTCGACTTTCTCCCCAAGGTGAAAATCGAGATCGTGCTGGGCGACGACATGGTCGACAAGGCGATCGAAGCGATCCGGCGCGCGGCGCAGACTGGCCGAATCGGCGACGGCAAGATATTCGTGTCCGAGTATCGAGGAAGCCATCCGTATCAGGACCGGCGAATCCGGAGTTGATGCGATCTAGAACCGGAAAGCGTCTTCGCGGAGTGTTTCAAAAAAGGGGGAATGCGATCGATGACGACAGCCAAAGATGTCATGAAGCTGATCAAGGACAACGACGTGAAATACGTCGATTTCCGGTTTACCGACCCGCGCGGCAAGTGGCAGCACGTCACCTTCGACGTCACGATGATCGAAGAGGAGACTTTTGCCGAAGGCCAGATGTTCGACGGCTCCTCGATCGCCGGTTGGAAGGCGATCAACGAGTCCGACATGAACCTGATGCCGGATCCGGGCACTGCCTGCATCGATCCGTTCTTCGCGGAGACCACGCTGTCGCTGATCTGCGACGTGCTCGAGCCGACCACCGGCGAGCCCTATAACCGCGATCCGCGCGGCATCGCCAAGAAAGCCGAGGGCATGGTGAAGTCCTCGGGCGTCGGCGACGCTATCTTCTTCGGCCCCGAAGCCGAGTTCTTCGTGTTCGACGACGTCAAATACGCCGCCGAGCCCTACAACACCGGCTTCAAGCTCGACTCGACCGAATTCCCGAGCAATTCGGACACCGACTACGAAGGCGGCAATCTCGGCCACCACGTCGGCACCAAGAAGGGCTACTTCCCGGTGCCGCCGCAGGACTCGGCGCAAGACATGCGTTCGGAAATGCTCGGCGCCATGGCGCGCATGGGCTGCGTGGTCGAGAAGCACCACCACGAAGTGGCCAGCGCCCAACACGAGCTCGGCCTGAAGTTCTCGCCGCTCACAGTGATGGCCGACCGGATGATGATCTACAAGTACTGCATCCAGCAGGTCGCGCAGATCTACGGCAAGACGGCGACGTTCATGCCGAAGCCGATCTATGGCGACAACGGCTCGGGCATGCACTGCCACCAGTCGATCTGGAAGGCGGGCAAGCCGGTGTTCGCGGGCAATAAATATTCCGACCTGTCGGAAACCTGCCTGTCCTACATCGCCGGCATCATCAAGCACGCCAAAGCGATCAACGCCTTCACCAACCCGACCACCAACTCCTACAAGCGTCTGGTGCCGGGCTTCGAAGCGCCGGTGCTGCTCGCTTACTCGGCGCGCAATCGCTCGGCGTCGTGCCGCATTCCGTACACGACCAATCCGAAGGCCAAGCGCGTCGAGGTGCGTTTCCCCGATCCGCTCGCCAATCCCTATCTCGCCTTCGCGGCGATGCTGATGGCCGGCCTCGACGGCGTCAAGAACAAGCTCGATCCGGGCGCGGCAATGGACAAGGACCTGTACGATCTGCCGAAGGCCGAACTCAAGAACATTCCGACGGTGTGCGGCTCGCTGCGCCAGGCGCTCGGCGAACTCGACAAGGACCGTGGCTTCCTCACGGCCGGCGGCGTGTTCGACGACGACTTCATCGAATCGTATATCGACCTCAAGATGCAGGAAGTGATCCGCTTCGAGCACACGCCGCATCCGGTCGAATTCGACATGTACTATTCGGCGTAGCGTTTCCTCCCAAACATCGC
>CAVTHL010000003.1:0-29449 GCA_963734465.1 uncultured Alphaproteobacteria bacterium
CGGCAGATGTACGAGGAGAATCCGTATCCGCGCTGGGTGCATCCTCCGGCCGACGCCACGCCGCTGCCCATCGATCAATATTTGCGCGGCATGTTTCCGACCACGCCGTTCACCTCGCTCGCCAAGACGCAAGACCTCGACGTGCTTGTGGCCGGCTGCGGCACTGGCTGGCATGCCATTGGAATTGCAAGCGTATTGCAGGGCAGCCGGCTGCTGGCCATCGATCTGAGTTTGACCAGTCTGGCTTACGCCAAACGCAAGACCCCGCCCGATTTGCGCATCGACTATGCCCAAGCCGACATTCTCAAGCTCGCCACGCTCGATCGCCGCTTCGACGTGATCGATGCGAGCGGCGTGCTGCATCACATGGCCGACCCGTTCGCCGGCTGGCGCACGCTGCTCGCGCTGCTGCGTCCGAACGGCCTCATGCATCTCGGTTTCTACAGCGAGCTCGGCCGCCGCGACGTGCTGGCGGCGCGCGCCTTCATCGCCGAGCGCGGCTACGGCACGAGCCCCGCCGAGATCCGCCGCTGCCGCCAGGATCTGCTCGCCTCGCCGCTCGCCAGCGTCGCGCGCTTCGACGATTTTTTCGCCACCAGCGAATGCCGCGATTTGCTCTTTCACGTGCAGGAAAGCCGCACGACGATTCCCGCCATCAAGGCGTTCCTGGCCGAGCACGGATTGAAATTCATCGGCTTCGAATTCGGCGACGCCGCGGCGCGCGGCTACCGCGCGCTGTTTGCCGAGCAGCGCTGGTCGATGAGCGACCTCGACCGCTGGCATGATTTCGAGACAAAGTATCCGGATACTTTTTCCGGCATGTATCAATTCTGGGTCCAGAAAACGTGATCGGGCGCGGGCCGATTTCCGCCACACCCATGAACTAAATCGCGCTGCAACGGGTTATCACCGCCAACCGATACTCATGGAGGCCTTGCCATGCGTTTGATGCGTCTTGCGCTCATGTTGGCGGCATTCACCGGGCCGGCTTTGCTTGCGCCATCGGCCGCCCGCGCCAATATCGAATATCCGTGGTGCGCCGTTTATGGCGGCGACATGGGCGGCGCGTCGAACTGCGGCTTCTCGACGTGGGAGCAATGCATGGCGACGGTGAGCGGCATCGGCGGCTCCTGCGAGCCCAACCAATTTTATCATCCGCAACGAGCGCCCGTGCGCAAGCGCAAGCGGGCGGAGCCGCGCTAGCCCGATCGCATTGACTGCCGCGTGCCGGCGTGCGCATTTCAGCCGCCGTGCAATCCCGGCCGTTCGATATCGCTTCAGCCATGCAAGACGCGCTCGCCCTGCACCGGCAGGGCAAACTGCGCGAGGCCGAGAAGCTTTACGCGCGCGTGCTCAAGGCTGCGCCGCAGAATTTCGACGCGCTGCATCTTTGCGGTCTGTGCAAGGCGCAAAGCGGGCAGATGGGCGAGGCTTATCGGCTCATCGCCGCCGCGCTCAAGATCAATGCGCAAGCGCCCGACGCCTGGATCAACTTCGCCAATGTGCTGCACGCGCTCAAGCGCGACGGCGAAGCGCTCGCCGCGCTCGACAAGGCGCTTGCCTTGCGCCCGGACGACGCCGACGCGCTCACCAAGCGCGGCAACGCGCTGCTCGCGCTGTCCCGCGCGCCGGAGGCGCTTGCCTGTTTCGATGCCGTGCTGGCGCGCAATCCGCGCCATGGCGAGGCGCTGCTCGGCCGCGGCACCGCGCGTGCCACCGGCGGGCAAGCCGCCGACGCGCTTGCGGATTTCGACGCCGTGCTGGCGCTCGCGCCGGGCCATCCGGGCGCGCTCTATAACCGCGGCAACGCGCTCTCCGATCTCGGCCGCTACGCCGAGGCGATCGCCTCCTTCGACGCCGCGCTGAAAGCCGCGCCCGCCAACGTCAAAGCCTGGAACAATCGCGGCCGCGCCTTGCAGGCGCTCAATCGCCACGCCGAGGCCGTCGAATGTTTCGACCGTGCGATCGCGCTGCAAAAGGATTATGCCGACGCCCATTTCAACGCCGCGCTCTCGCTGCTCACGCTCGGCGATTACACGCGCGGTTTTGCCGAATATGAATGGCGCTGGACGCGCAGCGGCATGCGCGACACGCGGCGGTCCTACCGTGGCGCGCTGTGGCTGGGCGAATACCCGCTGGCGCGCAAGACGATTTTGCTGCACGCCGAACAGGGCCTCGGCGACACCATCCAGTTTGCGCGCTATGCGCCGCTCCTCGCGCGCGCCGGCGCCACCGTGCTGTTGGAAGTCGAGCCCGCGCTGAAGGATCTGTTCGCCGGCCTTGCCGGCATTGCCTCGGTCAACGCGCGCGGCGAGCCCCTGCCCGCCTACGACGTGCACTGCCCGCTCGGCAGCCTGCCGTTCGCGCTCAAGACGCAAAGCTCCAGCATCCCAGCCGAATTTCCGTATCTGCACGCCGACGAGGCCCGCACCGCCAAATGGCGGCCGATGATCGAAGCCCTGCCCGGCAAACGCGTGGCGCTGGCCTGGGCCGGCAATCCCGCCCATGCCAACGACCGCAACCGTTCGATCGATCTGAAATTGCTCGCGCCGTTGCTGGCGCTGGAGGGCGTTTCGTTCGTCAGCCTGCAGCGCGAGCTGCGCGACGGCGATGCGGACATCCTCGCGCGCCATCCAAATGTGAAAAACATCGGCGGCGAGCTCGCCGACATGGCCGACAGCGCGGCCGTGCTCTCGTTGTGCGATCTATTGATTTCGGTCGATACCGCGGTGGTGCATCTGGCCGGCGCACTCGGCCGCGCGCCTTGGGTGCTGCTGCCGTTTTCGCCCGATTGGCGTTGGACACTACAAGGCGAGAAAAGCCCCTGGTATCCGCAGGCGCGCCTGTTCCGTCAGCCTGCGCTCGGCGATTGGGCGAGCGTCGTCGCGAATGCTCGCGACGCGCTCAGCCAATTCATCGCAAGTTAAGCCGCGACGCGGATCTCGACCGGCGCCGGCACGACCGGGAGCGGATGCTCCTTCAGCCAGGCGCGCGCCGCGCGCTGGGCGCAGCCGATCTCGGCGTCCGCCATCTGCTCGGCGATCTCGCGGCGCAGGCGCGCGGCATCGGTATGCCCGCGCGACGCCGCGATGTTGAACCACTTGTGCGCCTCGATCAGGTCGACCGCGACGCCGGCTCCCGCCGAATAATTCATGCCGAGCGCGAAGCACTCGTCCGCGTCAACGGGTTCTACGGCGCACGCCGCCGCGATCGCAATGTCAGCCATTTCGGCTCCCCATTTTTCCCGCATCGCCACCGCCCCCGCGGTATCCGACGCGCGTCCCTGTCTTGCTCGTGCGGCAATCTCCTCGCGAGCGCCGCGACTATCGGCGACAAGGTTTGAATGGGCGCTTAAGCATCGCAATGAATCGACCATGAACGGTGTTTATTCATTGGAAGACCAATGTTGAAGAAAGCGCCGAAATACCTGGCTTTTTTCGCAGTGGTTACCGGCCGCTAACGCAAGTGCTTCTCGCTTTAATAACCACGGCGGTATCCGATGATGCCAAGCAAAACAGCAGCCGCAGCGGCAGTGGCCGGTTCCATTGCCGTTATGATGTTCTGGTCTGATGGAGCGTCTGCAGCCGACCCGATTGGGACCTGGTACACGGCGGGAAACCGCTCACAGGTGCGCATCGGCCACTGCGGCGGCAACGCCTTGTGCGGCGGTATTATGTGGTTGAAAGATCCGATCGATCCGAAAACCGGAATGCCGTGGACCGATATCAATAACCCCGACTCCGCCAAGCGCACGCGTCCGCTCATCGGCGTGCGCATCGTGCTCGATCTGACGCCGTCGAGCGCGCCCGATAAATGGCAGGGGCAGGTCTATAACGCCGACGACGGCAGGACCTACAGCGGCTACTTGACGATGACGGGCGCGAACGCGCTCGAGCTGAAAGGCTGCGTCTTCGGCGGCCTCATTTGCAAATCGGAGACCTGGACGCGCGCTCGCTAAAGCGTCAGCTCGCCCGCGCGCGCTGGCCGAACAACACGCCCTGCACCTTGGGGTCCTTCATGTCGATGCCCTGGCGCAGCTCGAGCCCGAGCGCCATGCCGCGCTGAACCGCCGGCCGCGCCTTCACGGTCTCCAGCCAGCGTTTGACCTGCGGGAAGTCGTCGATGTTCTGGTCCTGCCGCTTCCACAGATTGACCCAGCCGACGCAAGCCATGTCGGCGATCGAATATTTGCCGGCAAGGAACGGGCGATCCTTCAGCCGCGTGTTCATCACGCCGTACAGCCGGTTGACCTCGTCCTCGTAGCGCTTGATCGCGTAAGTCAGGTTTTCGCGGGCATAATGCTTGAAGTGGTTGAGCTGGCCGGCCATCGGCCCAAGCCCACCCATCTGCCAGAACAGCCATTGATCGACCTCGACCCGCGCGCGCTCCTCGGCGGGATAGAACTTGCCGGTCTTGCGGCCGAGATATTGCAGGATGGCGCCGGACTCGAAGATCGAGATCGGCCGCCCGCCGGGACCGTGCGGGTCGAGGATTGCCGGCATGCGGTTATTGGGCGCGATCTTGAGGAAGTCGGGATTGAACTGCTCGCCCTTGGAGATGTTCACCGGGATCAAGGTGTAAGGCAGGCCGCACTCTTCCAGCATGATCGAGATCTTGAAGCCGTTCGGGGTCGGCCAGTACCAGAGCTCGATTGGCTTGGTCGTGGCGGCCTTTACACTCTTTGCGCTCAGGGCCTTGGATTTTGCCTTGGCCGGTTTGGATTTAGCCTTGGATTTAGCCTTCGATTTTGCCGCCCGCTTCGCCGTCCCGCGCGCCATTGTCCTCACTCCATGCAACTGAAGGCGCCAGACCTAGGCCGCTGAGCCGCAATCCGCAACCGGGGTGAGCGCCACACCCGATACTGGACGAATACAACTTTTGCTCGTTATTCTAAGGATAGGGTTGTGGGAAGCCGCCCCGTCGGCCGCGCCGCCGCCCGTAGAAAAATGGGGGGAGTTAATGAACAAGACGATTTTGTCCGTCGTGATGGCCGCCGCGCTGATCGCGGCCCCACTACCCATGCTGGTGCATAGCGCCGCGGCGCAGACCGCGACGCCGGCACCGGCCGCCGCGCCAGCGGCAGTCCCGGCGAAGAAAGTTACCGGCAAGACCAGCCCAGCGGTCGCCGCCATGCGTGAGCGTCAGAAGAAATGCGGCGCCGAATGGAAAGAGGCGAAAGCTGCCGGCAAGGTCGAGAAAGGCACGACCTGGCCGAAATACTGGAGCGCTTGCAACAAGCGTCTCAAGGCGGCGAGCAAGAGCTGAGCGCCGATTGAATTGATCTGCGTCGCGCGCGACTGCGTACGGCACGCCAGACACACCGAGGGCGTCGGAGAGACTTGTAAGTCTCGCCGACGCCCTCTGACATCATCCGGAACCGGGGCGCCCTGGAACGACTGCTAGGCGCACATCACTCCACGGCGCGCACCGGCCCCTATGATGCAAATCTTCGGCACGGCTTACGTGCGAAGATCGGCAGGTCTAGAAGACTAGAGCTTCTTCTTCCGCTTAGCCTTCTTAACCGCTGCCTTCTTTCTACGTTTCGCCATTGCTGCCCTCCTAGCCATGTAACATGGCGGGTGTCGCATCAGCGCGCGCCGCGAATCGACGCGCACTGCATTTCCGTTTACTACAGCACAACGAAAAAAACAGTGTCCGCTTAACGAAACGTGTATGCGGCGCGCATTCGGCGCACACGCGCGCACGATGCGCGCGCACATCGCGCGCAAAATTTTGTTTGCATCGATGCACGACGCAACAGCGCGCGCGCAATTGCGAAATTGAAAAACTCACGATGAAATAAGGATTTCTTGCGCGTGCAAAGTTTGCGCGCGACGCGCAAGCGCGCGCAAAATTTTCGCCTCCGCGCATTTTTTTCGCGCGCGTTTGCATGTCGATCGCGCTTGTGTGCAGAGCAAAATAATTTTGCACAAGTTGCCTCGCGCGAAGGCGTCGCAAGGCCGGAATCGATCAAAAAAGAGCGAATCAGTGACAAGTGATTCGCGGCAAATACCGTCACGCGGTGTTAAGTTTTTTCATCCGCGCGCGCATCGCGACGCGATTCAAATCGAAAGCTCTCGCGCATGACGCCGCGCGTGCGCGCGTCAGAGCCCGAGTTTCTTTTTCAGCAGATCGTTGACCGCCTGCGGGCTCGCTTTGCCGCCCGACGACTTCATCACTTGGCCTACGAACCAGCCGATCGCCTTCGGATTTGTCTTGGCGTCGGCGACCTTGTCGGGATTTTTGCCGATGATGTCGTCGATCACCGTCTCGATCGCGCCGAGATCGGTGACCTGCTTCATGCCGCGCGCTTCAACGATCGCGCGCGGATCGCCGCCTTCGCTCCACAGGATCTCGAACAGGTCCTTGGCGATCTTGCCGGAGATGGTGCCGTCGGCGATCAGGTCGAGCATGCCGCCCAATTGCGCGGTGGTAACCGGAGAAGCAGCAATCGGCTTGCCCTCTTTGTTGAGCCGGCCGAACAATTCGTTGATCACCCAGTTGGCGGCGGCCTTGCCGTCGCGCCCTTTCGCCACCGCCTCGTAGAATTCCGCGGTCTCGCGCTCGGCCACCAGCACGCCGGCGTCATAAGGCGACAGCGCAAAGTCACGCATGAAGCGCGCCTTCTTCTGGTCCGGCAGTTCCGGCAGCTTGGCCTTGAGCGCGGCCACCTCGTCCGCGCTCAATTCCAGCGGCAGCAGATCGGGATCGGGGAAATAGCGGTAGTCGTGCGCCTCTTCCTTGGTGCGCATGGCGCGGGTTTGTCTTTTGGTCGGGTCGTAAAGCCGCGTCTCCTGCTCGATCGCGCCGCCGTCTTCGAGAATTTCGATCTGGCGCCGGGCCTCATGCTCGATGGCGTCGCCGATGAAGCTGATGGAGTTCATGTTCTTGATCTCGCAGCGCGTGCCGAGCGGCGCGCCTGGCTTGCGCACCGACACGTTGACGTCGGCGCGCAGGCTTCCCTTCTCCATGTCGCCGTCGCAGGTGCCGAGATAGCGCAGGATCGAGCGCAGCTTGGTGAGGAAGGCTTTGGCCTGCTCGGCCGAGCGCAGGTCCGGCTTCGACACGATCTCCATCAGCGCCACGCCCGAGCGGTTGAGATCGACATAGGACATCGTCGGCGAGCGGTCGTGCAGGCTCTTGCCGGCGTCCTGCTCGAGATGCAGCCGCTCGATGCCGATGGTGACGCTCTCACCCTTGTCGAGATCGACGACGACCTCGCCCTCGCCCACCACCGGCTGCTTGTACTGGCTGATCTGATAGCCCTGCGGCAGATCGGGATAGAAATAATTCTTGCGGTCGAACACCGACTTCAGATTGATCTTGGCGTTGAGCCCGAGCCCGGTGCGCACCGCTTGGCCGCACGCATTCCGCGTTGATCACCGGCAGCATGCCGGGCATCGCGGCATCGACCAGCGACACATGCGAGTTGGGCGCGCCGCCGAATTCGGTCGCGGCGCCGGAGAACAGCTTCGACTTGGAGGTGACCTGCGCGTGCACCTCCATGCCGATGACGACCTCCCAGTCGCCGCTTGCGCCTTTGATGAGGTTGGCGCTCATGACCACCACCGCTCCGGCGTAAAACTCCCCGCCGCCTGCTCGATCACCTGGCCGAGCGAGAACAGCGTCTCCTCGTCGAACGGCCGCCCGATCAGCTGCAGGCCGAGCGGCAGTCCTTGCGCATCGAGCCCCGCCGGCACGGAAATCCCCGGCAGGCCCGCCATGTTCACCGTCACCGTGAACACGTCGTTCAGATACATCTCGACCGGGTCGGCGCCGCCTTTCTCGCCCAGTCCGAAAGCCGCCGACGGCGTCGCCGGCGTCAGCATGGCGTGCACGCCCTTGGCGAAGCAGTCCTCGAAGTCCTTCTTGATCAGCGTGCGCACCTTCTGCGCGCGCAGATAATAGGCATCGTAATAGCCGGCCGAGAGCACGTAGGTGCCGATCATCACGCGCCGACGCACTTCGCGCCCGAAGCCTTCGGCGCGCGTCGCCTCATACATGCCGGTGATGTCGCGCCCGCCCACGCGCAGGCCGTAGCGCACGCCGTCATAGCGCGCCAAGTTGGACGAGGCTTCCGCCGGCGCCACGATGTAATAGGCCGGCAGCGCGTACTTCGTGTGCGGCAGCGACACGTCGACCAGCTCGGCGCCCGCCGCTTTGAGCCACGCTTTGCCCTGGTCCCAAATCTTCTCGATCTCGGGCGGCATGCCGTCGATGCGATACTCCTTCGGGATGCCGATGCGCAGGCCCTTCACCGATTTGCCGACCGCGGCTTCGTAGTCCGGCACCGGCAGATCGGCGCAGGTGGTGTCCTTGGCGTCCGGCCCGGCCATCGAGCGCAGCAGGATGGCGGCGTCGCGCACCGTGCGCGCGAACGGTCCGGCCTGGTCGAGCGAGGAGGCAAACGCCACGATGCCCCAGCGCGAGCAGCGGCCATAGGTCGGTTTCATGCCGACCGTGCCGGTGAAGGCCGCCGGCTGCCGGATCGAGCCGCCGGTGTCGGTGCCGGTCGCGCCCAGGCACAAGTTGCGCCGCCACCGCGGTGGCCGAGCCGCCCGACGAGCCGCCCGGCGTCAGCGGCGTGTTGGCGCCTTTCCGCCGCCACGGCGAAATCACCGGCTTGAAGTACGAGCTCTCATTCGACGAGCCCATGGCGAACTCGTCGCAATTGGTCTTGCCGAGCAGCACCGCGCCGTCGCGCCACAGATTGGCGGTCACCGTCGAGTCATAAGTCGGCACGAAATTGTCGAGGATGTGCGAGCAGGCGGTGGTGCGCACACCCGCGGTGCAGAACATATCCTTCACCGCCAGCGGAATGCCTTCGAGCGGCTTGGCGTCGCCTTTGGCGATGCGCGCGTCGGACGCCTTCGCCATCTCGGCCGGCGCGTTCGCCGGTCTCGAGCACGAAGGCATTGAGCGCGCGCGCCTCACCGATCGCGGCGACATGCGCGCCGGCCAATTCCTGCGCCGAGAAGGATTTTTTCTTCAGCCCGTCGCGCGCCTGCGCCAAGGTCAGCGCCGTCAGTTCACTCACGGCGTGCGCTCGTCCTTGCCCGGCTCAATGGTTGGCGGCGCGGCCTCGGGCGGCGCGTCGCAGGCAAAGCGCTCGGCCTGCTCACGCAAAAATTGCTCGCGCGCCTCCGGCGACAGCGCCTCGACCATGCCCCAGAAACCCATTTCGCAGGCGATGCACATCTATTCCACCACCTTGGGAACCAGGAAAAAATTATCCTCGCTTTGCGGCGCGTTCTTGACGATGTCCGCCGGCTTGCCGCCGTCGGTCACCTCGTCCGCCCGCATCTTCATCGTCATCGGCGTCACCGAGGTCATCGGCTCGACGCCCGCAACGTCGACCGCCTGCAATTGCTCGACCCAGGCCAGGATGGCGTTGAGCTCGCCCTGCAAATGCGCGACCTCGCCCTCCTCGACCGCGATGCGGGCGAGATGCGCGATGCGGCGGACGGTTTGTGCGTCGACGGACATGGAAACCTCGTTAGCTGCCGCCTATAGCAGAGCCCGCTTTTCGCCGGCAACCCGTCCGGCCTTTACGGCTTCTGGTGCTCCCGCACGGTCCAGCCTTGCGCCTTCAGCCGCTCCTTGGCCATGGCGGTGGCCATGCCGGTGATGCGCAATTCGCCGCGCGCATTGGGCGCCACGCGCTTGCGCTCGTTGCTCACTTGGGTGAACCCCACGGCGGTGTCGCGCGTCCAGGACAGCGCGTCGATCGGCAACAGCGCCGTCACGCGGCCGTCGCGGGTGACGACATAGGGAAAGGCGGCGAGCGACACGAAGCGCACGTAGCCGCCGTGCTTGCGGTAGTCGTCGGCCATCAGTTCCGCGGTTCGCCGCATGACGTAGGCGATGGCGCGGCCGTCGGCCGCCGCCGCCCGCGCCACGAACACGTCGCGGTCGCGCACCGCGCTCATGCTGTCGAGCGCCGCCACCATGGCCGCCATGTCGAGCGGCGTGTAATTGGTGTTGGACAAGCAGCTTGTTGCTCAGCTCGTCGTCGACATCCATTTTTTTCAGCAGATCGCGATTGATGTCGAGGATCTGCGAGGCGGTGTATTTGCGCGCCACTTCCTCGAGGCCGAGATCGTTGAGCTTGTTGGCGGTCGACAGGTTCGACACGATGATGCCGGCGCCGCCGGGCACGGCCATCAGCGCGCCGGTCACCACCAGGCCGCCGGTCGCCGCCGCCTGCGACAGCACTTGCAGTTTCTCGGCAAGCGGGGCCAGATCGGTATAGGGATCGACGCCATAGGTCGGCGGCGAGCAGGCGCCGCTGGTCGGTGACGCCGAGCAGGCTGGACATGGCGTCGTCCGGCGTCTTGCCGGAATTGGCCATGCCGGAACTCATGCGGCCGAAGAAATTGCCGACGCCGGCCATGGTGTTCTGCACGGTGCCGACCGGATTCATGATCAGGCCGCCGGCGAATTTGATGCGGGCTCAGGCCCGCTTCCGCCAGCGCCTTGCCGAAGGATTCCGAATTGCTCACCTTCTCCAGCGCGGCCAGCGCTTTGAGCTCGTTGATGCGCATGCGCAGCATCTCGTCGCCCTGCACGGTGATGTCGCCATAGGGCGTCGCCAGCACGTAGATGCGCAGAATGCCGTCGCTCTTGACCGGATTGCGGATGGTGTAGTTGTCGTCGACCCGCTTGATGCCGGGGATTTGCGCCGCATTGAACGAGGGCGGCTGCTCGACCGTCTGCGCCGGCAGCACGGCCGTTTGCGCCAGCAGGAAAGTAAGCGGCGCCAGCGCCCGCAAGGCCAGACCGGACGAGATAGACATGCAACCCCCTAAACGCACGCGGAACAAAAAGTCTGAGAATTTCTAGAGGGTTATTATGCGCTTGCGGCATGGCGCACTGCAAGCTTGGCGAAGGCGCTGGATTGCCCGCCATCCGCGGGCAATGACAGCGTAGAATGACGCCAGGCAGAGACAGATGACCCCCACCCACGGCCGCTACCCCTATTCCCCCATCACCGAGCGCCGGCCCTACGACTGGCCGGATGGAAAACGGCTGGCGGTCTATATCGGCCTCAATCTCGAATGGTTCGCCTTCGGCCAAGGCCTCGGCGCCGAGCTTGCCCCCGGCGGCCCGCCGCCCGACGTGCTCAATTACGCTTGGCGCGACTACGGCAACCGCGTCGGCGTGTTCCGCCTCGCCGAATTGTTCGGCGAACTGAAACTGCCGGTGTCGCTGCTGGTCAACGCGCAGATGCTCGAGCACGCCCCGCAAGCGATCCGCGCGTTTCCCGGCGCCGAGATCGTCGGCCACGGCCGCACCAATTCCGAGCGCCAGGGCACGCTCTCGGAAGCCGAGGAGCGCGTGCTGATCGCCGAGACCACGGCCGCGCTCGAGAAATTTTCCGGCACCCGCCCGCGCGGCTGGCTCGGGCCCTGGATCTCGCAATCGCCGCTCACGCCCGATCTGCTGCAGGAGGCGGGCTACGGCTATCTGCTCGACTGGTGCCACGACGACCAGCCGACCTGGATGAAAACGCGCAAGGGCCGCATCCTGTCGGTGCCCTACCCGCAGGAGCTCAACGACATTCCGCAGATCGTCGCGCGCAAGCGCGAGGGCGCCGACTTCGCCGACATGATCGTCGACGCCTTCGAGGTGCTGCAGGCGGAATGCGGCAAGCGCCCGCTGGTGATGGGCATCGCGCTGCACGCCTACATCGTCGGCCAGCCGCACCGCTTCAAGCATCTGGCGCGCGCGCTCAAGCATCTGGTGCGCAAGGCCGGCGACAAAGTCTGGTTCACCACCGCGGGCGAAATCGCCGCGCACGCCGCGCAGCTTCCCGAAGGCACTGTTCCGTGACGGCGCTCATCTTGCCGCTCACCGAAGCTGCCGCGCATTTTCCGCCGCGCGGCGCGCTCATCGGCCTCGATCTCGGCACCAAGACCATCGGCGTGGCGGTGAGCGATCCCGACCGCAAACTGGCGGCCGGCGTGACCACCATCGCGCGCACGACTTTCACCGCCGACGCCAAAGCGCTGCTGGCGCTCGCGGCCGAACGCGCCGCCACCGGCTTCGTGCTCGGCCTGCCCATCAACATGGACGGCTCGGAGGGCCCGCGCGCGCAATCGACGCGCGCCTTCGCCCGCAACTTCGCCAAGCTCACGGACCTGCCGATCGCGTTGTGGGACGAGCGACTGTCCACCGCCGCGGTCGAGCGCGAGCTTGATCGCGGCCGACATCAGCCGCAAGAGGCGCGCCGCCGTCATCGACCAGCACGCCGCCGCCTACATCTTGCAGGGCGCGCTCGATCGCCTCGCCCGCCTGTAAAAAAGAAGCCGCCCCGGAGGGCGGCCCCTTTCTTCACGTATCTCGTCCGGCGCGTTAGCGCTGCGAACCGATGATGAGATTATTGGTGCTGTGCTCGTCCTGCCAGCGGTTCGGATAATAGTACCGGTAGCTGGGCGCCGGCACATAAGCATACGAATTGTCCGGAACGACGTAGGTCGGGCCGGGCGCGTAGACGTAACCCGGCTCATAGGCATAAGCGTCGCCGTAGTAATAGCCGTTGTTGTACGCGGCGCCGGCCGCGGCCGCGCCAACCAAAGCGCCTGCGCCGAAGCCGATGGCCGCGGCGGCATTGCGGCCGTCGCGCGCCTGGCTCGGCATCGCGGACGCCAGCGCCAGCGCGCCGGTCAGAGTTGCGGCTGCCGCATATTTGACGATCTTGTTCATGGTGCCTCCTTCATTGCCTAACTTTGGCCCGGGCCTGCCGGGCGGTGCCGACGCATCGCTGCAAAGCGAGCGCCGTCAGTCAGGGCACCAACACGGGAACAATGAAGACGGTTCCTGATCCGCAAAATGCCGCGATCACAATACTGTTTGAAAGCGCGCACGCGCGAAAATGCCCCATTAACCGCGCCGAACTGCTTGTGGACGCGAGCCGGAACTTTCCCTTGCCGGGCCCGCCACTTGCGCCTATAGGACTGGCTTTAATGAACATCGCGCCGAAATCCTCCTTCGTCCTCAGCAGGCGTCATTTGTTGGGGATCGAAGGGCTTTCCCGCGACGACATTTCCGGCCTGCTCGATCTCGGCGAAGAATTTGTCGAGCTCAATCGGCAGGTCGAAAAAAAGCGCGCCAGTCTGCGCGGCCGCACCCAGATCAATCTGTTCTTCGAAGTGTCCACGCGGACGCAATCCTCGTTCGAGCTCGCCGGCAAGCGCCTCGGCGCCGACGTGATGAACATGTCGACGAGCTCGTCCTCCATGCGCAAGGGCGAGACGCTGATCGACACCGCGATGACGCTCAACGCCATGCACCCCGACATCATCGTCGTGCGCCATCACGCCTCCGGCGCGGTCGAGCTGCTGGCGAGCAAGCTCGACGGCTGCTCGGTGGTCAATGCCGGCGACGGCTCGCACGAGCATCCGACGCAGGCGCTGCTCGACGCGCTCACCATCCGCCGCAACAAAGGCCGCCTCGAGGGCCTCACGGTCGCGATCTGCGGCGACATCCTGCATTCGCGCGTCGCCCGCTCCAACATCATCCTGCTCAACCAGATGGGCGCGCAGGTGCGCGTGGTCGCGCCCTCCACTTTGCTGCCTCCCGGCATCGAGCGCTTCGGCGTCGAAGTCTTCCGCGACATGCGCGAAGGCTTGAACGGCGCCGACATCGTGATGATGCTGCGCCTGCAGCGCGAGCGCATGAACGGCTCCTACGTGCCGTCGGTGTCGGAATATTTCCACTATTACGGCCTCGACGAGAAGAAGCTCGCCTACGCCAAGCCCGACGCGCTGGTCATGCATCCGGGTCCGATGAACCGCGGCGTCGAGATCGACTCGATCGTCGCCGACGGCGTCCATTCGGTCATCCGCGAGCAGGTCGAGATGGGCGTCGCCGTGCGCATGGCCGTCCTGGAAGCGCTGTCGCGGAATTTGCCGAACGCGTGCGGCGCGTTGCAGTCTTTCACCCCGCAGCGGAAGGAGAAGGTAGCCCATGTTGTCCGACCGCCGCCCGATCCTGCTCGCCAACGCCCGGATCGTCGATCCGTCGCGCGACCTCGATTTTCCAGGCGACCTGCTGATCGCCGACGGCGTCATCCGTGATGCCAAGAAAGGCATCGGCGCTGCCGGCGTGCCGGAAGGCACCGACGTCATCGATTGCCGCGGCGCAGACTGGTCGCGCCCGGCCTCATCGACATGCGCGCCTTCATCGGCGAGCCCGGCGCCGGCCACCGCGAGACCTTCGCCTCGGCCAGCCAGGCGGCCGCCGCCGGCGGCGTCACCACCATCATCTGCCAGCCCGACACCTCGCCCGCGATCGACGATCCGGCAACCGTCGACTACGTGCTGCGCCGCGCGCGCGACACCGCGATCGTGCACGTGCATCCGATGGCGGCGATCACCAAGGGCCTCGAAGGCAAGGAGATGACCGAGATCGGTCTGTTGAAAGCAGCCGGCGCGGTCGCCTTCACTGACGGCGACAAAAGCGTGACCAACGCGCAAGTGATGCGGCGCGCGCTCACTTACGCCGGCGATTTCGACGCGTTGATCGTGCATCACACCGAGGATCCCGATCTGATCGGCGACGGCGTGATGAACGAAGGCGAATTCGCCGCCCGCCTCGGCCTGCTCGGCATTCCGCCCGCCGCCGAAACGGTGATGCTGGAGCGCGACATCCGTCTGGTCGCGCTGTCGGGCGGACGCTATCACGCGGCTTCGATCACCTGCGGGGGATCGCTCGAGGTGCTGCGCCGCGCCAAGGAGGCAGGCCTGCGCGTCACCGCCGCCGCCTCGATCAATCACGTCACGCTCAACGAGAACGATATCGGCTCCTATCGCACCTTCCTGAAACTGTCGCCGCCGCTGCGCGCGGAGGACGACCGCAAACTGCTGGTCGCCGCCTTGGCGGAAGGTCTGGTCGACGCGCTGATGTCGGATCACAATCCGCAGGACGTCGAAACGAAACGGCTGCCGTTCGCGGAGGCAAGCGCGGGCGCGATCGGATTGGAAACGATGCTCACCGCCGGCTTGCGCCTCGTGCACGGCAGCGAGATCGAGCTCAAGGCGCTGTTGCGCGCGCTGTCGACACGGCCCGCCGAATTGCTCGGCCTGCCCGGCGGCACGTTGCGCGCCGGCGCGCCGGCCGACGTGATCGTGGTCGATGCCGATCTGCCCTGGGTGCTCGATCCCAACGAGCTCAAGTCGAAATGCAAGAACACGCCGTTCGATGAAGCGCGCCTCACCGGCCGCGTGGTGCGCACCATCGTCGCCGGCCGTACCGTCTACGAATACGTGTGATGCTCGCCCTCGCCTTCTTGTTCGGCTATCTGCTCGGCTCGATTCCGTTCGGCGTCGTGCTGACGCGGCTGACCGGCGGGCCCGATCTGCGCAGCATCGGCTCGGGCAATATCGGCGCCACCAATGTGCTGCGCACCGGCCGCAAGGGCTTGGCCGCGGCGACGCTTCTCTGCGACATGCTCAAGGGCACGGCGGCGGTTTTGATCGCCGCGCATTTTGCCGGCCATGACGCGCGCTCGCCGCAGGGCTCTGGGGCGCGCTTTTCTCGGCCATCTCTTTCCGGTCTGGCTCAAGTTCAAGGGCGGCAAGGGCGTCGCCACCTATATCGGCGTGCTGCTCGGGCTGGCCTGGCCGGCCGCGCTGATCTTCTGCGCCATTTGGCTCGCGGTCGCGGTCGCGTTCCGCTATTCCTCGCTCGCCGCGTTGGTCGCCAGCGCGCTCACGCCGGCGGCGCTGTGGTTCCTGGGGCGGCCCGACGCCGCGGTGCTGTTCCTACTGCTGAGCGTGCTGTTGTGGATCATGCACCGCGCCAACATCGCCCGCCTGCTTTCCGGCAGCGAAGGCAAGATCGGGGCGACAAGCATAATGCCCCGCAACGGTGCGGACCCGCAGCGACAATGTCGGCCGCGCGGTATGATGGCGCATACGCCACAGGCCTAAAGATCTTGGTACTGGCCTGATTCGACCCATAGTGGCCGGTTTTGAAATGCGGAGGGGCCAGTTATCCGCGTACTTTTGAAAGATAGGCCGCAGCGGTCTGTTTTATGCGCTCTCAATTTGAGTCCGCTCGCCCAGGCGTAGCGTATGTGTTACGGGGTGGCCCAAATGCTCGGATCGCTATTTGAGATCATTATCGGCGCGACTTTGTTCGCGGGGTCGATTGTTGCTGTTCTGGTCATGCGGCCTGGTGCCGATGGAACGCCCAGACCGTTAGCGTTGGCACCGGGATTCAGTATCGTCATTCGCGTGGCTATTGTGACCGGTTTTGCAGTTGGCGGCGCCACACTCATCGCAGCGGGTGTTTCCGATCTTTTTAAATGATCGGGATAATCGGTTCGGTTTACGCCGCCTCAGTTGGCGGCCTCTTTCATTTCTCCGGTATTACGGCTCAAACGCACCACGCTATTGCCCAATCGGGCCGAGCTTCTGCCCGTTCAACATTTCATTGGCGAGGTTTTCCTGCCGGTGCGTCGATTGCGCGTGTTGGTTTGCGTACCGTCGCCGGCAGTCGTCGTAGGCCGGCGTGCCGGGCTTGCGCCGGACGAGCGGCAGCTCGCGTCATCGGACGCGGTTTGCGCCTGCGCCGTCGCGGCCAGGTTCGACGCCCGCTCGGCATCGTATTGCGCGCAGCCCGCAAGCGACGTGAGGGCCAAAAGCAAAGCCGCAAACCGCATGAACGCACCTCTCTCGCTAACCCGGTCTTACAACGCGCGGGCGGCCAAGGTCAATAGCAACCTAACGCTAAATCGCCCTACACGCGGCCTAAACCCCCGGTTGTCCAGCGCGCGCCTTAAGCGATGCTTCGCCTCAAGGGGGGGATGCGTTGGCCGAAGGGGTGCAACTGACCGATGACCAGCGGCTCGACTGGCTGCGCCTGATCCGCAGCGACAATGTCGGCCCGCGCACCTTTCGCGACCTGGTCAATCATTTCGGCGGCGCGCGCGCGGCGCTTGCCGCGCTGCCCGGCCTCGCGCGGCGCGGCGGCGCATCGGGGCCGGCGCGCATCTGCCCGCTCGAGGAAGCCGAGGCGGCGAACTCAAAGCCGCCCCGCGCCGGCGTCGCATTCGTCGCGCTGGGCGAGCCGGATTATCCGGCGCGGCTGCAGATGATCGACGACGCGCCGCCGCTGTTGGCGGTGCGCGGCCAATTTCGATCTTCCAGCGCCCGCTGGTCGCGATCGTCGGCTCGCGCAACGCCTCCGCCGCCGGCGTGAAATTCGCCGAGCGCATGGCGCGCGAACTGGGCGAGCACGGTTTCGGCATCGTGTCGGGCTTGGCGCGCGGCATCGACGCCGCCGCGCATCGCGCCAAGCCTTGCCAGCGGCACGATTGCCGTGCTGGCCGGCGGGCTCGAGCGCATCTACCCGGCCGAACACGAGGAGCTGTTGGAAGCGATGCTGGCGAAGGCGCGGCGCGTGTCGGAAATGCCGCTCGGCTGGGAGCCGCGCGCGCGCGACTTTCCGCGCCGCAACCGGCTCATCTCCGGCCTCTCGGTCGGCGTCGTGATCGTGGAGGCGGCGCGCCGCTCCGGCTCGCTGATCACGGCGCGGCTCGCCGGCGAGCAGGGCCGCGAGGTGTTCGCGGTGCCTGGCTCGCCGCTCGATCCGCGCGCGGAAGGCACCAACGGCCTGCTCAAGCAGGGTGCAACGCTGGTCACCGAGGCCGCCGACGTCATCCCGGTGCTGGAGCCGATCCTCGGCCGCGGCCTCGATTTGCCGGCGCAAGAGCCGGACTTCGAGCCGAGCGGTCCGCCCGACGACCGAGCCCGCCGAGGACGAGCGCAGCCGTATCGTCGGCCTGCTCGGGCCGACGCCGGCCGCGCTCGACGATCTGGTGCGGCTGTCGCGCACCTCGCCGGCGGTCGTGCGCACCGTGCTGCTGGAACTCGAAATCGCCGGGCGGCTCGAGCGCCACGGCGGCGGCCTGGTATCGCTGCTATAAACAGCCGATGCGAATCGCAACGATCCTCCGCTTTCTGGTCCTCGTGCTGCTCGCGCTCAGTCTGCCGGCGCGCGCGCAGGCGCCGCAGCAAAGCTTCGCGGCGTTCACCGCCCAGCTTTGGCCGGATGCGCAGGCCAAAGGGATCGCGCGCGCCATGTTCGATGTTGCCATGCAGGGCGTCACGCCCGACCAGCGCGTGATCGCCGCCACCAAACGCCAGCCGGAATACGGCAAGCCGTTCGGCGACTACGTCAACGCGGTCGCCAACAAACGCCGCATCGGCGAAGGCCAGATCAAGGCCAAGCAATGGGCCAAGACCTTCGACGCCGTGGAAAAACAATTCGGCGTCGAGCGCTGGGTCCTGATCTCGCTGTGGGGCATCGAGAGCGACTTCGGCGCCGAGAAAGACAAATGGGACGTGTTCCGCTCGCTCGCGACGCTCGCCTATGTGGGCTACCGCGATCCCTATTTCCGCAACGAGCTGCTCGTCGCCATGAAGATCATGCAGGACGACCACTTCGCGCGCGGCCAGATGGTCAGCTCATGGGCCGGCGCCATGGGGCAGACGCAATTCATGCCGTCCAACGTCGTCGACTTCGCCATCGATTTTTCCGGCGACGGCAAAAGCGACCTCTGGGGCAACGTGCCGGACGTGCTCGCCTCCACCGGCAATTACCTGAAGAAGGGTCATTGGAAGCAGGGCCTGCCCTGGGGCTTCGAAGTCATGGTGCCGAACGGCTTCGACACCATGCACAGCCATGACGATTTCGCCGGCTGGCAGAAGCTCGGCGTGCGGCGCGCCGACGGCAAGCCGTTCCCGCCGCCGGACGTGAAAGGCATCCTGTTTTTCCCGGCCGGCGCCAAGGGGCCGGCCTTCATCGTCACCGAAAACTACGACGTGCTGAAGGAATACAACAACTCGGACGCCTATGCGGTCGCCGTCGGCCACCTCGCCGACCGCATGCAGGGCGGGCCGGCGATCAAAGCGCCGTGGCCGGCCGACGATCACCCGCTTTCGCGCGACGCCCGCATCGCCTTGCAGAAGAAATTGGCCGCGCTCGGCTACAAGGTCACCGACTTCGAGGGCCACGTCGATTTCGATCTGCGCGACAACATCCGCGCCGAGCAGAAAAAACTCGGCATGATCCCCGACGGCAACCCGACGGCGGCCTTGCTCGAACGTTTGGGCGTGCAAGAAAAGTGATCAAGTGAAGTAATCAGGTGAAGTGATCAGCGGCGGGTCGGGCCGTTGCTTTGGCTGCTGGTGCTTTCGGCTTCGAGGCGGACCATCTCGAGCAGGAAGCTGAGCGTCTCGAGCCCGCTGCGCCGCGACATGTTGGCAAGATCGGCCGTCATGGAGGCGACGTAGCTGGCTACCGCCGCGCGCGATCCACTTTCGCTTGATGTCGGTTGACTGGCCATTCTCGTCCTTCGGCAGCACGGTCGCTGACGGCGTCGCTCGCCCCGTCAAATTACACAGTCCGCCCCGAATAGGAATATTTTTAATTGCTTTGCACTGAAAATACATCTTTGGGTTGTATTCGGCGGTAGCCGGAACGAACCTTTTTGACGCCCTATTTGGCTGCTCTGACAGGCCTCGCGGGACGCCGTTATTTGACAGCAGGTGCCACCTTCCCCATGTTCCGGCTAACTAGGCGGCCGATTCTGTATGGATATGGCCCTGGTATCGGCCGCTAACCTACTGGAAATGCATGAATATCGTCGTTGTAGAATCGCCGGCTAAGGCGAAGACGATCAACAAATATTTGGGCCCCGGCTACGAGGTTCTCGCCTCCTATGGCCATATCCGTGACCTCCCGCCCAAGGACGGCTCGGTCGATCCCGACAACGACTTCCGCATGCTCTGGGAAGTCGACCCCAAGTCCAACCAGCGCATGAACGACATCGCCCGCGCGCTCAAGGGCGCCGACAAGCTGATCCTGGCCACCGACCCGGATCGCGAGGGCGAGGCGATCTCCTGGCACGTGCTGGAAGTGCTCAAGGAAAAGAAGGCGCTCACGGACCAGACGGTCGAGCGGGTGGTGTTCAACGCCATCACTAAGCAAGCCATCCTCGAGGCGATGCAGCATCCGCGCAAAATCGATGCGGCGCTGGTCGATGCCTATCTCGCCCGCCGCGCGCTCGATTATCTCGTCGGCTTCACGCTCTCCCCCGTGCTCTGGCGCAAGCTGCCGGGCGCGCGTTCGGCCGGCCGGGTGCAGTCGGTCGCGCTGCGGCTGGTGTGCGACCGCGAACTGGAAATCGAGAAGTTCGTCGCCAAGGAATATTGGTCGATCGCGGCCACGCTCGCGACCCCGCGCAACGACATCTTCGAGGCGCGCCTGGTCGGCGCCGACGGCCGCAAGATCCAGCGCCTCGACATCGGTTCTGGCGCGGAGGCGGAAGCCTTCACCCGCGATCTCGAAAACGCGGTCTTCCGCGTCGCCAATGTCGAAGCCAAGCCGGCGCGCCGCAATCCGCCGCCGCCATTCACGACGTCGACCATGCAGCAGGAGGCCTCGCGCAAGCTCGGCTTTGCGCCGGCCATCACCATGCGTCTTGCCCAGCGCCTTTATGAAGGCGTCGAACTCGACGGCGAGACCACCGGCCTCATCACTTATATGCGGACCGACGGCATCGACATGGCGCCGGAGGCGATCGCCGATATCCGCTCGATGCTTGGCCGCAATTACGGCAAGGAATACGTGCCGGCGTCGCCGCGCGAATATCACAACAAGTCGAAGAACGCGCAGGAAGCGCACGAAGCCGTGCGCCCGACCGCTGCCGGCCGCACGCCGAGCGAAGTCGCCAAATATGTCGACCGCGACCAGGCCCGTCTTTACGAACTGATCTGGAACCGCGCCGTCGCCAGCCAGATGGAATCCGCCGAGCTCGAACGCACCACCGTCGACATCGAAGCCAAGGCCGGCGCCCGCATCATCGAGATGCGCGCCTCCGGCCAGGTGGTGAAATTCGACGGCTTCCTGACGCTTTATCAGGAAGGCATGGACGAGCCGGGCGATGACGATGAGAGCCGCCGCCTGCCGGCCATGAGCGCCGGCGAAGCGCTGCAGAAACAGGCGATCACGTCCAATCAGCACTTCACCGAGCCACCGCCGCGCTTCTCGGAAGCCGCGCTGGTCAAGCGCATGGAAGAGCTCGGCATCGGCCGGCCGTCGACTTACGCCTCGATCCTGCAGGTGCTGCAGGACCGCGGCTATGTCCGCATCGACAAGAAGCGGATGATCCCCGAGGACAAAGGCCGCGTCGTCGTCGCCTTCCTCGAAAGCTTCTTCTCGCGCTACGTCGAATACGATTTCACCGCCGGGCTGGAAGAAAAGCTCGACGAAATCTCCGCCGGCAAGATCGACTGGCGCGCCGTGCTGACCGAATTCTGGGTGCAGTTCGTCGGCTCCGTCAACGACATCAAGGAAGTGCGCAATCGCGTCGTGCTCGACGCGCTCAACGATCTGCTCGAGCCGCACATCTTCCCGGAGCACGCCGACGGCACGCCGCGGCGGCAATGCCCGCAATGCAGCACCGGCCAGCTGTCGCTCAAGACCGGACGCTTCGGCGCCTTCGTCGGCTGCTCGAACTACCCGGAATGCAATTTCACGCGCCAGATCACGCCGAGCGCCGACGGCGTTCAGGGCAAAAAGCTGCTGGGCGAAGATCCGGCCACCGGACTTGAGGTGACGCTGCGCGGCGGCCGCTTCGGGCCCTATTTGCAGCTCGGCGAGCAGATCAAGCCGCCGAAGCCGAAGAAGGGCGAGAAGAAACAGGAAGTCGAGAAGCCCAAGCGCGCCAGCGTGCCGAAAGGCGTCACGCCCGACGACATCGATCTCGAAAAGGCGCTCGGCCTGCTGCGGTTGCCGCGCGAAGTCGGCATCTCGCCTGAAGACGGCGAACCCATTCTCGCCGGCATTGGGCGCTTCGGCTCTTACGTCAAGCACGGCAAGACCTACGCCAACCTGGAAGACGGCGACGACGTGCTCACCATCGGCCTCAACCGCGCCGTCACGCTGATCGCCGAGAAGAAGGCCAATCCGAAGAAAGGCCGCCGCTTCGGCGCCGATCCCGGCAAGGTGCTGGGCGAGCATCCCGACCAAGGCGGGCCGGTCGTGGTCAAGAACGGGCGCTACGGACCCTATGTGAGCCATAACGGCATCAACGCCACCATCACCGGCGACAAGACGCCGGAGACGATCACGCTGACCGAAGCGGTCGTGCTGCTCGACGCCCGCGCCGATCAGCTCGGCTCGCAGCCGCGCCGCGCCGCCGGCCGCAAGAAGGCGGGCGAACCCTCCGAAGCGCCCAAAGGCCGCACGATGGGCCGCAAGAAGGACGCCGCCAAGCCTGCGGATACGGCCGAGCACGCCGCCAAGCCGCGCAAAAAGCCGGCCGCCAAGAAGAAGACTCCCAAGATCACCGCCGCCGAATAGCTGGCGAAGCCTGATTTTCGTTATTACATTTCATCTCAATCGCGCCGATTTGGCGCAGGAAAACCATTTTGCAAAAGACTGCTAAAAAGACTCGGCTCCCTCCCCTCCAAGGCTGAACTTCTCGCTTTCATCCGCGAGCATGCCGGCAACGTCGGCACCCGCGAGATCGCGCGTGCCTTCGGCCTGAAGAACGCGCTGCGCGCCGAGCTCAAGCGCATGCTGCGCGACCTGGCCGACGAAGGCGCGGTCGAGAAGCGGCGCAAGAAGCTGCACCATCCCGGCTCGCTGCCCTCGACCGTGCTCGCCGATGTCACCGCGCGCGATCGCCGACGGCGAATTGATCGCCACGCCCGACGAATGGGACGAGGACGCGCACGGGCCGGCGCCGAAAATCCGCATTCACACGCCGCGCAACGCGAAGCCTGGCGACGCGCCGGGCATGGGCGACCGCGTGCTGTTGCGGCTCGACGACCACCCCGACGAAGAAGGCCTCACCGCCCGCGTCATCAGGATCATCGATCATCCCAAGCACCGCGTGCTGGGGATTTTCCGCAAATTGCCGAACGGCAGCGGGCGGCTGGAGCCGGTCGACAAGAAAATGCTCGGCAAGGCGCTCGCCATTCCGGCGGGCGCAACAAGCGGCGCCGAAGACGGCGATCTGGTCGCGGTCGAAACGAGCAAAGCGCCGCGTCTCGGCCTGCCGACCGGCCGCATCGTCGAGCGCCTCGCCTCGCTCAAGAGCGAGCGCGCGGTCAGCCTGATCGCCATCCACGCCCACGGCATCCCGCACGTGTTCCGCAGCGAGACGCAGCACGAGGCGGAAGCGGCCAAGCCCGCGACGCTGCATCAGCGCGAGGACTGGCGCAAAGCTGCCGCTCATCACCATCGATCCGCCCGACGCCAAGGATCACGACGACGCCGTGCATGCCGAGCCGGACACGGCAGGCAACAATCACGGCGGCTTCATCGTCACCGTGGCGATTGCCGACGTCGCCCATTACGTCACGCCCGGCTCCGCGCTCGACCGCGAAGCGCTGGTGCGCGGCAACTCGGTCTATTTCCCCGACCGCGTGGTGCCGATGCTGCCGGAGCGCATCTCCAACGATCTCTGCTCGCTGCGCCCGCGCGAGGACCGCGCAGCGCTCGCCGTGCGCATGGTGATCGGCGCCGACGGCCGCAAGCGCTCGCACACCTTCCATCGCATCCTCATGCGCTCGGCTGCGAAGCTGTCCTACCAGCAGGCGCAGCTCGCCATCGGCGGCGCGCACCGACGAGGACACCGACGCGCTGGTCAAGCCGGTGCTACAGCCGCTCTATGCCGCCTACGAAGCGCTGGCGCGCGCGCGCAATGAGCGTCAGCCGCTCGATCTCGATCTGCCCGAGCGCAAGATCCTGCTCAAGGCCGACGGCACCGTCGATCGCGTCATCCGCCCCGAGCGGCTGGAAGCGCATCGGCTGATCGAGGAGTTCATGATCCTCGCCAATGTCGCCGCCGCCGAGACGCTGGAAAAAGCGCGCGTGCCGCTGATCTACCGCGTGCATGACGAGCCGGCGCAGGAGAAGATCGCCGCGCTGCACGAATTCCTCGCCACGCTCGACATTCCGTTCGCCAAAGGCGGCGTGCTCAAGCCGGAAGCCTTCAACCGCATCCTCAAGCAGGTGAAGGGCCGCGACAACGAGCAGCTCATCAACGAAGTCGTGCTGCGCAGCCAGGCGCAGGCCGAATATGCCGCCGAGAACTACGGCCACTTCGGCCTCAACCTGCGCCGCTACGCGCATTTCACCTCGCCGATCCGCCGCTACGCCGATCTGGTCGTGCATCGCGGGCTGATCCGCGCGCTCAAGCTCGGCGACGGCGCCCTGCCCGAGGCCGCCGATCACAAGCGGCTTGCCGAGATTTCCGCGGAAATTTCCGCCACCGAGCGGCGCGCCATGGTGGCCGAGCGCGAGACCAACGACCGGCTGATCGCGCATTTCCTCGCCGACCGCATCGGCGCCACCTTCGACGGCCGCATCTCCGGCGTCACCCGCGCCGGCCTGTTCGTGAAGCTGCACGAGACCGGCGCCGACGGCTTCGTGCCGGCGCGCACCATCGGCGACGAATATTTCCACTACGACGAGGCGCGCCATTCGATGGTCGGCCGCCACAGCGGCGAGACCTACCGGCTCGGCGACAGCGTCACCGTCAAGCTGGTGGAAGCGGCGCCCGTCGCCGGCGCGCTGCGCTTCGAGCTTTTATCGGAAGGCAAGCGCGGCACGGCGCCCCGTCACACCCGCCAAGGGCGCGAGAGCCGCGCCGGCACCAGCGCAAAGAGCACTATCGCCCGCGCGGCAAAAAACGGAAATCACGATGACCCGCGACACTTCGGAGCTCGGCAAGACCTTGGTCGACCGCATGACCAAATCGGAGCGCGACCAGTCGTTTCCCGACAGCGAGCCGCGCGATGCCGCGACCTTGATGCTGATCGACCGCTCGGGGTCCGAGCCGAAAGTGCTGCTCGGCCGCCGCCATGCCGGCCACAAATTCATGCCCGGCAAATTCGTGTTTCCGGGCGGCCGCATCGAAGCGCTCGACCGCGACATGTCGGCGGTGAGCGAGCTGCATCCCGACACGCAAAAGAAACTGAACGAGCGCGTCGCCACGCCGAGCCCGGCCTATGCGCGCGCCTTCGCGCTCGCCGCCGTGCGCGAGATGGCGGAGGAGACCGGCCTGCTGCTCGGCGTCAAACGCGACGCGCCGCCGGAGACGCCGGGCGAGATCTGGGCCGAGTTCGCCAAGGCCAAGGTGCATCCCGATCTCGGCAACATCCATTTCATCGCGCGCGCCATCACGCCGCCGCGCCGCCCGCGCCGCTTCGACACGCGCTTTCTCACGGCGGACGCCTCCGCGGTCGCGCACAAGATCGAGGGCGTGGTCGGGCCGGAGTCCGAGCTGGTCGAACTCACCTGGGTGCCGATCGAGCAGGCCACGCACCTGGACATGCCGACCATCACCGGCATCGTGCTGGAGGAACTGCTCGCCCGCGTCGAGGCCGGCATGGCGCATTCTTTGCCGGTGCCGTTCTATTTCATGGTCGAGCAGCAATTTCACCGCGAACTGCTCTAGGTTGACATTCCCCCGGCCGGCGCTAGGTTCGCCGCCAAAATCCCCCTATCGAGGTAGAAATCATGGCCAAAGCCGCCAGTCTCAAGATCAAGCTCGTCTCCAGCGCGGGCACCGGCCACTATTACGTGACCAAGAAGAATTCGCGCACGCAGACCGACAAGCTGAAGAAGAAGAAGTACGATCCGGTCGCCAAGAAGCACGTCGAATATTCCGAATCCAAGATCAAGTAAGCTCGGCACATACGAGCACGCATGATCCCGAAAAGTGGGAACCGGTTTTCGGATAAGATCATGCGCAGGAAACAAACAAAGGGCGCCTCGCGGGGCGCCCTTCGCATGTCCGGAATAGGTGGCCGGCCGGACGCGATGTTTTGAGGAGGCCACTCTCACCGCGTCCAGGCCGGCCGAACCCCACGGACCCAGGAGATGCGGCGGACCTGAGCACTCCGTAGGGTATTGATTGCAGCTTTTGCGTGCGCAAAACGAGTGACGTCGGCGCTGTCGGCAAAAGCCGTCGCGGGCACGTTAGACCAAGCGCCCTGCCCGACCAAACGACTTTTTAAAGTCCTGGGATTTCAGCCAAATTTTGGACCGGCGTGGGCACGCAAGACAAGTGGGCCAGCCAACTCGACGCGATTAAGCCGCGTCCGGCACAACCCGATTGCGGCCGTCGCGCTTGGCGCGATAGAGCGCGGTGTCGGCGCGTTTCAACACGGCCGCGGCGGTGTCGGTGGGGCCGGCGAGCTCGGCAATTCCGATCGAGATGGTCACGTCGAGATTGCGCGCGCCCTCCTGGATGGCGAACGGCTCGGTGGCGATGCGCCGGCGGATGCGCTCGGCCACCATCGCCGCCACCGCGATGTCGGTTTCCGGCATGACGATGACGAATTCCTCGCCGCCGTAGCGGCAGGCGAGATCGATGTTGCGGATCGACTTGCGGATGCGCAGCGAGAATTCGCGCAGCACGTCGTCGCCGGCGTCGTGGCCGTGGCCGTCATTGATCGACTTGAAATAGTCGATGTCGAGGATGAGCAGCGCCAGCGGCTTGCCGCGCGCAGCCGCCTGCTCCAGCAGCGTTCCCAGATGCGTTTCCATGTAGCGGCGGTTGAACAGGCCGGTGAGCGCGTCGGTGATCGCCATCTCGATCGAGGCCTGCACGTTGTCGCGCAGCCGCTCGGTGTAGCGCTTTTTCTTGATCTGCGTGCGCACGCGCGCCAGCATTTCGTTGCGGTCGACCGGGCGGATCAGGTAGTCGTTGACGCCGATTTCCAGCCCGCGGATCAGGCGCTGGTTGTTGTCGGCTTCGGCCACCGCCAGGATCGGCACGTTGCGCGTGCGCTCGAGCGAGCGCACCTGGCTGCACAGCCGCAGCCCGTCGAAATCCTTCAGGCCGAGCGACACGATCACCAGGTCGTAATCGCCCTCGGCGGCGTGAAACAGCGCTTCGCTCGGATCGGGCTCGACGTCGACGGTGTGTTCCGTCGACAGTGTCGCCACCATGCGCTCGTAGGACGAGGCGCGGTCGTCGACGATCAGCACGCGGCCGCCGCGTCCGGTTTCCGCCACCGCCTCGCGCTCGGGGCTCTGGATGCCGATTTCCTTCGACGTGAGCGCGCGCATGCGCAGCTCGTCGGTCACCATCTTCAATCGCGCCAGCGAACGCACGCGCGACACCAGCGCCACGTCGGTCACCGGCTTGGTGAGGAAATCGTCGGCGCCGGCTTCCAGCCCTTTCACGCGGTCGGAGGGCTGGTCGAGCGCGGTGACCATCACCACCGGAATATGGTGCGTCGCCGGATTGGACTTGAGCTTGCGGCAGACCTCGAAGCCGTCCATGTCCGGCATCATGACGTCGAGCAGCACGATGTCGCATTCGGCGCGCTCGCACACCGCCAGCGCTTCCGCGCCGCTATAGGCGGTCAGCACGTCGAAATATTCCGCCGACAGCCGCGCTTCCAACAGCTTCACATTGGCCGGGACGTCGTCGACGACAAGAACGCGGGCACTCATCTCACGCGCTCCCGAGGAAATGACGGATGGTCTCGATGAACTTGCCGACCGAGATCGGTTTCGACAGATAGGCCTCGCAGCCGCCCTCGCGAATGCGCTCCTCGTCGCCCTTCATGGCGAAGGCGGTCACCGCCACCACGGGGATCGCTTTCAGCTCGGCGTCGTCCTTGAGCCATTTGGTCACTTCGAGGCCGGACACTTCCGGCAATTGGATATCCATCAGGATCAGGTCGGGCCGGTGCTTGCGCGCGAGATCGAGCGCTTCGATGCCGTTGCGGGTGCCGACGGTCCGGTAGCCATGCGCTTCCAGCAGATCGTGGAAGAGCTTCATGTTCAGCTCGTTGTCCTCCACGATCAGGACGGTTTTCGCCATTGTCCCCCGCCCCTTGTCCCCAAAGCCCCCTGCCCGCACGCGGTACGCCGTCGCCAGGCGGCACGCGCTCGGGCATGATCGGTAACGGTAGTGGCGATTTGTTACGGAAAGGCAAATTTGATCGATGAAACTGGGCCCTCCGTTAACCCAAGAAGCGGCAGAAGGGCTTGCAATTCAGGCGCTTACCTTTATCGCCGGCGAGCCTGAGCGGCTTGGGGGCTTCCTCGCGGCCACCGGCATAGGCCCGGCCGAGATTCGGCGGGCAAGCGCCGAGCCGGGCTTCCTGGCCGGCGTGCTCGGCTACCTGGCCTCCGACGACCGGCTGATCGCCGCCTTCGCCGCCGAAACCGGCCTCGACCCGGCCGACGTGGCGCGCGCTTACGCCGCGCTCGGCGGCGAGCCTTGGGAGCGCGAGAACCCGTGAAGCGAGCTTGAAGCAACCATGAGCTTCTGCCGCGATTGCCTCGCCGATACGCCCGCCGGCGCCACGCGCTGCCCGGCTTGCGGCTCGCCGCGGCTCGCCCGCCACGCCGAGCTCGACACCCTTGTCGATCGCGCATATCGATTGCGACGCCTTCTACGCCACCATCGAGAAACGCGACGACCCAACGCTGGTCGACAAGCCGGTGATCGTCGGCGGCGGCAAACGCGGCGTGGTCGCGGCCTGCTGCTATGTGGCGCGCACCTTCGGCATCCGCTCGGCCATGCCGATGTTCGAGGCGCTCAAGCGCTGCCCGCAGGCGGTGGTGATCCGCCCGAACATGAGCAAATACGCCGAAGCCGGCCGCGCCGTGCGCGAGGCGATGTTCGCGCTCACGCCGCTGGTCGAGCCGCTGTCGATCGACGAGGCCTTTCTCGATCTGACCGGCACCGAGCGGCTGCACGGCATGAGCGCCGCAAAAGTGCTGGCGCGTTTCGCGTTGCAGGTCGAGCGCGATCTCGGCATCACGGTCTCGATCGGCCTGTCGGCCAACAAATTCCTCGCCAAGATCGCCTCCGACATGGACAAGCCGCGCGGCTTTGCCGTGCTCGGCCAGGCCGAGGCCGCGGCGTTCCTGGCGCCCAAGCCGGTCGGCTTCATCTATGGCGTGGGCGCGGTGAGCGCGGCCAAGCTTGCCGCCGACGGCTATCGCGTCATCGCCGATCTGCAGCGCGCCGACGAGCGCGAGCTGATGCGCCGCTACGGCGAGGAAGGCGCGCGGCTGTGGCGGCTCGCGCGCGGCATCGATGCCCGCAGCGTCGATCCCGAGCAGGACACCAAAAGCATTTCGGCGGAAACCACCTTCGACAAGGACATCGCCGAATTCCGTCCGCTCGAGCAGCATTTGTGGGCGCTGACCGAGCGCGTGTCGGCGCGCCTGAAGGCGTCGCGGCTTGCCGGCTCGACCGTGACGCTCAAGTTGAAAAGCGCCGACTTCAAGATCCGCACGCGCGCGGAATCGCTCGGCGCGCCGACGCAATTGGCCGCGCGCATTTTCGCCGTCGGGCAGGAACTGCTGCGGCGTGAAGTCGGCGCCACGCGCTTCCGCCTGATCGGCATCGGGGTTTCCAATCTGGAAGAGGCCGACGGCGGCGATTTCGCCGATC
>CAVTHL010000004.1:0-73004 GCA_963734465.1 uncultured Alphaproteobacteria bacterium
GATTAAGCCGCGTCCGGCACGACCCGATTGCGGCCGTCGCGCTTGGCGCGATAGAGCGCGGTGTCGGCGCGCTTCAGCATGGCCGCGGCGTTGTCGGTGGGGCCGGCGAGTTCGGCGATGCCGATCGAGATGGTCACGTCGAGATTGCGCGCGCCCTCCTGGATGGCGAACGGCTCGGTGGCGATGCGCCGGCGGATGCGCTCGGCCACCATCGCCGCCACCGCGATGTCGGTTTCCGGCATGACGATGACGAATTCCTCGCCGCCGTAGCGGCAGGCGAGATCGATGTTGCGGATCGACTTGCGGATGCGCAGCGCGAATTCGCGCAGCACGTCGTCGCCGGCGTCGTGGCCGTGGCCGTCGTTGATCGACTTGAAGTAGTCGATGTCGAGGATCAGCAGCGCCAGCGGCTTGCCGCGCGCAGCCGCCTGCTCGAGCAGCGCCCCCAGATGCGTTTCCATGTAGCGGCGGTTGAACAGGCCGGTCAGCGCGTCGGTGATCGCCATCTCGATCGACGCCTGCACGTTGTCGCGCAGCCGCTCGGTGTAGCGCTTTTGCTTGATCTGCGTGCGCACGCGCGCCAGCATCTCGTTGCGGTCGATCGGGCGGATCAGGTAGTCGTTGACGCCGATTTCGAGCCCGCGCATCAGGCGCTGGTTGTTGTCGGCTTCGGCGACCGCCAGGATCGGCACGTTGCGCGTGCGCTCGAGCGAGCGCACCTGGCTGCACAGCCGCAGCCCGTCGAAATCCTTCAGGCCGAGCGACACGATCACCAGGTCGTAATCGCCCTCGGCGGCGTGGAACAGCGCTTCGCTCGGATCGGTCTCGACGTCGACGGTGTGTTCCGTCGACAGCGTCGCCACCATGCGCTCGTAGGACGAGGCGCGGTCGTCGACGATCAGGACGCGGCCGTCGCGTCCGGTCTCCGCCACCGCCTCGCGTTCGGGGCTCTCGATGCCGATTTCCTTCGAGGTGAGCGCGCGCATGCGCAGCTCGTCGGTCACCATCTTCAGCCGCGCCAGCGAACGCACGCGCGAGATCAGCGCCACGTCGGTCACCGGCTTGGTGAGGAAATCGTCGGCGCCGGCTTCCAGCCCTCGCACGCGGTCGGAGGGCTGGTCGAGCGCGGTGACCATCACCACCGGAATGTGGTGCGTCGCCGGATTGGACTTGAGCCGGCGGCAGACCTCGAAGCCGTCCATGTCCGGCATCATGACGTCGAGCAGCACGATGTCGCATTCGGCGCGCTCGCACACCGCCAGCGCTTCGGCGCCGCTATAGGCGGTCACCACGTCGAAATATTCCGCCGACAGCCGCGCTTCGAGCAGCTTCACATTGGCCGGGACGTCGTCGACGACAAGAACGCGGGCAGTCATCTCACGCGCTCCCGAGGAAATGACGGACGGTCTCGATGAACTTGCCGACCGAGATCGGCTTCGACAGATAGGCCTCGCAGCCGCCCTCGCGAATGCGCTCCTCGTCGCCCTTCATGGCGAAGGCGGTGACCGCCACGACGGGGATCGCTTTCAGCTCGGCGTCGTCCTTGAGCCATTTGGTCACTTCGAGGCCGGAGACTTCCGGCAATTGGATATCCATCAGGATCAGGTCGGGCCGGTGCTTGCGCGCGAGATCGAGCGCTTCGATGCCGTTGCGGGTGCCGACGGTCCGGTAGCCATGCGCTTCCAGCAGATCGTGGAAGAGCTTCATGTTGAGCTCGTTGTCCTCCACGATCAGGACGGTTTTCGCCATGTCCCCCGCCCCTCTTGTCCCCAAAGCGCCTCTGCCCGCACGCGTAGCGCCGTCGCCAGGCGGCGCGCGCTCGGGCATGATCGGTAACGGTAGTGGCGATTTGTTACGGAAAGGCAAATTTGATCGATGAAACTGGGCCCTGCGTTAACCCAAGAAGCGGCAGAAGCGCTTGCGATTCAGGCGCTTACCTTTATCGCCGGCGAGCCGGAGCGGCTTGGGGGCTTCCTCGCGGCCACCGGCATAGGCCCGGCCGAGATTCGGCGCGGCAAGCGCCGAGCCGGGCTTCCTGGCCGGCGTGCTCGGCTACCTCGCCTCCGACGACCGGCTGATCGCCGCCTTCGCCGCCGAAACCGGCCTCGACCCGGCCGACGTGGCGCGCGCTTACGCCGCGCTCGGCGGCGAGCCTTGGGAGCGCGAGAACCCATGAAGCGAGCTTGAGGCGAACCATGAGCTTCTGCCGCGATTGCCTCGCCGATACGCCCGCCGGCGCCACGCGCTGCCCGGCCTGCGGCTCGCCGCGGCTCGCCCGCCACGCCGAGCTCGACACCCTGTCGATCGCGCATATCGACTGCGACGCCTTCTACGCCACCATCGAGAAACGCGACGACCCGTCGCTGGTCGACAAGCCGGTGATCGTCGGCGGCGGCAAACGCGGCGTGGTCGCGACCTGCTGCTACGTGGCGCGCACCTTCGGCATCCGCTCGGCCATGCCGATGTTCGAGGCGCTCAAGCGCTGCCCGCAGGCGGTGGTGATCCGCCCGAACATGAGCAAATACGCCGAAGCCGGCCGCGCCGTGCGCAAGGCGATGTTCGCGCTCACGCCGCTGGTCGAGCCGCTGTCGATCGACGAGGCCTTTCTCGATCTGACCGGCACCGAGCGGCTGCACGGCATGAGCGCCGCGAAAGTGCTGGCGCGTTTCGCGTTGCAGGTCGAGCGCGATCTCGGCATCACGGTCTCGATCGGCCTGTCGGCCAACAAATTCCTCGCCAAGATCGCCTCCGACATGGACAAGCCGCGCGGCTTTGCCGTGCTCGGCCAGGCCGAGGCCGCGGCGTTCCTGGCGCCCAAGCCGGTCGGCTTCATCTATGGCGTCGGCGCGGTGAGCGCGGCCAAGCTCGCCGCCGACGGCTATCGCATCATCGCCGATCTGCAGCGCGCCGACGAGCGCGAGCTGATGCGCCGCTACGGCGAGGAAGGCGCGCGGCTGTGGCGGCTCGCGCGCGGCATCGATGCCCGCAGCGTCGATCCCGAGCAGGACACCAAAAGCATTTCGGCGGAAACCACCTTCGACAAGGACATCGCCGAATTCCGTCCGCTCGAGCAGCATTTGTGGGCGCTGACCGAGCGCGTGTCGGCGCGCCTGAAGGCGTCGCGGCTTGCCGGCTCGACCGTGACGCTCAAGTTGAAAAGCGCCGACTTCAAGATCCGCACGCGCGCGGAATCGCTCGGCGCGCCGACGCAATTGGCCGCGCGCATTTTCGCCGTCGGCCAGGAACTGCTGCGGCGTGAAGTCGGCGCCACGCGCTTCCGCCTGATCGGCATCGGGGTGAGCAATCTGGAAGATGCCGACGGCGGCGATTTCGCCGATCTGCTCGACCGGCGCGCCGCCGTTGCCGAGCACGCGGTCGACAAATTGCGCGAGAAATTCGGCCGCGGCGCGGTGGTGAAGGGCCTGGCGCTCGACGACGACTAGCCGGTCACGGCGAGCAGCAGCGACTCGCTGCCTGACATGCGTCAAGCATCGGAAAAATCACGGCTTCCGCGCACTGGCAAGAAACTTATCCTCGCCCCTCCGGGCGCACTTATCATGCGCGCATCCTGTCTCGTTACCGAGGGGTGTCTGTACAGCATCTTCAGACACGAGACAGGGAGCGGTGGCCGGGGAATGACGTGTGCATCGGAGATGCGAGCACACGGCCCGGCGGTTGAAGCCGCAGACGTCCCGGCGCGCCAGCCGCGCGCCACGGGGCCCCGTGATGGCCGGGGACGGCGACCGGTCACAGGTCGCTGGCCGTCCGACCTGGGCCTAAAGCGGTGGTTAGGCGGCCTGCCAATCCGAAAGGAGAGGCAGGGTTGCCTGAAAGGTAAGACCACCGGGGGCGCTGCGGAGCAGACCTATCAAACACCGCGCGCGGGACGCCATCGGACTTGGCGGACTTGCGGCACTACCGGACTTCGACAAGCCTCGATGTCGCGAGGTGTCGAGGCCCGCGGGTCCATCAGGACCCTTGGCGTCCCGCGCGCCCTCGGTTTTTTTCGAGGGCGGCGGAAAATGGGAATACGGCCTACCCGGGGCCGCTCAAAGAATACGGGCGGCGGAGCGTTGGCTGTTTGAAAATCAAATCACGAAGCCGGAACGCCTCACTTGCACGGCGTCTCTTTCTTCATCTCCAGCGACGTCATCTTGCCGCTGATGGTGAAGTCCGGATAGTCGAGCGTGAGCGCGCGCGAAATGCCGTTCTCGTACAGCTCGAAGCCGATGGAATAGACCGGCGTCTGCTCGCCGGTGTGCTCGGCCTTTTCGCCCTGCTTCTCGAAATAGCTGATGGTCACCGGCCAGCGCGCGAGTTTCGCCAGCGCCGGTATTTTGGCGCCGGCATCGTCGGGCGGCTTGGTGCCCGGCGCGATGGCGCGGCCGATCACGGTGAGCGTATTGTAGAGCTTCTCGCCGCTTTCCGAGCCGTCATAGACCGGGAATTCCAGGATGCTCTTGCCGTCGCGCGCCGCCTCGATGATGCGGCGCATGTGCTCGGTCGGAAACACGGCATCGACCGGCTCGGTGAAGCGCTTTTCCTTCGGCTTGCGCAGGCTGACGGCGACCGCCTCGCCGTTGCGTTCGGCATGGCCGTCGACGGCGTCGGTCTGCTGCTCGTTGACGAGATTCTCCGAATTGAAGCGGAAGGTCTTGGCGGCGGCGTCCTCCCAGGTGGTCGAGCGCAGGTCGCTCAGCGCAGCCTTGCCCTCGCCGGAATCGAGCTCCGACACCTGGCGGAATTGCAGCGCGTAGCCGTCGCAGCTGTTGCCGGTGAAATCGTAGAGGATGCGGCCGCGCACCGCTTCGATGGACCGGCTGCCGTGCGTCTTCGACAGCTTGAGATCGTAGACCGCGCGGTGCGGCGCCAGAAAAACCTTGTCGCCGACCGGCGCGGCGGGCGCCTGGGCCACACCGGCAAGAACGATGGCCAAAACCGGCAAAACGAGCCGCGTCGTAGGAGCAGGCGTCTTCATGGATCGGGGCCTTTCCGCGTCATCATGAGCGGCAACAAGATGCGAGTTACGGGCAAGATATGGGCAAGATAGAGGCCGCGTTGCGGCCCGGCAACAACTGTCGGTGCCTTGCACCGCGCGGAGCGATCAGCCAAGAGGGAGACTCAAGAAGGGCTTAACGCGGCAAAAGAGGCATTCCAAGAGGTACCAATGGCCGGAACGGTCGAGACAAAACTCGCAAAGCTGGGCATCACGCTGCCGACACCGGCCGCTCCGATCGCCAATTACGTGCCATTCACGCGCAGCGGCAATCTGCTGATCGTTTCCGGCCAGATCTGCTATGGCGACGGCAAGCTGGTGGCCAAGGGACAGCTCGGCGCCGGCGTCTCGGTCGAGGACGGGCAGAAGGCGGCGCGCGCCTGCGCCGTCAATCTGCTCGCGCAGGTCAAAGCCGCGATCGGCGAGCTCGACCAGATCAAGCGCGTGCTGCGGCTCGGCGGCTTCATCAATTCGGCGCCCGGCTTTACCGACGGACCGAAGGTGATGAACGGCGCTTCCGATCTGATGGTCGAAGTGTTCGGCGACAAAGGCCGCCACGCGCGCACCACGGTCGGCGTCTCGGCCCTGCCCGCCGACGCGGCCGTCGAAGTGGAAGGCCTGTTCGAGGTGGCCTGATCCTCATGCCCGGACTCGATTGGCTCACCGCGCGACCGATCGCCCATCGCGGGCTGCACGATGCGTCCGCGGCAATCGAGAACACGGCGACCGCCTTCACGCGGGCCATCGCCGGCGGCTACGGCATCGAGTGCGATCTGCAGGTGAGCGCCGACGGCGAAGCCATGGTGCATCACGACGATGCGCTCGGCCGCCTGACCGAGGGCAGCGGCCGGCTCGCGGACTTGAGCGCCGCCGAGATCAAGAAAGCGCGGTTCAAGCAAACGAGCGACCGCATCCTGACGCTCGGCCGAATTGTGCGAGCTGGTCGCCGGCCGCGCCACGCTGGTGCTCGAGCTCAAGAGCCATTTCGACGGCGACCGCCGGCTGGTCGAGCGCGCAGCGGCGGTGCTGGCGAACTACCAAGGGCCGGTGGCGGCGATGTCGTTCGACCCGGCGATGGTCGAGCTGCTGCGCCACATCGCGCCCCGCCTCACCCGCGGCATCGTCGCCGAACGCCACTATGCCCACCACGAATGGGACCGCATGCCGCCGGCGCAGAAGCGGCGGCTCGCGTTCCTGCTGCATGCGCCCGCCACGCGCCCGCAGTTCGTCGCCTACGGGGTCCACGACCTGCCGGCGCTGGCGCCGTTCGTGGCGCGAACCGTGTTCGGCCTGCCGCTGCTGACCTGGACGGTGCGCAGCGAGGCCGACCGCCGGCGCGCCTCGCGCTGGGCCGACCAGATGATCTTCGAGGGCTGGCGGCCGTGAAGCCATCCGGCCATGGCGCGCCATGCGGCTAAGGGACATGCCGCCTGCGCCATTTCGGGCATAAACTTGGCTTAGAAGACGCATGCCCAATGGCTGACATCGAACTGCGCATCCGCTTGGCCGAATCGCTTGCCGAAGTCCCGGCCACGGCGTGGGACGCCTGCGCGGCGGGGGCCCCCAACGGCCCCCAAGGGATGGCGGCGGTAGTTAAACTAACACATGAGGATAACTCATCCCCGGACTTATCCACACGAGGACAGCCCTCCAACCCTTTTATATCTCACGATTTTCTTCTTCACTTGAAGCTTCAAATTCAGTCGGCGCCCGCAGCGGCTGGCAGCCGCGCCACCTGCTGGCCGAAGACGCCTCCGGCACCCTGCTCGGCTGCGCGCCCTGCTACGTGAAGTCCCATTCGCGCGGCGAATACGTCTTCGACCACGGCTGGGCCGAGGCCTTCGAGCACGCCGGCGGCGACTATTACCCCAAGCTGCAGGTGGCGGTGCCGTTCACGCCGGTGACCGGCCCGCGCCTGCTCGCCCGCCCCGGCCCGCTGGCGGAGGCCGTGCGCGGCGGCGCTGGCCGACGCACTCGCCGAGATCACGCAATCGAACGACCTCTCCTCCGCCCACGTCACCTTCCTGACCGAGCCGGAATGGCGCCTGCTCGGCGAGCGCGGCTTCCTGCAGCGCAACGACCAGCAGTTCCACTGGGAGAATGCCGGCTACGCCACGTTCGACGACTTCCTGGCCGCGCTCTCCTCGCGCAAGCGCAAGACCATCCGCCGCGAGCGCAAGGAGGCGCTTCCGCCCGGCATCGAGGTGCGCTGGCTCACCGGCTCCGATCTGACCGAGGAGGTCTGGGACGCCTTCTTCGCCTTCTACATGGAGACCGGCTCGCGCAAATGGGGCCGGCCTTATCTGACGCGCGAATTCTTCTCGATCGTCGGGCGAGAACATGGGCGACCGCATCCTGCTGGTGATGGCGCGCCGCGCCGGACGCTGGATCGCCGGCGCCATCAATTTCCTCGGGCGCCGACACGATCTATCGGCCGCAACTGGGGCGCCATCGAGCACCACCCCTTCCTGCATTTCGAGATCTGCTACTACCAGGCCATCGACTACGCGATCGCAACACAAGCTCAAATGGGTGGAGGCCGGCGCCCAGGGCGAGCACAAGCTCGCGCGCGGCTACCTGCCGAAGACCACCTATTCGGCCCATTTCATCGCCAATCCGGCCTTGCGGCGGGCGATCGCCGAGTATCTTGCGCGCGAGCGCGCCTATGTGGAGGCGGCGCGCGAGGAGCTTGCGGCGGCCGCGCCGTTCCGCAAGGATTTGGTCGAGCAGGAACAAGAGTAAGTCGAGACCGGGGGATCTCGATGCCGAGCTACGATCCGAACAACATCTTCGCCAAGATCCTGCGCGGCGAATTGCCCTGCTACAAGGTCTACGAGGACGACAAGGCGCTCGCCTTCCTCGACATCATGCCGCGCATGCCGGGCCACACGCTGGTGCTGCCGAAGGCGCCGGCCCGCAACATCCTCGACATCCCCGCCGACGACCTCGCCCACGTCATGATGGTGGCGCAGAAGGTCGCCAAGGCGGCGATGACGGCCTTCGGCGCCGACGGCATCACCATCCAGCAGTTCAACGAAGGCGCCGGCGGACAGGTGGTGTTTCACCTGCACGTCCACATCATTCCGCGCAAGGCCGGCGTGCCGATGAAGCCGCCGGCGAGCGAAAAGGAAAAGCCCGAGGCCTTGGCCGAGCAGGCCAAGAAATTGGCGGCGGCGATTGCCGGCTAGTGCACGACCAGAAAGCCGCCCGCGATCAGCACGGCTTCCCCGACCGCGACGCCGATAAAGAGCGATCGCTTGACAGCCAAGAACGCCACGAAGCCGCAGCCCGCTGCCATCAGCCGTAGGCTGAGCGGCAGGCCGGCCAGCGCGCCGGGCGAAAACACGATCAGCTTGGCGATGACGCCGGCCAGAATGGCGGTCGCCACCGCGCGCGACCACACCACCAGCTCGGAATCCTCGTTGAGCCCGCGCGCCATCACCAGGCCGAGCACGCGCCAGATCTCGTTCGGCAGGAAGCCGACCAGCATCAACAGGAAGTAAGGCCCCAGCTCGGCCATCACCGCGTTCATGACGGCGTTCATGCGGCGGCCTCGCGCAAGCGTTGAATGCCATAGGCGAGCGTGCCGCCGACCAGGCCGCTCCACATCAGATCGAGCTGCACATTGAAATACGTAAGCAACGGGGCGAGCGCGAGGCCGAATATCAGCGCCAGTCGATCGACCAGCACGCGCGCGTTGCGCGAGGTCGAAATTAAAAACGACATCGGCGTCAGAAACAGCAGCGCGCCGGCGAACACCGGCGGCAAGCCGCCGGCGAGATAAAACCCGACGAAACCGAAGCCGACCGCCGTGCTCATATAACCGACCGACAGCCCGTTGCAGAACGCAAGCCGTCGCTCGCGCGCCATCGCCGGCAACAGCCGCAGCGATTCCACCCACATGCTCACCGAGGTGAAGTGCGTCGGCAGCAGCAGGTCGCGCAGCCGCGTGCCCTCCCCGCGCAACAGCGGCAGCAAGGCGACCACCATCGGAAACAGCCTGATGCCGCTCAGGCTCACCGCGACCGCCACTTCGATCGGCGCCGCGCCGGCACCGAGCGCGGAAACGAGGATGACCTGGCCCGGCCCCGCCCACATCAACACGGTCGATGCCGCGACCCACCAGGCGCCGAGGCCGAAATCATGCGCGATCGCGCCGATGCCGCTATAGGTGCCGGCGATCACCAGGAAAAATACCGAGGTCCACGCCGATGTGACGCCACCGAGGAAAGCTTCACCGGTCGAATTGAAGTTGCGCGGAGCGGCCATGGCGCACGACCTGTCCCATGGCGCACCGCGCGGCGCAACCGAGCGACGCCCGCATGCGCGCCCTGCAAAATACAAAGGCCGGGCAAATGCCCGGCCTCCGTATCGTCTGCGTGCCGCCTTACGCCTTGATCAGCGGCACCTTCGGCACCGAGCCGCGCTTGAGCTTGGGACGCGGCGAGGAGCGGCGCTTGGCTTTCGGCCGCACCGCCGGCAGCTTTTCCGGCTTGGGCGTGATCGGTCCTTCGAGGAACTCGAAGCCGAGCTTGTCGCGGCCGTTCTCGTCCTTGGTGACGACCACCCGCACATGCCCGCCGTCTTTCAGGTGCCCGAACAGCACTTCGTCGGCCAGCGGTTTCTTGATGTGCTCCTGGATCACCCGCGCCATCGGCCGGGCGCCCATCAGCTCGTCATAGCCGTTGGCGATCAGCCAGCGCGAGGCCTCGTCCGACAGCTCGATGGTGACGTTGCGGTCGCCAAGCTGTGCCTCGAGCTGCAGCACGAACTTCTCGACCACCTGCGCGATGATCTCCTGCGACAGATGCGCGAAGGTGATGGTCGCGTCGAGCCGGTTGCGGAACTCGGGCGTGAACATCCGGTTGATCGCCTCGGTGTCGTCGCCTTCGCGCTTGGTGCGGGTGAAGCCATAGGCGGACTTCGCCATGTCGGACGCGCCCGCGTTGGTCGTCATGATCAAGATGACGTTGCGGAAATCGACCTGCTTGCCGTTGTGGTCGGTCAGCTTGCCGTGGTCCATCACCTGCAGCAGCACGTTGAACAGGTCGGGATGCGCCTTCTCGATTTCGTCCAGCAGCAGCACGCAATGCGGATGCTGGTCGACGCCGTCGGTGAGCAAGCCGCCCTGGTCGAAGCCGACATAGCCCGGCGGCGCGCCGATCAGGCGCGACACCGTGTGCCGCTCCATGTATTCAGACATGTCGAAGCGGATGAGCTCGACGCCGAGCGCGGCGGCGAGCTGCTTGGCCACTTCGGTCTTGCCGACGCCGGTCGGGCCGGAGAACAGATAGCAGCCGATCGGCTTCTCCGGCTCGCGCAAGCCGGCGCGCGCCAGCTTGATCGACGCCGACAGCGACACGATCGCCTTATCCTGCCCGTAGACCGTGGTCCTGAGCGTCTGCTCGAGATGCTGGAGCACCTCGGCATCGTCTTTGGAAACCGTCTTGGGCGGTATCCGCGCCATGGTGGCGATGGTGGTTTCGATTTCCTTGATGCCGATGGTCTTCTTGCGGCGGCTCTCCGGCAGCAGCATCTGCGCCGCGCCCAACTCGTCGATCACGTCGATCGCCTTGTCCGGCAGCTTGCGGTCATGGATGTAGCGCGCCGACAGATCGACCGCCGCCTTGATCGCCTCGTTGGTGTATTTGAGCTTGTGATATTCCTCGAAATACGGCTTGAGGCCTTTGAGGATATCGATCGCGTCCGCGATCGTCGGCTCGTTGACGTCGATCTTCTGGAAGCGCCGCACCAGCGCGCGGTCCTTCTCGAAGTACTGGCGATACTCTTTGTACGTCGTCGAGCCGATGCAGCGGATCGTCCCCGAAGCGAGCGCGGGCTTGAGCAGATTCGACGCGTCCATCGCGCCGCCGGAGGTGGCGCCGGCGCCGATCACGGTGTGGATCTCGTCGATGAACATGATCGCGCCCGGATAGGCCTCGATCTCCTTGATCACCTGCTTCAGCCGCTCCTCGAAATCGCCGCGGTAGCGCGTGCCGGCGAGCAGCGTGCCCATGTCGAGCGCGAACACGGTCGCGCCCTTGAGCACGTCCGGCACCTCGCCATGCACGATGCGGCGCGCGAGGCCTTCCGCGATCGCGGTCTTGCCGACGCCGGCGTCGCCGACGAACAGCGGATTGTTCTTCTGCCGGCGGCACAGCACCTGGATGGTGCGGTTGATCTCGGCGTCGCGTCCGATCAGCGGATCGATCTTGCCGTCCTTGGCTTTCTTGTTGAGATTGACGCAATAGGCCTCGAGCGCGTCGCCCTTCTTCTTGGGCTCGTCGCCGCCCTTGGTATCGGTCTCTTCCTCGACGCCGCGCACCGGGCGCGATTCCGAGAGGCCCGGCCGCTTGGCGATGCCGTGGCTGATGTAATTGACCGCGTCGTAACGCGTCATGTCCTGCTCTTGCAGGAAATAGGCGGCGTGGCTCTCGCGCTCGGCGAAGATCGCGACCAGCACGTTGGCGCCGGTCACCTCCTCGCGGCCTGACGACTGCACATGGATCACGGCGCGCTGGATCACGCGCTGGAAGCCGGCGGTGGGCTTGCTGTCTTCCGCGCCGTCGGTGATCAGGTTCTCCAGCTCGGATTCCAGATAGGCGACCAGGCTGCGCCGCAACTTGTCGAGATCGACGTTGCAGGCGCGCATCACCGCCGAGGCATCCTGATCGTCGATCAGCGCCAGCAGCAGATGCTCGAGCGTCGCGTATTCGTGGTGCCGCTCGTTGGCGAGAGCGAGCGCCCGGTGCAAAGATTGTTCGAGGCTGCGCGAGAAGGTTGGCATTTAGACTTCCATTTTCATTTGTACTTGGTCGCTCCCCAACTCACTTTTTTTCCATCACGCATTGCAAAGGATGCTGATGTTTGCGCGCGAAGTCCATAACCTGCGTCACTTTGGTCTCGGCCACCTCATACGTATAGACGCCGCATTCGCCGAGGCCGTGGTGATGCACATGCAACATAATGCGTGTGGCGGCTTCGTGGTCCTTGCCGAAAAAACGTTCCAGCACGTGCACGACGAATTCCATCGGCGTGTAGTCGTCGTTGAGGATGAGCACACGATACATGCTCGGCCGCTTGGTCTGCGGCTTGGTCTTGGTGATGACCGCGGTGCTCGGCCCGCCCGGTTCGCCCGCGTTGCCGCCTTTGCGCTTGCGGTCGTCGTCCGCCATGCGAGGCGCCAAGCCGGCCCGAGCCGGCCGCCGCCCGCCGGGCGGGAGGATTGTTGTTCTTGGCACTCGACGTCATGGCAATCGCCGTGGCTTGCAAGGGTCGCGCCAGCCGCGACCCGGCTACCATCATAGAGACCCCGGCCCCGCCATTCCAAGTCGGCATTTCCAAGTCGGCATTTTGACCCGTTCCGGGACAGAACAGGCCTGGTTCCAGGCGATTCTGGGGCCATGTCCATCACATAGTCTCTGGTTAGCCGATCTCAACCCGGTTGCAGACAATCCAATTCGAATTGTCCCCAAATTCGCGGCGCCATTCTCACCAATCCTCAAGGCGGCAAGGGCATACCTTCGCGCCATCGGATTTTTCGTTGCGACAGGGGCGCCCATGCTGCTCTCCCGATTTTGGAAGAACCGCCAAGGGGGCGTCGCGCCCATGCTCGCGATCGCGATTGTTCCGCTGATGGGCGCGGTCGGCGCCTCCGTCGATTACACGCGCGCCAATGCCGCCCGCGCCGCCTTCCAGACCGCGCTCGATTCGACCGCGCTGGCGCTGTCGAAGACCGCTTCCACACAGAGCCCCGGCCAGATCCAGACCGCCGCGACCGACATCTTCACGGCTTTGTTCAGCCGGCCCGAGGTACAGAACGTCGCGGTCGCTGCGCAATATTCCACGACCGCCGGCTCAAAGCTCGTCCTCGACGGCAGCGCCACCATTCCCACCGCCTTCCTTCACATCCTCGGCTTCGAGCAAATCGCCATCAGCGCGACCTCGACCTCGACCTGGGGCAACACGCGGCTGCGCGTGGCGCTAGTGCTCGATAACACCGGCTCGATGGCGCAGGACGATAAGATGACGGCGCTCAAGAACGCGTCGCAAAACCTGTTGACCCAGCTGCAGAACGCCGCGTCCAGCCGCCGACGACGTCTACGTCTCGATCGTTCCCTTCAACAAGGACGTCAATTTCGGTGCCAGCAACTACGAGCAGTCCTGGCTGCGCTGGGATCTGTGGGATCCGCGAACGGCACGTGCAGCATTACGAAATATCACAAGCAGAGCAGCTGCACTTCGAACGGCAGGAACCTGGACGCCGGCCAACCACAATACCTGGAACGGCTGCGTCACCGATCGCGATCAGAATTACGACACCACCAACGACGCGCCGCTGGCCGGCGCCACGCTCTACCCGGCCGAGCAATATTCGTCGTGCCCGGCGCAGCTCCTCGGGCTCAGCAACGACTGGACGGCGCTGTCGAGCAAGATCGCCGACATGCAGCCGAACGGCAACACCAACCAGGCGGTCGGCCTGCAGGCCGGCTGGCAATCGCTGACCGCGGCGCCGTTCACCGTGCCGGCGATGGATCCGAACTACAAATACACGCAGGCCATCATCCTGCTGAGCGACGGCCTCAACACCGAGGACCGCTGGTACAGCAACGCCTCCTCGATCGACACGCGGCAGCAGAAGACCTGCGACAACATCAAGGCCGCCGGCATCACGATCTACACCGTGCAGGTCAATACCGGCGGCGATCCGACCTCGACGCTGCTGCAAAACTGCGCGAGCGACGCCAGCAAGTTCTTCCTGCTGACCTCGTCCACCCAGATCGTCACCACCTTCAACCAGATCGGCACCGCACTCTCCAATCTGCGGCTGGCGATGTGACCTGGTTTGGACAAGATCGCAAACCGAGCGTTAACGACATTGCATGAGAGCGGTGGGCAATACCGAGCAGCGCTGCAACGCGCGTTAATCATGCAAGTCGTTGTGGGCGGGACGCTTTCGGAACAATCGTGCGCAATAAGTTTACGGCGGGCCCGAATTTTTCCGCATAGCCATATACCGGGCCTTTAAGCCCGCGGCCTAAAACCGCATACGTAATCAACCGTATTGCCGGTGACCGCCATGATGAAAGCCTGGACGAAATTCCGCAGCGCCTTGCGCGACTTTCGCGTCGCGCGCGGGGGCAATGTCGCCATCACCTTCGCTTTCGCCACCATTCCGATCATCGGCGCCGTCGGGGCCGGCGTTCGACTATAGCCACGCCAATTCGGTCAAGGCCGATCTGCAGGCCGCGCTCGATTCAACCGCCCTGATGCTGGCCAAGGATGCCGCCACGATCAGCAGCGCCGACCTGCAATACCAAGGCGATGAATTATTTCACCGCGCTGTTCAACCGGCCGAACGAGGCCTCGATCAATTCGGTCAGCGCGACCTACACGGCGAGCGCCGGCTCGCAGGTCGTCGTCAACGGCTCGGTCAACGTGCCGACGACGTTTATGCGCGTGCTCGGCTCGTCTTCGATGCAGAATATCACCGTGACCGGCTCGTCGACGACCAAATGGGGCTCCACGCGGTTGCGCGTCGCGCTGGTGCTCGACAATACCGGGTCGATGGCCGACGACGGCAAGATGACCGCGCTGAAGAGCGCGACCCACAGCCTGCTCACGCAGCTGCAGAACGCCGCCGCCCAGAACGGCGACGTCTACGTCTCCATCATTCCGTTCAGCAAGGACGTCAATGTCGGCTCAGCGAATTACAGCGCCAACTGGATCGACTGGGACGATTGGGAAGCCGCCAACGGCAGCTGGCAATATGTGCACGAGCTGTTCGGGTTCTTCCCGCCGCGGGCGCAGCCGCTGCAGCGGCAGCTACAAGTGGGTCCCGGCCAATTACAACACCTGGAACGGCTGCATCACCGACCGCGACCAGAGCTTCGATCAGACCATAACCGCGCCCATCCCGGCCGACGCCAACCTTCCCAATGGACAAGCCTCGACCTTGTTCCCGGCGGAGCAATATGACAGCTGCCCGGTGGCGATGAAGGGGCTGAGCTACGACTGGACGTCGATGAACAGTCTGGTCGACTCGATGCAGCCGAACGGCAATACCAACCAGCCGATCGGTCTCGTCTGGGGCTGGCAGTCGCTGGTCGGCGGCGGCCCGCTCTCCGCGCCGACGATGGATTCCAATTACACGTACCAGCAGGCCATCATCCTGATGTCGGACGGATTGAACACCGCGGACCGCTGGTACCAGACCCAAACGCCGGTCGACAACCGCATGGTCCAGACCGGCAACGGCTCCGGCACCTGCGCCAACATCAAGGCGGCCGGCATCACGATCTATGCCATCCAGGTCAACACCGGCGGCGATCCGACCTCGACGCTGATGCAGAACTGCGCGAGCAGCTCCGACAAGTTCTTTTTGGTCACGTCGGCGAGCGGCATCTTCGACCGTGTTCAATCAGATCGGCACCAACCTGACCAAGCTGCGCGTCGCCAGGTAGGACCAAGTAACGCGCGGGCATCACCGAAACAGCGGGGCGGACTTGCGTCCGCCCCGTTTTGTTTGTCGCAATTTTAACGAACGCGCACACCGCGCATTAACGTCGTTGTCTCGAATGCGATACGTATTTTCCCTAATCGGTGCCGCTCTGCGTTAACGACCTAAGTCTATCCCTCGCCTGACAATTCGCTTTGGTCTAAACGCCAAATCTTACCGCGGCCTGTGCATTTTCAGCGAGTCCCTCCATCCCTTCTTTAACATGGCGGGCTTACGACGCCGGCTGAACAACAACCGTGCGTCAAAAAATGCGTGCCATCCAACTCACCTTCGCCGCCTCGCCCGCGTCTGGGTCCGCTTTCAGCGCGACCGCCGCGGCGACGTCGCCATCATCTTCGCGCTCGCGCTGATCCCGATTCTGGCTTTTGTCGGCGCGGCGGTCGATTACAGCCGCGCCAACGCCATGAGGGCTGACCTGCAGGCAGCGCTCGATTCGACCGCTCTGATGGTGTCGAAAAACGCCGCCACACAGACCGGCAGCGCGCTGCAGACGTCGGCGCAAAATTATTTCAATGCCCTGTTCAACAATACGCAGGCGCAGAACCTTCAATTCACCGCGAGCTATTCGAGCAGCGGGGGATCGAGCGTCGCCGTCAACGCCTCGGCCGACATGCCGACCACCTTCATGGCCATTCTCGGCTTCAAGACGCTTACCGTCACCGGCAGCTCGACCGCCAAATGGGGCTCGGTGCGGCTGCGCGTGGCGCTGGTGCTCGACAATACCGGCTCGATGGCCGACGACGGCAAGATGGCCGCGTTGCAGACCGCCACCAAAAATCTGCTCACCCAACTGCAGACCGCCGCCACCACCAATGGCGACGTCTATGTGTCGATCATTCCGGTCGCCAAGGACGTCAATGTCGGCGCCGCCAATTACGCCACGTCGTGGGAGAATTGGATCGACTGGACCCCTATGGCGCCGGCCAATTCGGTGCCCAGTGCCAGCGTCGGCCCCGGCTCGGCCTGCCCCTACAGTAGTTACATCAAACGGCTTTACCTGCGTCACCCGGCCTGGCGGCACCACGACCACTTCCGTCGTGCCGTCGAGCGGCACGTATCTAGGCGACATCTGCCCGAGCAACAGCATCGGCTGCTACGACAGCACGCCGCAGACAACGACGACGAGCAACATATTTTGTACCGGGACGTTCTGCACCTGCTACGGCCGCACCAACTGCACGTGCAGCGGCAGCGGCTATTCCAAAACCTGTTCGCAATCGACCACCACGACCACCTATCTGCACGATTGGTTCATCGATCGGACCAAGTGGAGCGGCTGCGTCACCGACCGCGGCAGCAGCAGCGGACCAGTCTCTAACTACGACCGCCTGGTGACGGCGCCGACCGTCAACATTCAAGCAACGCTGTTTCCGGCCGAACAATACAGCGCCTGCCCGCAGCCCATGATGGGCCTGAATTACAACTGGTCGGGGATGACGGCGCTGGTCAACGCCATGACGCCGAATGGCAGCACCAATCAGCCGATCGGGCTGGTCTGGGGCTGGCAGTCGCTGGTCGGCGGCGGCCCGTTCACCGCGCCCGCGATGGATTCGAACTACACCTATCAGCAGGTGATCATCCTGTTGTCGGATGGCCTCAATACCCAGGACCGCTGGTACGGCGATGGCGTCCACGTCTCCAGCTCGGTCGACAGCCGCATGTATGATTCAAGCGGCAACGGCACCTGCGCCAACATCAAAGGCGCCGGCATCACGCTCTATACCATCCAGGTCAATACCGGCGGCGACCCGACCTCGACGCTGCTGCGGAATTGCGCCAGCTCGTCGGACAAGTTCTTTCTGCTCACGTCGGCCAATCAGATTGTCACCACCTTCAACACCATCGGCACCAATCTGACCAAGCTGCGCATCGCGCAGTAGGACAATCGAAAAGATTCAAACAAAAAGCCCGGCCAACCGGGCCGGGCTCTTGCTGTCTCTCGCACTGAAAACTGTTACGCGACAGCCACGCTACGCCACAAACGGACTGCGACTTACTTCGCCTTCGCCATGACGGTTTCAAACGGCTTGTAGGTTTCCTTGGCGAGATCGGCGTAGAGCTCGCTGAGCTTGGTGGCCTCGGCCACGAAGCCTTCATAGGCGGTCTTGGCATATTCGGTCTGCACTTCGATCGCCTTGTCGAGCGACTTGACGCCGAACAGCTTCTCGAGGGCGGCGGTGCTGTCCTCGAAAGCCTTCTTCGAATAATCGGCCATTTCGACCGCGATCGCCTGGGCGCCCTTCGACACCGCGCCCCACGATTTCAGGGTGGAATCCATGCTCTCTTTGCTGACCTGCTGGAGGTCCTCGAAATTCTTGACCATTGCGACCCTTTCCCGGCCCGCCGATGGCGGCGCCTCTTGCAATTCGAGCCCCCGGCCCGTCCGGGGAATAATTCAAATATACTGCACTGCACAATAAAGTCAAGAGTCGTTATTGCAGTGCGAAAAACCTCAGCAAAATCCGGGGGATTGTCTTAAGATTTTGTAAACCCTGTTCTCCTAGCGTTGTAATTTATGGCGCCGCGAGATTGCTATAAATCGGCCAAGATGACGATTTAGGGGTCCGCCCAATAATCGGGGTTGGGGAGAGGAAATGTCGCCTGGTCGAGTTTGCGTCCAACGCAGTTGGCGTTGGGGCCCCCTGGCATTGGCGACCGTCCTCGCGGTTGTGACCGTCACCGGTCCCGCAGAAGCCCGCCGTCACCGCAAGCAAGCCGAAGAAAGCTACGATCCGGCCTATGCCTCGATCGTGGTGGACGCCAATTCCGGCGCCACCATGCAAGCGAGCAACGCCGACAGCACGCGCCATCCCGCCTCGCTCACCAAGATCATGACGCTCTATCTGCTGTTCGAGCGGCTGCAGGCGGGCAAGATCAAGCTCGACACCCAAATGCCGGTGTCCGAGCACGCGGCCGCCATGGCGCCCTCCAAGCTCGGCCTGAAGCCCGGTGAAAGCATCGACGTCGGCACCGCGATCCGCGCCATCGTCACCAAGTCGGCCAACGACGTGGCCGTGGTGGTGGCCGAAGCGATCGGCGGCAACGAGCTCGAATTCGCCAAGCTGATGACCGCCAAGGCGCGCGCGCTTGGCATGACGCACACGAATTACCACAACGCCTCGGGCCTGCCGGACGAGCAACAGATCACCACGGCGCGCGACCAGGCGATCATTGCGCGCGCCATCCACGACCGTTTCCCGCAATATTTCCATTATTTCTCGATCCGCACCTTCGTGTTTCGCGGCAAGGAGATGCGCAATCACAACCACCTGCTGGGCACGGTTGACGGCGTCGACGGCATGAAGACCGGCTATATCCACGAGTCCGGCTTCAACATCATCGTTTCGATGCACCGCAACGGCCGCCATCTCGTGGCGGTGGTGTTCGGCGGCCGCACCGCCTCGGCGCGCGATGCACGCGTCATCAGCCTGCTCAACAACAACGTCAACGTCGCCTCCACCAAACACACCGCCCCGTTGATGGTCGAAGGCTGGCAGAACCAGGTCGCGCAGGCAGCTGCGGCGGCGAAGGAGAAAGCGGCGGCGGCGGCGCCGACGCACCGGCAGCGACCGCGCCGTCGGCTGCGCCGAAAGCTCGAGCCGGTCGCCGCCGTGGCAGCCGAGCCCGCCGGTCCGGCGCTGGGTTCGACCGACCCGATCAAGCCGCGTGCCGGTGAAGACCGTCACGGTGCAGCCGGGCGCCATGCAGACCGCCTCGCTGTCGCCGCTGCCGTCCGACAGCCGCAAGCTTATGCCGGCGCCGGCGACCGCAAATCCGGCGACCGTCACCACGGTGACCACCGTGAAGAGCGCGGCGCCGCCGCCGGCCAAGCCCGTGCACGACCAAAGTTGCGTTCGACGCAACCGGTGCAGGTTGCCTCCGCCAGCGCCACGACACCGATGCCGGCCGCAGCGGCCCAGGACGCGGCCAAGCCGCCGCGCGGCGGCTGGATGATCCAGGTCGGCGCCTTCGACAGCGAGAATGAGGCCAAGGAGCGCCTCAGCGCCGCGCAGACCAGTGCCAAGGAGCAGCTCGGTGGCGCCTCGCCGTTCACCGAACCGGTCGCCAAGGGCGACAAGACGCTTTATCGCGCCCGCTTTGCGGGCCTCGAAAAGATCCAGGCGGAACTCGCCTGCAAAAACCTCAAGCGCAGCGAAATTCCTTGCATGCTGCTTAAAAATTGAGGGCTAGAAAAGACCGATAACGGGAGCTGCCAAACTGAAGGAGCCGCTGATGGTGTTGCGTATGGAGTACCTCAGCGATGGCGGCGAAGAAGGACTTCCTTGGCCTCGTTGATGCGGGCCGCAAGATACGTCGTTCCCCCCTGGTCGGGATGGAATTTCTTCATCAGCGTGCGATGCGCGCTGGTGATGGCGTCCGCGCTCGCGCCGGGCTGCAGGCCAAGGATCTGATAGGCCTCCTTTTCCGTCAGTTTGCCGCTGGACGTGGCAGGCCGCCCCGTTGCCGTGTCACCGTCCGCGTGTTCACGCCAGCCGGCCTCCCGGCGGTCAAGATACGCCATCAATAGCGCGCGGCTTTCGTCGTCGATTTCGTTCAAGAACGCCACGAGCGTTTTGACGTCGAGGCGATCGAGCGTCATGCCTTGATGGCGGCCGGCGAGGATGCGGCCGCGCATCTCGCCGCTGTCATGGTCGAGCTCCATCTCGATAAAGGCCGAGCGCACGCGCGAGGCGCCGCCCGCGCTCTTGTTGACGCGCTGCGAGAAGCCCGCCGGGCCGAACGGCAGCCAGCCGAGCAGGCCGAGCCCGAAAGCGCCGAGCGGCAGCGCAATCGCAAGCTCGCCGCGCAAGCCGAGAAACACGGCAAAACCGAGCGCCAGAATCCCGCCTCCGGCCTTCATGACGCGCGCGCCGATTTTCGGATCGACTTTGGAAATGACGTTGAGCGCCCAGAGGGCGAGCACCAGCACCAGGATGCCGAAGACCAATGCGGGCATGACTATTTCAGCTGCGCCAGCAAGGCGCTGGCGCCGCCCGCGCTGCGCGCCGACAATTCCGCCAGCGCCTTCTTGCCGCCGGAGGCGTAGGCGGCGACCGCGCGCAACAATTCGCGCAGCTCATGCGCGGCGCCGGTATCGAAGCGGCAATAGGCGCCGTGCGAGAGCCGCGCGACTTCGCGATAGGCGTTCTCGGCGACCGCATCGTGGCCTTCCTGGAACATGAAGACCGGCACGCCGAGCAGGCCGAGCTCGCCGGCCGCCGCACACAGATCGTCGATCTTCTCCTCCATGGCGTCGCCGACGAACACGAGCGCCTGAACCTTTTGCTTGGCATTTTCCCGGCGCGCGTGGCTGAGCACCTTGCCGATCTGGGTATGACCGCCGCGGCAATCGATGCGCGACATCAACTCGGCGAGCTTGCCGGTGCCCGCGACCCAGCCGGAGGCGCGGCATTCGCTTAAGCCGCGGAAATAGACGAGCTGGATGTCGAGGCCGCCGGCGCTCGCGGCTTCGCGGAACATATCCGCCTGTAACGTACAAGCCGTGTCCCAGGTCGGCTGCCGGCTCATGGTGGCGTCGAGGGCAAAGATCAGGCGGCCGCGTCTGTCGCCCGCGCTCGAGGGCCCGAGCGAATGCACGCGCTCGATGAACGCGTCGATCTCCGGCCGCGACGAGGCCGGCGCAGGGGACAGCTTGGAGGGATCCTTGCTCATGACGAAAGTCTACACCGATTTAGCAACAATCGGTGAGAGGGCAAGGCAGAGGTTGGCGGAGGCTTAAGGAGCCGTAATCAGCCGATGACGTCGTGGACCTGCAGCGGCTGGTCCATGACCGAATACCATTCGGCACGGGCGGCGGCGCGGCGCTTGCCGTTTTCCGACAGCGGCAGATGCAGCAGGTTGAGCAGCGCGATCACTTCCTCGCGCGCGGTCAGGTGCGACATGTTCGGCTTGGTGCCGAGCGTCGCCTCGTCGAGATCGTCGAGCGCGGTCAGGCCGCGCGGGAAGAATTCGCGATAGACCACGCGCTCGGCGAAACCTTCCACGCAGCGGAAGCCCATGCGCTTGGACAGTTCGGCGAGCCCCTCGCCGACCAGGCGCTTGTTGCGCGAGCCCAACGCAGAGAGACGGTTGCGCACCACGATCCAGTCGGTGAGATTGCCGTCGACCAGCCGGCGCTGGCGGCGCGCCTCGCGCACCATCTCGGCGTAATGGCTTTCGCCGGTGACGGCAAAATTGGTCGGATCGAGCGTGGCCAGCACGTCGAAGTCGAGGAACGAATCGTTGAGCGGCGTGACCAGCGTGTCGGCCATCGAATGCGCAAGCCGCATCAGATAGGTGTCGTTGCCGGGCGTGTCGATCACCACCACGTCGTGGGTGTGTTCGATCGCGCTGATCGCTTTCGAGAAGTTGGCGAACTCGGTCGCTTCGTTGGCTTCCACCGACGAGCTCTCGCCGCGCTCGACACAGTAATGCGTCGGCAGATCGAGCTTGATGCGCGCGCGCTGCGGCCCAGTCGCGGCGGTTCTCGACGTAGTGCGTGAAACTTTTCTGGCGCGAGTCGAGATCGATGGTGGCGACGCGCTGGCCGGCTTTGAGCAACGCGACCGCGATGTGCAGCGCGGTCGTCGATTTACCGGAGCCGCCTTTTTCGTTGCCGAGCACGACGACGTGCGCAGACGGGGAAGCTTCTTGGATCGGCTGGACCAACATGACGCGTCCTTTGACCCGGCAATTCTCAAGATATTAGCGGCTTTTAGTCAAGTTGTGCATCATTTAACCATTAACCCGCGTGGCCGGATTAACCGTGCTCTGCTAGTTGCTAACCGGGGTTTGTGACAGTCAGCCGACAAGGCCCTCGATTATGGCAAATCGCCCGAAAGTGGCGCGGACGATCAAGGCGCTGCGCCGCGCCGTGGAACTCTACCGGAAAGCCAATGAATCGGTGGCTTTGGTGCCGACCATGGGCGCGCTGCATGCCGGCCATTTGGCATTGGTGCATGAGGCGAAGCGCCGCGCCCACCGCGTCGTGGTGTCGATTTTCGTCAATCCGACCCAATTCGCGCCGACCGAGGATTTCGGCAGCTATCCGCGCACTTTCGCCTCCGACTTGAAGGCGCTGACGGCCGCAAAGATCGATCTGGTTTGGGCGCCGACGGCGAAGGTCATGTATCCGGAAGGCTTTGCCACGCGCATCGAGCCGCAAGGCGCGGCGAAAGCGGGACTGGAAGACAAGTTCCGTCCGCATTTCTTCGGCGGCGTCGCCACCGTCGTCGCCAAACTGTTCACGCAAGTGGAACCGGACTTCGCGCTGTTCGGCGAGAAAGATTATCAACAGCTTTGCGTGGTGCGGCAGATGGCAAAGGATCTCGATCTGCCGCTGAAGGTCGTCGGCGTGAAGACCGTGCGCGAGAAAGACGGCTTGGCGCTGTCGTCGCGCAACGCCTATCTTTCGGCCGGCGAACGCAGCGCCGCGCCCGTGCTCCATCGCGTGCTCACGGCGAGCGCGGCGCGCATCCGACAAGGCGAGCCGATCACGCAGGTGCTGGATGTCGGACGCAGAGAGATCGACGTCGCCGGCTTTGCGCTCGACTATCTGGAAGCGCGCCATGCATCGACGCTTGCGCCAGTCGCATCGCGCAAAGACGGACCGATCAGGCTTTTGGTCGCCGCCAAGATCGGCAAGACGCAGATTGATCGATAACATCGCCGTTTAGCCCTTCTCCTCATGGTGAGGAGCGGCCGAAAAGGCCGCGTCTCGAACCATGAGGCCCGTGGCCATCCTTCGAGACGCCCGCCTGCGCTTGCGCTTCGGCGGGCTCCTCAGGATGAGGCGGATATAAAGCTGCGAGGTATGGGGCCCCGCTTGCTCAGGGACGAACGGAGAGAGACAGGCGCTACTGCGTCGTCGCGCCGATGCCCGGCTGCAGCAGCTTAGCCTGCGCGATGTCTTCTTCGCCGCCCGCCATGTCGCCGTGATTGCGCTTGGCCATGCCGCGATTGAAGAACGCCTCGGCATATTTCGGATTGAGCTTCACCGCCATATCGAAGTCGGCGATGGCGTGCTCGTAATCCTGCTTGGCGAGATAGGCGTTGCCGCGATTGTTGTAGGGCGCGGGATTTTTCGGATCGACCTTGATCGCCAGATCGTGGTCGGCAATCGCCTTGTCGTATTCCTGCTTGATCTCGTATTCGACGCCGCGATTGGTGTAGAGCAGCGACAAGACACGCGCCTGTTTCTTGTTGTTGAATTTTTTGGAATCGATCGCCCGCGTGCAGGCCTCGATGGCGGTGTCGCCCGACGCCGTCTTGCACAAATCCCTGTCGTCAGCCGCCGCGGAATTACAATTGCCCAGCACCATCACGGCCGCGATCGCGATGGCGGGGAACACTGGCGAGTGCCGCATGTCCGCCCCCTACCCTGACCGACTAGTGATGAAAGCCTAGCACCGGCCGTTGGGCGCGTCACGCGGGCGTCACAACAGGCCCAATTGCTGCAATTCACGGCGCATTTCCTCGGGCATGCGCGCGGCGCCGGGCGCGGCCCGCGCCAGATCGCGCGGCGCATCCTTGGGCTCGAGATAACGCCAGCCCTGGAAGGCCGAGCGCGGGCGCGGCTCGACCAGCACCAATTTGCCGTCGAGCACGACGCGGCAGCGGCCGATGCCGTCTTTGTCGGTGAACGGGCGAATGTCGAGGATGCGCTCGCGGCAGGCGATCTGGCCGCGGATCACCCAATAGAGCGAGCCGCCGGCGGTGAGTTCCTCGGCGCGCTTGGGCACCATGCGCGTGGTGTGGATGTGCTCCGGCTTCTGGCGGCGGCGCTTCTTCTCTTTCAGCTTCTGCTCGATCCAGTCCTCGAGGTCGGCGACCGAGTCGCAGCCGACGCACAGCTTGATGAGATGAAGCGGCATTCTGCGAGTTTCCAAGAGACGCGCGCATGCATAGCGCGCGCGCCGCATCAGGGAAAGCCGCGTGCTGTGGATTAGTTGATCGCGCCGTAGCTGAAATTGTTGGGAACGGCTTCCGGCGCGCGGGCGCGCATCTGGCGCGGGCTGCGCGTGCCGAGCACGAGCCCGCGCAGCTCGCGGTCATGGGCCGTGATCATCGAGAAATGGTCCTCGCCGGCGCCAGGAAGGATATTCACCGAGCGGTGGACGTTCGAGGAGGTCTCCGTGTCGCCGACGGGATCGAGCGTGACCAGGAGCTTGACCGGCACGTGCGCCTCGGCGAGTTCGGCCGCCATAGCGCGGGCCGCACCGCCGCCGAGCGAGTGGCCGACGATCATGATCGAGGACACGCGGCCGCTCTTGTAATCGTGAATGGCCTGCTGCGCGAATTCGCCCCATTCCAGGTAGCTGCCGACCGTGGTCGGGATGCCGTGATGGCCGATGCGTGTCGCCGAAATCGCTCAAGCCCGGCGACATGCCGCCGAGACCGAGCATGACATAAAGGTGAGAGCCACCAGCTCTGGCGCCGGTCGAGACGGCGGCGCAAGCCGCAAGAATGACAGCAGCCACAGCGACACGCCATGACGACAAACCGAAGGGACGAAACACGGGAAAGCCTCGCAAGCAGGACAGCCGGCGCGGAAATTATTTCGGCAAAGCCGAGCGCCGCGCAAGCGGCCGGCGTCGGTTTTTACAGACTTTTTATTGGGCATCTGTTCCGCGCGCCGCGAGCCACCCCTATTGCAAATTGAGCGGCACGACCGATGATACGCGCTTGCGTGACCTAACGGGGGGACTCATGAAAAAAATCGTTCTGCTGCTTGCCGCCGCAGCCATCGCCGCTTCACCGGCTCTGGCGGCAAGCCAAGCACAAGAAGAAGATGACCAAAGAGGAAAAGGAAGCCGCCGACATCGCGCAGCAGCACGACAATACGCGGCGCGCGGTACGCGACGCGCTGCCGCTGGTGCTGCCGAGCTGGTCGATGCCGATCTTCTTCGGCATGCATATGGACGAGAAGCTGAAGCAAGATGTAAGGCGCGTCCGCCGCGCTAGGCGGCGCGGCCGCGGCCTCGATCAGCATCAGCTTGGCGCCTTCCGGCACCTGCGCGTTGGCGGCGACCGCGATCTCGGTCACGACGCCGTCGATGGGCGCCACCAGCGTGTGCTCCATCTTCATCGCCTCGACGATGGCGACGCGCTGGCCGCGCGCAACGGTCGCGCCCTGCTCGACCAGCACGGCCAGCACCTTGCCATGCATGGGCGCGCGCACCAGGCCGCCTTGGCCTTGGTCGCCGGCTTCCTCGAGCGCGAGATCGCGCAATGTGACTTTGGTCTGGCGGCCATTGCGCAGCACGTAAGCGGCGTTGCCCGCGACGACGGCGAAGGCATCGCCGGCGGGCTTGGCACCTTCGACGGTGACCTGCGTGCCCGCGCGCGCTAAAGACACTTGCGCGACCACGCTCTCGCCGTCGGCGAGCAGCGGCAGCGCCAGCGTGCGTTTGCCGGAGAGCTGGAACGCGTCGGCAGTGTCCCAGGGCGACGGCGGGCGTTTCCGCTTCGCGTTCGATTGCCGACGCGATGCGCGCGCGTTCGCCGTCCATGAGCCGCGCGGCGCCGAAGGCGACGGCGGCATGATCGAGCGGTTGCGGCGCGGCGCCGAGCTGCGACAGGTTGCGGTCGATGAAGCCGGTGTCGAAGTCGCCGCCGCGGAAACCGGCGGCGCGGGCAAGCGCGGCAAGGAAACCGAGATTGCTGCGCGGGCCGAGCGCGATCGTGCTTTCCAGCGCATCCGCCAGGCGATCGAGCGCCTGCTCGCGGTTGGCGCCATGCGCGATCAGCTTGGCGATCATCGGATCGTAGAACGGCGTCACCTCGTCGCCGGCTGCGACGCCGGCATCGACGCGCATTTGTTGCCTTCGCCTTGCGGAAATTGCAGCGCCACCAATTTGCCGGTCGACGGCAGAAAGCCGTGCGCCGGATCCTCGGCATAGATGCGCGCTTCGACCGCGTGACCGGAAATGCGCACCTGATCCTGCTTGAGCGGCAGAGGCTCGCCTGCGGCGACGCGCAATTGCCATTCCACCAGATCGAGCCCGGTGACGGCTTCGGTGACCGGGTGCTCGACCTGCAGGCGCGTGTTCATCTCCATGAACCAGAAGCCGCGCTCTTTGAGCCCGCCCTCCCCGTCGGCGATGAACTCGACCGTGCCGGCGCCCTCGTAGCCGACGGCTTTCGCGGCCGCGACCGCGGCAGCGCCCATGGCGGCGCGCAAGCTCGCGCTCATGCCGGGCGCGGGCGCCTCCTCGATGACTTTCTGGTGGCGGCGCTGCAGCGAGCAGTCGCGCTCGCCGAGATGAATGGCGTTGCCGTGGCGGTCGGCGAAGACCTGCAGCTCGATGTGGCGCGGATGGCCGACATATTTCTCGATCAGCATGCGGGCGTCGCCGAAGGCCGATTGCGCCTCGCGCTGCGCAGATTCCAGCGCGGCGTCGAAGTCGGCATGCTTGTCGACGCGCCGCATGCCCTTGCCGCCGCCGCCGGCAGTCGCCTTGATCAGCAGCGGATAGCCGAGCTCGTAGGCCTTCTGCTTGAGGAATTTCGGCTCCTGCCGCTCGCCGTGATAGCCGGGCACCACCGGCACGCCGGCTTTTTCCATCAGCGTCTTGGCGCGGTCTTTCAGCCCCATGGCGCGGATCGCGGCCGGCGGCGGGCCGATGAAGGCAATGCCGGCGGTCAGGCAGGCTTGCGCGAAATCCGCGTTCTCGGCGAGGAAGCCGTAGCCGGGATGCACGCAGTCGGCGCCCGACGGCCTGCGCGGCGGCGATCAGCCGGGCGCTCGCGAGGTAACTCTGCGCCGCCGGCGACGGCCCGATGTGAACCGCCTCGTCGGCCAGCCGCACATGCAGCGCGTTGCGGTCGGCGTCGGAATAGACCGCGACCGCGCGCAGGCCCATGCGCCGGGCGGTGCGGATGATGCGGCAGGCGATCTCGCCGCGATTGGCGATCAGGACGGATTTGAACATCGGCGCTCCCGGCCGCGCCGATACTAGCGCGCGGCGGGCGGGGCCGCTTGCGGCGGGGGCGTTTTCGGCGCCGCGCGGGCTCGCAGGTTTGGCAGCAGGTTTGGCGGCGGGCATGGGCGTGGCCGGCGGCGCGCCACTCGGCTTGCCCAGGCGCCTGTCCTTGCGCTTGCGCCTGCGCCTCCGCGCCCTTGGGCAGAGGCGGCTCGGCGCCCATGATGCTGACGGCCGGAATAGACGCGGCCGAGGGGAAATCCCAGTGCTCGCCCGGCTTCACCGCCGGGGTCGGGGTCTGGCCGGAGGCGGTCACTCTGGCGAGTGACGTTGGCGACGGCAGCGCCGAAACGGCGGGCGGCTTTTCGGCCGGCGCGGGCGCGTTCCAGCTGGCGACATAGCGCGAGACATATTGATCGTAGACTTGCGCCCGAAGGTTGGCCTGAAGCGCGCTGGCATCGTCGACCAGCGCAAAGGCGTCGCATTTCTCGGCCGTGCAGCCGTCGCGGATCGCCAGCACATGGGCGGCCACGCCAAACCGATCGAGCGCGACCGCGCGGCGGGTGGAGGCCAGCAGCGTCAGCAGACCGGGATCGCGCGCGGCAGCGGACGCCAGCAGCTTGAGCCGTGCGTCCATATAGGCGACCGCGGCGGCGGTGCTTTGCGCGGAGGCAAACACCGTCTTCTCGCAGACGTTCTCGACCGTTTCGCCGGCGCCGCCGTCAAGGCAGGCGAGCGCCGAGCCGGGCGCCAGCGCAATCCGGCTCAGTTCGACCTCGCGCGCGAGCAAGGCGCGCCGCTCAGCGGCGCGTTCGGCCACGCTCGAGCGGTCAATGAGCGCATAGACCGCGACACCGGCGAGCGCGAGCGCCGCTAAAGACAGAGCGATACGAGAAATAGCGGTCATGCTGGTGCCGACATCACGCAGCTCCCGTTACTGCACCTTGGCCCCCGACACTTTTACCACATTGGCCCATTTCGCGATGTCCTTGCGCAAAAAGGCGTCGAATTCATCGGGCGTTTTCACCATTGGAACCGCGCCTTGCTTGAGCCAAGCGGCTTTCACATCGGGCAGCTCGATTGCCTTATTGATCGCCGTGTTGAGGAAGCTGATCACGTCTTTGGGCGTGCCCTTGGGAGCCATCACGCCGATCCAGATGGTTGCCTCATAACCGGGCACGGTTTCCGCAATCGTCGGCAAATCGGGCGTCAGCGCCGAACGGCTGGTGCCGGTGGTGCCGAGTGCGCGCACTTTCCCTGCCTTGGCGAGCTGCGTCATGGTGGTGACGGCGTCGAACATCATCTCGACCTGGCCGGCAAGAACAGCGTTACGAGCATCGCCCGACGCCTTATAGGGAACGTGCACGACGTTGATGCCGGCCATGGCTTTGAACAATTCGCCGGCCATATGATAGGGCGTGCCCGGCCCCGACGACGCGTAATTGAGCTTGCCCGGATCCTTCTTCGCCATATCGATGAATTCCTTCACCGATTTCACCGGCAACGACGTCGGAACCACCATCACCAGATCGGAATAATTGATGGTCGCGACCGGAACGAAGTCGCGCATCAGCTGGAACGGCTTGTTCGGCAACAGCGATTCATTGGTGGTATGGGTATTCGACATAATCAGCAGCGTGTAGCCATCTGGCGCGGATTTGGCGACGACATCGGTGCCGATGAGCGAACCGGCGCCGGGGCGGTCCTCGACCACGAAGGCCTGCTTGGTGCCCTCCGATAAATGCTGCGCGAGAATGCGAGCGTAGATGTCGGCCGGACCGCCGGCGCCGAACGGCACGATCAACTTGACCGTACGGTTGGGATAATCGGCGGCTGAGGCCGGGACCGCGAGCAGGACCGGCACGATGAACGCAATCAAACGCAAAAAGCCGCGCATAAGCACTCCTGTGGATGAGGTTCTTGGCTGATGGTTATCTTGATTGTCAGGTCCCGCCCGCCGACTTGAAGCCGGGGGCCAGATCGCTCGCCGCAGCAAAGGCACCCTTGGCCTCGACCGAGGTCATGGCCACGGTGGTGCGCAGATCGGTGACGCCGCCGCCGCTGGCGGCCGCCAGCAGCGCAGCTGCCGCCTGAATGTCGTTCGGGATCTCGGCGATCGAGAGGAAATCATAGTCGCCGAAGGTGAGGTAATAGCCGACCAGGCGGCCGCCGGCCTTCGACAACAGCCGCGAGATCGCGTCGGCGCGGTCCTCCGGCCGGACGATCATGCCCTTGATGGCGTCGCGGGTGTAGCGACCCTGCGTGATGTAGATCGGCATGCGCTCCCCCATTTCCTTTTGCGCATGATCTACCCCGAAAACCGGTGCCCATCCCCGATCAAGTCGAGGACATGCTTTTCGGGATCATGCGCCGGCAGCCAGCGCCGCGTGATGGTTGAGGCATCATAGGCGATGGCGGAGACGAAATCGCGGCGGACGTCAGCCTACGCCCGGTCGAGCTGGCTTTCTTTCGCCACGCGCTCGAAGGCCTCGCCGGAACTCTTGATCCGGTACTGGTAGTCGTCGCCTTCCGACGGCAGCAGCTTGACCACGGTGTAGCTGCCGGTGGCGGCGGCGCGGCCGAAGGTCGGCGAGGTGAAGTACACCATTTCACCGACTTGGTACTTGTGCGACCGGATCGGAACCTCATGCGCCGCGATCGGCTGCATGGGCGGACTGATCGTGCGGATGATCTTCGCGCCTTTGACGGCGCTCGGCGCCCGCGCGGCGGTGTTGCCCGCCTTGGCGACGCTCTGGCGCGCGGATTTCGATGCCTTTTTCGCGGTCACGCGGACGCTCTTTGCGGCCTTTTTGACCGTTCGCCGGGCAGTTTTGGTCGACCGCCGGGCGGTTTTTGCTGAATGCGTACTCATAAGTTCAATATAGCAGCTAATTTTGTTGGCGTGCGAAGTTTTTATAGGAATAAATCTTAGCGTTTTCAAGAGTTTACCTAGTCATTTTTGTCCTGTTTTGGCGCATCCAGACCGCCGTCCAAATTCGGCCCGAGAAACGGCCATAACTGGAACTGTGATGCCAATCGACGCGTTGCGATGCGGGGTTACGAGGAGATTGCCATGCGAGTGCTGTTCGGAATCATCTTGGGCGCGGTCCTGACCGTCGGCGGCGCCTATCTCTACAACTCCCATCAAGCGGCGGAGGCGGCCGGCGCGCCGGCGAGCGCCCAGCGCCCACTGGTCAATTGGGATGTGGTCGCCGTCAAATGGAGCCACGCCACCACACGCGCACGCAACGAGTGGAACCGGATCGCGTCCAAGTAATCCGCTCCGCCGTGCACTTTGATCGGCGCGGAGCGCCCCTAAAGCGGGCTCCGCATGTTCACTTCAACAATGGGCTGGTGCGGCCCTCGGTTTCAGGACGATTTCACGGCGCGGGCGGCGTGCTATCGTTCCCTGCCGGGAGGTCTCATGCGGGCGGCTTATTACGAGCGCAATGGAACTGCGCGTGACGTCTTGCGGGTCGGCGAGGTCGACACCCCGCAGGCCGGACCCGGCGAAGTGCGGGTGAAGCTCGCCACCTCCGGCGTCAATCCCTCCGACGTCAAATCGCGGCAAGGCTCGACCCGTAAGATCGCCTGGCCGCGCGTCATTCCCGACAGCGACGGCGCAGGCTACATCGACCAGGTCGGCGACGGCGTGCCGAAATCGCGCATCGGCGAGCGGGTCTGGGTGTGGAACGGGCAATGGAAGCGCGCCTTCGGCACCGCGGCCGAATACATCGCGCTGCCGGCCGCGCAAGCCGTCAAACTGCCCGACAAGGTGAGTTTCGAGGCCGGCGCCTGCCTCGGCATCCCGGCCATGACTGCCCATCATGCCATCGCGCTCAGCCATGCAGCCAAGGGCACCACCCTGCTGGTCGCCGGCGGCGCCGGCTCGGTGAGCCAATACGTCATCCAATTCGCCAAGATGGCCGGCGCGACGGTGCTGACCACCATTTCCTCGCCCGAAAAGGCCAAGATCGCGCGCGAAGCGGGCGCCGATCACACCATCGACTACAAGCGCGAGAATGTCGGCGAGCGGGTGATGGAGATCACCGGCAAGAAGGGCGTCGACGCCGTGATCGAGATGGATCTCGCCGCCAATGCCAAGCTCATTCCGTCCGTGCTGCGGCCGAAGGGCAGCGTCATCGTCTACGGCACCAGCCCGGAAGCGGCGCTGCCGGCGGCGTTCTGCCTGGTCAATTCGATCCAGCTCAAGTTCTTCCTGGTCTACGAGCTCGACGCGCAGGAGCGCGAGCGCACCGTCTCGGCCATCACCCGCGCGCTCACGCAAGGCGCGCTCGTCAACCGCGTCGGGCCGACATTCCCGCTCGCCGACGCCGTCGCCGCGCATGAGGCGGTCGAGGCCGGCAGCATCGGCAACGTGATCATCACGATCTGAGAACGCCCATGGGCACCGTCTCGAACCGGTTCGGCTGGTATCTGGCGGTGCTGCAGCTGTTCTTCACGCTGTGCTGGACGGTTTACGTCATTTATCTGCCCAAGCTCGCCGCCGCGGCCGGGCTGGCGCCCAAGGCCGTGGTGCTGATCCTGCTGCTCGACCAGGCCATCTTCACGGTCTGCGATTTCGCCACCGGCATCGCCGCCGACAAAGTGACGCGCGTGCTGGGCAGGCTCGGCGTCTATGTGGTGGCGGCGACCGCGTTGTCCTGCGCGGCCTTTTTGGTCATGCCGGAGATCGCCGGGCTCGGCGCGCCGATCCTGCTCGCGCTTCATCGTGCTGTGGACGGTGACGTCGTCGGCGCTGCGCGCGCCGCCTTTGATGCTGCTCGGCAAATATGCCCGCAAGCCGGCGATCCCGTTCTTGTCGGCGTTGGCGATGCTCGGCTACGGCATTGCCGGCGCGCTCGGCCCCTATCTGACGGTCACGCTGCGCGACGTCGATCCGCGCATCCCGTTTGCGGCGGCGAGCATCGTGCTGATGCTCACCACGCTCGGCATGATCACCGCCGAACGGCGGCTCGCCGCCTCCCCGCCGCCCGCATCGAAGGCCGCGCCGGTGCGTTCGTTCGGCACCATGACCAAGCCGGCCATCGTGTTCGCGCTCGGCATGATCGCGCTTGCGCTCGGCTATCAGATGCACTTCGCGCTCAACTCGGCGCCGCTCTACCTGAAGTTCACCAAGGCGCCGCAGCTGCAATGGCTGATGCCGGTGTTCTGGATCGGCTTCAATATTTCCATGTTCCCGGCGGGCGCCATCACCAAGCGGGTCGGCGGCTATGCCGTGATGGGCGGCGCGGCGCTGATCGGCGCGCTCGCCATCGTCGCGGCGCATCTGGCGCAAGGGCTCGAGCAATTGGTGGTCGCGCAATTCGCCGCCGGCGCCGCCTGGGGCGCGATCCTGATGAGCGCCTTCACGGTCGCCTTTGCCATCGGCGAGAATGGCGGCGAAGGCCGCATGTCGGGCCTGCTGTTCTCGGCGCTGGCGCTGGCGACCTTCACGCGCATCCTGACGGTGGCGACCGGCATCAATGCCGATCCCTCGCTCAAGGCGGTGCTGCAATGGGCGCCGACGTTGTGCTGGGCGTTCGCCGGCGCGGCGCTGCTTTATCTCGCGGTCGCGCGCGTCAAAACCTGGATCGCGCGCTAGGGCGCGACCACCGCGTCCTTGAGACCGTTGGCGTCGAAGGCGCGGCGCACCACGCCGGATGTCTTGGCGTCGTCGAGCAGCGCGGTCGCGACTTTGAGCGCCGCGGCGCGGCCCTTGGGCACCGCCACGTTGATGCCGGTCTGCTGGAAATTGCCGGGCAGGATGCGCGCGCCCGGCAGCTTCGGCATCAACCCGGCAAGGGAATCGTGCGTCAGCGCGAAGGCGTCGCCCTCGCCCTTGCGCCGCCATCTCGGTCATCAGGTCGACGCTCGGCACTTCCTGCACGGAGGCATTGGGCGCGGTGCGGCGCGCGCTGCGCCCGGTCGTGGTGTTGGAGATGGCGACGATGCGCACGCCCGCCCGGTTGACCTCGTCGATGGTTTGAATTTTCGAGCCGGCCGGCACCAGATAGGTGCTTTCGATGATGAAATAGGCCGGACCGAAATCGACTTTCTCGGCGCGCGAAGCGTCGTGCGGCATGAAGGCGATGTCGCAGTCGCCTTTGGTCACCGCGTCGGTGACCTGGCCGGAATTGTCATAGACCTGCAGATCGAGCGGCAGCTTCAGCGTCTCGGCAAAGGCGCGCAACAGCGAGACGGTGACGCCGCGCACGTCCTTGCCGTCCTTGATGGCGAAGAAGGCGGAGCCCGCCGGCGCGACCACCACGCCGCCGCGCAGCTTAGCCGGTCGGCGCCAATTGCTTGAGATCGTCGGGGCTGGTCATTTGTGCGGCCTGAAATCCTGATTGGGGAAGCCGGGGTTGGCCGGCCGCTGGATGACGATGAAGCCCATGCCGGTCGCCTGATGGCAGGCATTGCAGGCGTCGGTCAGCTTGCCGTAGCCGGCGGAGAATTTGCCGAAGTCCTTGGCGTCGAGCGCCTTTTCCAGCTCGGCGATCGGGCCGGTGATGACGTTGTCCAGCATCTTGCCGAGCGGCAGGTTCTTGAACGTCGGATAGAGGTCTTCGACGTCCGACATGATCTCCTTGATCTCGCCGAGCTGATAGGCGGCAAGCTGCCAATTGCGCGCCGAGGCGGCGTACCACAGCTTGGCGTGCTCGTTCTGGATCACGTTCATGAATTGCTCGATGCCGGGCGTGTAGGATTTTGCTTCATGCGAGCCTTCGGGATGCGGCGCGGCGGCCGGCGCAACGGCGGGCGGCGCCGAGACGGGCGGCGGCGTTTGCGCGATGGCCGCCGGCGGCAGCAGCAGGGCGGCAAGCGTCAGAAAAATCCGGCGTCGCATCGGCAGCCCCCTCCTCGCATCCTCAAGCGCCGAAATCAGTCTCATTCCCGCGCCCGCAATGCAAGTGGCGGCAACAAGGACTATGATGCGCCGATGCAAGGACCGGTGATTCTAGCTCCTTGCGCGGGAGGCGGGCGATGAGATTCATTCTGGGCGTGGTCTGCGGCGCGGTGCTGATGCTCGGCTCGGCCTATCTGCACGACACCGGCGTGGTGCGCGCCGGCCCGGCGAAGCCGTTCGTGAACTGGGACACCGTGATCGGCATGCTGCGCTAGAACTTCTCGACCCAGGGCCGCAGCTCGAGCTCCTGCGTCCAGGCGCTGCGCGGCTGGGCCAAGACGTGCAGGTAGCTTTGCGCGATGGCGTCGGGATCGAGCAGCGAGTCCGGCGCATCGGGCGGCTCGGCGCGGCGCGCGCTTCTGATGCCGCCGTCGATGACGAAATGCGCGACATGGATGCCCTGCGGCGACAGCTCGCGCGCCATGCTTTGCGCCAGCCCGCGCAGCGCGAACTTGCCCATGGCAAAGGGCGCCGACTGCGCATAGCCCTTCACGCTCGCGGATGCGCCGGTGAACAGGATGGCGCCGCGCTTGCGCGGCAGCATGCGGCGCGCGGCCGCCTGCGCCACCAGGAAGCCGCCGAACGCGCTGACGGCGATCGACTTCTGCACCTCGGCCGGATCGAGATCGATCAGCGGCCCGCGCGTGCGATAGCTGGCATTGTAGACGACCACATCGGGCGCGCCGGCGCTGTCGAGCGCGGCGAATAATTTGTCCACCTCGGCGCGCTGGCTGGCGTCGCAGGCATAGGTCTTGGCGCCCGTTTCTTTGGCGAGACCAGCGAGCTTGTCCACCGCGCGGGCGGCGAGCGCGACGCTCATGCCTTCCTTGGCGAAGGCGCGGGCGAGCGACGCCGACAGGCCGGCGCCTGCGCCGACGATGAGAGCGGATTGATAGGTTTCGGCCATACTGGCACCGCCGCTATTTTTCCTTGCAGGTCGCGCCGATCCATTTGGAATCGAGCTGCTTGTCGGTCGCAATCGTCTTGCCGACATAGGTGACGTTGGATTTGAGCGTGCCGGTGTAATGGCGCGAATTCAGGAACGTGATGTTCATCGAGATGGCGATCAGCATCGTCTTCGGCTCGCCGCATTCCATGTCGAAGGACAGCACGTTGCCGTTCTCCTTCACGTTCATGGTCTTGCATTGCTGGCCGGCGGTGTCCTTGAGCTGCGTGAGCGCCTTCACCGGATCGTTGCGCGTCCTGCGCCGTCATGCAGCTGGTGGTGACCTCGGGCTTGACGGGCTCGCCGTTCTCGGTGCCGGTTTCGGTGTCCTGCCACTCGCCGGGGTCGAGACTGGATGGCGGCATAAGCCGGCATTGCAAAAAGGCAGAAGGCGGCAGCCGCCACGGCTATGCGCAATGTCGTCATGTTTGATGTCCGCGTCAGGCCAGCGGATCAGCCGGCAGGCCGAGCCGGAACTTACCGTGATTCTCGTAGGCCGTATCGCTCATCACCTGGTGCAGGCCGGCGGCGTTGACGTCGCGCAACAGCCGCCCGAGCACGTGCGGATGATGCAAGCCGGTGTTGCCGGCGAAGTGATAGGTGTTGGTGACCACCCAGACGGCCAGATCGGTGGCGTAGACGGCGATGGCGCGCACGTCGGCGATGTCGGCCGCGCTCCGGCAGCTTGCCGGCGAGCACCTTGTCGTAAAGCTCGGCGTAGCGCGCGTGCATCAGAGCGCGCGCGGCGCGGATTTTGAGATCGGCCTCGCCGATGAAGCGATGCACCACCTGGCGCTCGTCGAGCTTGGAGGCGCGGAAGGTGCCGCGCGTGGTGGTGGCGATGGTGATCAGCTCGTCGAGCGCGCGCCGGGCCGCGCCGATGGCGACGCTGCCGTGCTCCTTGGCCACATAGGCATAGGGCGGAAACAGATGCGTCGGGCCGCCGCGCAGCGGCTTGGGATTGAGCAGGTCCCAGCTGAAGGTGAGCGCGCGCGGCACGAGGAGGTTCTCGACCGAACAATCGCCCGAGCCGGTGCCGCGCAGGCCGCCGGCGGTGCCCCAATTGTCGTGCAGCGTGACGTCGCTTTTCGGCATGACGATGAGGATCGCGCGCGGCTTGCCGTTGTTCTCCGCCTCGCTGCCCTGCACCAGCGCGCCGCCGATCACCCATTCGGCGTGGCGGATGCCGCTGTTGAAGCGCCAGCGGCCGCTGACGCGATAGCCGTCGCCCTCGGGCGTGGCGCGGCCGGCCGGGAAGACCGAGGTCGAGGCGGTCGGCACCTGCCCGTCCTTGAACACGCGCGCGAGCCCGGCGGCGTCGAGGAAGGCGCCGAGCCCGGCGATCGCGGTGGCGCCGACCATGGTGCACCAGCCGCTGGTGAAGTCGTGATAGGCGATATTTTCCAGCACCAGCATTTCGGTGAGCGGGTCGGCCTCGGCGCCGCCCATGTCCGCGCACAGCTTGAGGCGGAACAGGCCGTTGTCGCGCAACGCCTTCACGGCCTCGGGCGCGAGCGTGCCGAGCTCTTCGCTCTTCGGGCCGGACTCGCGCAAGATCGGCGCGATGCGCTCGACAGCGTCGAGCAGGAGTTTGCGTTTGGCGGCGGGGTCGGTGGGGAATTTGAGGGTCATGCGGATTTTTTCTTTGTTCAATGGATCACATCGAGCAGCGGCGTCACGGCCTCCTCGTGCATCACGTAGGCTTGCTATAGTATCAAGTGTGATACGTTAAGTCCAGTTCCGGCATTGGCATGATCCGCAGTTTCAAAGGCAAGCTGGCCGAAGCGATCTTGCTGGGGCGGCAAGCGCCCAAGGGCTTCTCTTTTGCACTTGCCAAGATCGCGCGCCGCAAGCTTGTGCAGATCAATAACGCGGGCACGCTCGGCGATCTAGCCGTCCCGCCGGGCAACAGGCTCGAAGCTCTGAAAGGCCATCTCGCCGGCAAGCATTCGATCCGCATCAACGACCAATGGCGGATCGTTTTCAGGTGGACGGCGGCCGGTCCTGAGGACGTCGAGATCGTGGATTATCATTGACAGGATGACCATGGCGAAGCGGCTTCCCCCTATCCATCCCGGCGAAATCCTGCGCGAAGAATTTCTCGTGCCGATGAAGCTGACGCCTTACGCGGTCGCTCGGTCGTGTGGGGTGCCGCGCACGCGCATCGAGCGGCTGGCTCGCGAGGAAACACCGGTCACCGCCGACACCGCGCTGCGGCTGTCGCGCTATTTCGGCACCACGCCGCAGCTCTGGATGAACCTGCAGGCGCAATACGACCTGGAGCGCGCCGAGGATGCCGCCACGGCGGCGCTGAAGCGGATCAAGCCGAGGCAGAAGGATGCAGCGTGACGTCTTTTAATTTCAGCCTTTTCCTCGCCGCACTTCTTACTACCTCACATCCTAAACACGCCAAACTTCGTCTCCGGCACCGGCGCGTTGAGCGCGGCGCTGAAAACGCCAACGCCAGCACGCGGCGCGTCTCCGACGGCGCGATGATGCCGTCGTCCCACAGCCGCGCGGTGGCGTAATAGGGATTGCCTTCGGTTTCGTACTGGTCGCGGATCGGCGCCTTGAATTCCTCTTCCTCGACCTCCGACCACTTGGCGCCGCCGGCCTCGATATTGTCGCGCTTGACGGTGGCGAGCACGCGAGGCCGCCTGCTCGCCGCCCATCACCGAGATGCGCGCGTTCGGCCAGGTGAACAGGAAGCGCGGCGAGTAGGCGCGGCCGCACATGCCGTAATTGCCGGCGCCGTAGGAGCCGCCGACGATGACGGTGATCTTCGGCACCTGCGCGCAGGCGACCGCGGTCACCATCTTGGCGCCGTCCTTGGCGATGCCGCCCGCCTCGTAGTCGCGGCCGACCATGAAGCCGACGATGTTCTGCAGGAACAGCAGCGGGATGCGGCGCTGGCAGCACAGCTCGATGAAATGCGCGGCCTTGAGCGCGCTCTCCGAAAACAGGATGCCGTTATTGCCGAGGATGCCGACCGGCATGCCGTGGATATGCGCGAAGCCGGTGATCAGCGTGGTGCCGTAGAGCGCCTTGAACTCGTCGAACTCGGAGGCGTCGACCAGGCGCGCGATCACCTCGCGGACGTCGTATTGCTTCTTCAGGTCGACCGGCACCAGGCCGTCGAGCTCGGCGGTGTCGAGCGCCGGCTCGCGCGACGCCATCAGCGGGATGTCGACGCTCTTCCTGGTGTTGAGGTTGGCGACGATGCGGCGCGCGATGCTCAAGGCGTGATGATCGTCCTGCGCCAGATGATCGGCGACGCCCGACTTGCGCGCATGCAAATCGCCGCCGCCCAGGTCCTCCGCGCTCACCACCTCGCCGGTCGCCGCCTTCACCAGCGGCGGGCCGCCGAGGAAGATGGTGCCCTGGTTCTTGACGATGATGGTCTCGTCCGACATCGCCGGCACGTAGGCGCCGCCGGCGGTGCAGGAGCCCATCACCACCGCGATCTGCGGGATGCGCAAGGCCGAGAGCGTCGCCTGGTTGTAGAAGATGCGGCCGAAATGCTCGCGGTCGGGGAAGACCTCGGTCTGGTGCGGCAGGTTGGCGCCGCCGCTGTCCACGAGATAGATGCACGGCAGCCGGTTCTCGCGCGCGATCTCCTGGGCGCGCAGATGCTTCTTCACCGTCATCGGAAAATAGGTGCCGCCCTTGATGGTCGAGTCGTTGCACACCACCATGCATTCGCGGCCCTCGATGCGGCCGATGCCGGTGATCAGGCGAGGCGCCGTGAATGGCCTCGCCGTACAGGCCGTTGGCGGCGAGCGGCGACAGTTCGAGGAAGGGCGAGCCCGGATCGATCAGGTTCATCACGCGCTCACGCGGCAACAGCTTGCCGCGGCCGACATGGCGCTCGCGGGATTTCTGCGAGCCCGCCTAGCGCCGCCTCGGCGCGGCGCGCGGCAAGCTCAGCGACCAGCGCATGCATGCGCTCGGCATTGGCGGCAAATTCCGCCGAACTGCGGTCGATCGACGACGTCAGAATCGCCAATGCGCCCTCCCCGTTTTTTAGCGGCGCGAGGTTGCCTTGGCGGAACTCGGAAGGCAATGGCGCGGGAATCGCTGCGAATAGCCGCATGCCTGGAACTGACACTGCCGCGCGGCGTTTCAGTTCCACGTCACGTGATGACCTCGGGGGGCACCCAGAGGAGGAACGTTATGAGGAAAGTCCATCTGTTGACCACGGTAGCCGCGGGGCTGCTGCTGGCCACTGCCGCAGGCGCTGCGGACAACAGCGACCAAAAGAGCAAGAGCGAGATGTCCAATCCCGCGCCGGCCGCCCAGCAGGCGGCGCCGGCCGAGAAGGTCGCGCCATCCATGAAAGCCGGCGAGCGCAAAGCGCCGGAGACGACCGGTCAGGCCACCAAGTCGGACGACAAGGCTAAGTCCGAGCTCAAAGCGAGCGACGGCGGCAAAGCCGGCATGAAGGCCGAGGAGAAGAAGCCGGAAACGACCGGGCAGGCGCCGAAGGCGTCGGACTCCAAGTCCGAGATGAAGAGCGAAAGCATGGACAAGTCCGATGCCGCGAAGTCGGATGCGTCCAAGAGCACGCCACGTGAAGGACAAGTCGAAGTCTGGTGCGGCGCAAAAATCGACTGAATCGACCACCGGCCAAGGCGCCGCGGCCGGTTCCGCCAAGCTCTCGACCGAGCAGCGCAGCAAGATCACGACTGTCATCAAGAAGCAGAACGTGAAGCCGGTGCAGCTCAATATCTCGGTGCGCGTCGGCGCCAGCGTTCCGGCAAGCGTGCATTTCTACCCGCTGCCGCAAGAAGTGGTGGTGATCTATCCGGAATGGCGCGGCTACGACTACATCCTGGTCGGCGATCAGATCGTGGTCGTCGATCCGCGCACGCACGAGATCGTCGCAATTCTGGAAGCGTAACGGCTGATCGCGGCTCATAACGGTAGCGGACGGCGCAGGATCACAAATCCCGCGCCGTCCCGCCACGCCGCCGCCACGTTCTGAAACTTTTTCCCTAAAACTGCGCGAGTTCCGGGAACACTGTTCCCCTTGCCTCGGTTGTTCGAGCGTGCCGCTCCGCGGCATCAATCGTTCATCCAAGGAGGAGACTGATGAAGACCTTGACCACTCTGACCGCCGTGGCCGCGCTTGTCGCCGGCCTGTCGATCGCCAGCGCGCAAACCACGACGCCGAAGTCCGGCGCCATGGCCCCGTCGAGCAGCAGCTCGAGCATGGGCCAGCAAGCAGCCACCGGCTCCGGCAAGTTCTGCATCGAGACGTCGGCAGGCGGCTCGCTGAACTGCAAATATGCGAGCCTGTCGGCCTGCGAAAAGGACGCCAAGGCGCAGAACCTGAACTGCTCGCCCAATCCGAAGTCGGGCACCACGGGCGCGAAGTAGCGCCGCGTCACGGTGATTGCGCAAGCTCCGCGCCGGCAATTTTCGGCGCGGGGCTTTCGCTTGTGTCATTTGACGCAGCCGCATGCGCACGGCGCATGAAACCAACCGCTGCGGAACGATCCGCGCACGCGATCATTGACTCGGCGATCCCTTAAAACGAACGAGAGGACATCATGAACAAAGATCGCATCCAAGGCAGCGCCGAACAGGCGAAAGGCAAGATCAAGGAAACCGTCGGCAAGTTGACCGGCGATGCCAAGCTGCAAAGCGAAGGCAAGGCCGACCAGATCGCCGGCAAGACTCAGAACGCGATTGGCGGCATCAAGGATGCGGCCAAGGAAGCCCTCGAAAACTAGGGTTACGGCGGACCGACGCGACTGAGACGCGAGAACCCGGCCTCTGCGCCGGGTTTTTCGCGTCTGGCGTTCGGCCGCGGCGGCGTATTAGGCTTGCCGCCTCACGCGCGGAGGCGGAGATGGACGCCAGATTGGACGACTACAAGGACCTCAAGCTCAAGCTGGAGGGCTTCGTGCCGCCCGGCCACGGCTTCCACCGCAATCTGCTGCTCGACACGCTGTACGCGTCGTTGCCGCGCGACCCGCAGGTGAAGGTGCAGATCTACAACGCCGAGATCGTGCCGGGCGGCTACACCAACTGGCATTGCCACAACGGCGCGGCGTTTTTCGTCGCGCTGCAGGGCCTGTTCGAGGCGCATTTCCAGGAAGGCGTGCTGGTGAAAGCGAAAGCCGGCGACTGCTATTCCGAGCCGATCGCCAAATTCCACCGCGGGCATAACCCGCATCCCGACCTGCCCTATTTGTGCGTCGGCCTGTGCTTCACCTCGCCCGACCGCGAGCACGTGACCAATTCGGTCGAGCGGCCTTGGTGATTTTTTCGGCGGGGATGCGGGCAATAGGCTTCGCCGGTGTTTGTTGCTAAGATCGTTAGCCGGACTGCATTGCCGATTGAGCCCATGTCGCGCCGTTCCGAGATCAGCGCCGGCATTCTCGCCTTCCGCCGCAAGCGCGGGCTGGAGGTGCTCCTGGCCCATCCGGGCGGGCCCTATTGGCGCAACAAGGACGCGGCGTCCTGGTCGATCCCCAAGGGGCTGGTGGAATCGGGCGACGTGCTCGCCTGCGCCAAGCGCGAGTTCAACGAAGAGACGGGCTTGACCGCCGCCGGCGAGTTCATCCCGCTCAAGCCGGTGCGGCAGAAGAGCGGCAAGACGGTGCACGCCTTCGCGCTCGAGGGCGATTTCGACCTGTCCAAATTCGCCAGCAACGAGTTCGAGATGGAATGGCCGCCGCACTCGGGCAAGAAGCAAAGCTTCCCCGAGATGGACCGCATCGCCTATTTCAAGCTGGCGACAGCGCGGCGTAAAATCCTCCCCGCCCAGCGGCCCTTCATCGAGGAGCTGGTGAAGCGGCTGAAGGACGAGGCGCCTGCCTCTTAGGCTCTCACTTCCTGTCGCTGAAACGCGACGTAGCCGCCGACGAACAGCAGGATGCTGGCGGCGATCAGGCCGACGATCTGCGGCCAGGCCACCAGCAGGCTTTGCGAGAGCGGCAGCGGCGCGCCCATCACCGCGCCCTGCAGCTGGCTGAGATAGATCGGGCCGAGCGTGCGCGTCGTCGGGTGCAGCAAGGCCAGCACGATTTCGCCGTAGAGCGTGGATGGCGACAGCCGCTCCAGCATCTGCGCGGTAATGACCAGCGTTGCCTGGTCGTCGGACCACACCAGCGCTTGCGTGATGGCAGGCGCCAGCGCCGGCCAAATCAAGGTGAGGAACAGCCAGAGGCCGAGCGTCACCAGCGCGGCGGTGGCGGCCGAGCGGAAGATCACCGAGAACAGGATGGCAAGCGCCAGCCACACACCGGCATAGGCAATCGTCACGGCGAGGAAGACCAACGCGCGCGCCATTTCGGCGCCACCCGGCGGCACACCGAGCATCAGGAGGCCGAGGCCGATCACCAGCAGCCACAAAACGACTAGGCTGATGGCGAGCGTGATGAGGCCCGCAAGGAATTTCCCGAACAGCAGCGCGTCGCGATAGATCGGCTGCGACAGGATGCGCGACAATGTGCGCCGGTTATGCTCGCCGTTGACCGCGTCGAAGCCGAGCCCAATTGCCATGAGGGGCACCAGGAAGCCGAGGAACGACACGAAAGACGGCAGCGGCTCGCGCGCGGTGGTGAACAGCCGCAAGAACAGGAACGGGTCCTCCGCCGTCACGTCGCGCACTTGCGTGATAGCGGCGTAGACGGCGGCGAGCGCGGTCAGCACCACCAGCCATTCCAACACGCGCATGCGCGCGCTGGCGAGATGATCGGACAATTCCTTCAGCATCACCACGCCGAGGCCTTGCCAGGGAGAACCCTCACGCCGCATCACGGGCCTCCTCTTGTTGCTGCGCGGTCTGGAAATACCGGGTGTAGATCGTCTCCAGGCTCGGCTCATCGAGCGAGAGCTGCTTGAGCCGACCGCCCGCGGCCACCACGGCGGCCGCGGCTTCGGCGCGCAGGTCGCGGTCGCAGGTCATGCGGAAACGGCCGGGCGCCGGCGTCTCCACGCTGCGCACCCCCGGCAGCGCGGACAGCCGCTTGGCCAAGCCGTCGCCGCTTTCGGCCTCGACCTCGACGGCAAAGCCGCCGCCCAGCACGTGGCGGCCGAGCTCGCCGACCGTGCCCATCAGCACGATGCGGCCGGCATTGAACAACGCCACCCGGTCGCACACGCTCTGCACACGGTCGAGCAGATGCGAGGACAACAGGATGCTGACGCCGTGCGCCTTGAGCGTACGGATCAGCTCCAGCAGTTCGACGCTCGCCTGCGGGTCAAGGCCGTTGGTCGGCTCGTCGAGGATGGCAATGCGGGCGTCCTTCATGATGATCTCGGCGAGACCGAGCCGCTGCCGCATGCCGCGCGAGAACGTGCCGACCTTCTTTTCGGCCACGTCGGCAAGGCCGACGCGGGCGAGCGCGCCGGCAATGCGATCCTTGCGGATGCGCTTGGGGATGCCGATCAGCCGCGCAGTGTAGTGCAGATTATCGGCGGCGGTCATGTTGTCGTAGAAGCCGACCGTGTCCGGCAGATAGCCGACCAGGCGCTTGACCGCGAGCGGCTCGCGCATCGGGTCATGCCCGAATACGCGAGCCTCGCCGGAGGTGATGTCGCTCAAGCCGAGCAACATCAGGATGGTGGTGGTCTTGCCGGCGCCGTTGGGGCCGAGCAGACCGAAGATCTCGCCCGCGCCGACGGTGAAGTCGATGCCATCGACGGCGGTCGCCGTGCCATAGCGCTTGGTGAGGCCCTTCGCCTCGATGACGGGTGCGCTCATCGGCGACCGAAGCGCACGACGGCGCCCACCATGATCAGCAGCGCGGCGCCGATGATGCCGACGCCGGCCACGCCCCACATTGTTGACGTCATGACGGTGACGCGGAAGTTGCCGGTGCCGGTCTCGCCGTGGGTGGAGGCGGAGAGCGTATTGACGTAATCGCCGGCGATTGCCTTGGCCGGCGGCTTGATCAGCGCCTGCACCTGCTTGTGCTGGTTGGGCGCGATGCGATCAATGGTTTTCGGCTCGAAACTGACTTTCCAGCCGCTCGGCGCATTGGCCGACAGATCGATGTTCTCGGCCGGCGCCGTTCCGATATTGGCGACCACCACCGGGACGGAGGCCTCGGTACCGGCGGTGGCATTGGCGCTGAGCAGCCCGTCCGGGCCCGCGAGCGTCAGCTTGGGCTCGCCGGTAATGTCGAGCGCGACATTGGTCGCGGCATTGGCGCCTTCGGCGGCGACCTGCACCTTGACCGGATAATGCCCGGCATCGACCGTGCTCGGCGGGCTGACCTTGAGTTTCACGTCTTTCGATTTGCCGGCGTCGATCGGCAGCGCAGTCAACTGCTGCGTGCCATAAGCCTCGGTGAACGAGGTGTCGAAGTTGCGCGGCGCATCGGCGGCGAGACTGACCAGCAGCTTCTTGCCGCTGTCGTTCTTGACGGTCAGCGTATATTCGAACGGCGAATTGGTGGAGCCGCGCAGCTCGGGCAATTGCGGCTGGATCGACAGCTTGGCGGGCAGCTCCTTGGCCAGCGTCACGTTGACCGGCAGCGAGACCTGCGTGGCGCTGCCTTGCGCGGAAACGGTGAGCGTGTGCGTGCCGATCGGCGCGCCCTTGGGAACGTCGAGCCGCAGATCGAGCGAGACGCTGTCGTCGGTCGCCGGCATGGCGGCGGCGACCGGCTGGCCGCCGCCGAGCAGCGTGGCGGTCCAGCCTTGCGGCACGCCATTGACCGAGAGCGCGAACCGCTCCGGCGCGAGACCGTAATTGCGCAGCTTCAGATTGACGGTCGAGGTGGTGCCGGGCTGGATCGAGACCGCCGGATAGTCGGTCAGCAGATAGAGGCCCTTGATGTCGGGCCTGGGATCGGCGGCGAGAGCGGGAAGCGTGAAGGCGAGAAACGCGACAGCAAGTGCAAACAGACGATATGCCATGGGCAAACCCCATGAGGGCCGCGCGCGGCCCCGACAAAATCGTCACCCCCTTAAATGAACCACGGCCAGCGCCGTGAAAGACGCGACCGTGTGTCGCCGCCAATCTTGACAAAATTCGGGATGTGTCCAGCCACAAAATCGATCATTGCGAAAGTTTAATGCCACGCACCAGCGGCCAGTCCGGTTCGTTGTTGCGCATGATCCAGGACTTCTTTCATCGCCGCGGCGCACCACTCCTGCCAGGCCGGCAGCGCCATCACCGCGTCCATGTAGGCTTGCGTCTCTTTCGCGACCGCAATGCCGTAACTGTGGAAGCGCGCCACCACCGGCGCATACATGGCGTCGGCCGCGCCGAATGAACCGAACAAAAACGCCCCGCCGTCATGCGCGAACCGCGCGCGGCAGTCGCGCCACAGCGCCTCGATGCGGGCGACGTCGGGTTTAACCTCGTCGGGCAGCGGCCGCGATTTCGGCGGCAGCCACAGATTCATCGGGCAATTGCGCCGCAGCGCCGTAAAGCCGGCATGCATTTCGCTCGCCACCACGCGGGCATGGCTGCGCGCGGCGGCATCCTTCGGCCATAGCCCGGCCTCGGGAAATTTCTCCGCCAGATGTTCGAGGATGGCGAGCGTTTCCCAGATGCGCTGATCGCCGTCGATCAGCACCGGCACCTTGCCGGCGGGGGAATATTTCAGCACCTCTTCGCGGCTGCCGGGCTCATAGAGCGGGATCACGCGCTCGTCGAACGGAATGCCGGCGACTTTCATCGCGATCCATGGCCGCAGCGACCAGGACGAATAGTTCTTGTTGCCGATGATCAGCGTGAGCGCCATTCACGCCTTCTTCTCGCCCGGCGCCATTTCCGGCGCTTCGACCGGCCCGCCGGCCTTCTTCCACGCGCCGAAGCCGCCTTGGATATGGGCGACCGGCTTGAGCCCCATGCGCTGGGCGGTCTGCGCGGCCAGCGCCGAGCGCAAGCCGCCGGCGCAGAAGAACACGAATTTCTTATCCTCGGCGAATTTCGGCTTGTGATACGGGCTCTGCGGATCGATCCAGAACTCCAGCATGCCGCGCGGACAGTGCACCGCGCCGGGCACCTTGCCCTCGCGCGCCAATTCGCGGACGTCGCGGATATCGACCAGCACGGTGTCGTCGCGGCCGGCGAGCTTGATCGCCTCCTCGACCGGCAGCGTTTCGATCTCGCGTTCGGCCGCCTCGCACAGCGCTTTGTAGCCGAGGGTGATGGTCTGGGGCATGTGCTGTCTCCTTGCCCGATGGTGACAGAGCGGCCCTCGCACGCTCAAGCCTTGCCCGGTTGAAGGCGCTTTGCTGAGCGGGCACCATGCGCGCCAAGGAGATTCGCCGCCCATGCCGGCCTTCGCCCTGCCCGACCTCATCGCCCTGGCCTGGTTCCTCGTCGCCTGGATCGTCTATTCGATCGTGATCGAGAAGACCGCCAAAGGCCGCGAGAGCCTCAATTCCCTGATGAACGACTATCGCGACGAATGGATGGAGCGGCTGCTGGCGCGCGACATGCGCATGGTGGACGCCCAGGTTACCGCCTCGCTGCAGAACGGCACGGCGTTCTTCGCCTCGACCACGTTGATCGCCATCGGCGGCGCGCTCACGCTGCTGCGCGCCAGCCACGAGATCCTCCCGGTCGTGTCGCTGCTGCCGTTCGGCACGCCGATGACGCCGGAGTTGTGGGACCTGAAGATGCTGGGGCTGATCGTGATCTTCGTCTACACGTTCTTCAAATTCGCCTGGTCGTACCGGCTGTTCAATTATTTCGCCATCATGGTGGGCGCGGCGCCCGCCGCCGGAGGAGAAAGATACGGCGCAGGCGCAAGCCTTCGCGCACCGCGCGGCACGGCTGTGCGCCGATGCCGGCCGGCATTTCAATCGCGGCCAGCGCGCCTTCTTCTTCGCGCTCGGTTATCTCGGCTGGTTCTTAGGTCCGGTGCCGCTCGCGCTCAGCACCCTGGGCGTGGTGATCGTGATGTGGCGGCGGCAATTCAATTCGGATGCGCGGCTGGCGTTCGCGGCGGAGGGCGCGCGGGCGAAGCGCTTCCTCAGGCCATCCCCATCAAGACGGCGATCATCGCCACGATCATGACGCCGACCGCCACCACCACGCCGGTGGCAATGCGCTCATTCCATTCGGCGCCGAGCCCGAAGTCATAGTCGGGCGTCTCGGCGACGCGCGATCGATAGCTCGGACGATTGTCGTATGCCATGGATGACCCCCCAAAGCGCCGGTTGATGCTGCGCGTAACGCCAACACGACGCCCGGGTGCGCGAATCACCCATGGCTCCGAAGGATACCAGCATGTGAAGCTGTTATGACGGATCGCTAGCGCGCGGCGTCCGGGCTGGGGAAAAATTCGCCGGTGCGGCCGCGCAGCCAATAGACCAACAGGCCGGTCCATTCGTGCACGGCACCGTCAAGGTTGTCGAGACTCGGCCGCGATGTGAAAATTCAGGCCCAAACGAAGGCCGGGGCGCCCGCGCCAGTCGACCGGATAGGCTTCGACCGGAAAATCGATGCGGCGAAAGCAGCCGATCGCGCGCGGCATGTGTTGTGCCGAGGTCACCAGCAGCCAGCGCTCGCCCGGTTTCGGCTTCACCAGCTCGCGGGTGAAGACGGCATTTTCATAGGTGTTGCGCGAGCGATTCTCCAGGATGACGCGGTCGCGCGGCACGCCGAAGCTGTCAAGCAGCGGATAGAGGTAGTCGGCCTCGCGCCCTTTGTCGGCGAGCAGGCTGCCATCGCCGCCGCTGTAGACGATGCGCGCATTGGGATAGGCGCGCGCCAGTTTGGGAATGACGGTGACGCGCTCGGCCGCCGTCGTCGATCTGCGGCTCGCCATAGATGCGCGACAGTAGCGGGTTGATGGCGCCGCCGAGCACGATAATACCGTCGGGCGCACCACGCGCGGGATTCCAGGGCGGAAACCGCTGCTCCAGCGTGTGGCTGAGGAGGCCGCCGATCGGCAAGACGCCGGCCAGCACCAGCAAGACGAATGACGCGACCAGCAAACGCAGCCCTGCGCGCCGCCAGCGCGTCGCCAGCAGCGCCAGTCCGGCAAGCCCGACCGCAAACAGCAGGTTCGACGGAAGCAAAAAATAGGCGACGGTCTTCGACAGGATGAAGAACATCAGCGTTTCTTCTTCCAGTCCTCGTAGCGCTTCTTGTTCTCGTCATTGGGCGGATAGAGGCCGGGCAGCTTGGCGCCCTTTTGCACCTCCTCCACCAGCCAGGTTTCCATAAGCTCGTGCTCGGCGCCCTCGTTGGCGACAAAATCGACCAGCGCCGCCGGGATCACCACCGCGCCGTCGTCGTCGGCCACGATGATGTCGTCCGGGAAGATCGCGCAGCCGCCGCAGCCGATCGGCTCGTTCCAGCCGACAAAGGTGAGCTGGTTGACGGAGGCCGGCGCCGCCACCCCCGCGCACCAGACGGCAAGCCGGTGGCGATGACGCCGTGCTTGTCGCGCATGACGCCGTCGGTGATGAGCGCAGTGACGCCACGCTTGACCATGCGCATGCAGAGGATGTCGCCGAAGATGCCGGCGCCGGTGACGCCCATGGCGTCGGCGACCACCACGCAATTCTCCGGCATGGCTTCGATCGCGGAGCGGGTGGAGATCGGCTTCGACCAGCTTTCCGGCGTCGCCAAGTCCTCGCGCACCGGCACGAAGCGCAGCGTGAAGGCCGGCCCCACCACGCGCTTGCCCGAGAAGCCGAAAGGCATGGCGCCCGCCATCCAGGCGTGGCGGATGCCCTTCTTCAGCAGCATGGTGGTGATGGTGCCGGTGGTGACGGTCTTGAGGATTTCGAGAGCCGACATGGGACGATCCTATGCAGCGGTGATGCCGAGCCGCTCGTCGCGGCGGCGCAGATAGGCGACCAGCGGAACGGCGAGCAGCACCATCCAGGCCTTGCCAACGATCTGGCCGAGCAGAAATTCGAGCGAGCCGAAGGCGAGCCAGAGGAAGACGATGGAGTCGACGACGAGCCCGACCGCGCTGGAGGCGACCACCGCCAGCACCAGGCGGCGGCGCGCCAGCGGGGTGTAGACGGCGAAATCGGCGAATTCCGACAGCAAGAACGCCGTGGCGGAGGCGAGCAACCAATGACGGCGGCGCGATGCCGGCGGAGATGGCGGCGCCGGCGACGATGGCGCCGATGCCGAATTCGACGCCGAGCCGGCGCTGCACCAGATCGCGCAACACCAAGCGCGGCGCCGATCATCAGCACGCCCGAAGGCGCCATGATGCCGGGCGCGACCGGAATGAGGCACGGACCATGGGCGGTGCAGACGGTGCCGACGTGGCCGATCATCCAATTGGCGGCCGGAATGGTCAGGCAGAACAGGACCAGAAAAATCAGGCCCTCGATATTCCTGCGGCGATCGTTTGGTGTCATGTCGTCTTCCGCCGGCTCATGAATTTGGCAAATCCTTGTGCCCGCAACTGGCAGGCCGGGCACTCGCCGCAGCCGTAACCCCAGACGTGGCGATGGCTGCGGTCGCCCATGTAACAGCTATGGCTGTCCTCGATCACGAGATCAAGGAAGGGCTTGCCGCCCAGCTCTTCGGCCAGCGCGAAGGTGTCGGCCTTGTCGATCCACATCAGCGGGGTATGCAATGTGAGGCGCTTGTCGAGGCCGAGCGTGAGCGCGACCTGCATGGCCTTCACCGTGTCGTCGCGGCAATCGGGATAGCCGGAATAATCGGTCTCGCACATGCCGGCGACCAGATGGCGGGCGCCGCGGCGATAGGCGACGGCGCCGGAAAAGCAGAAGAAGATCAGGTTGCGGCCGGGCACGAAGGTGGTGGGCAGGCCGCTGTCGGCGATCTCGATCGCCGTGTCGCGGGTCAGCGCGGTGTCGGAAATGGCGGCGAGCGCATCGAGCGTGACGAGGTGGTCCTCGCCCAGCCGGGCTTTCCAACCGGCATTGAGCGCCGCCATGTGCGCGCGGATGCGCGCGCGCTGGTCGAGCTCGATGGCGTGGCGCTGGCCGTAGGCGAAGCCGATAGTTTCCACGCGTGAAAATCGCTCGAGCGCCCAGGCCAGGCAGACGGTGGAATCCTGCCCGCCGGAGAACAAAACCAGGGCTGTGCCGGTGTCGATTGCCATATCGATTACCATTGCCCCATGACTACAATATTTTGCGCGCGGCGTGCTAATGGAGGGGCGTCAACCCAGCGAGAGCCGCAGCTATGGGCACTGCCGACCACGGAATGATCGCCGTCGACAAGATGGGGGCGAAGGTCCTGTTCCTCGATCCGGCGACCTTCGAGACCCAGAAGGTCATCGACGGCTTCCAGCGCACCGTGCATGAGCTGCTGGTCGTGCCCGAGACCGGCCTCGCCTATGTGCCGATCTACGGCGACGGCATCCACGGCCGCAATCCCAATCCCGGCCACGTGCTCTGCATCTTCGACCTCGCCAAACGGACGCATATCGGCGACATCGACCTGCGCCCCTATATCGCGCCGCATACGCTCAAGCTCGGCCCCGACGGGCTGATCTACGTCACCTGCGAGAACAGCGCGGTGGTCGCGGTGATCGACCGCAAGACCAACAAGGTGGTGGAGGCGATCGACTCCGGCTCGACCAATGCGCACCGGCTGATCATTTCGCCGGACGGCCAGCGCATCTACACCGAGAACGAGGAGGACGCGGAAGTTTCGGTGATCGACCTGCCCAAGCGCAAGCTGCTCGGCAAGATCAAGACGCCGCACCCGCTCGCCGGCATCACGATTTCGGGCGATGGGCGCACCGTCGTGGTCGTCTCCGACCAGGAGCCGGTGCTGTTCCTGATCGACACCAAGAGCGAGCGCGTGACCGAGACCGTGCCGCTCAAGGACGTGCCCAAGCCCGCGCAGATCGCGCGCTACGCGCCGGACTGGAGCCTGCTCGCGGTCACCAGCCTCAACAGCGACACCGTCAGCCTGATCTCGCCGTCGTTCCGCGAGCAGACCGCGGTGAAGGTCGGCAGCCAGCCGATGGACATGGTCTATCGCGGCGACGAATTGTTCGTCGCCTGCCAGGGCGACGGCTCCGTGCACATCATCGACATTCCCGGCAAGCGCTGGAAGCGGAGCTTCCAGGCCGGCACCGGCTGCGAATCCTTGGGCTTTTTCTAGTCCCAGTTCGGCGACCAGCTCCAATCGACGATGCGGCCTTTGCTGCCGGACAGCCGATGGATTTCCTGCATCTCGGCGTCGCTGAGCGCGAAATCGAACAGCGCGAAATTCTCCTCCAGCCGCTCAAGCTTGTTGGTGCGCGGGATGACCACGATGCCCTGCTGCACCAGATAGCGCAGCGAGATTTGCGCCGCGCTCTTGCCGTGCGCCTTGCCGATGCGATCGAGCGTCTCGTTGCCCGCAGCACTGCCGCGCGCCACCGGGCTATAGGCGACCACCGCCATGCCGTGTTTCTTGCAGGCGGCGATCACCTTGTCCTGGTTGAGGAAGGGATGGCATTCGATCTGATTGCAGACGGCTTCGTTGGTGATCTTGGCCGTCTCGTCGAGCAGCGCGACGGTGAAATTGGAGACGCCGATGGCGCGCACGTAGCCGGCTTTCTTCATCTTCAGCATGGCGCCGAGCGTTTCCGACAGCGGCACGCGCGGGTTCGGCCAGTGGATCAGCAGCAGGTCGATCACGTCGAACCGCAGATGGGCGAGGCTCTCCTTCACCGAGCGCTCGAGATCGTGCGGCGCGAGATTGGTCGGCTGCACTTTGGTGGTGACCAGCACCTCGGCGCGCTTGCCGGAGGCGCGCACGCCCTCCCCCACTTCTTTTTCGTTGCCGTACATCTGCGCGGTGTCGATATGGCGGTAGCCGATGCGGATCGCCTGCTCGACCATGCGCGCGACATTGCGCAGCGACCAGGTGCCTAAGCCCACGATCGGGATCTTGAAGCCCTTGGGCTCGACGGCTTGCATCACTTGCCTTCCGCGTCGTTGAGGAAGAAGAGCAGGAACAGCGCGCGCTGCGCCGTTTCCCTGTTAACGCAATCGGCGCGCATCGGGTGCGCCATGGTTCCTTGATAATAATCCCAATAGAAGGCGCAAGTTTTGTCGCGCGAGTCGATCCAGGCCTGTTGCATCTCGCGCAGCTTCGTCTGCTGGGTGTCGTCGAGTTTTGCCTTCAGCCGCCGGAATGTCTCGTTGAGGATGTCGTCCCATACCCTCGTTTCGACTGCGACGCAGTTGACCATGTCGGCAGTCGATTTGGTCTCGTCGCGCTCGAGGCAAGGCGTCGACACAATGTCGATGCAAAGCTCGCCCGTTCCGTCGGCCGACTTGGTCTTGACGCAATCCTGGATCGTCGCGGACGCCTTGGCGTTGGGCTTGCTGTCTTGTGCGAGCGCGGACGCCGTCAGTAGCACGAGCGAGACGAGCGCCAGCGCAAATCGCATCAGGGCGTATCCCACACCGGCGCGTGCGGCGGATTGACCACGCGCATATTGGTGGCGTTGAGCTTCTTCAGGTCGGCCATCTCGGCATCCGACAATTTGAAATCGAACACGTCGAGATTGGCCTTCAAGTGGTCGGGCTTGTCGGTGCGCGGGATCGAGCAGACGCCCATCTGCACCAGATAGCGCAAGCTGCACCTGCGCCGCGCTCTTGCCGTGCGCCTTGCCGATGCGCTCGAGCGCGTCGGCGCCCGGCACCTTGCCGCGCGCGATCGGGCAGTAGGCGACCACGGCCATGCCGTGCTTCTTGCAGGCGGCCAGCACCTTGTCCTGATTGATGAAGGGATGCATTTCGATCTGGTTGCAGACCAGCGGCTCGCTGGTCACCGCCCAGGCCTCGTCCAGCATCTTGCTGGTGAAATTGGCGACGCCGACATGCTTGGCCTTGCCGTCCTTCTTGGCCTGGCAGAGCGCGCCGATCGACTCCTTGAACGGGATGTCCTTGTTGTTCCAGTGGATCAGCAGCAGATCGACATAGGGCAATTTGAAGTTGACCAGGCTCTGGTCGATCGACCTTGACGAAATCGGCGGGCCGCAAGTGCTCCTGCCGCACCTTGGTGCAGAGCAGGATGTCCTCGCGCTTGACGCCGGACTGGCGCATGCCCTCGCCGTTCTCCACCTCGTTGCCGTAGAAGGCGGCGGAGTCGAGATGGCGGTAGCCCAGCTGCAGGGCGGTCTTGACCGCCTGCACGCAGATATCGCCCTTGAGCGTCATGGTGCCGAGGCCGATTTGCGGAATACGGAGGCCGTGGGCGTCAACGAATTGCATTGGAACTGTCTCCTTGGACTTTTTGGACTTTCGAGGCTTTTTGGGGCGCGGCGGGTGGCCGCAGAATGCCCGCTCGACCGCGAACTGCCAACCGGGGTGGCTCTTGGTTGGTTCTTGGGTGCTCTTGAAGCCGAAGGCTGCCCGCAGGCGGGGCTGCGACGAAAAAACCTGAAATATTTCTGCCGGGGCCCCGACGAGACAACACTTTGCGCGCAAGCTTTTGGCTGCAGTTCTTACATTGGAATAAGTCGAAACTAGAAAAAACCTATTGCATCAAAGGCTTTTAATGCTTTTGTGAGGCCTCAAGCCTATAGGAAAACCAATGCGCTCCATCGCCCTCGGTCTTGCCGCCGGTCTTGCCGCCTTCATTGCCTTTGCGCCCGCGCTCGCACGCGCGGACGACCTCACTTTGACCATCAAAGACCACAAATTCACCCCGGCCGAGATCAAGGTCCCGGCCAACAAGCGGGTGCAATTGACCGTCATCAATGACGACGCCACGCCCGAGGAGTTCGATAGCCACGATTTGAAGGTGGAAAAGGTCGTGCCCGGAAAATCCAAGGGCATCGTCCGGATCGGGCCGCTAAAACCCGGCCGCTATAATTTCATCGGCGAATATCATGAAGCCACCGCCAAGGGCGTGGTGATCGCGGAATAGAGCATGCTCGGCGCACTGATCATCGTCTTTCGCGAAGTCATCGAGGCCGGCCTGATCGTCGGCATCGTGATGGCGGCGACGCGCGGCGTGTTGGGCCGCGGCCGCTGGGTTTCGATCGGCGTGATTGCCGGCGTGGTGGGCGCGGCCGTCGTCGCGCTGTTTGCCGGCGCGATCTCGGACGCGTTCCAGGGCTCCGGCCAGGAACTGTTCAATGCCGGCGTGCTGTCGATCGCCGTCGTGATGCTGATGTGGCACAATGCCTGGATGGCGCGGCACGGGCGCGAGATCGCCGCCGAGATGCGCCAGATCGGCACCGCCGTGAGCGAAGGCGCCAAGCCGCTGACCGCGCTGGCGATCGTGGTCGGGCTCGCGGTGTTGCGCGAAGGCTCGGAAGTCGTGCTGTTCCTTTACGGCATCTTCGCCTCGGGCACCTCAGGCGACGCGCTGCTGATCGGCGGACTGCTCGGCGTCGCGGCGGGCGCGGCCTTCACAGGGTTCACCTATTTCGGGCTGCTGGCGATCCCGACGCGTTACATCTTCTCGGTGACGAGCTGGCTGATCGCGCTGCTGGCCGCCGGCATGGCGGCGCAGGCGGTGCAGTTCCTCAACAATGCCGGCTGGGTGGTCGCGCTCGACCGCACGATCTGGGATACGTCGTGGCTGCTGTCGGAAGGCACGATCTTCGGCCGCCTGCTGCACACATTGATCGGCTACACCGAACGGCCGACCGAAATGCAGCTCGATCGTCTATATCGGCACGCTGTTCGCGATGTTCCTGCTGATGCGCATCGCGCGTTATCAGCCGCAGCGCCACGTTCCGGCCGCCGCCGAATAATTCTCGCTAGCGCCGTCTTCCACCCAACGCGGCGAAGGCCGCGTCCGGCGATTTATCGATCAGCTTGAGCAGCGCGCGCGCGGGACCGCGTGGGCTGCGCTTGCCCTGCTCCCAATTGCGCACGGTCTCGATCGGCACCTCGATGCGCTCGGCGAAGGCCGCCTGCGTCAGCCCGCAGCGCGCGCGCACCTGGCGCACGAACTGCGCCGGATCGGAATGATCGACGGTCTTCTCGCTGCCGTCGGGCAGGATCTCGACGATCCGCCCATCGGCTTTCAGCCGCACCCGCATCATGGTGGCCTCCATGACCTTGTCGGCCATTGGACTAGCTGATTCGCGGCAGGCAAAAGTTAATGCGGGTCAGCTGGTCTTCTCGAAAATCTCGCGCCCGATCAGCATCCGCCTGATTTCGCTCGTCCCTGCCCCGATCTCGTAGAGCTTGGCGTCGCGCAGCAGGCGGCCGGTGGGGTAGTCATTGATGTAGCCGTTGCCGCCCAGGCACTGGATCGCCTCCAGCGCCATCCAGGTGGCGCGCTCGGCGGCGTAGAGGATGGCGCCGGCGGCGTCCTCGCGCGTGGTGCGGCCGTCGTCGCAGGCGCGCGCCACCGCATAGACGTAGGACTTGGCCGCGTTCATGGTGACGTACATGTCGGCGAGCTTGGCCTGCACCAGCTGGAATTGCCCGATCGGCTGGCCGAACTGCTTGCGGTCGTGCACGTAGGGCACCACCACGTCCATGCAGGCCTGCATGATGCCGAGCGGGCCCGCCGCCAGCACCACGCGCTCGTAGTCGAGGCCGGACATCAGCACGTTGACGCCGTTGCCGACCGCGCCGAGCACGTTCTCCTCCGGCACCTCGCAATCGGTGAACACCAGCTCCGAGGTGTCGGAGCCGCGCATGCCGAGCTTGTCGAGCTTCTGCGCAGGCGCAAAACCCTTCATCCCCTTCTCGACGATGAAGGCGCGTGATGCCGCGGCTGCCTGCGGTGCGGTCGGTCTTGGCGTAGACCACCAGCGTATCGGCGACCGGGCCGTTGGTGATCCACATCTTGGAGCCGTTGAGCACGTAGCGGTCGCCGCGCTTTTCGGCGGTGGTGCGCATCGACACCACGTCGGAACCGGCGCCGGGCTCCGACATCGCCAGCGCGCCGACATGCTCGCCGGAAATCAGCTTGGGCAGATATTTGCGCTTGTGCGCCTCGCTGCCGTTGCGGCGGAGCTGGTTGACGCAGAGATTGGAATGGGCGCCGTAGGACAGCCCGACCGCGGCGGACGCGCGCGAAATCTCCTCCATCGCCACGCAATGCGCGAGATAGCCGAGCCCTGCGCCGCCATAGTCCTCCTCGACCGTGATGCCGTGCAGGCCGAGCTTGCCCATCTCGGGCCACAGCTCGCGCGGGAATTCGTTGTTGCGGTCGATCGCGTCGGCGCGCGGCGCGATGCGGTCGGAGGCGAAGTCGCCGACCGTCTTGCGCAACATGTCGACATCCGGCCCAAGGCCGAAATCGAAGCCCGCCCAGGCATTGGGGATCATCAGTCTCTCCGGCGCCCGCCGCGACTGGCGCGATACCGAGACTCTATAGCGAGGAACTCAGCCTGTCAGCGCCTCGGCGGGAGCGCGCGCGGGCTTACTTTGCCGCAGCAGCCGGTCGATCGCCTTGGCCGGCGCCGGCTTGGCGAACAGGAAGCCCTGCATCTCGTCGCAGCCGGCCAGCCGCAGCAGCACGCGCTGCTGCTCGGTTTCCACGCCCTCGACCAGCACCGACAGGCCGAGCGCGCGGCCCAAGGCCACGATCGCCTGGATGATCACCCCGCCATTGGCCGATTTGCCGAGCGCGTGACGAAGCCGCGGTCGATCTTGAGCTTGTCGAGCGGGAAGCGCTGCAGATAGCCGAGATTGGAGTAGCCGGAGCCGAAATCGTCGAGCGCGATGCGCACGCCGAGCCTGTGCAGGTCGTCGATGCGTTTGACCATTTCGTCCGGATTGTCGATCAGCACGCCTTCGGTGATTTCCAGCATCAGGCGCGCCGGCGCGAACGCCGCTCTCGGCCAGCGCCGAGCGCACCAGGTCGACCACGGCGCGGTCGCGCACCTGCACGGGCGAGAGGTTGACCGCGACGTAGAGATCGGGCCAGCGCTTGGCGTCGGCGAGCGCGCGGCGCAGCACGAAGGCGCCGAGCGCGTCCATCAGCCCCATCTGCTCGGCGACCGGAATGAAGACGGCGGGGCCGATGGCGCCGCGCTCGGCGTGCGTCCAGCGCAGCAGCGCCTCGACGCCGACGATGCGCGCGCCGTGGGCGGCGACGATCGGCTGGTAGTGCAGATCCAGCTCGTTGGCGCTGAGCGCGCGCGGCAGTTCGCGCTGGATGAATTTCTGGTCGCTGTTGACGGTGTCGATGGCGCGCTCGAACACGACGATGTCGCCCGGCCCCTTCTTGGCAGCCGCGCGCAGCGCGAGCTCGGCGCGGCGGGTGAGTTCGCCGCGGGTGGTGGCATGGCGCGGCGCCTGCGCGAAGCCGGCATGCGCGCTCACTCGCACGACGCGGTCGATCCACTGCGGGCGCGCGACCGCCTCGATGACGGCGCGGATGACCGCTTCGATATCGGTGTCGACACCGGCGGCCAGCATCACGGCGAATTCGTCGCCGCCGACGCGCCCGCATACGGCGCTCGCGGGCAAAGCGTCGCGCAGGCGTTTGGCGACCGCGATGATGAACTCGTCGGCGCCAAGCACGCCGAGCTGGGCGTTGACGTCGGCCATGCCGTCGAGCTCGATCAGCGCGAAGCTCACCACCTCATCGCCGGCGCGCTCGGCGAGCGCGAGGTCCAGGAGCTCGAGCGTCTTGGCGTGGTTGGGCAGGCCGGTGAGCTTGTCCTCGTCGGCGGCGCGGCGCGCCAGCTCCTCGCTCGCCGCCATGTCGCGGCGCGCACGCTTGAGCTGGCGCATGGCAAAGCCGGCAAAGGCCACGAGCGCGATGGCGATGGCGGCGAGCAGCGGCATCAGCCGGTGCATCGTTGCCGTCATGGGATAGGTCTTGTCCCAGGTGAAGAAGCCGGCAATGCGCCCCTGCGCGTCCACCACCGGCTGCATCTCGCGCTGGCTCAGCGGCGGATCGGTTTCGAATTTGAGGCCTTGCAGACGGGCGCTCTGCTCGACCATGCGCACGAAGCGCGGATCGATCGCACCCGGATTGGTGAACAGCTGGCGGAATTCGCCGACGGCGTTGCGCAAGGCCTCGCGTTGCTCGCTCCACAAGCGCTCGTCGCTGCGCTCCGCGAGGCCATAGCCGATGGCGGCGGCGATCAGCGTCGCCGCCATGGCGAGCACGGCAAGCGCGGCGATCAGACTGGAGGTCGACAGCATCCAGCGCGCGCGCGCCCGCGACGGCCGCGGCGCCCGGCGCGCGCCAAGGCATGCCAGCAGCCATGCCAGCAGCGAGCGACCGGGTTTTGAGCCCGTCGCCTGGGAAATGACCGCGCCGTCCACCGGATTGCCCCTTGATTGCGCATTGGGCCCGCGTTTACGCAGCGATTACGCTAGGAAATCAGCGTTAAAAGCGGGTCAGGAAACAAGGTGAACGAAACGTAAGTCCGCTTGCCGCCGTGCAGCGGTTACGCTCAATTGCCGGCGCCCGAGGGCCGCTCATGAGTTGCATTTTCGCCATCGCGCTTGCCGCGGCCCTCGTTGCCTCTGGCCGCCGCCGCGCAGACTGCCGCGCAGACCTGCCCGGGCAATCCGGATGCGCTCGGCACCGCGCGCACGATCGAGGTCGACGTCAAGAGCACGCCGCGGGTCGGCCGCAAGCAGTTCCCCGCGACGCTGCCGCTCGCCGACAAGGAACTGGTGCTCACTTTCGACGACGGTCCCTGGCCCGCCACCACGTCGAAGGTGCTGGACGCGCTCAAGCACGAATGCGTGCAGGCCACCTTCTTCCTGCTCGGCCGCAACGCCGCCGACTATCCCGCGATCGCCAAGCGCGAATTGGCGGAAGGCCACAGCCTCGGCCATCACAGCTTCTCGCACCCTTTGCTCAGCCACATGTCGCTCGAGCGGGCACAGGCCGAAATCGACCGCGGCATCGCGGCGGATGAGACTGCCGTCTACGGCGTGAAGCGGACCGAGCCGGCGACGCCGTTTTTCCGCTTTCCCGGCTTTGCCTCCAGCCCGGCTCTGCTCGATGCGGTCAATGGCCGCGGCATGGTGGTGTTCGGCGCCGACGTCTGGGCCAGCGACTGGCTGCCGATGGGCCCCGAGCAGGAGCTCCACCTCATCCTCGGGCGCATCGATAAAGTCGGCCGCGGCATCGTGCTGCTGCACGACACCAAGCGGCAGACCGCGCAGATGCTGCCGGCCTTCCTGCGCGAACTGAAACGGCGCGGCTACCGCATCGTGCACGTGGTCCCGGCCAAAAACGCCACGCCTGCCCCGAACTGAGACAGCCCCCTAGTTTTTCGGCAACACCTGCCAAAAAAACCACGGATAACGGGGCTGTGGGCAGCCATATTTGGTTAATTTTCGGTTAATGTACGACTCAATACATTGAAGAAGCTCGTCATTCGGGGGGCGCCTTCTGGCGCGCGGATAGGCGGGGCGGGGGTTGGAAATGCGTCGATACGCGATCGTCGGTCTATGCCTGGTCGGTGGGTTGGCCTGGGCCGTTTCTCTTTCTTTTGCACCGGCCGCCAAGCCGGCCGTCAGTCTGGCGAAAATTGAGCTTCCGTCCGCGACGGTGCAGGTCGCGCCATCCGAGCCGAAGCCGGCCGAGCAGCCCGCCGTTCAGGCGGCCGTCCAGCCCGCTGCAAAAGTCGCCGATCTGCCTGCGCCGCAAACCGAACTCAGGTCCGGCGAAGAGCTGACGGCGGACATCAAGGCCGCGGCCGATCAGACGGCCGCGCAGCCGGAGGTGACCGCGTCGATCGACAAGCCCATCGTCCAGGCCGCGCTTGAGCCGACCGTCAAATCCGACGAGTGTGGCTTCCGCGCCCGCAGCGCAGCCCGTACAGCCGGAATCGAAGCCGGCCGAAGCGCCCGCTGCCGCGCCGGCGCCGCAAGTCGCGCAAGGCTGCCCCGGCAATCCGGACGCGCTCGGCACCAGCCGCGTGCTCACCGTCCAGCCCGGCGAATTCAACCTGCTCGGCACCATCCAGTACAAGCAGACGCTGCCGCTGAAAGACCACGAGGTCGTGCTGACCTTCGACGACGGGCCGATCCCGCCTTACACCAACAGCATCCTCGACACGCTGGCCGCCAATTGCGTGAAGGCGACCTATTTCCTGGTCGGCGAAATGGCCCATGCGCGGCCTTATCTGGTGCGGCGCATCTATAACGAGGGCCACACCATCGGCACCCACAGCCAGAACCATCCGTTCGGCTTCGAGCATCTGTCGATGGATCGGGTGGTGCGTCAGGTCGATGGCGGCATTCAATCGGTCGATGCCGCGCTCGGCGATCCGAAAGCGCTGTCGTTCTTCTTCCGCATTCCTGGATTTGGCCGCACCACCGCGATCGAGCATTTCCTGGAGAGCAAAGGCCTGGTGACCTGGAGCGCCGATATCGACACCGACGACTGGTGGCGCGGCTCCACGCCGCGCGCGATCGTGGACCGCGCCATGCGCCGGCTGAACGCGAAAGGCCGCGGCATCATATTGATGCACGACATCCATCCCGCCACCGTGATGGCGCTGCCGCTGCTGCTCAAGCAACTCAAGGCCGACGGCTATCGCGTGGTGCAAGTGGTGGCCGCCGGCGACCGGCCGAAATCGCTGCCGGACCTGGTGGCGACGGCGGCCGAAAAAGGCAACTGGCCGCGGGTGCTGCATGCCGACGCCGAAAAAGGCGGCCCTGGCAAGAAGGCGCTGCGTCATCGCGTCAAGCTGGCGCTCTGACCGTACCCGCCATCGTCGCGCGGCGGAGCGCAAGGAAGCCGGCCAGATCGACTACACGGCCACCAGTTCGCTGGATCGTCGGCTGACGCGCTCGTACTGAGCGCGGCCTACGTTCATGAGGAACTGCCGCGCGGCGTAGCGCCCGCGGCGAAGATTGGTGCGGCCAAGAGGACTCGAACCTCCACGGGTTGCCCCGCTAGCACCTCAAGCTAGTGCGTCTACCAATTCCGCCATGGCCGCATGGGGAGAGACAAAATGGGCGTAAACCCGTCGCGTCCCAAGATGGCGGTCATGTAACAAATAGGGTCTGCAGGGACAAGGGCTGACGAGACGCCGTCCCGCGCCGAATTATCTCAGGGCATCAAGTGCTTGGCATCAAATGCTTGGGCTGGCCTCAGCGCATGTCGGGCGGGCGCGGCAACAGCTCGTTGACATTGACCGCGATGCGGTTGCCATTGACCACCACGGTGCCCTTGGCCACCGGCAGGTTGTTGGCCAGCACGCTGACGGCGTCGTCCTCGGAGGCGTCGAGCTCGATGATGGCGCCGCGGCCGAGCCGCAGCACCTGATGGACCGGCATGGAGGTGGTGCCCAGCACCACGGTGATGTCGACGGCAACCTTGTCGAATGTGCTCACGTTGTTCCTTCCTCATTGCGGCCCAAGGCGGGCACAGGATCAGGTCACCATGGTATGGTGAACGAGTGGTTAACACGCGCAGCGAATTGACGTTTTGGCCTGCCTGGACTCGGCCGCAGCGGCCGAATGGCGGGTCAGCGATAGCCTCGTCGGCTACCAGGACGCGGTCGCCTTCATGGAGGCGCGCGCGGCGGCGATCGCGGCTGGCCGCGAGCCCGAGCTGGTCTGGCTCTTGCAGCATCCGCCGCTCTACACCGCCGGCACCAGCGCCCATCCGGAAGAGCTGCTCGACGCGCGCTTTCCGGTGTTCGAGAGCGGGCGCGGCGGCCAGATGACCTATCACGGCCCGGGCCAGCGCGTGGCCTACGTCATGCTCGACCTGAAGCGGCGCGGGCCGGACGTGCGCCGCTTCGTCGCGACGCTGGAGGAATGGATCATCCGCACGCTCGCCGCCTTCAACGTGCGCGGCGAGCGGCGCGAGGACCGCATCGGCGTCTGGGTGCGGCGGCCGGACAAAGGCGAACGGCTTACGAGGACAAGATCGCGGCCATCGGCATCCGCGTGAAGCAATGGGTGACGCTGCACGGCATGGCTTTGAACGTGGCGCCGGATCTGTCGCATTTCTCCGGCATCGTGCCCTGCGGGGTGAGCGCGCAGCGCTACGGCGTCACAAGTCTGGCCGATCTCGGCATTCCGGTGTCGATGGCGGACGTCGACAGGGTGCTGCGGCGCGAGTTCGAGGCGCTGTTCGGAGCGACCGCGGATCAAGCGTCGGCAGCACCGAGAACACGTCGCCCGGCCGGCAGCAGCTTGCGATCGTCCGCGGCGCCGTCGCGCTGATCGAGCGCGTCGACGCGTCGCGCCCATCGGACCGCGCCGGCAGGCTTCGACGGCCGCGGCGACCGCTGCCGCCTCGCCCGAACACCGCCTCCACCGTGCCGTCGCGGCGGTTGCGCACCCAGCCGCCGACATGGCGCTTGAGCGCCTCGTGCTCGACGAAGGCGCGGAAGCCGACGCCCTGCACGCGCCCGCGCACGCTGATGTGGCGGATGACGGTCATGCCAATTCTCCGGCGCCGACTGCGCGCATTTCGCGGGGGCGACATCACGCAAATTCCAGGATCACCGCGTCGACCGCCAGGCTGTCGCCGGGCTTGGCGTGGATCTTCTTCACGATGCCGTCGATCTCGGCGCGCAGCACGTTTTCCATCTTCATGGCTTCGACCACCGCCACCGTCTCGCCGGCCTTGACCTCCTGGCCTTCCTTGACCGCGATCGACACCACCAGCCCCGGCATCGGGCATTGCACCTGCTTGCCGGTGTCGGCGGCCTTCTTCGCCGGCATCAGCCGCGCGTAGCCGGCCTCGCGCTCGGTGTAGACATAGGCCTTGGTCTCGATGCCGCGATAGGCGAGCGCAAAGCCGTTCGGCAGCGCGCGCACCTGCACCGCCACCGGATGACTGTCGATGGTGCCGGTCCAGAGCGGATCGCCCGGTTTCCAGTCCGAGCTGAGATGGCGCAAAGCCGCTTTGCCTTTGCCCGGGAAAGCGCACTTCGATGACGCCGTTCTCGCGCCTGACCTCCAATTTGTTTTCCTGCTCGCCCAGCCAAACCGCGCGCTGGCTCTCGCGCGTCACCGCCGAGCCCACGAGCTGGCCGGAAATGCGCCGCTTGCGCTCGCCCAGCACGTGGTCGATGGCCGCGGCGACCGAGGCCAGCACGGCGGCCTCCTCGCCTTCCGGCACCTGCGGATGGAAGCCGCCCTGAAACTCCTCGGCGATGAAGGCGGTCGACAGTTTGCCGGCGCGCCAGCGCTTGTGCGCCATCAGCGCGGCAAGGAACGGAATGTTGTGGCGGATGCCGTCGACCACGAAGGCATCGAGCGCGTCGGCCTGCGCGTCGATCGCCGCCTCGCGCGTCGGCGCGTGGGTGACGAGCTTGGCGATCATCGGATCGTAGTAGAGCGAGATCTCGCCGCCTTCGTAGACGCCGGTATCGTTGCGCACGGTGACGCCATTCGACACGCGCTCGGCCGGCGGGCGGTAGCGCGTCAGCCGCCCGGTCGAGGGCACGAAATTGCGGTACGGGTCCTCGGCATAGACGCGGCTCTCCACCGCCCAGCCGTTGAGCTTCACGTCGCTCTGCTTGATCGACAGCTTTTCGCCGGCGGCGACGCGGATCATCTGCTCGACCAGATCGATGCCGGTGACGAGTTCGGTCACCGGATGCTCGACCTGCAGCCGCGTGTTCATCTCGAGGAAGAAGAAGCTCTTGTCCTGGCCGGCGACGAATTCGACCGTGCCGGCGCTGTCGTAGCCGACCGCCTTGGCGAGCGCGACCGCCTGCTCGCCCATGGTCTTGCGCGTGGCGGCGTCGAGCAGCGGGCTCGGCGCCTCCTCGATCACTTTCTGATTGCGGCGCTGGATCGAGCATTCGCGCTCGCCGAGATAGATGACGTTGCCGTGCTTGTCGCCCAGCACCTGGATTTCGATGTGGCGCGGCTCGACGATGAACTTCTCGATGAAGACGCGGTCGTCGCCGAACGAGGACTTCGCCTCCGAACGGGCGCGCGCAAAGCCCTCCGCCACTTCGCCATTGCTGTAGGCGATGCGCATGCCCTTGCCGCCGCCGCCGGCGGAGGCCTTGATCATCACCGGATAGCCGATGTCGTCGGCGATCTTCATCGCCTCGACCTCGTTCTCGATCACGCCGAGATGGCCGGGCACGGTCGAGACCTTTGCCGCGGCGGCCGCCTTCTTCGATTCGATCTTGTCGCCCATCGCCGCGATGGCCTTGGGATTCGGGCCGATGAAGACGATGCCGGCGGCTTGCAGCGCCTTGGGAAAGGCCTCGCGCTCCGACAGGAAGCCGTAGCCGGGATGCACCGCTTCCGCGCCGCTCTCCTTGCAGGCGGCGACGATCTTCTCGATCACCAGATAGCTCTTGGCGGCCTCCGGCGGACCGATGTGAACGGCGGTGTCGGCCATTGCCACATGCAGCGCGTCGCGGTCGGCGTCGGAATAGACGGCGACCGTCTCGATGCCCATCTTGCGCGCGGTCTTGATGATCCGGCAGGCGATTTCGCCGCGATTGGCGATCAGGATACGCTTGAACATGCAACTTCTTGTGATGCCTCCAGCCTCCCCGGAAAAGGCTGCGGATAGCCGGCGTCTGTAACAATACTGTCTTGCGGCGGGCGTATCTAGCACGGGCTTACAACAATAATCGGGAGAACTGCCATGTCGTTCAGGTCGCAAAGCCTGCTCGCTGCAGCCGTCGCCGTGCTGACGCTCGGAACTGCGCAAGACGCCATTTATGCGCAGACGCCGCACAACCTCGTTTTGTTCGTGCCGGATGGCTTACGCGCCCTCGCGGTGACGCCGCAGACCGCGCCCACCATGGCGCAGTTGCGCGACACCGGCGTCAATTTCGCCAATCCGCATTCGCTGTTCCCGACCTTCACGATGGCGAATGCATCGGGCATGTCGACCGGGCATTTCCTCGGCGATACCGGGGTGTTCAGCAACACCATCTATGTCGGCTTCCCCGCCGCGCATGCCGCCAACACCGTGACGCCCTTCATCGAGAACGACGCGGTGCTCGGCGACATCGACGATCACTTCGCGGGCAATTTCGTCGACGAGGACGCCGTCCTGTTCGCCGCCCGCCACCAGGGCATCAGCACGGCGGCGATCGGCAAAGTCGGTCCCACCATGATGTTCGACCACATGGACCGCAAAGCCGAGGCCACCATCATCATCGACGACGCCACCGGCAGCGCGCACGGCGTGCCGCTGTCGCCGGCGATGCAAGAGGCGATGAAGGCGGCCGGTCTGCCGCTGGCTGCGCCGACGCGCGGCGCCAATGGCGCGGCCGGCGACGCCAAGAAGCCGGGCACGCTCGCCGCCAATGTCGAGCAGCAGAAATATTTCGCCGACGCCGCCGCCAAGGTCGTGCTGCCGATGCTCAAGGCGCGCAACAAGCCGTTCGTGCTGGTGTTCTGGTCGCGCGATCCCGACGGCACGCAGCACAATCAAGGCGACAGCCTGCTCAAGGTGACGCCCGGCATCAACGGCCCGACCTCGCTCGCCGCCGTCAAGAATGCCGACGATAATCTGGCGCAGTTGCGTTCGGCGCTCGACGAACTCGGCCTTGCCGCGACGACCGACATCGTGATCGCCGCCGATCACGGCTTCTCCACCATCTCGAAGGAAAGCAGCACCAGCCCGGCCGCGAAGGCGAGCTACACCGACGTGCCGGCCGGCCTGCTGCCGCCGGGCTTCGTCGCGATCGATCTTGCCAAGGCGCTCGACCTGCCGCTCGCCGATCCCAACGACAACAACAAGCCGGTGGCGGCCAACACGCATCCGAAAGCGGGCAACGGCCTGATCGGCAAGGACGCCGGCAAGCCCGACGTGGTGGTGGCATCCAACGGCGGCTCCGACCTCGTCTACGTGCCCGGCAAAGACCGCGCGGTCACCGCCAAGGTGGTGTCCGCGCTGCTGGCGCAGGACTACGTCAGCGGCCTGTTCGTCGATGACGATCTCGGCACGTTCCCCGGAACGCTGCCGCTGTCCGCCATCAACCTGAAGGGCTCGTCGGTCACGCCGCGCCCGTCGGTCGTGATCAACTTCCGCTCCTATTCGAGCGGCTGCGACAAGCCGGTGATGTGCGCCGTCAACGTCGCCGACACCGGCCTGCAGCAGGGCCAGGGCATGCACGGCAGCTTCAACCGCGCCGACACCATGAATTTCATGGCGGCGGCCGGCCCCGACTTCAAAGCGGGCTACGTCGACGAAAGCCCGGTGAGCAATGCCGACATCGGCAAGACCATGGCGCAGGTTCTCGGGCTCAAGATCCCGTTCCACGGCAGCCTGATGGGCCGGGTCATCGATGAGGCCCTGCCCGGCGGCAGCAATCCGACGGTCGAGCAATTCGTCGAGCACGCCAAGCCGGGCAAAGACGGCCTCGCCACCATCCTGGTCGGCCAGCGCGTCGGGCAGACGCGCTATTTCGACGCTGCCGGTTTCCCCAGCCGCACCGTCGGAATGGACGAGCGCAAGGCCGCAAGTCGCTGTCAGCTGATCCTGCCGCTGACGCTACAATCAAGGCGGGCGGGAATGATCTTTCCGCCCGCCGCCGTCTCGCCGAAACACCATCCTCCAGGGCCGCCAAACCGTGGCGGTATGATGCTCTTTGTCGCTGACCCCTTCCGCTTGCCTGCGGACCTCTATATCTAAGCCGTCGACATTACCGGCTACACGTTCTGGAGGTTTGTCATGTCATTGGCGATTGGCGATACCGCCCCCGATTTCGAGGCGGAAACCACCGAAGGCAAAATCCGCTTTCACGACTGGCTGGGCAATTCCTGGGGCATGCTGTTCTCGCATCCCAAGGACTTCACCCCGGTGTGCACCACCGAGCTCGGCACCATGGCGCGGCTGAAGCCCGAATTCGACAAGCGCAACACCAAGATCATCGGCCTGTCGGTCGATCCGGTCGACAACCACAAGAAATGGGCGGCCGACATCAAGGACGTGGTGGGCTTTGCCCCGAACTATCCGATGATCGGCGACACCGAACTGAAGATTTCCAAGGCCTACGGCATGCTGCCGGCCGCCACGAACGGCGGGTCGGAAGGCCGCACCGCCGCCGATAACCAGACGGTGCGCAATGTCTTCATCATCGGGCCGGACAAGAAGATCAAATTGATCCTGGTCTATCCGATGACCACGGGCCGCAACTTCGACGAGGTGCTGCGCGTGCTCGACTCGCTGCAGCTCACCGCCAAGCATCGCGTGGCGACCCCGGCCAACTGGAAACAGGGCGAGGACGTGATCATCGCCGGCTCGGTCAGCGACGACGACGCCAAGAAGCTCTTTCCGGGCTTCAAGGCGCCGCGGCCCTATATCCGCATCACGCCGCAGCCGAAGGCCTGAACGGCGTCCAAATTGCGTGCAAGATTGCGTGTTAAGGGCGCGGGCGATAACGTCCGCGCCCTTGATCGTTTTTCGCGGGCGGAGCATTGCATGAGTGACATCAACGAGAAGGCCCATACGCAGCCGGCCTTCGCCGAATTTCTCGGCCTCACGGTCACCTCGGTCACGCCCGAGCGGGTGACCGCGGAGCTCAAGGCGCGCGAGGATCTCAACAATCGCCACGGCATCATGCACGGCGGCGCCATCATGGCGCTGGCCGACAATCTCGGCGGCACCGCCACCACCGCCAATCTCAAACCGGGCCAGACCACCACCACGATCGAGAGCAAGACCAATTTCTTCGCCGCCGTGCCGATCGGCGATACCGCCTACGCCGAATGCACCGCGCTGCACCGCGGCCGCACGACGATGGTCTGGCAGACGCGCGTGACGCGCGGCGATGGCCGGCTGTGCGCGCTGGTGACGCAGACGCAGCTGGTGCTGAATCGCGTAAATAGCGTGTTGGTCACGATCGGCAGCGGCGTTTTAATGGTTTCCCCATCGTTAAGATTGCCACAACCACTCTGTAGTATCCCGATAGAGCTGCCTCTTTTTCAGCCGGATTGCGGATTCATGACCTCGGGCGAAGCAATTAGCGGACTCGAATCGCGCTATGCCCTTTACGGGCTCGACGCGCGGGCCCGCAATTCAATCAAGCTGCTTTGGCCGACGATCGCCCCTCATCTCGACGCGGCGGTCGACGCCATTCTTAACGCCACCGCGAACCTGCCCCATATTTCCGCGATTGCGGCGCACCACCACGACCTGATCAAGACACTCGAAGTGGCGCATTTGAAGTCGCTGCTGAGCGAGGATCTCGACGGCCGGTATCTGGCATCCTGCCGCAAGACCGTCGAACAAGAGACCATCATCGGGCTCGACGCCCGCTTTCGCAGCACCGCTGGCAACTATCTGCTGCGAGCCGCGGTGGATGCGCTTGCGCGCAAGTATCGATTTTCGCCGGCCAAGCTCGCCGAGAGCACAAAACTGGTCTCCCAGCTCATCTCTTTCGACGTCGCCAATGCGATGACCCTGCATCGCGAGGCGGCGGAGCTGGCCGCGCGCAAGCGCCGCTCGGTGATCGACGAGGTGATTGCCGACTTCGCTTCTGCGATCAGCAGCGTGCTCGACGCCATCAAGACCACCTCGACGTCGCTGACCGGGACGGTTTCAACGATGCGTCAGGTCGCCGATGATACGGTTCAACGCATGGCGGTTGCGTCATCGGCGGCGGCGGAAACTACGCAGCGCGTGAAAATGACGAGCCACGCCACCGAAGAGCTGGCGGGATCGATCCAGCATATCGGTCAGGAAGCGAGCCGCGGCCTGGATATGGCAAGAGCGGCGGTCGGCGACACGCAACGCACGCAGCAGGCGATCCTTTCGCTGCACAACACCGCGGAACGCATCGGCTCGGTCGTCAACATTATTTCCACGATCGCGTCGCAGACCAATTTATTGGCGCTCAATGCGACCATCGAGGCCGCGCGGGCCGGCGAGACCGGCAAGGGATTCGCCGTGGTCGCCGCCGAAGTGAAAGCGCTCGCCAACCAGACGTCGCGCGCCACCGAGGAAATTTCGCAGCAGGTCGCGGCGATCCAGGACGCCACCAAGAAATCGGTCGATGAGATCGCCTCGATTGCCAACGCCATCGGGCAATTGACGGCGGTCGCGACCAGCATTGCCTCGGCCGTTGAGCAACAAAGCGCCACGACCAACGATATCGCGGGCAGCATCCAGACAGCGGCCGATCACACCGCCAGCGCGTCCACGGAAATTACATCGGTCGAACAGGCTGCCGGCCGCAGCGCGACGGCGGTCGGCGAAATCACCGAATTGATCGTCGGCATGGGTTCGCGGGCAATCGATCTCGAATCGAAGCTTGCGGAGTTCTTCAATCGCGTCCGCGCCGCCTGAGCGATTTGTTCGCCGCGCTAGCTCTGACGCGCCGCGGTTGGCCAGCACCACGCCGGCCGCGCACACCAGCATGCCGGCAACCGAGAGCGCGTCGAGCTTTTCGCCGAACAGGCCGTAGGCGAACAGCGCGGTCACCGCCGGCACCAGATAGAACAGGCTGGCAAAGCCGGTCGCCGCCGAGCGGCGGATCAGCCAATACATCAGCGCGACCGCGGCGATCGACAGCACGAACACCAGCCAGGCCATGGCGAAGACCAGTTCGCCGGTCCAGTGGATGACGCGGGTCTCGAAGGCGAAGGCGCCGAGACCGAACAGCACCGCGGCGCCGGCATATTGCACGGTGTTGCCGGTGCGCCAGTCGATGCCGCCGCAGAAGCGCTTCTGATAGAGCGTGCCGAGCGTGATGCCGATGAGCGAGACGAAGCTGGCGATCCAGCCGAGCACCGAGCCCTCCGCCACCATGCGGCGGTCGTGCAGCACCATCGCCACGCCGACGAGGCCGAGCACGAGGCCGGCCCATTGCAGCCGGCTCACCTTCTCGCCCATGAAGCGGTTGGCGATGGTGGATGTGAGGATCGGCTGCAGCCCGGGGATCAGCGCCGAGATGCCCGCCGGCACGCCCTGGCTGATGGCGGTGAACACGCCGCCGAGATAGAGCCCGTGCACCATCGCGCCGGCCGCCAGGCTGTGGCCGATCTCAGGCCCGACGCGGCCAGCGCGCGCCGGCGATCAGCGCAATCGTCGTCATCACGATCACGACAAAGACCATGCGCACCGCGAGAAAAGTCAGCGGTTCGATATAGGGCAGCCCGTAACGCGCGCCGATGAAGCCGGTGCTCCACAGCAGCACGAACAGCATGGGCGCCGCCGCAATCGCGATTCTCGTCAGGCGCATGAGAATACCGGCAATGGGATGTGCAATGGGATTTTCAGAGGTTTTCGAGAGGAATCAGGCGGGCGGGCGCGCTTGCCTAGCATTATCACGCCATTTTGGCTGCCCCTCGCGGCAGTTCCGCATTACCGCGATGCATTTCTGATTTTTTCGGAACCGTCGGTGTCGCCCGCGGGTTTTCTCATAGAGGGACGTGGTCCGTTCTCGCGAACGAGGGGCGACGTCCGGAAAACCAAGGAGGATGCCATGTCTGATCCGCGTTTTGACCCGCGGCTGAGCGACCCCGTCGAGCGCCGCCCCGATACCGCCGGCGGCATGTGGGGCTGGATCGCCGGCATCGCGGTCGTCGTCTTGATCGCGATCATCCTGATCGCCGGCTGGAACAGCAACAGCAACACCGCCAGCAACGCGCCCGGCGCCACCACCACCGGCAGCGCCACGGCCCCGATCAGTTCGCCGATGTCGCCGCCGAGCAGCACCACCGGCAGCGCACCGCGCTCGGCTCCGATGACGCCGCCTTCGCCGACTCCGGCGCCAGCGCCGTCGCGGCCGTAACATAAGCACGCGGAGTGAACAGTCCCGGCGCCCCCAAGGCGCCGGGATTTGGCGCCGGGATTTGCGCTAGCCGAAGATGCCGTAAATGCCGAAGCCGACGGTGGCGCTGACCACCGCTTCGAGCGCCTGGAATTCCATGCGGCTCAGTTCGGCGCTGAAATAAGGAAACACCACGCCGCCGACCGGCAGCATGATGGCCGCCACCAGGGCGATGCATAAGAGCTTGGCGATGAATGGCCGGTCGATCATCATAAAACGCACTCCCCCCTGAACCCCTTTGGATTTTTGCCACTCCATAGCCCGGCTGGCGCCGCCGTTCAATCAGGTCAGATAGGCCTGATCCACCGGAACCCGGTAGCCATTGGCCAACCTGTTGGTTTCATTGGCCATGCCGGTGACCGCCATGAGCTCGCCGAACATGGCCTCGCTCATGCCGGCCTTGCGCGCCGCCGCCGTGTGGCTGGCGATGCAATAGGCGCAGCCATTGGTGACCGAGACGGCGAGATAGACCATCTCCTTGGTGAGCGGATCGAGCGCGCCCGGCGCCATGATCTCCTTGATGCTCTCCCAGGTGCGCTTGAGGGTGGCCGGATCGCGCGCGAGGTATTTCCAGAAATTGTTCACGTCCGGCACGTTGCGGGTCTTCTTGATGTCGTCATAGACCGCGCGCACGGCGGGGGAAGCGTCTTTGTACTCAATCATGGGCGTTATCCTCCTAACGCAGTGTGTCATTGCCGAGCCGCCTCCGGCAATCCATGATGCGGCCCGCGAAAACCCCCGGAGAACCGCATGCCCAAGACGCCCGACTATTTCCACGGCAAGACCATCGTCATCACCGGCGCCGCCTCCGGCATCGGGCGGGCGACCGCGCTCATTTTCGCGCGCGAGGGCGCCAACGTGGTGTGCGCCGACATCGACGAGGATGGCGTCGAGCCAAGACCGTGGAGGCGATCAACAAACTCGGCGCGCAAGCGCTGGCGCTGACCATCGACGTCACCAAACGCGCGGCGGTCGACGACATGATCGAGCTCGCGCTCGACGACTTCGGCCGCGTGCATTTCCTGTTCAACTCGGCCGGCGCCGCGCTCAAGCGCTCGAAATTCCTCGACATCGACGACGACCTGCTCGAGCGCACGCTCGACCTCAATCTGAAGGGCACCTTCTACGCCATGCAGGCGGTGCTGCCGCACATGCTGGAGCACAAAATGGGGGTGATCGTGAACGTCGGCAGCATGGCGCACCGGCGCGGCGGGCCCGGCACCTCGGTGCATTATGCCGCCGCCAAAGGCGCGGTGGTGACCATGACCATGGGCGTGGCGCGCGAATTCGCCGACAGCGGCATCCGCGCGCTGTCGATCTCGCCCGGGCCGATCGACACGGCCTTTGCCGCGGCCGCCGCCACCTCGCCGGCAGCTCAAGCAGAAGATGCTCGACGACGTGCCGATGAAACGCTTCGGGCTGGCGGAGGAGATCGGCGAGCTGGTGCTGTTCATGTGTTCGGATGCCTGCGAGTTCATGACGGCGGACACGGTCTATGTGAACGGCGGCGGCGGCTGGCGGTGAAGGACGGCAACCGATGACGATGGCGCGCCGCCTGATGCTGCTGGCCGGCCTGCCGTTGCTCGCCACGTTGCTGGCGGCGCAACCGGGCATGGCCCAGTTCAACATATTCCAGCCGGCCGCCCCGGCTGCGAAACCCGCGCCGGCCAAACCCGCACCGAAGAAGAAAGCCGCGCCCGCAGCCACGCCCGCCAAGCCCGTCCCTGTGCCCCGACCCGCGCCCGCGCCGGCGGCGGCGCAGAAGAAACCCGCCGCCAAAAAACTCGATACGAAGAAACCCGAGCCGCCGAAATACGCGCTCGCGGACTACTACCGGGTGTGGGACGTCGACGCCGGGACGACGCGCAAGGACATCGTCGCGCGTTTCGGCGAGCCGCAGCGCACCGGCGACAGCGAGCGCAAGCCGTTTTATTATTTCAACGACACGCTCATGTTCTACTTCACCAGCGACGACACGGTCGGCACCATGATCGTCGGCAATTCGTTCGAGCCGATCCCGCCGAACACCATCCCGCCCGACGTCATCGACAAGGCCTTCATCGGCCGCAAGCGCGACGACGTGCTCAAGACGTTCGGGCCGGCCAATGTGGTGTCGTCGGAGAACTACCGCTACCTGCCGAAGACCGGCGCCTACAAGGTCGAGTTTCAGTGCTACGA
>CAVTHL010000005.1:0-39487 GCA_963734465.1 uncultured Alphaproteobacteria bacterium
GCTCGGCGCCGCCGGCGACAAGCTCGGCGTTTCGCGCAAGACCGACCGGCTGCCGACCGCGGAAGAGCCGAGCTACATGCGCCAGCTCATCCGCGTCTCCACCACCACGCGCGCCGGCAATCATGAAATCGTCCGCGTGCGTCCCTTCGTGCGGGTCGCCGGCAACCTGTCGCTGGCCGTGTCGGATCTCTCCGCCAATATTCCGCCGTTCAATCCGCAACGCATGCTGGCGGAGTCGGCCGGCGGCGACACGATCACCGACGCGCCGGCCGCGGCGCAGCCGGAAGCCGAAGTCGCCTTCGTGATGCGCGACCTCGCCCCGATGCTGCCGAAGATCAAGATCGCGCTGCTTTCGCCGCAAGACGAGGTGATGGCGCGCGTGCACGAGGCGGCCGAGTGGAGCGCGAAGTCGGCGAACCAGGTGCCGGACGCGCCCAACATCACCGGCATCAAGCTTGCCTATGCCGGCGTCGCCAATGCCGATCCTTACGCCGGCTTCGAACCGCGCATCGTGCCCGAGAACATCACGATGCTGGCGAAGACCACCGAACAGACGACCGGCGGCAATCCGTTCAACGAAAAAATCATCCTGGCCAAGACCGGCGACAGCGTCGCGAACCTGTTGCGCGATCTCGGGCCGACCAACGACGAACTCGCCGCCATCGCCAAGGCGCTCGGCAGCTTCGGCAGAAGCGCCGCGCTCAAGGACGGCGAGAAACTCCGCGTGCTGTTCTGCGCCCGTTCCCGACTCCAAGCGCCTGCAGCCGGTGCGCGTGATCGTCGCCAACGATGCCGGCATCGAAGCCGCGGTCGCGCTGTCCGATCTCGGCAAATATGTCCAGGTCGACGTGAGGAACGTCGACACCGAAGTGGCCGAAAGCTCCGAAGACTTGCCGGCGGCCAACGACGGTATCGGCGTCACGCTCTACCAAAGCGTCTACGAGACCGCGCTGCGCGACCAGGTCCCGCGCCCGATCATCGAAGACCTGGTGCGCATGTACTCCTACGACGTCGATTTCCAGCGCAAGGTGCAGCCCGGCGATTCCTTCGAAGTGCTGTATGCCGGCGAGGAAGAACAACAGCCCGCCGCCGAGAGCCGCAACGACGTGCTGTTCGCCACGCTCACCGTCGGCGGCGAGGCCAAGCGGCTTTATCGCTTCCAGTCGACGGATGACGGGCTGGTCGACTACTACGACGAGGCCGGCAAGAGCGCGAAGAAGTTCCTGGTGCGCAAGCCGGTGGCCGACGCCATCATGCGTTCCGGCTTCGGGCTGCGCCGCCATCCGATCCTCGGCTACACCAAGATGCACACGGGCGTGGACTGGGCCGGCGCCAGCGGCACGCCGATCTACGCCGCCGGCAACGGCGTGATCGAGAAGGAAGGCTGGGAGTCGGGCTACGGCAAGTTCGTCCTGATCCAGCACAACAACGGTTACGAGACCGCCTACGGCCACATGAGCGCCTTTGCGCGCGGCGTCAACGAAGGCGATCCACGTGCGGCAAGGCCAGCTGATCGGCTTCATGGGCTCGACCGGCCTGTCGACCGGCTCGCACCTGCACTTCGAAATCCGCGTCAACGGCCGCTTCGTCGATCCGATGCGCATCAAGCTGCCGCGCGGCCGCGAGCTGCAAGGCCCGATGCTGACCGCGTTCGAGCAGGAACGCGAGCGGCTCGACGCCATCATGGCGCGCAAGCCGGCGCGCGTGGCGGTGCGTTAATTTCCAAAGCGTCATTCGGAGCGCGACCGTCAGGCCGAGGACGCGAATCGCCAGCCCCGAGCGCTGCGAAAGATGACAGTCCGTGCCGACGCCATAGCGCGTCGAGGACGCGCGTGACGCGCTTATGGCGCGCCCCGGAATGACAGACGATTTGTTACGCCGCCTGCGCGAGCTTGCCGTTGAAGGTGAGGCCCTGCTTGCCGGCCGAGACGGTGACTTTCTCGCCGTCCTTGATCGTGCCGGACAGGATCATTTCGGCGAGCGGATCCTGCACCGCCTTCTGGATCACGCGCTTGAGCGGCCGCGCGCCATAGGCCGGATCCCAGCCTTTGTCGGCCAGCCATTCGCGCGCGCTCGGCTCGAGCGTGATGACGATCTTGCGGTCGTCGAGCAGCGTCTGCAGCCGCGCCATCTGGATATCGACGATGCGGGTCATCTCCGCCTTCTTGAGGCGGTGGAACAGGATGATCTCGTCGACGCGGTTCAAGAACTCCGGACGGAAGGCCGACCGCACCACCGCCATCACCTGATCGCGCACCGCATCGGTGTCCTGGCCCTCGGGCTGGTTCACCAGAAATTCGGCGCCGAGGTTCGAGGTCATGACGATGAGCGTGTTGCGGAAGTCGACGGTGTGGCCCTGCCCGTCGGTCAGGCGGCCGTCGTCGAGCACTTGCAGCAGGACGTTGAACACGTCCGGATGCGCCTTCTCGATCTCGTCGAACAGCACGACCTGATAGGGCCTGCGCCGCACCGCTTCGGTGAGCGCGCCGCCCTCCTCGTAGCCGACATAGCCCGGAGGCGCGCCGATCAGCCGCGCCACCGAATGCTTCTCCATGTATTCCGACATGTCCATGCGGATGAGCGCGTTCTCGTCGTCGAACAGATAGGCCGCGAGCGCCTTGGTGAGCTCGGTCTTGCCGACGCCGGTGGGCCCCAGGAACATGAACGAGCCGATCGGGCGGTGCGGGTCCTGCAGGCCGGCGCGCGCACGGCGCACCGCGGTCGAGACCGCTTGCACGGCTTCCTTCTGGCCGATGACGCGCTTGGCCAGCTCGTCTTCCATGCGCAGCAGCTTTTCCTTCTCGCCTTCCAGCATGCGGTCGACCGGCACGCCGGTCCAGCGCGAGACCACGCCCGCCACGTGGTCGGCGGTCACGGTCTCCTCGACCATGGCGCCGCGCGTGGCCTCGGAGGCCTCGATGTCCTTCAGTTTCTTTTCCAGCTCGGGGATGCGGCCATAGGCCAATTCGCCGGCGCGCTGGTACTCGCCCTTGCGCTGCGCATTGGCGAGCTCGGCGCGCAACTGGTCGAGCTCGGTCTTGAGCTTCTGCGCGTCCGAGAGCTTTTCCTTTTCCGACTTCCAGCGGCTGGTGATGTCGGCGGAACGCTTTTCGAGATCCTTCAGCTCGGCTTCGAGAGTCTTGAGGCGGTCCTTGGAGCCCGGATCGCTTTCCTTCTTCAGCGCCTCCTGCTCGATCTTGAGCCGCACGATTTCGCGGTCGATCGAGTCGAGCTCTTCCGGCTTGGAATCGACCTGCATCTTCAGCCGCGCCGCCGCCTCGTCGACGAGGTCGATGGCCTTGTCGGGCAGGAAGCGGTCGGTGATGTAGCGGTTGGACAGCGTGGCGGCGGCGACGATCGCGGAATCGGCGATGCGCACGCCGTGGTGCTGTTCGTATTTGTCCTTCAGCCCGCGCAGGATCGAGATGGTGTCCTCGACCGAGGGCTCGTTGACAAAGACCGGCTGGAAGCGGCGGGCGAGCGCGGCGTCCTTCTCGACGTGCTTCTTGTATTCGTCGAGCGTGGTGGCGCCGATGCAATGCAGCTCGCCGCGCGCCAGCGCGGGCTTCAACAGATTGGAGGCGTCCATGGCGCCGTCGGCCTTGCCGGCGCCGACCAGCGTGTGCATTTCGTCGATGAACAGGATGATGCCGCCGTTCGACGACGTCACCTCCTGCAGCACGGCTTTCAGCCGCTCCTCGAATTCGCCGCGATATTTGGCGCCGGCGATCATGGCGCCGAGGTCGAGCGCCAGCAGTTTCTTGTCCTGCAGGCTCTCCGGCACGTCGCCGTTGACGATGCGCAGCGCGAGACCCTCGACGATGGCGGTCTTGCCGACGCCGGGCTCGCCGATCAGCACCGGATTGTTCTTGGTCCGGCGCGAGAGCACCTGGATGGTGCGGCGGATTTCCTCGTCGCGGCCGATCACCGGATCGAGCTTGCCCTCGCGCGCGGCCTGCGTGAGATCGCGGGCGTATTTCTTGAGCGCGTCGTAGGCGTTCTCGGCCGACGCTGAATCGGCGGTGCGGCCTTTGCGCAGCGCCTCGATGGCGGCGTTGAGATTCTGCGGCGTGACGCCGGCCTTGGCCAAAATCTTGCCGGCCTCGCTGTCCTTCTCGATTGCCAGCGCCAGCAGCAGGCGCTCGACGGTGACGAAGCTGTCGCCGGCTTTCTCGCCCGCCTTCTCGGCAGCGTCGAACACGCGCGCCAGCGCGGGATCGAGATAGACCTGGCCCGCGCCGGCGCCGGACACCTTCGGCCGCTTGGCAAGCGTCGCCTCGACTGCCTGCGAGGCCTGCGCGCGAATTGCCGCCGGAACGGTCGATCAGCCCCGCCGCCAACCCTTCCGGGTCGTCGAGCAGGACCTTGAGCAGATGTTCGGGGGCGAATTGCTGGTGGCCCTCGCGCAGGGCCAGCGATTGGGCGGATTGCACGAACCCGCGGGCGCGGTCGGTGTATTTCTCGAAATTCATGTCTCACTCCCTCGGCCCATGATGGCGCCGGTCGAAAAGCAGGTCCCCTGAGGCAACCTGCCCGAAGGCATATATTGGGTTCCTTATCGCAGTTTGAAGACCCGGTTTCCTTGATATACGTCAGCATTCATGCCCGAAGCCCGCATCCAGGCCATCTACCGCTACCCCGTGAAAGGCCTGTCGCCCCAGCCGCTTGGCCGCGTGGCGCTCAAGCCCGGGCAGACCCTGCCGGCCGACCGGCTCTATGCCATCGAGAACGGCCCGTCCGGCTTCGATCCGGCGGCGCCCGCCTATTTCCCCAAGCAGCGCTTCCTGATGCTGATGCGCAACGAGCGGCTGGCGAGCCTGCGCACCGCGTTACGACGAGGCGAGCCACACGCTGACCATCCATTGGGAGGGACGCGAGGCAGCAGCCGGCGACCTGCGCACGAAGGAAGGCCGGCTGGCGGTCGAAGCCTTCTTCCGCCGCTTCATGCCGGACGAATTGCGCGGGCCGCCCAAGGTGCTGTTCGGGGAGGGCCACAGCTTCTCGGACGTCGCCAAGAAGGTGGTGTCGATCATCAATCTCGCGTCGGTCGCGGCGGTGGAGAACGCCGCAGGCCAGCCGGTCAATCCGCTGCGCTTCCGCGGCAATGTCTACGTGGAGGGCTGGCCGGCCTGGCGCGAGTTCGACCTGCTCGACCGCGAGCTCAGTCTCGGCAGCGCCCGCGTCAAGGTGGTCAAGCGCATCGTGCGCTGCGCGGCGACCGAAGTGGATCCCGACACCGGCATCCGCGACCTGCCGATCCCGCAGCACGCTGATGCAAAGCTTCGGCCACGCCGACTGCGGCGTCTATGCCGAGGTGATTTCGGCAGGCGAGATCGGCGCCGGCGACCGGTCGCGAGCTGAGCGCGCGTCAGCGCGTATTGCCGAAGATCTTGGCCAAGCCGTTGTCGGAAGCGACGCGGCCGGGCATCTGCTGCACGCGCTGCTGACGCTGCGGCGGCCTGCGCCGGGCGCTGCTGCGGCGCTGCCTGCGTGCGCTCTTTGACCAGGCCCAACAGGTCGGCCAGGAACGGGTCGATATCGCGGTCCGCCGCTTGCTGAACTTGGCGGTGCGGCTGCGGGGCGCGGCCGGACGCGCCGGCTGTTCGGAGCGATTCTGCTCGGCTTCGATCGCCGCCAGCAATTCCGCGATCGGCGAATCGAGCGCGAGCTCCGACGTGTTCGGCTGACCGCGGGCGGCAAGCTGGGTGGTCGGGCGGTCAGTCGGCATCACGTAAGCGATCACGCGCGCCCGCGGATAGACCGCTTCGCCGACGCGCTTGTTGTGATTGCCGGAAATGATGATGGGATTGCCGCTGGAATCGATGCCGGAGACGACGCCGACATGACCGCCGCGCCTGCCGCGCGTGAGCACGGCAATGGCGCCGACGCGCGGCTCGGAGATGCGGCGGCCGTAATAGGCGAAGGACTTGGCGGCGTCGGAATTGGTGCCGGCGTAACCGGCCTTAGCGAGCACCATGTTCATGAAGGTCGCGCACCAGAGTTTTTTGCGCGCGGTCGGATTGGTGCCCATGTATTTGCGCGCCTCGGAGACCAGCGACGGCGAGGAGAACAGCGGCTCGGTCAAGGCGGGCGTGCTCGCCGCCAACATGCCGATGCATCCGATGGCAAAGGTAATACGCGTGATACGCGTGCTGTAACGCATGACGGGTCCCCGTGGCCCCAGTGTTCTTGTACGCGCCGGCTTGCTGCCGGCGACCAACGGGAATTAGCACGGCAATTTTCCGCAAAACGATCCGATTGAATTAACAATGAAATGGTTTACGGACGCGGCCTGTAACCTTAACGGCGCGGGCCACAAAAAAATCGCGCCCCGCTTTTTAGGGCGGGGCGCGACTGTCCGGTTCGGTTTGTCGCCGGCCGTTACGGCATCACGTAGGCCGCGATGCGGCCACGCGGATAGACCGCTTCGGCGACGGTGTGATTGTGGTTGCCCGACACGATGATCGGGTTGCCGTTGGCGTCAACACCACTAACAACACCAACATGCCCGTGCATCACCGCGATGGCGCCGACCTGCGGGCCGTCAACACGCGTGCCGTAACGCGAGTAGCCCCAGGCGAGGTTGCCGCCGCCGGCGTGGCCGGTTTGCTTGAGCACCATGTCCATGAAGGCGCCGCACCACAGGCTCGAGCGCCCGGTCGGGTTGGTGCCGATATAGTGGCGCGCCTGTTCCACCACCGAATTGCCGGTGAAGCCGGCATAGGCGGAGTTCGAATGCGACTGCGCGGCTTCGTACGCCGTCGTGCGGCGCCGGCTGTGGCGCGAACCGCGAGCCTCCGCCGCCGCCGTTGGTGCCGCCGCCGCCGGATAGCGGCGTCGCCGTCGGCAACGTCGGCCTGGGCCGCCGCGAACCGCCTGGTGGTGCGATGGCCTTGCGGCCGCCGAACCGGCGAGCACGGCAAGCGCCGCCGAACACAATAAAATAGTCACGCGTTTAACTGTCATGAGGTCTAGTCCCCTATCCTTCTAAGCAAAGCCTCGACCCGGACAGAATCAGAGGCATCATTGAGCGCTTAGAAGTCGTCCAAGCGTGGCGAAATCATGATTATTGAGGGGTCATTTCATGCAATGCATAGCGGGTATACCAAGTTAATACGTATGACAAAGAAATAATAGGCTATCTCTACTGACATTAATACTTCAGTATAGAAAACTATACAGTCGTTCGTAGCATTAATTCTTAGGCGCAAAGTCCTTGCGCAATTGCAGCAAAGTTAAGTTGCAGTGCAACAATACGGTGGATCGCCGGAAACTGCCGCGAATACGGGTCAGCCGCCGCGGCTGAGCAGAAAAACGGCCTGTTCGCCGAACAAGTTCCAAAACCACCAGGGCGCATTGAGCCGCAGCGGCGAGCCCCAGGCGTTGAGCGCGACCGCCCGTTCCATCTTCACGCCGATCTCGCCGCACAGCTGGCGGAAGTCCTTGATGGTGCAGTGGTGGATGTTGGGCGTGTCGTACCAGCTGTACGGCAAGATGTCGGTCTGCGGCATGTGGCCGGCGAACAGCAGCTGCAGCCGGACCTGCCAATGGCCGAAGTTCGGAAACGAGACGACCGCGCGCCGGCCGATGCGCAGCATGTGCTCAAGCACCACGCGCGGGTGGCGGGTGGCCTGCAAAGTCTGCGACAGGATCACGTAGTCGAAGGCATCGTCCGGGTAGTCGCGCAGATCGGTGTCGGCGTCGCCCTGGATCACCGCGAGCCCCTTGGCCACGCATTCGTTGACGCCTTCGCGCGACAATTCGATGCCGCGGCCGTCGACACGCGCGGTTTTCCGCCAACAGCCGCAATAACTCGCCGTCGCCGCAGCCGACGTCGAGCACCTTGGCGCCGCGCTCGACCATCTCGGACACCAGCACCAGGTCGACGCGCGAGCCGGCCGCGTTGCGCGCGATATTGGCGACCGTGAGGTTGGAATTGCGGCGCGGCTTCATGGTCAGCTCTTTAACCCGCGCGCCAATCCACGAGCCTTGCTGGCGCCGTCGAGGAAGCCGCGCACGATGGCGAACAGCTCCGGCTCGTCGAGCAGGAAGGCGTCGTGACCCTTGTCGGTGACGATCTCGGCGAACGAGACGCGCGCGCCGGCGGCATTGAGCGCATGCACGATGGCGCGGGACTCAACCGTCGGGAACAGCCAATCCGAGGTGAACGAGACGACGCAGAAGCGCGTCGGCGAATTCTTGAACGCGTTCGCCAAGATGCCATCGCAGTCGGCGGCGAGATCGAAGTAGTCCATCGCGCGCGTCAAATAGAGATAGGAGTTCGCGTCGAAACGCTCGACGAACGAAATGCCCTGATGGCGCAGATAGGATTCGACCTCGAAATCCGCGTCGAACGAGAAGGTCGGATTTTCACGGTCCTGGAATTTGCGGCCGAATTTCCGGTGCAAGGCGGCGTCGGACAAATAGGTAATGTGCGCGCCCATGCGCGCGACCGCGAGGCCGCGGCGCGGATTGCCGCCCTCCAGAATATAGCGGCCGCCTTTCCATTCCGGGTCCGCCATGATCGCCTGACGGCCGACCTCGTGGAACGCGATGTTCTGCGCCGAATGACGCGTGGCGCAGGCGATCGGCAGCGCGGAGAACACGCGCTCCGGATAGCTCGCGGCCCATTGCAGCACCTGCATGCCGCCCATCGAGCCGCCGGCCACCGAGAACAATGTCTTGATGCCGAGATGATCGAGCAGCATGGCCTGCGCGCGCACCATGTCGCGGATGGTGATGACGGGAAACTCCAGGCCCCACGGCTTGCCGGTCGCCGGATTGGTCGAGGACGGGCCGGTCGAGCCCATGCAGGCGCCGACCACGTTCGGGCTGATGACGAAATAGCGCTCGGTGTCGATCGGCCGGCCCGGCCCGACCATGGTTTCCCACCAGCCGTTCTTGCCGGTGACCGGATGCTCGCTGGCGACGTGCTGATCGCCGGTGAGCGCGTGGCAGACCAGGATCGCGTTGCTGCGCTCGGCGTTGAGCGTGCCGTAGGTGTTGTAGGCGATCTGGAACGGCGAAAGCTCGACGCCGGCGTCGAGCTTGAGCGGCTTGTCCGCGCCGAAACGGGCAATCAGCGAGTCACGCGGATCGTCGGCCTCGCGCGCGCTCGGATCGCGTGCCGTTTCGCCTTGCAGCGGCTGAACTGTCACCATCGAACCATGGCCTCCGCAGGAGGTCTCCCGGACCGCTCGACGACAGGCCATAAAAAACCCGGCCTGAACAAAGGTTCGGCCGGGATCCACGTATCCCCGGCCTGTTTAGCGAGTTGTTTAACGTGGCTGCAAGCCGGCCGGCTCAAATGACCACGGAATGTGGCAAAGACTTAGTCCGGGAGAGCCTTTCCGTCAAGGAGCCAGGGTAAAGGATGGGCCGAAACGGCCTGTTTGATTTCGACTTCAGCCCCTCCTATCAATGCCGCCATGGCGAAACAGCCCGAAGCACCCTCGCAAAATCCCAACCTTGACGATCTGCGCAAGGAGATCGACCGTATCGACGAGGCGATGCACAAGCTCCTGATGGAGCGCGGCGAGATCATCGACCGGCTGATCGCGGTCAAGCGCAGCACGGAGACCGGCTCGGCGTTCCGGCCCGCGCGCGAGGCCGAGATGATGCGCCGGCTGGTCAAGCGCCACAAAGGCATCCTGCCGCTCGATACGGTCGAGAGCATTTGGCGCGTCATCATCTCGACGTTCACTTACGTGCAGGCGCCGTTCTCGGTGCATGCCGATCTGTCGGCGGGCGACGCGCTGATGCGGGACAGTGCCCGCTTCCATTTCGGCTTCACGGTGCCGTTCGTCCCACACATGGGCGCGGCCGCGGTGGTGGAGGCGGTGTCGACCTCGAAGGGCGATCTCGGCCTGGTGCCGGCGATTGCCGTGGCCGGCGCCGGCGCCTGGTGGAGCGCGCTCGAATTCGACGCCGCGCCCAAGATCATCGCCCGCCTGCCCTTCGTCGAGCGCGCCGACCACCCGGCCGCCCTGCCGGTGTTCGTGCTGTCGCGCGTCGCCGCCGACGCCATGGCCACCGAAGCAGGCGTCTGGAGCGTGCGCGTCTCCGGCTGGGGCGCGCGCGCGGCCGAGGCCCTGTCGATGCAGGCCGATTTCATCGCCGTGCCCGACCGCGCCTTCGACGGCGCCGCTTTATTGGTGACGCTGCCGCAGGGCGTCACGCTGGACGCCATCAGCGCGGCCTTGGTTAAGGCCGGCGCCACCGTGCGTTCGTCGGCCCTCGTCGGCAGCCACGCAATCCGCTATACGGTCGCCGCCGACAAGGCCTGACTTTCGGAATTGGCTATGACGCGACCGACAACCACGCCCCGGCGTGCTCGATATTGCCCCTTACGTTCCGGGCAAGAGCACTGCGCCCGGGCGTCGCCAAGGTGTTCAAGCTCTCCTCCAACGAGACGCCGTTGGGGCCGAGCGAGCGCGCCGTCGCGGCCTATCGCGCGGTCGGCGAGCACCTGGAGGATTATCCGGACGGCTCGGCCTCTGCGCTGCGCGAGGCGATCGGCGAGGCTTTCGGACTCGATCCCGACCGCATCGTGTGCGGCGCGGGCTCCGACGACCTGCTCAATCTGCTGGCGCGCGCCTACCTCAAGGACGGCGACGAGGCGATCCACGCCACGCACGGCTTCCTGGTCTATCCGATCGCGACGCTCGCCGCCGGCGCAAAGCCGGTCGTGGCGCCGGAGACGAATTACACCGTCAATGTCGACGCCATCCTCAAATGCGTGACGCCGAAGACCAAGGTCGTGTTCGTCGCCAACCCGAACAATCCGACCGGCACCTACATTCCGTTCGACGAGGTCAAGCGGCTGCACAAGGCGCTGCCGCCGCATGTATTGCTCGTGCTCGACGCGGCCTATGCCGAGTACGTGCAGCGCAACGACTACGAGTCCGGCATCGAGCTGGTGGCCACGTCCGAAAACGTCGTGATGTGCCGCACCTTCTCCAAGATCTACGGATTGGCCGCATTGCGGCTCGGCTGGATGTACGGCCCGGCGCCGGTCGTGGACGCGATCAACCGCATCCGCGGGCCGTTCAACGTCAACGCGCCGGCGATCGCGGCCGGCATCGCCGCCATCCGCGACACCGCGCATGTCGAACGCGCGCGCGCGCACAACACGCGCTGGCTCGCCTGGCTGACGGAAGAGATCGGCAAGCTCGGGCTGGAGGTGACGCCGAGCGTGGCGAACTTCGTGCTCATCCACTTTGCGGACAGCAAGACTGCCAACGATGCCAACGCTTTCCTGATGAAGCGCGGGCTGATCCTGCGGCAAGTCGCCGGCTACAAGCTGCCCAACGCCCTGAGGATGAGCGTCGGCACCGAAGAGGCGAACCGGCTGGTCATCAAGGCGCTCAAAGACTTCCTGGGGAAGGCTCGTGAGCAAACCGGCAACGCTGTACAACCGGCTGGCGCTGATCGGCGTCGGCCTGATCGGCTCCTCGATCGCGCGCGCCGCGCGCGCGCAGGGTGCTGCGCGCTCGATCGTCGCCACCGCGCGTTCGCCGCAGACGCGCCGGCGCGTCGCCGAGCTGGGGCTTGCCGACCAGGTGGTTGAGAGCAATGCCGCCGCGGTCGAGGGCGCCGATCTCGTCATCCTGTGCATTCCGGTCGGCGCTTGCGGTGCGGTGGCCAAAGAGATCGCGCCGCATCTCGCCGCCGGCGCGACGGTATCGGATGTCGGCTCGGTCAAAGGCTCGATCGTGCGCGACATGGGCCCGCATCTGCCGAAGACCGTGCACTTCGTGCCGGCGCATCCGGTGGCGGGCACCGAATATTCCGGCCCGGACGCCGGCTTTGCCGAATTGTTCGTCAACCGCTGGTGCATCCTGACGCCGCCGAAAGGCACCGATCCGAAAGCCGTCGACAAGCTCGCCGCCTTCTGGCGCCTGCTCGGCGCCAATGTCGAGAGCATGGACGCCGATCACCACGACCTGGTGCTCGCCATCACCAGCCATTTGCCGCATCTGATCGCCTACACCATTGTCGGCACGGCCGACGAGTTGCAGACGGTGACGCGTTCGGAAGTGCTGAAATTCTCCGCCGGCGGCTTCCGCGATTTCACCCGCATCGCGGCTTCCGATCCGACCATGTGGCGCGACGTGTTCCTCGCCAACAAGGACGCCGTGCTGGAGATGCTCGGCCGCTTCAACGAGGACGTTTCGCTGCTCACCAAGGCGATCCGCAACGGCGACGGCAACACGCTGTTCGAGCAGTTCACGCGCACGCGCGCGATCCGCAAGGGCATCGTCGATATCGGGCAGGATTCGGCCACGCCGGATTTCGGCCGTCCGCATCCGGATTTGCCGCACTCGGCCCTGCCGAAGCCTTACGCGAGCGAGGATTAGAACAGAACCGGCGTCGAGCCGAGCGGGATCGGCCCGAGATAGGCGGTGCCGTCCTTCAGGCGCAGCGGCAGCGTGACGGCGTTGCGGCCTTCCAGCGTCGCCGGTTTGCCGAGCATGGTGATGCCGGCCGATAGATTGGCGCCGGCCTGCTGGCGCGCCACGTCGCCCAGGCCGGGCGACAGCCGGTTGAGCATGCCGGCGACCTTGTCCATGTTCGGCGATTTCTGGATGGCCTGTTGCGCGCCGATCGACACCAGGAACGGCTCGAGGCCGGCGACCGTGAGGTCGAGCTGACCGTCGAGCTGGCCGTTGGGATCGATCGACAGGCTGCCGCTGCCGACCGCGATCGTCTCGCCTTGGGCGATGCGCGCCTTGGTGATGTCGATGCGGCCGCCTCTGGCCTGCAGCTCGCGGAAGCGCGCGGGCCAAGGCTTGGGCGAGAAATCGCCTAAGCCGCGCATGACGCCCATGATCTCGGCATCGACCGGCCGCACCGTCGCCGGATTGAAGGCCGGCGCCGAGGCTTGCGCGAGCCGCAACACCACTTCGATCACCGGATTGTCGGCGGCGGAGCCTTCGACGATGCGGCCGTGCAATTCGACGCGCTGCGCGCGCAGCAGGTTCGTCTCGCTGCCGTTGTTGACCAGATTGATCACCGGCTCGTCGAACACCGCCGAGACGCGCTCGGGCGACCGCGGCGTGCCGCGCACGCTCGACTGGCCGAGCTTCCAATTGGCGACGATCTTGGGCGCCTGGCCGAGATCGGCAATGGTGAGCGGGCCTTGGAATTCGCTGATCAGCAAATTCGGCTGATAGACCTGCGCCACCACCAGCACGCCGCCGGCCTTGACCTCGACCGGCGGCTGGTTGCTGCGGAACACGGCCGAGGCCGCGTCGCAATTCACTTCGAAGCGGAACGGAAAGCCGCCCGTGCTCTGCGAGCCGCAGGTGTAGATGCGGCCGGCCTGGGCCTCGCGCGCGCGCCAGCCGTCCATCGCGACTTCGGCCTTGGCCGCGGCGTATTTCCAGAACCAGCTCCAGCCGGCGATCAGCGCCACCGCGAGCACCAGCAGAACCGCATAGCGGCGGTTGCTGCGCCGGCGGGGCTGCAAACTTGGTCTATCGTCGTACATGCGCGCCCAATGACCTGCGGAATACGGCGTTTCTGCGCCCGGCCCGCGCGGGTTGCGCGGAAACCGAGGCCCTGTTAGGCGAACCCAGCCGCCGGGCCCTGTCAACTCGCGCCTGTCCGTTATCCAAACAGATGCATAAAACAATCGCGCAAACCGCGGGAGATCTTTGGGTCTTCGCCTACGGATCGCTGATGTGGCGGCCGGGCTTCGACTTCCTCGAGCGCCGCCACGCCCGGCTGGTCGGCGCCCACCGCGCGCTCTGCGTCTATTCCTTCGTGCATCGCGGCACGCCGCAGACCCCCGGATTGGTGCTCGGGCTCGACCGCGGCGGCAATTGCCGCGGCATTGCCTACCGGGTGGCGGCCGCCAAGCGCGACGCAACCATCGATTATCTGCGGTCGCGCGAACAGGTGACGCTGGTCTACCGTGAGGCCTGGCGCACGGTCTGGCTCGACGATGACCCGCAGCAGAGCGTGCACGCGCTGTGCTACGTGGTCGACCGCGGCCACCGGCAATATGCCGGGCGGCTGCCGCTGGAAAAGCAATTGCATTTCGTGCGGCAGGGACACGGCCGCTCCGGCAACAACCGCGATTACGTGCTGGCGGCGGTCAAGGAAATCGAAGCGCAAGGCTATCGCGACGTGCAGTTGGAATTGCTGGCAGCGAAGCTCAAGGGCACGCACGAGCGGGCTTAAGCCTTGTTGGCCTCCGCGATCAGGCGCGCGCTTGCCGGTTCGATCACGTCCTGCAAGCGCTTGAAGAACACGTCCTTGTCGAGCCCCGGCATGATCGGGTCGAGGATCTCGACCACCACCGTTCCCGGCTTGAGCATCAGCGACCGCCGCCGCGGCCAGAACACGCCGGAATTGAGCGCGACCGGCAGGCACGGCACGCCCGCCGCCGCGTAGAGATGCGCGACGCCGTATTTGTAGCGCGGCTCGGCACCGGCCGGCCGCCGCGTGCCCTCCGGGAAGATGATGAGCTGGCGGACGCGGGCAAGCTCGATGCGGGCGCGCTCGGTCATCTCGACCAGCGCCTGGGTGCCGGCGCCGCGGTTGACCGGCACCATGCGGCCCTTGATGAGCAGCCAGCCGAAGAACGGAATCCACTCCAATTCGCGCTTGAGGATGAACAGCGGATTGTCGAACAACGGCAGCAGCGCGAAAGTCTCCCAGGCGGACTGGTGCTTCGACGCGACGATCAGGGCACCGGCCGGGATTTTTTCGCGGCCGCGCAGCTCGAATTTAATGCCGGCGACCCGCAGCAGCGTCACGTTGATGCGGCCCCAGCTCTTCGCCACCCAGATGGTGCCGCGGTAAGGCAAGAAGAACGTCGGCAGCCCGATCAGCAGCCAGACCAGCGTGTTCAGGTAGAACAGCGCGTTGAAGATGAGCGAGCGAATGAGAGTCACGTGCCCGCTCCCTTCAAGCGGTGTCGGGGTCGATGTGCAGACGAAGGATCCCGAACAAGTACTTGAAATACTCCCCAATCAGCAAGCGCGCGGTGGCGCCGTTCTGCCACCAGGGATCGTTCTTCACCTTCTCCGAGATCACCGGATAGGGGATCAGCGTCACGTCAGGCAGCTGATGCGCGAGCTCGTTCATGGCACGCGGCATGTGCCAGTTCGAGGTCACGATGATCAGCGAATTGAAATTATGCTCGCGCGCCCAGCGCCGCGTCTGGATGGCGTTGCCGAAGGTGTTGAGTGCCGAGCGGTCGAGATCGATGCAGCAGGAAAAGTATTTCGAATAAAGCGGCGTCAGGCGGGCAATCTCAGTGGACCGAGTGTTGCGATAGACGCCGCTGATCAGCAGCCGCTTGCCGCGCTCGGCCGCCAGCAATTCGATCGCGTCGGGAATGCGCGCGGCGGCGCCGGTCAGCACCACGATGCCATCGGCCTTGCTGTCGAGCTGCATTTCTTCGGTCGGGATTTGCAGGAAAAACCACAAGAAGCCGCAGACGAGCAGCACCAGGCCGGCGGCGACAGCGGCCATGGTGAGAAAGCCGATCCAGCGCGCAAGGCCTGCGAGCATCAGTCGATGGCCTCCAGCGTGCGGTTGACGGTATGGCGCGAGGTCAGCGCGGTCACCACCGCGATCAGGACGATCTGCACCACCACCGCCAGATAGCCGCCAATCCCGATCGCGAACGAGCCGAACAGCGCCGATGTCTGTTCACTCGCCGCCGAGCCCGCGAACCAGCGGCTGAAGACGCCGGCGAGCGCGAACAGCAGGACCGCGACGCCGCCGCCCAGCACGCCGCCTTGCAAGCCGAGCATCAGGAAATGCCGCTGGAAGTGTCCGGCGATGAAGCCGTTCTTGGCGCCGACGAAATGCAGGACCTCGATCACCGGCTTGTTGGTCGCCATGGCGCCCCTTGTGGCAAAGGTGACCGACAGCATGGTGGCGGCGACCACCAGGATCAGGATGAACACGCCGGCCGCCACCGCGGTGCCGGCCATGGCGCGCATGCGCTCGATGAAGCCGCGATGGTCGTCGAGCACGGCGCCCGGCACTTGTTCGGCAAGGTTACGCCGCAACTGGGAAATGTCGGGCGCGGCGCCGGGCGCGATGCGCACCACGATCAGGCGCGGCACCGGCAATTCGTCGAGCGACAGCCCGCTGCCGAGCCACGGCTCGAGCAGCTTGCTCGACTGTTCCTTCGAATAGGGCAGCACGTCGCCGATGCCGGGAAAGCCGCGCGCCAGCGCCGCCGCTTGTTGCACGGTCGCGTCCATGTCGCGGCCGGCCGCCGGGATGACCTGGATGGTGACCTCGCGCGAAACGTCCGACTGCCAGTCGCTCGCCGCCGTGCCGACCAGGATCACCGCGCCGGTGGTGATCGAGGCAAGGAACGTCATGATGGCGACGACCGCGACCAGCGCGCGCCCGGAGATCGAGTTGCGCGGCACCAGCGCCGTGTCGAAATGCGGCATCGGCACGCCCGGCATGCGCGGCGTCGCCGTCAACTCGCCTCTCGCAGTGTCGCTCATTGCGACCTCTTTCGTTGCGCATGATCTTATCCGAAAACCGGTTCCCACTTTTCGGGATCATGCGCTAATCGTATATGTGCAGCCGGCCGTCGTGCAGCACCAGCCGGCGCGCATCGTACTGGTCCATCAGCGCGATGTCGTGCGTGGCGATCACCACCGAGGTTCCCGACTTGTTGAGCTCGATGAACAGCCGCAGCAGCCGCTGCGCCAGGCTCGGATCGACGTTGCCGGTCGGCTCGTCGGCAAGCAGCAGTTGCGGGCGCGCGATCACGGCGCGCGCGATCGCGGCGCGCTGCTTCTCGCCGCCCGACAGCACCGGCGGCAGCGCCCACATGCGCTCGCCGAGCCCGACCCAATTGAGCAGCTCGATCACTTCGTCGCGGTAGCTGTCCTCGTGCCGGCCCATCACCCGCAGCGGCAGCGCGACGTTCTCGTAGGTCGTCATGTGGTCGAGCAGGCGGAAATCCTGGAACACGATGCCGATGCGCCGGCGCAGCGTCGCCACCGCATCCTTCGAGAGGGTCGCGACATCGTGGCCGAACTGGGTGATCAGCCCGCGCGTCGGCTTGAGCGAGAGAAACAGCAGCCGCAGCATCGAGGTCTTGCCGGCGCCGGAGGGGCCGGTGAGGAACTGAAAGGAATGCGGCTCGATGCGGAACGTGAGGTCGCGCAGAACCTCCGGCCCCAGGCCGTAGCGCAAGCCTACGTTCTCGAATCGGACCACGCCCGTCTCCGCTCAATCCCTATCCAGGCCCGTGGAATACCTGGCCGGCAATGGCGCGGATTTGGGCGCGGATTTGCCCCCAAAAGCCGTCCGCGGCCCAGCGCTAAGCCCAGAACTGCGCTTTTACAGGATTATTGCGGCCCCGCCATAGCGGCCGACCGCAGAAAACGTGGGTTTCCCCCCACAGGCGGGGCGGGCCCATGGTTTCCGGTCCATTAACGGACGCCTGATACGGTTTCGTGGCCAAAATACCGCAAGTGCCAAGCTGCGAGCGCCAAGCTGCAAGTGCCATGCTGATTGTCTGTCCGAGCTGCGCGACCTCCTACATGATCGACCCGACCTCGCTCGGGGCGACCGGTCGGACCGTGCGCTGCGCACGCTGCAAGGCGACCTGGTTCGCCAGCCCGAAGAAGCAAGCCCCTGAGGTCCACGCCTTCGTCGATGGCGTGATCGCGGAAGCCGAGGCGCAGACCGGCGCCCCGCCACCGCCTGCCCGCGCCGCCGAGCCGCCGCCTCCGCCGCCGGCCGCCGCGGATGATTTCGGCGCCGAGGCTGAAAGCCCAATTCCGGAGGTGGCACCGCCCGTGCCGCCGCCGGCCGTTGACATGCCGGCGCCCGCGCCAGCCGACGCGCCCGAGCCGTTCGCGATCTCCGATGCGCCGTCCTTGGTGCCGCCGATCGAGCACGAACCGCTGCCGGATGCGGCGAGCGCCGAGATCGACTCCGATGACATCGAAAGCTACGCCGCCCGCCGCGAGCGCATGAAGGCACGCCGCAAGCAATCGCGCCGCTCCTCGCGCTGGACCGCCATCGTGCTGGTGCTGTTCGCCGTCAACGTCGCCATCGTCGGCGCGCGCGACGAAGTGGTGCGCTATCTGCCGCAGACCGCCTCGCTGTTCGCGGCCATCGGATTGCCGGTCAATCTGCGTCATCTCAAATTCGAGAACGTGCGCATTTCGAAAGAGACGCAGGACGGCGTCAGCATCCTGATCGTGGACGGCAGCATCGTCAGCGCTTCCAAGAAGCCGGTCGCGGTGCCGCGTCTGCGCTTTGCCGCGCGCAACGCCACCGGACAGGAAGTCTATACCTGGACCGCGCTGCCGAGCCGCAGCATTCTCGGCCCCGGCGAGACGCTCGATTTCCACAGCCGGCTGGCCTCGCCGCCGGCCGACGCCAGCGACGTCATGGTGCGCTTCTTCACCGCGCAAGACGTGGAAGCCGGAGCGAAATAGGCGATGGCCAAGATCCTCATCGCCGAGGACGACGACGCCATTCGCGAACTCGTCATGCGCGCGCTCGATGAGGACGGCCACGAACTGACCGGCGCTGCCGACGGCGCCGAAGCGCTCGACGTGCTCAGCAGCCACGACGGCGAATTCGATCTGCTGCTGACCGACGTGAAAATGCCGGTGCTCGACGGCATCGCGCTGGCGCTCGCTGCCGGCCGCGACCATCCCGACGTCGCGATCATGCTGATGACCGGCTATGCCGACCAGCGCGAGCGCGCGCACGGGCTCGACGCGCTGGTGCACGACGTCATCAACAAGCCGTTTTCGGTCGAGCAGATCAAAGGCGCCGTGCGCGAGGCGCTGGTGGCGCGGCACTAAGCTTCAAATCTGAAAATCAGAAACCCTTCAGCAGCCGCTCGATATAGTCGAGCTCGAGCTGCGGGCGACTGCTCTCGCCAAAGCGCTTGCGCAGCTCTTCCAGAATGCGGCGCGCGCGCTGGGCATCGATCTCGCCCGGCACTTTCACGGTGACGTCGTCGCCATATTCGTGGCCGCGCAGCGGACGGCCGAGCGGATCGGTGTCCTGCTGCGCGCGCTGCTGGCCGCGGCCGGGCCGGCCATTGGGGCCGGGGCCCATGCCTTGCTGCTGCATCTGTTGCGCCAAACCCTGCGCGCCCTTGCGCATCGCCTCCAGCGCGCGACCCTGGCTGTCGACCGCGCTTTCGGCGTCGCCCTCGCCCAGCTCGCCTTCGGCCTCGCCCATGGCTCTGCCGGCGTCGCCGAGTTTGCCCGCCTGCTTGCCTTGGCCGTCTTTGCCCTTGCCTTGTTTGCCCTCTTGACCCTCTTGCTCTTGTTGCGGGTCGCCGAGCCCGCGCTGGCGCAACTGCTCGAGCAGCTTGTTGAGCCGGTCGCGCAGCGCCTGCTGATCCTTCTGCAGATCGCCCAAGGGACGCTGGCCCTGCTCGCCGCGCTGGCGGTCGCGCCGCGTGTCCTGGCCCTGTTTGTAGGTCTTGTCGCGCAGCTGCTGCTGTTTGCGGATCATGTCGCCGAGCTCGTCGAGCGCCGACATCATGTCGTCCTCGCCCTGGTCCATCTCGCCAGGCTGCGCCATTTGCAGGTTCTCGAGCATCGACTGCATTTCCTCGAGCAGCCGCTGCGCGGCTTCCTTGTTGCCGGAGCGCGCCAGCGCCTCCAGGCGGTCGAGCATGCTCTTGAGGTCGCGCTCGGACAGCGTGCGCGTGTTGCGGTCGAGCGGGCGCGACAGCTGCTGCGGGTTCTTCTGCATCTGCTGCGCCAGCGCCTGCAGGAACTTGTCCATGGCGGCGCGCAGGTTTTCCATCAGCTTCTTCAGCTCTTCGTCGGTGGCGCCGCGCTCGAGCGCCTGGCGCAGCGCATCCTGCGCCTGCCGCAGCGCCTGCTCGGCGTCCGACATGTTGCCGTCCTCGATCTGCACGGCCATGTCCCACATGCGCGCCACCACGGCGCGCAGCGCGTCGTCGCTCTTGGCATGCGCGAGCTCGAAATAGATCGAGCGCAGGCCGAGATAAACGGACGTCTCGGGCGTGAACTTCTCGGGCGCGATGGTGAGCGCGTCGAGCGCGGTCAGCACCACGCGGCTTGGCATGGGCATCGAGCGCCAGGTTGCGGCGCTGCTCGATCAGGACGCGCGCGACCGGCTTGGTGAACAGGCGTTCGGGCAGCGTCATCTCACGCGACTCGCTGCGGCCTTCATTGCCGGCTTCGTCGCGCGCGACGAGCGTTATGTTGACCTCGGCGCCGGCCCACGGATGCTGCGTGAGATCCTGGATGGTCTGCGCGGTGCCGGCGCGGGCGCGCGCCTGCGGCAGCGTCAGCCGGAATTGCGGCGCCGGATAGAGCGGATGCGGCTCGCCGGACGTGGGCTGGTCCTTGAGCGCGAATGTCGCCTGCGCGTCGACCACGCCGTAGTCGTCTTCCACCCGGTAGTCGAGCCGCAGCGAGCCGCGCGCCTGCCGTTCCGGATCCCGGATCAGGTCGATGGTCGGCGCGCGGTCGGGAATGGCGGTGAAGGCCCAAGTCAGTTCGCTGCCGACGCCGTGCAGCACCGCCGCGCCGTCGCCTTTGATGATGAAGCGGCGCTCGGCGGCGCCCTTGGGCAGCGGCTCCTTGGGATCGGCCTTGGCGTCTTCGAGCCCGCCTTTGGGCGCGACGTCGAAACGGACATCGCCGGTGGCGCGCACCACGAGCTGGCTGCCGGCCGGCACCGCCACCGCGGGCGCGTTTTGCGCGACTTCACCCGGGTGCAGACCGGGCAACATCACCGGCGGCCGGCCGGTATAGACCGGCGGCGTGACCCAGGCATCGATGCGGAAATTCGCCGGCGCCACCACGCCCTGCCAATCGAACGCCGCGGCGATGCGCTTCATGCGTTCGCCGCCGGCGGCAAAGAAGGTGACGGCGACCAGCAGAAACACCAGCGCGCGTAACGCCATGGGATCGCGCAGCGACAATTTCGGCTGCGGCCAGCCGGCCCTGAGCTTGCGCGCCGACATCAGCGCGCGTTCGACATGGGCGCGCCAGAGCGCCTGCGCGATCGGGTCGTGCTGGTTGGCGGCGATCTCGTCGGCGACCGCGGTCGCCGGCCGATGGCTCTCGCCGCTGCTGCGGTCGAGCCGGCGCAAGCCGTCATAAATGCTGGGCAGCCGCAGCATGAGCAGCGGCACCGCCGCCGCCGCCGCGATCACCAGGAAGATGAACAGGCCGATGGCGCGCGCCAGTGGCGGCAATACCAGCCACAGGCCGGCCCAGGAGAATGCGAGGAATAGTCCGAGCGCGGTCGCGAGCGCAGCGAGCGCGGGCCACAGCCGTTCCCAGAACAGGCTGCCGCGCGCCCGCTTGAGCGCCCGCGCCAGCAGAACCCTGGTGGTTCGCACGCGGTCTTGAGGCTGCTCGTTCAAGCCGTCCAAACGCTGCTCCGTCGCCCCGGCCCGGGAGAATCTCCGATCAGGCTATCACGCAGGCAATTCCCAGGCCACGAAGGGGTTCATGCGCCTACAGCCACGCCGGCATGCGATCGAGCGCAATTAATTGGTCAACTTCAAGGCGGGGGCGGACAACGGCCCATTCGGCGCCTTTGACCAGCACTTCCGGCACCAGGGGCCTGGTATTGTAGGTACCGGCCTGCACCGCCCCATAAGCGCCGGCCGACATCACGGCAAGCAAATCGCCGGCCTTCGGTTCCGGGAGATCGCGGCCGAGCGCCAGGAAATCGCCGCTCTCGCACACCGGGCCGACGACGTCGGCGCGGATGCGGCGAGCGGACGCAGCCGGCTGCGCGACCGGCCAGATCTCGTGATGGGCGTCATACAAAGTCGGGCGGATCAGATCGTTCATCGCGGCATCGACCACGATGAAGTTCTTGGCCTCGCCGTGCTTCACGAACAGCACGCGCGTCACCAGGATGCCGGCATTGCCGACCAGCAGGCGGCCCGGCTCGAAGATCAGCCGGCAATTCAAATCGCGCGTCGCGCGCTTGACCAGCTCCGCATAGGCCTCCGGACGCGGCGGCGGCTCGTTGTCGTCGCGATAGGGAATGCCCAAGCCGCCGCCAAGATCGACGTGCGAAATCGTGTGGCCGTCGCCGCGCAATTCGCGCACGAATTCGGCGAGCAGCGTGAAGGCGTCGCCGAACGGATCGAGATCGGTGATCTGGCTGCCGATATGCATATCGACGCCGGTGACCTTGAGGCCCTTGAGCTTGGCGGCGCGCGCATAGACCTCGCGTGCGCGGCTGATCGGGATGCCGAACTTGTTCTCGGCCTTGCCGGTGGCGATCTTGTGGTGGGTCTTGGGATCGATGTCGGGATTGACGCGCACCGAAATCGGCGCGGCGCGCCCCTTCGATACCGCGATCGACGACAACAATTCGAGCTCGGGCTCCGACTCGACATTGATGCAGAGAATGCCTTCGTCGATCGCGGCGGCAAGCTCGTCGGCGGTCTTGCCGATGCCGGAGAACATGATCTTGTCGGCGGGGACGCCGGCTGAGCGCGCGCGCTTGAGCTCGCCGCCCGACACCACGTCGGCGCCGGCGCCCAGCCGCGCCAGCGTCGCGATCACCGCCTGATTGGAATTCGCCTTCATGGCGTAGCAGACGAGCGCGTCGACGCCCGCGAAAGCGCCGGCGAACACCTTGTAGTGGCGTTCAAGCGTCGCGGTCGAATAGCAGTAGAACGGCGTGCCAACGCTCTGCGCCAGCGCAACGAGGGAAACCGCCTCGGCGCTCAACACGCCGCCGCGATAGTCGAAATGATGCATCGCGCCGGCTCAGTTGAGGATATTGTCGAGGGGAATGCGTTTTTTCGGGCCCTTGGGCGCGCGCGCCCGGCCGTTTTCGTCGACGCCCGGATAGTCGTCGTCGGGCTCGCTGCCGATCGCCTTGACGCCCTTGTTGCTGATCAGGTTGGGCGCGTTCGGCTGGGCTCGCCTTCGAGCGAAGCACCGGGCGGCGGATCGAGCGGTCCCTTGCGCCCGCACGCGGCCAGGCCGAGCGCCGCGGCCAGCACGCCGATCAGCGCCAGGCGGCCAAAGGTCGATTGCGAAAAACGGTGCAAGACGGCGCTCCTTAAGGTCGGCGGCAGCTTAGCAAATCCCTCATTTAAGGCGAAGTCAGGATTGCTCTTTTTCCAGCTTGCGCAGCCATTTCCTGGCCTGCGCACGCACGTTTTTGGGTGCCGTGCCGCCGAAACTCGTCCGGCTCTTCACCGAACGGTCGACCGATAGCACAGAAAAAGCGTCGTCGGTGATTCGCGGCTCGATCTCGCGCATGGCGGCAAGCGGCATCCGGTGCAGGGCAACGCCCTGCTCGGCAGCCTTGGCGACGATGCGGCCGGCGACGTGATGCGCTTCGCGGAACGGAAGCTTGAGCGCGCGCACCAGCCAATCGGCGAGATCGGTGGCGGTGGCGTAGCCTTCGCCGGCCGCCTTCTTCATGCGCGCGGTGTCGGGCGTCAGGTCGGCGACCATGCCGGCCATGGCCGCGACCGAGAGCGAGAGCGCGCCGAGCGCGTCGATCGTGCCCTCTTTGTCTTCCTGCATGTCCTTGGCATAGGCGAGCGGCAGGCCCTTCATGACGACGAGCAGCGCGGTGAGCGCGCCGATCACGCGGCCCGACTTGGCGCGCACCAGCTCGGCGGCATCCGGGTTGCGCTTCTGCGGCATCATCGAGGAGCCGGTGGTGAACTTGTCCGACAGCCGCACGAGGCCGGTCAGCGGCGACGACCAGATCACGATCTCTTCCGCCAGCCGCGACAGATGCACCGCGGCGATCGCGGCAGCCGCGAGCGTCTCCATGACGAAGTCGCGGTCGGACACGGCGTCGAGCGAGTTCGCCGTCGGCCGGTCGAAGCCGAGCGCCTTGGCGGTCATGTCGCGGTCGAGATCGAACGAGGTGCCGGCGAGCGCGCCGGAGCCGAGCGGCGATTCGTTGAGCCGCTTGCGCGCGTCGGCAAAGCGGCCGCGGTCGCGCGCCGCCATCTCGACATAGGCCAGCAGATGGTGGCCGAAGGTCACCGGCTGCGCGGGCTGCAGATGCGTGAGGCCCGGCATCACGGTGCCGGCATGCTCGAGCGCCTTCTCGGCCAGCGCGCGCTGGTAAGCGGCGAAGGCCTTGTCGAGCGCGTCGATGGTGTCGCGCATCCACAGCCGGAAATCGGTCGCCACCTGGTCGTTGCGCGAGCGCGCGGTGTGCAGGCGTCCGGCCGCCTCCCCGATCAGCTCGCCAAGCCGGCCCTCCACATTCATGTGGATGTCTTCGAGCGCGCGCTGAAAGGAGAACTTGCCCGCCTCCATCTCTGACAGGATCGTGTCTAGACCGTGAGCGATCTTTTTCGCATCGTCCGCCGTAATGATGCCTTGCTTGGCCAGCATGTCGGCATGGGCCTTGGACGCGGCGATGTCTTGGCGGTAGAGGTGCCGGTCGAAATCGATGGAGGTGTTGATCTCCTCCATGATGGCGCCGGGACCGGACGTAAACCGCCCGCCCCACATCTTGTTGCTCATGGTACTGCTCGTGTTACCGCTTTTGGCCTAAGCACCGTGGTTTCGCCGATCATGACCGAATCCAAAAGTCCCAATTCATCCAACTCCGGGCTCAAGCGGCTTGCCATGGTCATCGTGGGCGGCGCAGCCGGCGTGGTCATTGGGTTGGCGGGGGTATACGGGATTGCGACCCTGACGCGCAATGCGGGCGGCGACGTGGTCTGCCGGCCGGCGGTCGAATTGGCCAAGAAAATAGCCCCTTTGGCGCGTGGCGAGGTCGCCGCCGTTAACGTTGCCAAGAGCCCGCTGAAGGTGCCCGACCTTGCCTTCCTCGACCCCAGCGGCAAGCCGATCACGCTCGCCGACCTGCGCGGCCGCATGTTGCTGCTCAACCTGTGGGCCACCTGGTGCGTGCCCTGCCGCACCGAAATGCCGACCTTGGACGCGCTGCAGGGAAAACTCGGCGGCCCGGACTTCGAGGTGGTGGCGGTCAATATCGACACGCGCGATGCCAACAAGCCCAAGCAGTTTCTCAAGGAGATCGGCGTGCAGAAGCTCGCTTACTACGCCGACCCGACCGCCAAGACCTTCCAGGATCTCAAAGCCATCGGCCGCGCCTTCGGCATGCCGACGACCATGCTGATCGACCGCCAAGGCTGCGAGATCGGCACCATCGCGGGGCCGGCGCAGTGGGCAAGCGACGACGCGGTCAAGCTGTCGAGGCGGCGCTCGGCAAATAACAAAACGCGTGAGGCTTGTTGACAGCGACACGCGCACGGCTATACTTAACCATATGGTTTACCATTCGACCGCGCTCGACCGCACCTTTGCCGCTCTCGCCGATCCGACGCGGCGCGCCATGCTGGCGCGCCTCGCCCAGCGCGACAGCGTCTCGGTCAGCGAACTTGCGCAGCCCTTCGCCATGTCGCTGCCGGCGGTGATGAAGCATCTCGACGTACTGTCGGACGCGGGCCTGGTCGCGCGCGCAAAGACCGGGCGCATTGTCGCCTGCACCTTGCGCGCCGCGCCGATGCGCGCGGCCAATGAATGGCTCGAGCGCTATCAGAAATTCTGGGGCGAACGCCTCGACCGACTTGCCGCTTTTCTGGAGGACGACAAATGGCCACCCTCACCAAGCCAACCCTCACCATCAAGCGCCGCTTCAGCGCGCCGCCGGAAAAAGTCTACGCGGCGTGGACCGACCCGAAAAAGCTAGGCCAGTGGATGGGCCCGACCGGCACGCAAAGGGTCGAGGCCGAATGCGATCTGCGCGTCGGCGGCCGCTATGCCATCAAAATGGTGATGCCCAACGACGAGCATAATGTCAGCGGCGTCTACCGCGAGATCGTGCCGAACGAGAAGCTCTCCTTCACCTGGGCCTGGCGGTCGACGCCCGAGCGCGAGTCGCTTGTCACTGTCACATTCAAGAAAGACGGCGATGGCACCATCATGACGTTGCTGCACGAACAGTTCTTCGACGAGAAGGCGCGTGACGACCATAACAACGGATGGCTCGGCACGATGGACAAGCTGGAAAGGTATCTCACTCAGTAGGGAGTCGGTCATGGCGTGGACGCACGGAAAGTTTTATTGGAACGAGCTGATGACGCGCGATGTCGAGCGCGACAAGAAATTCTACGGCGACGCGATCGGCTGGACGTTCGACGGCATGCCGATGCCGGACGGCACTTATTGGGTGGCCAATATCGGCGGCCAGCCGGTCGGCGGGCTGTTCCCGATCAACGCCCCGCAGTTCAAAGGCGTGCCGGAAGGCTGGATGTCCTATCATCGCGGTCGACGACGTCGATGCGCGCGTGAAGAAAGCGCAAGGCCTCGGCGCAACCTTGATGCGGCCGATCTTCGATGTGCCGGGCGTCGGCCGCATCGCGATCCTGAAAGAACCGGGCGGCGCCGGCATCGGCTGGATGACGCCGGTCTAGCAGGTTTCATTTTTCGCAACGCATAGGAGCGATCATGACTTTATCGATCACCGCGCTCTACGCAGGCATTCTATCGCTCATCATGGTGGCGCTCGCCGTCAACGTGACGATCCACCGGGCAAAGCTGCGCGTGCCGATGGGCGACGGCGGCAATCCGATCATGCTGCGCATGATCCGCCTGCACGGCAATGCCGTCGAATACCTGCCGCTCGCTTTGCTGCTGATGGCAATCTACGAGATCAACGGCGGCTGGCATTCGGCATTGCACGCAGCCGGTATCGCGCTGGTGGTCGCGCGCATCCTGCAAAGCTGGAACATGTGGTCGACGGACATCGCAGGGTTCGGGCGCATCAGCGGCCAGAGCCTGACCTGGCTGACGATCGTAGCGTTAGCTGTGCTGAACTTGGCGAAGGTCGTCTAGCGCGTCGGCACCGGCTTTTCGCCGCGGTAGTCGTAGAAGCCGCGCTGCGTCTTGCGGCCGAGCCAGCCGGCCTCGACGTATTTCACCAGCAGCGGGCACGGCCGGTATTTGGAATCGGCCAGTCCCTCGTGCAGCACCTGCATTACGGAGAGGCAGGTATCGAGGCCGATGAAATCGGCGAGCTCGAGCGGCCCCATCGGGTGGTGCGCGCCGAGCCGCATCGCGGTGTCGATCGCCTCGACGTTGCCGACGCCTTCATAGAGCGTGTAGATCGCCTCGTTGATCATCGGCAGCAGGATGCGGTTGACGATGAAGGCGGGGAAATCCTCCGACACCGCAATGGTCTTGCCGAGCTTGGTGACGAGGGCCTTGCTCGCCTCGAAGGTCGCGTCGTCGGTGGCGATGCCGCGGATCACTTCGACCAGCTCCATCAGCGGCACCGGATTCATGAAGTGAATGCCGATGAAGCGCTCGGGCCGGTCGGTGGACGACGCCAGCCGCGTGATCGAAATCGAGGATGTATTTGAGGCGATGATGGCTTCGGGCCGCAGCACCGCGCACAGATCGGAGAAGATCTTGCGCTTGACGTCTTCCTTCTCGGTCGCGGTCTCGATCACCAGATCGCAGCCCGCGAGCGCGTCGTATTTTTCCGCCGGCTTGATCAGCGCGAGCGCGTTCTTGCGCTGATCCTCGCTGATCGCCTTGCGCGCGACCTGGCGCGTCATGTTGCCGTTGATGGTGGCGAGCGCCTCCTTGATGCGGTCGCCCGACACGTCGTTGATCATGACGGAAAGACCCGCCAGCGCGCAGACATGGGCGATGCCATTGCCCATCTGTCCGGCGCCGATCACCCCGATATTCTTGATAGTGAGCGCCATTATCTTATCCGATCGATGCAAAGTCCGGCTTCTAAGCTTCGAACAGGCCGCCTCTTCTACGACGAACCGCCCGAAGAGGCCACGGGCGGGCGGACCGATTTAACGGGCGTGGTCAACGCCCGAGCTTGCCCAGTTCCGCCGCCAATTCCGGCAGCGCCTGATAGAGGTCGGCGACCAGCCCATAATCGGCGACCTGGAAGATGGGCGCCTCCTCGTCCTTGTTGATAGCAACAATCACCTTGGAGTCTTTCATCCCGGCGAGATGCTGAATTGCGCCGGAAATTCCGACCGCGATGTAAAGCTCGGGCGCCACCACCTTGCCGGTCTGGCCGACCTGCCAATCGTTCGGCGCATAGCCGGCATCGACCGCCGCGCGCGAGGCGCCGACCGCGGCGCCAAGTTTGTCGGCCACCGGCTCGATATATTTGGTGAAGTTCTCGCGGCTCTGCATGGCGCGCCCGCCGGAGATGATGATCTTGGCCGAGGTCAGCTCGGGCCGGTCGGATTTCGACAATTCCTCGCCGACGAAGCTGGAAAGCCCCGGATCGGCGGCCGGCGCCGCATTCTCGACGCCCGCCGATCCGCCGGCGCCCGCGGCCTGGAAGGTCGAGGTGCGCACGGTGATGACTTTCTTGGCGTCCGAGGACTTCACCGTCTGGATGGCGTTGCCGGCATAGATCGGCCGCTCGAAGGTGTCGGGCGCGACCACCTTGGTGATGTCGGAGATCTGCATGACGTCGAGCAAGGCGGCGACGCGCGGCATCACGTTCTTGGCCGTCGTGGTCGAGGGCGCGACGATGGCGTCGTAATTGCCGGCGAGCGACACGATCAGCGCGGCCAGCGGCTCGGCAAGCTGGTGTTCGTAAGGCGCGGCGTCGGCAATCAGAACTTTTTTCACGCCGTCGAGCTTGCCGGCGGCTTCCGCCGCGGCTTTGCAATCCTTGCCGGCGACCAGCACGTGCACATCGCCGCCCAGCGCCTTGGCCGCCGTGAGCGCCTTGCCGGTCGCATCCTTGACCGTCTTGTTGTCGTGCTCGGCGAGAAGAAGCGTGGTCATAGCACCCCGGCCTCGTCCTTGAGCTTGCCGACCAACTCGGCGACCGAGCCGACTTTCACGCCCGACTTGCGCCCCGGCGGCTCCGTGGTCTTGAGCACTTGCAGGCGCGGCTTGATGTCGACGCCGTAATCGGACGGCTGCTTCTCCTCGATCGGCTTCTTCTTCGCCTTCATGATGTTCGGCAGCGAGGCATAGCGCGGCTCGTTCAGCCGCAGATCGGTGGTGATGATGGCGGGCGCTTTCAGCTTCACCGTCTGCAGGCCGCCGTCGACTTCGCGCGTCACCGTCATGCTGTCGCCGTCGAGCGCGAGCTTCGATGCGAACGTGCCCTGCGACCAGCCGAGCAACGCGGCGAGCATCTGGCCGGTCTGATTGCAGTCGTCGTCGATCGCCTGCTTGCCCATGATGACGAGGCCGGGCTTTTCCGCATCGACGATGGCCTTGAGAATCTTCGCCACCGCCAGCGGTTCGACCACGCCGTCGGCCTTCACCAGGATGCCGCGGTCGGCGCCCATGGCGAGCGCGGTGCGGATGGTTTCGGAGGCCTGCGCCGCGCCGATCGACACCGCCACGATTTCGGTGGCCTTGCCGGCTTCCTTCAGGCGGATCGCTTCCTCGACGGCGATCTCGTCGAAGGGATTCATCGACATTTTGATATTGGCGAGCTCGACGCCGGAACCGTCCGCCTTGACGCGGATCTTGACGTTGAAATCGACCACCCGCTTCACGGGCACCAGAATCTTCATTGATCCCCCATCCCAGGGCGGCTCAAGCAAAGCGGCGGGAAGCTAAAGGCCGCGCCGTCGGCATGTCAACGTTTATGCTGCGGCGCAAAAGCGAGGCTACCGGTTCTGCCCGGGCGCCCAGAGCACGTCGCGCGCGCCTTTGTCGTTGGCGTAGCGGCCGGCGACGAAGAGATAGTCCGAGAGGCGATTGACGTATTTCAGCGAGGGCGCGGAGACCCCCTCGCCCTTCTCGTCGTTGAGTTCGACCATGATGCGCTCGGCGCGCCGGCAGACGGTGCGGGCAAGGTGCAGATAGGCGGACGCCTCGCTGCCGCCGGGGAGAATGAAGGATTTGAGCGGCTCGAGCTCGCCATTGAGCCGGTCGATCTCGGTCTCCAGCCACGCCACCTGCGCGTCGGTCACGGTCAGGCGCGCGCCGCCGGGGCCCTTTTCGGACAGGCACAGATCGGCCTCGACGTCGAACAGGTCGTTCTGGATACGGGCAAGGCCGGCATCGAGCGCGCTGCCGGCGGTGTGCAGGCGCACCAGGCCGAGCACGGCATTGACCTCGTCCACCGTGCCATAGGCTTCCACACGCAGGTCGTATTTCTTGCGCCGCGCGCCCGACCCCAGCGAGGTCGTGCCGTCGTCGCCGGTACGGGTGTAGATGCGGTTGAGTACGACCATGGCGGCTGGCCTTTCGTCCGGACCTGAATTCAGAGTAGGCTGTCGTGTCTATCTTATCCGGTTTCGATCTCAAGGTATGGGGTGACATCATGCGCTTTCTCGTGATCGGCTTTGCTGCGGCCTTCCTGATGCTGCCGGCGTCCGCGCCGACTAAAGCCTGCGAAGGCTATGCCGCCTCGGCAAAAGCCGCCGCTGTCGACCTTTCCGCAGAAGAGAAAAAGGCGCCGAAGAAAAAGGTCGCCATGAAAAAGAAGAAGAAGGAAAAGGTCGAATACATGCGCGCGGCGCCGATGCCGCCGGGCGCGAAATAGCGGCATTACCGAGAAGCCAACGAGCGTTAGCGGCCCATCGCCCAGATCGTCAGCATGATGACGACGATGGCGACGAATTGCAGCAGCACGCGCAGCCGCATGAGCTTTTGCGAGCGGTTGGGCGAGCCGCCGCGCATCATATTGACGAGGCCGAGCACCAGCACGATCGCGACCGCGACGATCGCGGCCGGCACCGCGTAATGTGACATGAATTCCGACATGACGGCCTTCTAGCACCGGCGAGAGGCGCGGGCCACCGCGGCTCGGCCTACAACTGACCACTCGCCAAATAGTTGCATGAACGCTATTATCTGCCGGGGCTTGTAGCGTGGGTGGGGCGTATGGCGTTCGGCGTCGGTGCGGAAGCGGTGCGCGTCCGCTCGCGGGTGTCGTTTGGCGCGCCCGCTGTCAGCGCGTGCATCGATTGCCGCCGTCGGCTTACGCCGCGCCCGATGATTTCCCCGAACTCGATTGTGTCCGCGGTGTCCTTGCGGAGCGCGTCGTCGAGGCCGCCGCTGCGCGTGCGATAGCTCTCGGCACCGGCGCCGACCGCGTGCTGATCGCCAATGGCGCGCTCGACGAGGAAAGCTATCTGCGCGCGCTCGCCGACCAGCTCGGCGTGCCGTTCGAACCGCTCGACGGCGTTGCGCGCGCGCTGTGTCCGCTCGGCGACGAGCGCCTGATCGAGGCGGCGGCGCAGGGCATGGTGCCGCTGGTCATCGCCGACGCAGCTCTGTCTTGACGGTCGCTCCGCGCGCGGGCGCCGCACGCCGGATCGCGGCGATGATCAAAGACAATCCGGCGCAGGCGCGGCATTTCCGCTTCACCACTCAGGAACGTCTCAATCGCTTCGCCATGCGCTGCGCCGGCACGACCATTGCCGCGCGCGCATCCGAGGGGTTGAAACAGATGTGGCCCAATCTCTCGGCCGCCCCGCCGCGCTGGCGCGGCAATATCGTCCCGGTAGCGCTTTTGGGGCTGGCGTTGCTTGCCGCCGGCACGCTGGCGACAGACGCAACGATATACGTCTTTGAAATCATATTGGCCGCAATCTTCCTGGCCTGGCTCGGCTTGCGGCTGGCCGGCGCTTTCGTCGATTGGGTTTCGCGCGAGCGCTCGCCCGAGCTGAGCGACGATCGGCTGCCGACCTATACGGTGATCGCGGCGCTCTACCACGAAGCCTCCTCGGTCAACGGATTGCTGTCGGCGATCGAGCGGCTCGACTACCCGCCCGAGAAGCTCGACGTCATCGTCGCGGTCGAGGCCGACGATCGCGAAACACGCGCTGCGCTCGATGACCGCAAAAGCCACCTGCCCGTGACGGTGATCCCGGTGCCGGCATTTGGGCCGCGCACCAAACCGAAGGCGCTCAACGTCGCGCTGCCGTTCGCGCGCGGCAGCTTCACGGTGATCTACGACGCCGAGGACCGCCCAGAAGCCAACCAGTTGCGCCGTGCCTTGCAGGCCTTCGGCAGCGGCGGCGATCGCCTCGCTTGCGTACAAGCGCAGCTCTGCATCGACAATACCACCGACAGCCTGTTGGCGCGGCTGTACACCGCCGAATATGCCGGCCAATTCGACGTGTTCTTGCCGGGCATCGCGGCCTTGCACCTGCCGCTGCCGCTCGGCGGTTCATCCAATCATTTCCGCACGGAGATTTTGCGCGAGGTCGGCGGCTGGGATGCCTACAACGTCACCGAAGACGCCGATCTCGGCCTGCGGCTCGCGCGTTTCGGCTACCGCACGGGCGTGATCTCTTCCACGACTTACGAAGAAGCTCCCGCCAAAATCGGGCCGTGGCTGCGCCAGCGCACGCGCTGGTTCAAGGGTTGGATGCAGACCTGGCTCGTGCATATGCGCGAGCCGCGGCGGCTGCTGGGCGATCTCGGCTTTACCGGCTTTGTCAGCTTCCAGCTCATCGTCGGCGGCAATGCGCTGGCGGCGCTGGTGCATCCGCTGTTCCTGGGCAGCTTGATCTATTCGGTGGCGAGCGGCGCGCCGATGTGGCGCGGCGGCAGCCTCGCCGTCACAGTGCTCGCCGCGTTGTACGGCACCAGCGTCGTGATCGGCTATCTGACCTCGGCGTTCCTCGGCTGGCTGGGACTGATGCGGCGCGGCCTGCTATCGACCGCCTGGGTGCTGTTGTTGACCCCGCTGCATTGGCTGCTGCTGTCGCTCGCGGCCTGGCGCGCGTTTTATCAGCTCATCGTCGCGCCCTATGCCTGGGAGAAGACCGAACACGGGCTGGCCAAGAGCTCGCGGCTGAATGCCACCACGACGCGCTCGCTGCTGGAGCTGGAGCGCCATCTCAGCGACCTCGAGAGGTCCGGCAACCTGCCGGCGATGTCTGAGCGGACTAAAGATACTTCTTCAAATCCGCGGCGGCTTCCTCGGGCCGCCGCTTGAGGCTGAACGGCGCGACAAAGCGGCCCTGCTTGTCCATCAGATAGACCAGCGCGGTGTGGTCCATGCTGTAGTCGCCGTTCTCGCCCGGCACCTTCTGGGCAAAAACGCGATAGGCCTTCTCGGCCGCCTCGATCGCCTTGCGGTCGCCGGTGGCGCCGCGCAAATGCGGATCGAAGCTCGACAGATAATCCTTCATCACCGCCGGCGTGTCGCGCTCGGGATCGACCGTGATGTAGAGCGCATGCACGCGGTCGGCGTCCGGCCCCATGGCGCGCAGCACTTCCGAAATTTCGAACAGCGTGGTCGGGCAGATGTCGGGACAATGCGTGTAGCCGAAGAACACCAGCAGCGGCTCGCCCTTCAGGTCCTGGTCGGTGATCGGCTTGCCGTCCTGGTCGGTGAGCGCGAACGGCCCGCCGATCGCCGAGCCGCTGGGCGCGCCGCTCCTGAATTGTCCGGTAGCGAACAGGAACACCATGAAGAAAACGACGAGCCCGGCCAAGAAGGCCGACAGCACGAGCATGATGTGGGAGGTGCGGACCGTCATCGGAACTTAACTCGTCGTTTCGGTCGAAGCCGCGCCGCGGCGTCGGTCAGAAGCACGCGGCCCAGCCGGCGCGCACGATCTCGAAGAACACGGCGGTGCCGTAATAGGCCCAGAGCCCGAGCGTGGCCGCCATGGCCACCCCGCCGAGACCGGCGAGCAGCAACATTGGCCGCGAATAGGTTGTTGTTGTCGTGGTGGTGACGGCCATGGGCGTCATCGAGATCCTGTGCGCGAGCCGCGCCATTGCCATCCTCACATAAGTCCGAACCCTTTGGGCGGCAATGATGCCGCGGTGACGGCGGCAGCCCACGCGCGCGCAAAACGGCCCGCCGGTAGGCGGCGGTAGGAAAACAAGCCGCACAAAAATTAACCATATTTGTTAAACGGTTTTTTCGTCGCAGGTCCTGGGACGTTCCGCTAACTAATTGATAAAATGGTATTATTCTGAGGCTTTTTGGCCACAGCCGCGGCCATTCAACGCAGTTTGCGTTGACTCGAATGGTTAAAGGCAGGATGAATGTGTGAACCTTTCTTCAGGCGAGGCACTTACGCCCAATAATAACTCGGGCAATGGAGACCTGTGATGCGCACCGCGTTGGCTTTAGCTCTGGCGATCTCGATGTCGGCGGCGGTCACGACCGCCTGGGCCGAAGATACGAAGGCCCCTGCTCCGGCTCCGGCCGCTGCGGCAGCCCCGGCGCCGGCCCCGGCCGCGACGCCGGCCGCAACGGAGGCAAAATGCACCAATCCGAACGCCCTCGGCGTCGAGCGGGTGGTGCAGATCGACACCACCGGCGGTCCGGGCTTCGGCTTCGAGCATTTCAAGGCCTATGACTTCCTGCGCGACAAGGAAGTCGTGCTGACCTTCGACGACGGTCCGTGGCAGGGCAATACCGAGCGCGTGCTCAAGGCGCTGGCCGACCAGTGCACCAAGGCGCTGTTCTTCGAGATCGGCAAGCATGCCGGCTACTACCCCGAGATCACGAAGGAAGTGGCCAAGGCCGGCCACACCATCGGCTCGCACACCTGGTCGCACAAAGATCTGTCGACGATGTCGGAAGCCGACGCCAAGGCCGAAATCGAAAAGGGCCTCGCGGCGGTGAGCATCGCGCTCGGCAACAAGCCGGTGGCTCCGTTCTTCCGCTTCCCGGCGCTCAAGCATCCGCCGGAACTGGTCAAATATGTCGGCACCCGCAACATCGGCATCTTCTCGACCGACATGGATTCCTTCGACTTCAAGATGCGCAAGCCCGATCAGGTCGTGAAATCGGTGATGGCCAAGCTCGCCAAGCACGGCAAAGGCATCGTCCTGATGCACGACTTCCAGCACGCCACCTCCGAGGCGCTGCCTGAGCTGCTCAAGCAGATGAAGGCCGGCGGCTACAAGATCGTGCAGGTGGTCGGCAAGACCCCGGTCGAGCCGCTGCCGGAATTCAAAGAGGCAGTGCTCAAGGAAATGGGCGGCGGCCTCGACGAAGCGCGTCCGATGTCGAGCGTGATCCAGACCATCGGCGGCAGCGGCAGCACTGGCAGCAACTAATTTAAGCCGCAAAAACGTGTCAAAACACCGGCCGCACAAAGATTGTGCGGCCGGTTTTTTATTGCGCAAGCGAACCGAACGCACGCCTTGCGGATTATCGGGATGCCGGGATACGAGGTGAACCATGCGCGCTTGGCTTCCTGCCCTTTTGCTCTCGCTATTGGCCGCCAGCGCTGCCAACTCCGCTTTGGCGCTCGATCCGACCGGCGAATGGGAAACCGAGAAAGGCGACGCCCATATCCGCATCGTCGATTGCGGCGGCAAGCTGTGGGGCGTGGTGTCCTGGGCAAAGATACCCGGCTACGACATCCATAATCCCGACCCTTCGCTGCGCAGCCGCCAGACGGTGGGCATGCCCGTGCTGCTGAACATGAAGCCCGGCGACGACCCCGGGACGTGGGAGGGCGAGGTCTACAATGCCAAAAACGGCCGTACGTATGACGCCTCGATAGAGATCCAAAGCGCCGACACGCTGCATGTCGAAGGCTGCGCGCTCGCGGTGCTTTGCGGCGGCGAAGACTGGAAGCGGCTAGTCCAATCCCAGCCGGCGCAGACCGAGCCTCGCAACAGTGCGGGCACGACGGGCGCGCCGACGAGCGGGACGACCGCGGACATCTGCGCCGGTATCGCGGGGCGGGCCCATTAGCACCGGCTGGAACAGCACGGCGGCGGCGAGCGTGCAGACCAGCGACAATGCCAGCAGCTTGCCCATGCTCGACGTCCCGGGGTGGTTGGAGAACCACAGGCTGCCGAAGGCGGTGGCGGTGGTGAGCGCGCTGAAAAACACCGCGCGCGTCAGCGGCGACTGCAGCACCTGGCTTTGCCCGCCGCGCCAGGCCATCACGTAATAGATCTTGAAGGCGACGCCGATGCCGAGCAGCAGCGGCAAGGCGATGATGTTGGCGAAGTTGAGCTGCAGCCCGATGGCCACGCACAATTCCAGCGTCACCACGCCCGCCACCAGCAGCGGAATAATCGTGCGCAGCATGTCGCCGAGCCGGCGCAGCGTCAGCCATAGCAGCACCGTGATCGACAGCAGCGACCAGAGGCCTGCCTCGATGAAAGCGCGGATGATGGTGTGGCCCGATTCCAGGATGGCGATCGGTCCGCCGGTCGCGCGCGGCTCGACCGCCAGCACCGCGCGGGCAAATTGGCGAATCTCCGGATTGTCGTTGAGGGCGCCTTTCGGCAGCACCTCGACGCGGGCGCGGCCATCCGGCGTGATCCATTGCTGGCGCAAGGACGCCGGCAGCGTCCGCTCGTTCACCGGCTGCGGCTGCAACGCGCTACGCAGTCCGTCGAGCGCAGTCTGCAACGGCGTGACGAAGACGGCTTGCGCGTGCTCGCGCAGCGCGGGCGCCGCCGCCGCCAGCTGCCCGAGATCGGCCGCCAGCCGTTTCGCCGCCGCGGGACCTGCTCCCGTGCGGTTGCCGGCGGCCTGATCGAGCGCCTGCTGCGCGCGCTTGAGCGCGTCGACGTTGTCTTTATCGCTCGGCGGCGGCCGCCGCGCGGTGCCGAGCGCCGGCAGCAACACTCTGGCGGCGTTGTTGATGAGCGCAAGCTTTTTGTCCTGCTCGGCCGGCACAAAGCTCGCCAGCGTGCGCACGCTCGACACTTCCGGCACCTTGCTCAGGCGCTGCGCAATCTGCGCGGCGTCCTGCGCCGAGTTTGCCAAGACGTCGACGCCGTTGGCCCCGACCGCCGGGTCGCTGCGCACGTCGAGATAGGTGGCGATCGACTCCGCCTTCGGATTGCGCAGGTCGATCGGGTTGAAGTCGAATTTCAGATAATACAAAAGCGGCAGGGCCGCGATCACCGCCGCCGCGCTGCCGATCAAGATCGGCATGCGATGGCGCTCCATAAAGTTGTCGACCGGCGCGAGCGCGGCATAGCCGAGCGGCTCGCTTTCGCCCGAGGGATTGAAGATCATCAACAATGCCGGCAGCACGGTGATGCTGCCGAGAAAGGCGATGATCATGCCGAGCCCGGCGATCTGACCGAGCTCGGACACGCCGCGGTAATCGGTCGGCACGAACGACAGGAAGCCGGCCGCGGTGGCGGCGGCGGCAAGCGCCAAGGGAATTGCGATGCGCTCGCCGGCATTCGACAGCGCCACACGCAGATCGTCGACTTCATGGCGCTCGGCGCGATAGCGCACGCTGAACTGAATGCCGAAATCGACGCCGATGCCGACGAACAGCACCGCAAAGGCGACCGATATCAGATTGAGCGCACCCACCATGAGCAGCCCGAGCGCCGCGGTGATGGCGAGGCCAATGGCAACGGTGGCGAACACGGCGATAATGATGCGGGCCGAGCGCAGCGCGAGCCACAAGATGATGAGCACGATGACGACGGTGGCGATCAGGTTGCCCAGCGCGCCGTCCGCGATGGTGGCAAATTCCTCGTCGGCAATGGGCACCGCACCGGTGAGGCGCACGCGGGCGCCGATCTCATTCAGCTTGAGGTCGGCGGCGGTCTGCCGGATTGCGTCGCTTGCCGCCTTGCCGGGCTCGAGCGCGGCGTAATCGAGCACCGGATGGATTTCGATGAAGCGCCGTAGTTCGCCCTCTTCCGGCGGCTTGCCGGACACCAGCTCGCGCCACGAGAAATAGCCGGTCTTGCCGGCCAAGAGAGCGTCGAGTGTGGCCGCCGCCTGGTTGAGCATGGCGGCGAGCGGCGCAAGCCCCGCTTCGCCGTTTTGCTGCGCGCCTTGCAGCGCGCCTTGCAGCCCGAATGACAGCGCCTGGGCCAGGCCGCGCAGGCTGGGGTCGCCGGCCATCACTCTGATGAGGGGGGCCGACTGCTGCAGCTGGCCGGCTGTCGTCGCCACCTGATCGGCGGCAAGAAATAGCATGGCCTCGCGCGCAAAGAACGGCGTCTCGCTCGCCGCCTCGACCGACTTGAACAGGGTCTTGCGCCCGGACAAGGCGTTCGTGAGCGATTGCGCCGCCTTGCTCGCAGCCTCCGAGGTCGGCGCGTCGATGACGGCGATGATGGTTTCCTTGCCCTGCGGAAACGTGGCGTTGAACGTGAGTTCGCGTTGCCGCCAGGGCAAATGCGGGGAAATCAGCCGGGTGACGTCGGTATTGATGGCAAAATGACGGGCGCTATAGACGCCGGCGGCAATCGCCAGCAGCACGCTCACGCCCAGCACCCACCACGGCCGGCGCGTGCACAGATCGATCAGCGTCTTGATCGCGGATTGGACCACGGCGGCCTCGGACGAATTTTCGGCAGCACCGCGATATCACATTGCGATGACGGAATCACAGTGCGGTGGCGCGCGCGGTCAGCCCCGTCCGGTCGTGCTGCCCGGCGCTTTCTGGATATAGCCGAGCGCCGCCTTGAGCTGCGCGTCTTCGGGCGTGCCGATGACCTCGGTCTTGATCGGCGCCGAGTAGGTCTCGACCTTGGCGGGGCGCCCTCCTTGGCGTTCTCGTCCTGTTTGGGCTTGCCCAGCAGCGACCCCGGATTGCGGAAGGCGCCGTTCAGCGCGCTCTCGCGCAGCATCAAGGCGCCGGCGACCTGCTGGTCCTTGGGCGCTTCGACCACGACGTCCGGCGCGATGCCCTCGCCCTGGATCGAGCGGCCGCCCGGCGTGTAGTAGAGCGCGGTGGTCAGCCGCAGCGCGCCGTGGCCGTTGAGCGGAATGATGGTCTGCACCGATCCCTTGCCGAAGCTCTGGGTGCCCAGCACCTTGCCGCGCTGGCGGTCCTGCAGGGCACCGGCGACGATCTCCGAGGCCGACGCCGAGGCGCCGTTGATGAGCACCACCACGGGGGTGTTCGGCAGCATGTCGCCGTTCGCCGGCGCCGTGTAGGTCTGATCGTCGCCGCGGTGCCGCCCGCGGATGCTCACCACGGTGCCGCCGTCGAGAAAGACGCCGGCGACCTCCACGGCCGCCGTGAGCAGCCCGCCGGGATCGTTGCGCAGATCGAGGACGAAGCCCTTGAGCTCGCCGCCCGCCTGTTCTTCAGGTCGCGGACGGCCTTCTTGAAGTCGTGCGGGTGTCGCCGCCGAACTGGGTGATGCGCACATAGCCGATCCGGTTCGGCTCGAGCTTCGACTTGACGGTCGCCACCTGGATGATGCTGCGGGTCAGCTTGACGTCGAACGGCTTCTTGCCGCGCGAGATGGTGACCGTCACCGAGGTTCCGGGATCGCCGCGCAGCGTGCGAACGACGTGTTGAGGTCCATGCCGGAGGTGCTCTCGCCGTCGATCGCCACGATCAGGTCGGCGGGCTGCAGGCCGGCCGGGCGGCGGGCGTGTCCTCGATCGGCGCGATCACCTTCGGCACGCCGCTCTGCTGCGAGATCTGGATGCCGAGGCCGCCGAACTTGCCGCTGATGTCCGCCTGCGATTTGCTGGAATTCCTGCTCGTCCATGTAGTCGGAATGCGGATCGAGCCGGCGTGAGCATGCCTTTGAGCGCATCCCGGGTCAGCTCGTCCGCTCCGACCGGATGCACATAGTCGTGCTGCACCAACTGGATCACGCCGTTGATCAGGGCGAGATCG
>CAVTHL010000006.1:0-47295 GCA_963734465.1 uncultured Alphaproteobacteria bacterium
TTTACTCGGCCGCTGCGGGCCGCAGCAGGCTTTGCCCCGGCCGCACGCGGGTGAAGTCGACCGGCTCGCTCGTCACCTGCGGGCGGTCGTCCGCGAGCCGCACGCTGGTATAGGCCGAGGTGGCGAGCTCGGAGGCTTGCGGGAAGTCCTCGCGGAAATGCGCGCCGCGGCTGTCGCGCGCGGAAATCGGCGGCGGCGCAGATGGCGCGGCTGACCAGCGTCAGGTTCTCCAGGTTGAGCCGGTCCATCCAGGTCAGATTGTAGCGGCGGCTCTGGTCGGCGACGCCGCAGTCGGCGATGTCGCGCGCGAGCGCATCGAGCGCCGCCGTGCCGCGCGCGAGCGCTGTCGGCGGTGCGCAGGATGCCGACGTCGTTCCACATGATGTCGTAGAGCCGCTCGCGCATCTCCGGCAGGTCGCCTGCGCGGCGGCCGAGCGGCGCGAAGGCGCGCTCGCGCGCAGCTTCGATCGCGGTCTTGTCGGGATCGGGCAGGGCGCCGCTGGGCTCGGTGCGCGCGCCCATGCACGTCGCCGGCGATGCCGCCGAACACCGTCGAGTTGGCGACGCCGTTGCCGCCGAGGCGGTTGGCGCCGTGCACGCCGCCGGTGTCCTCGCCGGCCGCGTAGAGCCGCGGCATCGCGGTGGTGCAGTCGGCTTTGAACTCGACGCCGCCCATCATGTAGTGCGCGGTCGGGATCACCTCGACGCGGCCGGCGGCGAGATCGAAGCCGCAGTCGGCGCAGCGCTCGACCATGCCCTTGAACTCGCGCCGCACGCGGTCGGGGCCGAGATGGCCCATCTCGATATAGACGCCGCCGTGCGGGGAGGCGAAGCCCTTGCGGATGCGGTCCATGATCGAGCGGCTGACGATGTCGCGGGTGGCGCGCTCGCCGCGCGGGTCGTAGTCGAACATGAAGCGCTTGCCGGTCGGAATCGGTGAGATAGCCGCCGGAGCCGCGCAGGCCCTCTTCCAGCACGGTGCCGGTCATGCGCGTGCCTTCGCCGGCCAGCAGGCCGGTCGGGTGGAATTGCACCATCTCGATGTCGCGCAGCGGCAGGCCGGCGCGCAGCGCCATGGCGAGGCCGTCGCAGGATTTGTCGCCGGACGGCGTGTGATAGCGGTACATGGTCGGCCCGCCGCCGGTCGCCGAGCAGCGTCGCGCGTGCGCGCACCAGCAGCGGCTCGCCCGTGCGCATGTCGAGCATCAGCACGCCGGCAAGCTCGGAGCCGTCGGCGCTGCGAATGAGATCGAGCGCGCGGTGGTCTTCCAGCCGCTTCACGTCGCGCCGCCAGACCTGCTCGGCCAGGCGATTGATGATCTCGATGCCGGTCAGGTCGCCTTTGTGCACGGTGCGGTCGAAGGTCTGCCCGGCGAAGGCCTTCTGATGCACGGTGCCGTCGGGATTGCGGTCGAAGAAGCAGCCGAGCTCGGTCTCCAGCTCGCGGATGCGCTTGGGCGCCGTCTCCACCAGCAGCCAGGCGAGATCCTGGTCGTTGAGCCAGCCGCCGCCCTCGATCGTGTCCATGAAATGGCGCTCGACCGAGTCCTCCGGCGAGAGCGCGACGTTGTAGCCGCCCTGCACCATGCGCGTGCAGCCGCATTTGCCGAGCAGGCCCTTCACCGCGATGGTGACGTCGAGATCGGGATTGGCCTTCTTGGCGTGCAGCGCGGCGAACAGCCCGGCGCCGCCGGCGCCCAGGATCAGAATGTCGGTCTCAACCGTCTGCACGTTTACGCGCTGCCGATGCTGGCGAGCACCGCCGCGCGCCGCGCCGCGGCTTCGGCATTCACTTGCGCATGCAGCGAACCGCCGTGCGAATCCATGGTCACCAGCAGCGGGCCGAAGCCCTTGATGCGGAATTTCCACAAGGATTCGGGATGCAGGTCGTCCATATCGACGTCTTCGATCTCCGGAATCCAGGTCGTTTCCAGCGCTGCGGCGCCGCCGACCACGGCCAAATAAGCCCCGCCGAATTGCTTGAAGGCCTCGAGCGTCGCCGGCCCCATGCCGCCTTTGCCGATGATCAGCTTGACGCCGTTCTTTTCCATCAGCGGCTTGGTGAAGCGCTCCATGCGCATCGACGTGGTGGTGCCGATGCACAGCGGCTCGTAGCCGCAGGAATTGCCGGGGCGCGGATCGACCTTGCGCACGTTGGGCGCGGTGTGGATGACGGCATGGCCCCTGAGGTCGAAGCGGGTGGTGCGGCCGCGATCGAACATGGCGATCAGCGTGGCGTCGCGGATGCCGAACAGCGTCTTTTCCAGCGTGACGGTGTCGCCGATCTTGAGCGCGCGCGCCTGCGCGTCGGTGATCGGCATGTCGAGGACGTGGTGCGGTCATGGCTTACTCGAAGGCGATGCCGCCGGGCGTGATGATGGCGGAGGCGCGGCGCGCCGAATGGCATTGGATGTTCACCGCCACCGGGTTCATGGTGATGTGCGTGGCGCCGACTTCGACGTGCACGCGGAACGCGGTGGCGCGGCCGCCGAGGCCCTGCGGTCCGATGCCCAACTTGTTCACCGCTTCGCTCAATTGCGCCTCGATCTTGGCGCCTTCCGGATCGGCGCAGGTGGTGCCGAGCGGGCGCGTGGCCGCGATCTTGGCAAGATGCATGCACAGGTCGGAGGTGCCGCCGATGCCGACGCCGACGATGGTGGGCGGGCAGACGCGGCCGCCGCATTCGATCACCTTGTCGATGACGAAGCGCTTGACGGCGGCGACGCCGTCGGCCGGGATCAGCATCTGCAGGAACGAGCCGTTCTCCGAGCCCGAGCCTTTCGGGATCATCTCGATCTCGACCGTCTCCTCGCGATTGTCGAAATCGACATGGATGATCGGCACGCCGATGCCGCACGAGGTTTGCTCGTTCTTGCGCGTGATCGGATGCACCACCGAGGAGCGCAGCGGATGCTCCTTGGTGGCGCGCTCGCAGCCGCGGCGGATCGCGTCTTTCATCGCCGCGCCGTCGAATTCGACATTGTGGCCGATGGTGATGTTGTAGATCGGGATGCCGGTGTCCTGGCAGAGCAGGTTCTTGGTGCGCTCGGCCACCGCGATGTTTTCCACCATGGTGCCGAGGATAGTCTTGCCGGTGGCGTCGGTTTCCTCGCGCAGCAACCGCTCGAAGCCCTGTTTGATGTCGTTCGGCAGCAGCTTGAGCGCACGGATGTAGAGCGTCTTGGAGAGCTCTTCGACTTCCTTGATATCGAGCTGCATAGGTGGTCCTAAATCACAAGCGTGATGCCTGACGCGATCAGCAGCACGGCCAGCGCCTGGCGAAAGTGCAGGTCGTTGAGCCTGCTGTAAAGCCGCCAGCCGATCCAGGTGCCGAGCAGGAGCGGCGGCAGCACGGCGACCAACATTATCAGCCCGGCGCTGTCCAAAGTCACCCAAATGATCCCGGCTAGCGTAATGGCTTGTATGATGATGACGTATGGCTGGTAGACGGCGCGGGCGGTTTCCTTCGGCCAGCCGCGCAATTGCGTCCAGATCGTGGGCAGGAAGCCGGAATAGCCGCCGATGCCGCCGAGCACCCCGCCGATGAAGCCGATCACGGCGTCGACCGGGCGGCCGCCGGCCTTGATCGTGTGCAGGCGTGGCGCCAGCAGCGAGTAAGTTCCAAAGGCCAGCAGGAAGACCCCCAGCACGCTCTTCATGACGCCGCCGTCGGTATAGACCACGCAGATGCACGCCGATCGGGATGCCGAGCACGCCACCGGCAACGAAAGGCCACAGCCGGCCGATCTCGACGTGGCGGCGTTGCTGCCAGATCGTCGTCATGTGCAGAAGCGTGCCGCAGCCGGTAATCAGGATGGTCGAGTGCAGCGGATCGATGCGGTGCAGCCAGATCGAGGACGCAGCCAGACCGAAGGCGAAGCCGCTGCCGCCGGCGGCGACGCCTCCCACCAAGGCTCCGAGCCAGAGGAACGTGAGCGTGTCGAGGCTCAGTCCTGCGAACATCGGCTCAGCCCAGCACGAAGATGACACCGACCGCGAACACAGCGGCGAGACAAAGCGAGAGCGCGGCGAGCGTCCTTTCGCGGAAATCGAAAAATTCCACCGCCAGCACGCGCAGGCCCAGCGTCATGTGCGTCGCCAGCGCGACCACAATGCCCCATTCGAGGGCCGCAACGATCGGCTGGCGGGTGATAGCCAGAAACGAGTCAAGCGCATTGGCGCCGTTGAGCGCGGTGGCGAGCGCGAGGAAATGCAGCGGCAGGAAGATCGCGAGCGCAATACCGGACAGACGGTGCAGCATTGCCGCCAGGAAGCCGCGCTGTTTGTGCGAGGCGCGCATCATGCGGTGAAAACCGCGAACACCGCGCGCAGGCCGAGCGCGAGCAGCGCAAGCGAAAATGCCGCGAGCGCAAAGTCGAGCGAGCGCCCCCGCCATGCGGTCCACTCGCGCAGGATATTGCGCAGGCCGATGGGCGCGTGGATGGCGACCGCGACGACGAACAGGCCGTAAAACAACGCAAATCCAATATTGCCGTGCGTGCGCGACAGAATCTCCGCCGCGGTCAACCCGCCGCGCACGGCATAGAGGATGGTGGCGAGATGGGCGGCGACGGCGACAGCCAGCACGAAGGCGGTCGCCCGCTGCGCGATGAACAGGACCGGCATCAGCGCGCGCCCCGCAGGCCGCGCTTGACCATCGCGCGCTTGAGGCCCGCGATCGCATAAGTCGGCTCGATGGCCTTGGGGCAGAACTGCGTGCAGCTCATATGCGTATGGCAGGCTTGGCAGCCATCGCTGCCGGAGATGGCGTCAAGCCGCGTGCCTTGGCCGCGGTCGCGTACGTCGTTGACCAGCGTCCAGGCGCGGTTGAGCGCCGCCGGCCCGAGATAATCCTCATCCCAGGCGACGACGTCGCAGGCCGAGTAGCAGACGCCGCAACCGATGCATTCGATGCCGGCGTCGCTATTGATGCGCTCCGGCGAGGCCGGCGGCACCACGGCGAAATCCGGCGCAGGCGCGGGACCGGGCTCGAAATAGCCCTGCGCGGCCTTCCATTTGTCGAAGAACTGCGTCATCTCGACCGCCAGATCCTTGACGATGGCGAAATTGCGCAGCGGCTCGAGCCGCAGACGCGCGCCGTTGGCGGCGACTTCGCTGACGCGCGTGCGGCAGGTCCAGCGCGGCCGTCCGTTCACCACCATGGCGCAGGAGCCGCACATGCCGACGCGGCAGGCGAAGCGGTAGGAGAGGGTGGCGTCGTGCTCGCGCTGGATTTCGGTCACCACGTCGAGCACGGTCTGGTGCGTGCGGCGCGGAATGGCGAAGGCCTGGAAGGCGCCTTGCTCGGTGCCGCGCCAGATATCGACGCCGAGCACGTCGCTCATCGCTGCATGCCCCAGAGATTGACCGTGCGCGCCTCGATGGTGCGGAAGACGACCGACTCGACGACGAGGCCGATCAGGATCACCGTCAGCAACCCGGAAAACACCGTCGGCGTGTCGAGATCGTTGCGCGCCTCGAAAATGTACCAGCCGATGCCGCCGGAGCGGGCCGAGACGCCGAACACCAGTTCGGCCGCCACCAGCGTGCGCCAGGCGAAGGCCCAGCCGATCTTGAGGCCGGCGAGGATCGAGGGAAAGGCGGCCGGGATCAGGATCAGCCCGACATAGCGGGCGCCTTTGAGCCCGACATTGCGGCCGCTCATGCGCAAGGTTTCCGGCACGCTGCGGAATCCGATCAGCGTGTTGAGCGCGACCGCCCACAGCACCGAATGGATAATGACGAACACCAGCGAGGGCGTGCCGAGCCCGAACCAGATCAAAGCCAGCGGCAACAGCGCGATCGCCGGCAGCGGATTGAACATGGCGGTGAACGTCGAGAGAATGCGGGTGCCGATCGTGCTGGCCACGGCGAAGGTGGTGAACACCGCAGCCAGTGCGAGACCGCAGGCATAGCCGATCGCCAGCGTGCGCAGCGAGGTGATCGTGCGGTTGATCAGCACGCCCGATTGCAGGTCGTGCACGAAGGTCTGAATCGTCAAGGTGAAGGTCGGAAACAGCAGCGAATTGTCGAGCCAGCGCGCGTAGCCCTCCCAGACCGCGATCAGCACGAACAGGATCACGAAGCGCTGAAAGTTCTCGTTATTGACCACGCGCTCGATGAGCCCGAGCGGCCGCTCGATGTCGCCGATCACGCCTGAATCGACGAGATCGCGCTCGAATTCCGGGCGCTGTGCGTCGCGCATGCCGGTGTCTTGCCGCGCGCTGTTCATGCGCTCGCCCGTTCGGCCGGCCGGCTCGCCTCGTCGCCGAACAGCAGCCCGTGGATGCGCTTCGACATCGCGCCGAATTCACGCTGGTCGATATTGCCGAAGTTGAAGGCGTCGGCGTCGAGTTCGGCGCGCACGCGACCGGGATGCGGCGACATCACCAGAATGCGCGAGCCGACCAGGATCGCCTCCTCGATCGAATGGGTGACGAACAGCACGGTGAAGCGCAATTGATCCCACAGCGCCAGCAGGTCTTGTTGCATGGCGCGGCGGGTGAGGGCGTCGAGTGCGGCGAAGGGCTCGTCCATCAGCAGGATGTCGGGCTCGAGCGCCATGGCGCGCGCGATGGCGACGCGCATCTTCATGCCGCCCGACAGCATGTGCGGATAGACGTCGCGAAACTTGGTCAGCTTGACCTTCTCGATCGCGGCGTTGGCGCGCGCGATCGCCTCGGCGCGGGCGAATTTGCGCGTCACTTTCATCGGGAACAGCACGTTCTGATAGACGGTCTTCCAGGGCATCAATTGCTCGAATTCCTGGAACACCATCATGCGGTCGGGGCCGGGCGCCGCGACCTCGCGGCCGCGGATGCGGATCGAGCCTTCGACCGGCGCCATGAAGCCTCCGACGGCCTTCAGCAGCGTCGACTTGCCGCAACCTGAAGGCCCGAGGATCACATAGCGGTCGCCCTGCTGGACGTTGAAGTCGACCTGGTACGTCGCCGTCACCAGATGGCGCGGCGTCTTGTACTGGAGCGTTACCCCGTTCACCTCGAGCAGTGCGGAGGTCATTGGCGCTTGGTCCGGTCTTGCGCTTCAGCTGCCCGGCAGATCGTGCACGGAGTCGATGAACATGTCCTTCCAGCTCTTCGGCGCCACCGGGATCATCTTCACGCGGCTCATGTAGTCGGCGACCACCATCACCTGCTCCGGCGTCATGGTCCATTTGTTTTCCGGATCGCGGATGATCTTCTCGGCTTGCGCCGGGGTGAGCTTGGATTTGTCGGCCTTGACCCACAGTGCGGCCGAGCCGGCCGGGTCTTCGTTGATGTCTTTCATGGCGATCTTCATCGCACTGAGGAAGGCCTGCACCACCTTGGGTTCGCCTTCGTAGAGCTTGGCGCTCGCCCAAACCACGTTGAAGGTGTGCGGCTTGCCGAACACGTCGTAGCTGTTGAGCACGCGATGGACGCGACTGTCGGCGAGTTCCGTGTACATGAACGGCGCCGAGGTGAAGTGGCCGGTGATTTCCGACTTGCCGCTCATCATCTGTGCCAACCCATCCGGATGGCTGAGCGACACGGTCCATTGGTCGAGCTTGTGCTCCTGGCCCTTGCCGAACACTTTTTCGGCCGCCATTTGCAGAATGACCGCCTGCATCGACACGCGCACGGCCGGCAGCGCGATGCGGTCCTTCTCGGTGAAGTCCTTGATGGTCTTCACGTTGGGATTGATGGTGTTGAGGTAGAGCGGCATCGAGTTGATGGCGCAGATGCCTTTGACCTTGAGATTGCCCTGCGTGCGCGCCCAGATCGTCACCATCGGGCTGACGCCGCCGGAAGCGAAATCCAGGTTGCCGGAGATCAGCGCCTCGTTCATCGGCGGGCCGCCGGTGAAGCGAATCCATTCGGTCGAGAGATCGAGCCCGAGCTTTTTGCCTTCCTGCTCGAGCAGCTTTTTCTCCGCCATGATCGTCAGCGGCAGATAGGAAATGCCGTATTGGGTCGCGATGCGCACGACGCGCGGATCCGCATTGGCGGATGTGACGGAAAGCGCGACGGCCAAGCCGGCCGCAAGCATCGACCAGCGCCACAGATGGTTTTTTCGCATGTTGTCCTCCCGAACTGGCTTTTCGTTTTAAGCTTTTTGCCCTTCGCCCATGGTGGTCACTTTAGGCTAGCGTGGCAACCGTCAATTTGGCCAAGGAGCCGCCGATGCACGCCGGGGAAACCGTTCGGAATGCGCTATTCGAGCGCTTCGGGGAGCGCCTTGCGGTGGATGCGAGCCTGCCGGGGCTCGACGAATTGGCTCGCCTTGCCGGGCGCGGTGTGCATCGGCGATATCTTGACCGCGATATTCCACAGGAACTGTTGCGCCTGCTGTGCGCCTGCGCGCTGAGCGCGCCGTCCAAGAGCGATTTGCAGCAAGGCGATATTCTCATTGTGCGAGAAAATGACAGGCGCGGGACAATCGCCGACCTGCTGCCGGACATGCCGTGGGTGCGCGAGGCGCCGGTGTTCCTGGTGTTCCTCGCCAACGGACGCCGCGTGCCGCAGGTGGCGGAATTGCGCGGCAAGCCGTTTCCCAACGATCATCTCGACCTGTTCTTCAACGCGACGGTGGATGCCGCGATCGTGCTGGCCACATTCCTGCGCGCGGCCGAGGCGGTTGGGCTCGGCTGCTGCCCGATCAGCGTCATCCGTGACCATGCCCGCGCAGTGAGCGAACTGCTGCAACTACCGGAAAAAGTCGTGCCGGTTGCCGGAATGTGCCTTGGCTGGCCGGCGGACGAGGGCGGTATTACGCCGCGCCTTTCGCTCACGACGACGGTACATTACGAGCGGTTCGACGAAGGCGACTTGGGCGCGCAGATCGACGCCTATGACCGCCGGCGTGCGCGCGCGCGCCCCTACCGGAACCAGCGCGATCCGGCGCGCTTCGGGCGGGCGGAGTTCTACGGCTGGTCGGAGGACAAGGCGCGGCAATACGCAGGTCCGCTGCGCGCCGACTTCGGCGACTTCGTGCGCGCGCAGGGCTTTCATCTCGACTGAAGCCATTTTATAGATGGCGCCAATAAGCAAGAATGGGAGGAGGCCGATGGCCATTCCGCAGTTTCTCGTCCACAACAAAAAGGACACGGTCGGCGTGGTCGTGATCGAGGGCCTCAAGGCCGGCACGGCGATGTCCGGTGTGATCACCGCCAATAATTCTTCGCTGCGTCTGAAGTCGAAGATGGCCATTCCGATCGGCCACAAGGTCGCGCTCGTCGATATCAAGAAGGGCGACACGGTGTGGAAATACGGCCAGGATATCGGCAAGGCGGTCGCCGACATCGGCAAAGGCGAGCACGTGCACGTGCACAATCTCAAGACCAAGCGGTGGTGATATGGCAAAGCGCAAAAGCAAAGCCGTGAAGCGGAACGGCAAATCGAACACGACCTTCATGGGCTGGCGGCGCGAGAACGGCCGCGTCGGCGTGCGCAACCATGTCGTCATCCTGCCGCTCGACGATCTCTCCAACGCCGCCTGCGAGGCGGTCGCCAACAACGTGAAGGGCACGCTGGCGATCCCGCACGCCTATGGCCGGCTGCAATTCGGCGCCGACCTCGATTTATTTTTCCGCACCATCATCGGTACCGGCTGCAACCCGAACGTCGCCGCCGTCGTGGTGATCGGCATCGAGGAACTCTGGACCAAGCGCATCGTCGACGGCATCAAGAAGACCGGCAAGCCGGTGACCGGCTTCGGCATCGAGCTCAACGGCGACATCAACACCATCGCCAAGGCCTCGCGCGTCGCCAAGGACTACCTGCAATGGGCGTCGGAATTGAAGCGCGAGGAGTGCGACATTTCCGATCTGTGGGTGTCGACCAAATGCGGCGAGAGCGACACCACCACCGGGCTCGCCTCCTGCCCGACCGTCGGCAACATGTACGACAAGCTGATTCCCAAGGGCATTTACGGCGTGTTCGGCGAGACCTCCGAGATCACCGGCGGCGAGCATCTCGCCAAGGCGCGCGCGGCGAGCCCCGCGATCGGCGAGAAATGGATGAAGACCTGGCAGGCCTACGAGGATGACGTCATCCAGGCGCACAAGGTCGACGATCTGTCCGACTCGCAGCCGACCAAGGGCAATATCGCCGGCGGTCTGACCACCATCGAGGAGAAGGCGCTCGGCAATCTCGAGAAGATCGGGCGCAAGTGCCAATACATCGACGTGCTGGAGCCGGCCGAGGCGCCGGCCAAGGGCGCCGGCCTCTATTACATGGATACCTCGTCGGCGGCGGCCGAATGCGTGACGCTGATGGCGGCGGCGGGCTATGTGGTGCACACGTTCCCGACCGGGCAGGGCAACATCATCGGCAATCCGATCGTGCCGGTGATCAAGATCACCGGCAATCCGCGCACCGTGCGCACCATGTCCGAGCACGTCGATCTCGATGTGTCCGGCATTTTGCGGCGGGACATGACGATCGCGCAGGCGGGCGACGCCCTGATCAAGATGATCCAGCGCACGGCGAACGGCCGGCTCACCGCGGCGGAAGCGCTCGGGCACCGCGAATTCGTGCTCACCAAGCTTTACCGCAGCGCCTAAAGATTCCGCGTGGCTGCGATCGTGATCTGCGAGTTCATGGACGAGGATGCCATCACAGGCGTCCTCGCCGGGCACGACCTCCTTTACGATGCGGGATTGGTTGATCGCCGGGACGACCTGCTGGCGGCGCTTGGCGATGCGCGCGCGCTGATCGTGCGCAACCGCACGCAGGTGAACGGTGAGTTGCTGGCGCGAGCGCCCAAGCTGCAGGCTGTCGGGCGGCTCGGCGTCGGGCTCGACAACATCGACATGGCCGCGTGCAAGGCGCGCGGCGTCGCGGTCTATCCGGCGACCGGCGCCAACGATATTTCGGTGGTGGAATATGTCGCGGCGGCCATGCTGACGCTGCTGCGCGGCGCCTATGGCGCGACCGCGGCAGTGATCGACGGCAAGTGGCCGCGCACGGCATTGATCGGCGGCCGCGAAGCGAACGGCAAACGGCTCGGCATCGTCGGCTTCGGCGCCATCGGCCGCAAGGTCGGCGGGGTTTGCGCCGCGCTCGGCATGACGGTTTGCGCGCACGATCCGCAGATCGCGGCCGGCGATCCGGTCTGGTCGCAGCCGTGGGGCAAGGTGACGCCGCTCGATCTAGATACATTGCTCAAAGAAAGCGATGTCGTGTCGCTGCACGTGCCGCTCACCGGCGCGACCCGCAACATGCTGGACCGCGCGACCATCGCGCGCATGAAACGCGGCGCCATCCTGATCAACGCCGCGCGCGGCGGCATTCTCGACGAGGCGGCCGTCGCCGATGCTTTGCGCAGCGGCGCGCTCGGTGGCGCCGCGCTCGACGTGTTCGAACAGGAGCCGCTGTCGAAGGAGCGGGGACAGATCTTTGCCGGCTGTCGCAATGTTATCTTGACGCCGCACATCGCCGGGCTGACGGTCGAATCCAACACGCGCGTGTCGACGATGGTGGCGGAGAAAATCCGCGACCATCTCGCCGGAGGCCGCTGATGCCGACATTGACGCTGGCCGAGGCCGAGGCGCTGGTCGTGCGCACGCTCACGCGCTGCCGCACCGAGGAAGCCAACGCCAACAGCGTCGCGCGCGCGCTGGTTGGTGCGGAAGCGGAAGGACAAAAGGGCCACGGACTGTCGCGCGTGCCGACCTATGCCGCGCAGGCCAAAATCGGCAAGGTTGACGGGTCTGCGAAGCCGTCGCTCGCATGGCGCCGCCCGGCCGCGGCCGTGGTCGACGCCAAGCATGGCTTTGCCTATCCGGCCATCGATCTGGCGCTGGACGCATTGCCGAAGGCCGCGCGCCAATCCGGCGTCGCCGCCGCCGCGATCACGCGCTCGCATCATTGCGGCGTGGTGGGGCACCCGGTCGAGCGGCTGGCGGCCGAGGGACTGCTGGCGCTGATGTTCGCCAACACGCCGGGCGCCATCGCGCCCTGGGGCGGCTCGAAAGCCGTGTTCGGCACCAATCCGATCGCGTTTGCCTGTCCCTTGCCGGGCAAGCCGCCGATCGTCGTCGACCTGTCGCTGTCGAAGGTCGCGCGCGGCAATATCCTCGCCGCCAAGCAGAAGGGCGAAGCCATTCCGCCAGGCTGGGCACTCGACGTGGCTGGCAAGCCGACGACCGACGCCACGGCCGCGCTCGCCGGCACCATGTTGCCGCTCGGCGACGCCAAGGGCACCGCGCTGGCGCTGATGGTCGAATTGCTGGCGGCGGGTCTCACCGGCGCGAATTTCGCCGCCGACGCCTCCTCGTTTCTCGACGCCAAGGGGCCGCCGCCCGGCACCGGGCAATTATTGATCGCCTTCGATCCGGCCGCGTTCGGCGGCTCGCTCGATCATTTCGCCCTACTTGCTGCTTCGATCGAAGCGCAGCCGGGCGCGCGCCTGCCCGGCGCGCGGCGTCTCGCGGCGCGGGAAAAAGCCAAGCGCGAGGGTGTTACACTGACCGACGCCCTGCTTGCCGAAATCGAGGCAGTCTAGCAATGACACAGCCAACCATCATCACCGTGGCGATCACCGGCGCGCTGCCGCGCAAGGCGCAGACGCCGGCGGTGCCGGTGACGCCGGCCGAGCAGATCGAATCGACGCACGAAGCCTACGAGGCCGGTTCCGCGCTGGTGCACATCCATGTGCGCAACAAGGACGAAAGCCCGTCCTCCGATCCGGAGCTGTTCGCCTGGTGCAGGAGGGCGTGAAGAAGCACTGCCCCGGCATGATCATCCAGTTCTCCACCGGCGGGCGCGGGCGCAGCCAGAACGAGCGCGGCCGTGCCATCAATCTCAAGCCGGACATGGCCTCGCTCGCCACCGGCTCGGTCAATTTCCCCAAGCAGATCTACGAGAACCCGCCCGATCTGGTCGAAGACCTCGCGCGCGCGATGCTCGACAACAACGTCAAGCCGGAGATCGAGGTGTTCGATCTGGCGATGCTCTACAACGCGCGCGATCTGGCCGAGCGCGGGCTGATCAAGAAGCCGCTGCACGTGCAGTTCGTGATGGGCATTCCGAACGCGTTGCCGGCGCGGCGCAAGGTGCTGGAATTCCTGGTGTCGGAACTGAAGGACATCATGCCGGACGCGACCTGGGCGGCCGCCGGCATCGGCCGCCATCAGCTCGAGATCAACCAATGGACATTGGAGCTCGGCGGCCACTTGCGCACCGGCCTGGAAGACAACATCAAGTTCGACAAAGACCGGCTGGCGAAGAGCAACGCCGAGCTGGTCGGCCGGCTACGCGATATGTGCGGAGCCTACGGCCGCCACGCTGCGAGCCCGAAAGAAGCGCGCGCGATCCTCGGTCTCGCCGGCTGACTACCACAGCCCTTTCAGCCGCCCGCCATCCATATTGAGCGACACGCCGGTGATGTAGCTCGCCCGCTCCGAGCATAGGAACACCGTGGCGTTGGCGAGCTCTTCCGGCTTGCCCATGCGGCCGAGCGCGTTCTTCTTGGCGGCGACTTTGTATGCCTCTTCGCCGGTCTTGACGTTGAATTCCTTCTTCATGCCCTCGGTGTTGCGATCCCACATCGGGGTCGCGACCCAGCCCGGGCAGATGGCGTTGACCAGCACATTGTCCTCGCCGAACTCGGTGGACAACGATTTGGTGAGGTTGAGCAGGGCCGAATTGGTCATGCCGCTGCCGAACATGTACGGGTCGGGCTCCTTGCCGGCGCCGCCGATGGTGTTGACGATGCGGCCCCACTTCTGCGCCTTCATCATCGGATAGACCGCACGGATCGCGCGCAGGAAGCCGAACAGCTTGGTCTCGAGCTGCGTCTTCATTGCGCCGTCGTCGAGCGCCGCAAAGCGCCCGGAATACATCTGACCCGCGTTGTTGATCAGGATGTCGACGCCGCCGAACTTCTGTTTCGCCGTCTCGACCATCTTGGCGATGTCCGATTCCTTGGTCATGTCGGCGACCAGCGCATGCACTTCGCCGCCGGTGCGCTTGGCGAGGTCGTCGCGCGCGGCCATCAGCTTCTTCTCGTTGCGGCCGGTGATCAGCACGCGCACGCCTTCTTCCAGGAACTGGCGCGCGGTCTCGAAGCCGATGCCGCTCGAGCCGCCGGTGACGATGGCGCGGCGGCCCTTGATTCCCAAATCCATGACAGTCCTCCCCTTATGCTTTTGCAGCCGCTCTTAGCACGGCGAGGGGAGGGCCCAGAAGGTGCTCAGCGGCCCTGATAGGACGGCGTGCGCACGATCAGCCCGTCGAGCGCTTCCGTCACCTTGATCTGGCACGACAGCCGCGAGGTCGGCTTCAGCTCGTAGGCGAAGTCGAGCATGTCTTCTTCTTGCTCGGACGGCGGGCCGACGATCGGAAACCACTTCTCGTCCACGTGCACCAGACAGGTCGCGCAACTGCAGGCGCCGCCGCATTCGGCGACGATGCTCGTGACGCCGTTCTTGAGCGCGGTCTCCATGACGGTCGAGCCGAGCTCGGCCTCGACCGTGTGCACCGTGCCGTCGTGCTCGATGAAGGTGATCTTGGGCATCGCTTGGTTCTTGGCGCCGGTGGAGGGTGAAACGTCTTGAACGTCGCTCATGCGACACCGAGCTTTTTCTGCAGGCTGGTGGAGGAGGTGGTGTATTGGAACACCAGCCGCTTATCCGGATAGACGTAGTGATAGGCCTTCTGCGACATCAGCGCGGCCTCGTGGAAGCCGGACAGAATGAGTTTGAGCTTGCCCGGATAGGTGTTGATGTCGCCGATGGCGAATAGCCCGGGGATGTTGGTCTCGAACGTACCGGTGTCGACCGGGATCAGTTCGTCGTCCATCTGTGATGCCCCAGTCGGCGACCGGGCCGAGCTTCATGGTCAGGCCGAAGAACGGCAGCATGGCGTCGACCTCGACGCGCTCGACCGCGTCCTTGGTCTTGATCGACGCGGCCGTGAGCTGGCCGTCGCCGCCTTCCAGCGCCGTCACCTGGCCGATCTTGAGATCCATCTGACCGGCCGCGACCAGCGCGCGCATCTTGTTGACGCTGTCGGGCGCGCCGCGGAATTCGTCGCGCCGGTGCACCAAAGTGAGCCGCTTGGCGAGCGGCTGCAGGTTGAGCGTCCAGTCGAGCGCGCTATCGCCGCCGCCGACGATCAGCAGGTTCTTGCCGCGGAAATTCTCCATCTTGCGCACGGCATAGAACACCGACTTGTCTTCGTAGGGCTCGATGCCCTGGATCGGCGGCCGCTTGGGCTGGAACGAGCCGCCGCCGGCCGCGATCGCCACGCATTTGCACTCGAAGATTTTGTCGCCGTCGGTCGTGACGCGAAATTGCGCGTCGCCGAGCTTCTCGACCTTGGCCACCATTTCGTTGAGATGGAAGGTCGGATTGAACGGCTTGATCTGCTGCATCAGCGCGTCGGTCAGCCCGTGGCCGGTGATGTAGGGGATGCCGGGAATGTCGTAGATCGGCTTTTCGGGATAGAGCTCGGCGCATTGGCCGCCGACCTTGTCGAGGATGTCGATCAAATGCGCCTTGATGTCGAGCAGGCCGAGCTCGAACACCGCGAACAGGCCGACCGGCCCCGCGCCAATGATCACAATATCGGTCTTGATCGTGTCGCTCATTCACTTAACCCCGGCTGCGGCCGGCTCCTTTAGCGTCATGCCGGCTGGCGCGCAACGCGCGCTTCGGCGGCCGGAATGACGCGCATGAGTTCGCTGAGATTCTGCTCGGGCGTCTTGCCGGTGGTGGTGAGGGAAGCTTCGGCCTTGGCGTAAAGCGGCTCGCGGCTCTTGAGAATAGCAATCAGGTCTTGCATGGCGCGGGCGCTGTTGGCCATCGGCCGCTTGTCGCCTTGCTCCATGACCCGGCGCATATGGTCTTCCGGCTCCGCCCGCACCCAGACGGTGAAGCACGACGACAGCAACAGTTCCAGTAGTGCCGGGGTCGGTCACGATCGAGCCGCTGGTCGCCATGACGAAATGACGATGCTGCCGCAGCACGTCCTCCAGCGCTTCGCGCTCGGCGCGGCGGAAGGTGTCCTGGCCGAACATGTCGAAGATCTCGCTTAAGCTCGCCCCGCTGCGGCGCTCGATCTCGCGGTCGAGCTCGATGAAGGGCACGTTAAGCTTGGCCGCCAGCAGGCGGCCGAGGGTGGACTTGCCGCCGCCGCGCAGGCCGATGAGGGCGATGCGCCGGCGCCTGAGGTCCTCCGACGGCTCGCCGAAATGCTTGTGCAGCAGGTCGCGCGCTTCGCTCAAGGCCTTGGCCGGCAGCCGCTCGACGAATTGCGTGAGCAGCACCAGGTCGAGCGCCGGCTCGGCGCTCTCGTTGACCAGTTGCGTGACCGGCAGGCCGATGGCGCGCGCGATCCGGCGCAGCAGCACGATCGAGCAGTTCCCTTTGCCGACTTCGAGCTGGGCGAGATAGCGCTCCGACACTTTCGCGTGCTGGGCCAGCGCCTTGCGCGACATGCCGCGCTGATGGCGCAGCATGCGCACGCGCTCGCCCAGGCGGCGCAAATAGGTGTCGCTGTCGCGGACGGGGGCAGGCTTGGCGCGGGCGAGTTTCATGGCTCCCGGGTAACATGCATTATAATGCTAAAGCAAGGGCCGCGCGGGATAAGCGGTTGCGAGAGGAACCAATTTAGCCCCGTTGTTGCTTGGGGAAAGAGGTGCTATTTGTCATGCAAAATAATGCATAAATGGATGAGGCGGCCAAGGGCGCGCATATGACGATCATCGACTATCAAACCGACCCTGCGCGCTACCGCCATTGGCGCGTCGAGTACGATGGCGACATCGCTTATCTGATCATGGACGTCGATCAGGCGGGCGGGCTCGGCGATTACGAGCTCAAGCTCAATTCCTACGACCTCGGCGTCGACATCGAATTGAACGACGCGGTGCAGCGGCTGCGCTTCGAGCATCCGGAGGTGCGCGCCGTCGTCATCAAGTCCGGCAAGGACAATGTGTTCTGCGCCGGCGCCAATATCCGCATGCTCGGCAAGTCGACGCACGGCGCCAAGGTGAACTTCTGCAAGTTTACCAACGAAACGCGGCTCGCCATCGAGGACGCCAGCGAGAATTCCAAGCAGATCTACATTTGCGCCATCAACGGCAACGCCGCCGGCGGCGGCTATGAGCTGGCGCTCGCCGCCGACCACATCATGCTGGTGGACGACCGCCGCTCGGCGGTGGCGCTGCCGGAGACGCCGCTGCTCGCCGTGCTGCCCGGCACCGGCGGTCTCACGCGCGTCACCGACAAGCGCAAGGTGCGGCGCGACCGCGCCGACGTGTTCTGCTCCATCGAGGAGGGCATCCGCGGCAGCCAAGGCGGTCGACTGGCGTCTGGTCGACGAGGTGGTGCCGAATTCGAAATGGAAGGAGACGGTGGCCGCGCGCGCCCACGAGATCGCCGCGCGCTCCGACCGGCCGAAGGACGCCAAAGGCATCTCAACTGACGCCGCTCGCGCGCAAGATCGAGGGCGACAGGGTGTCCTATTCGCACGTGGACATCGAGATCGATCGCGACCGCGGGCTCGCCACCGTCACGGTGCGCGGGCCGTCCGAAACCGTGCCGGCCTCGGTCGAAGCCGCGCACGCGCTCGGCGCCAAGTTCTGGCCGCTCACGGTCGCGCGCGAGCTGGAAGACGCCATTCTGCATTTGCGCACCAATGAGGCCGCCATCGCCGTCGTGCTGTTCCGCACCGACGGCAATGCGCAGGCCGTGCTCGAGCACGACGACTTCCTCGCCAAGGCCAATGGCGACTGGCTGATGCGCGAAATCCGCCATTACCTCAAACGCGTGCTCAAGCGCGTCGACGTGACGCCCAAGAGCTTCATCGCGCTGATCGAGCCGGGCTCCTGCTTTGCCGGCACGCTGGCCGAACTCGCTTTCGCCGCCGACCGCTCGCTGATGCTGATCGGCACGCGCGAGGGCGATAACCGCAAGCCGGCGGCGCTCACGCTCGGCATGGCCAATTTCGGCTTCTATCCGATGGGCAATGGGCTCACGCGCCTGCAAACGCGCTTCCTCGGCGAGCCGGAGCAGGTCGACACGGTCAAGAAGAAGATCGGCCAGCCGATCGAAGGCGAGGAAGCCGCCGAACTCGGCCTCGTCACCGTGGCCTACGAGGACTTCGACTGGGACGACGAACTGCGCGTCATGCTGGAGGAGCGCACGAGCTTCTCGCCCGACGCCATGACCGGCATGGAGGCAAACTTGCGCTTCGCCGGTCCGGAGACCATGGAAACCAAGATTTTCGGGCGTTTGACCGCGTGGCAAAACTGGATCTTCCAGCGGCCGAACGCCATCGGCGAGCAGGGCGCGCTCAAGCTCTACGGCAGCGGCGTCTCGCCGACGTTCAATAAAGAAAGGGTGTAGCGATGAACATCGCCGCGGTCGACTATGACGGCTTGATCCCCAACAACGTCGCGCTGGGCCAGGATGTGCGCGTCAAGCGCGCGCTGGAGAAGTGGCACCCCGGCTACATCAACTGGTGGAAGGACATGGGGCCGGAAGGCTTCCAGGAATCGCTGGTCTATCTGCGCACCGCCGTGAGCGTCGATCCAAAAGGCTGGGCCAAGTTCGATTATGTGCGCATGCCGGAATACCGCTGGGGCGTGCTGCTGGCGCCGCAGCACGAGGGCCGCAAGATTCCCTTCGGCACCCACAAGGGCGAGGACGCCTGGCAGGAAGTGCCGGGCGAATACCGCGCCATGCTGCGCCGCCTGGTGGTGATCCAGGGCGACACCGAACCGGCCTCGGTCGAGCAGCAGCGCTATCTCGGCAAGACCGCGCCCTCGCTTTACGACATGCGCAACCTGTTCCAGGTCAACGTCGAAGAAGGCCGCCACCTCTGGGCGATGGTCTATCTGCTGCAGAAATATTTCGGCACCGACGGCCGCGAGGAAGCGGAAGCGCTGTTGCAGCGCCGCTCCGGCGATCCCGACACGCCGCGCATGTTAGGGGCCTTCAACGAGAAGACGCCGGACTGGCTGTCGTTCTTCATGTTCACCTACTTCACCGACCGCGACGGCAAGATGCAGCTCGAGGCGCTGGCGCAGTCCGGCTTCGATCCGCTGTCGCGCACCTGCCGCTTCATGCTGACCGAGGAAGCCCACCACATGTTCGTGGGCGAGACCGGCGTCACCCGCGTCGTGCAGCGCACCTGCGAGGCGATGAAGCAAGCCGGCATCGACGATCCCTACGACATCGCCAGGATCCGCAAGCTCGGCGTCATCGACCTGCCGACTATCCAGAAGAAGGCCAACCTGCATTTCTCGCTGACGCTCGATTTGTTCGGCAACGAGATCTCGACCAATGCCGCCAATGCCTACCATTCCGGTCTCAAAGGCCGCTTCCGTGAGGACCGGCTGAAGGACGACCATCAATTGGAGAACGACACCTATCCGGTGCTGCGCCTGATCGACGGCAAGATCCAGAACGAGGATGCGCCGGCGCTGTCCGCGCTCAACATGCGGCTGCGCGACGACTACGTCGTCGACTGCAATGTCGGCGTCGGCCGCTGGAACAAGGTGATCGCCGATCTCGGCATTCCGTTCGAGATCAAGCTGCCGCACGTCGCCTTCCACCGCCATATCGGCGAATTCTCGCGCACCAACGTCGATGTCGACGGCAATATCCTCTCGCCAGCCGAGTGGACCGAGCGCAGGACGGCGTATCTGCCTTCGGCGTCGGACAAGGACTTCATCGAAAGCCTGATGCAGCCGCAATTCGAGCCGGCCAAGTTCGCCAGCTGGATCGCGCCGCCCAAGGTCGGCATCGACAACAAGCCGGGCGATTTCGAATACGTGAAGATCGCGGACGCCTAGCCAAACTTGGCGATCACCTCGGGCGGGATCGGCGCGGTCGCGATCTTGTCGGGATCGTTCTTGTCGCGCACCGCCCAGACACGCGATTCGCCGCCTTCGACCGCCAGCGCGCCGTTGACCGACAGGCGATGCTCGACATCGAAGCTCGAGCGGCGGAATTCCGACACGCGCGAGACGATCTCGATCACGTCGCCGAATTTGACGGGTTTGAGGAAATTGGCGCGGGCATCGACCAGCGCGATGCCGACGATGTTGTAGGTGCTCGCCAGATCCTGCGCTTTGACGCCGAGTGCCGCCTCGAACAGCAACCAGCTGCTGGTGTCGAAAAACTCGAAGAAACGCGGATTGAACACGATGCCGGCCGGGTCGCAATGGCCCCATTCGATCGTCAATTGCCTGCGGAATGTGAACGACGCCACGCGCTGCCTCTTTTGCCGCCGACTATAACATTTATTTCGTCTTGGCCACGCGGCGCGAGCGCGGCACCGGATGTTCGGTCACATCCTGCGATTTCAATTCGACGCGCGTGGACTTGCGCCGCCGCTTGAGCGCGTGCGCCGGCGCAACGGGTTCGTGCGGCGAGGCGTCGAGCGCATCCATCAGCCAGTCGAGGTCTTCGTCGGCAATGACCCAGCGGCGCGGCGCGTAGCGCGTCAAGGAAAACGGCCGCGAATAGGCGAGCATCGATTTCTTGCCGAAATCCAGATTGTATTCATGCGCGTAGGTCATCGCCACTTCGCGTGGGCTGCGGTAGATCGGATCGCGCCAGCGCAGCACCGCGTGATTGGTCTTGCTGATCGCGCCCCACAGCCCGTGTTGTTTGAACAACGTGACGATGTGGTCCTGGTCGCTCGGCAGCGCGCGGATGTCCATCAGCCACACCGGTTGGCCGTGATAGATCAGAATGGCTGCCGCGAGCATGGCAGCCTCTGCGCAATGCACGGTACGCGCCTTGAGCGCGCGGCGCGGCGACATGTAGGTCTCGCCCTTGAGCTCGAAATTGGGCGGCAGCTTTTCGAGGAAGTCCTGGATCTTCTGCGGCGTTTCGAGGCGCGCGAATATCCGGCGTTCGGCCGGCGTCAGCAGCGCCCGCAGCGCGTCGCGATAGGCCCGTGTCGTCATGCAGAGGTTTTAGCCGCCACGGGCCCGATTCGCGAGCGCGGGCGGTCCGCCGCGATCAGCGCAGGAACGAAAAGCGGTCGCGCGGGGCGGGGGCGGGGCGCTGCGCCGCCGGACGCAACAACATGCGCGGACGCTGCTGCCGCGGTTGAACGTGCTGCGGCGGCTGCACGTTCGGGCTGCGCTGCGGCGGTTTCGCGCTCGGCCGCGGCTCCGGCATCGGCACGTCCGTCTGCTTCGTCGCGGCAACAGGCGCAGCGCGGCGCCGGCGCTGGCTGCGGCGCAGGTGCTGCAGCCTTGGGCGCCGCCGGCGTTGTCACAGCCGCGCTCAGCAGCGGCGGGCTCGCCGGCGGGAACGTGTCCGGCGTGTAGGCATAGGCGTTGTACTGGTTGTTGCGGATCGGCGGATTGGCATCTTGAATGATGCGGTCGCCCTCGCGCCGGTTCTCGTAGCTGCTGTGATAGTTGAAGGTCATCGCATAGCCGGGCTTTGCCACATCGGCCACGGTAATGCTGTCGTCATAGTCGCGGCGGTCGACATAGGCGGTGCCGCGGTCGTGGAACGCGGTCTGGAAATTCGGATTGAGCTTGATCGCCTCGTTCATGTCGCGCGTGGCGTTGTCGAACTCGCGCTTGTCGTAATAGGCGATGGCGCGGTTGTAGAGCGCCAAGGCGTATTTCGCGTCGACGGCGAGCGCCTGGGTGTAGTCGGCAATGGCGCGGTCGAAATCGCCGCGGTTGCGGTAGGCAAAGCCGCGGTTGTTGTAGGCGCGCGCGTTCTTCGGATCGAGCTTGATGGTCTGGCTGTAGTCCTGGATCGCCTGGTCGAACTGGCTCTTGCCGTCATAGGCCATGCCGCGGCCGTTATAGGCCGCCGCGAAATTGCCGTTGAGAGCGATCGCCGCGTTGAAATCCTTGATGGCGCGATCATAGTCGCGCTTGTCGAGATAGGCATTGGCGCGATTGTAGAGCGCGGCCATGTATGCGGGCTTGAGCCTGATCGCCTCGCTGAAGTCGGCGATGGCGCGGTCGGCGTCGCCCTTGATGTGCTGCGCGAAGCCGCGGTTGTTGAACGCAACCGCGTTCTTGCCGTCGGCCTTGAGCGCCGCGTCGAAATCGGCGATGGCGCGCTCGGTCTCGCCGCGCATGCCGTAAATGGTGCCGCGGTCGTTGAGGATTGCCGACTTCGGCTCGAGCCGCACCGCCTGATTGAGGTCGGCGAGGGCGTGCTCGAGATCGCCTTTCATGCGATAGGCGAGTCCGCGATTGTCGTAGGCCCCGGCGTCCTTCGGATCGAGCCGGATCACTTGGGCGAAATCGGCGATGGCGCGGTCGTAATCCTGCTTGTCGCGGTAGGCGAGCCCGCGCGCATTGTAGGCCTGCGTGTAATTGGCGTTGAAGCGGATCGCCGCGCTGAAATCGCCGATGGCGCGATCGAGATCGCGCTTCTCGTAGTACACGTTGCCGCGCTGATAAAGCGCGAGCGCAAGGCGCGGATCGAGGGTCGCCGCTTGCCCGAAGTCGGCGGCGGCACGCTCGCCGTCGCCCTTGATCCGATAGGCCACGCCGCGATTGTAGACGGCCAACGCGTCCTTTGGATCGCGCTTGACGGCCTCGTTGAGGTCGGCGATGGCGCGGTCGGTATCGCCCTTGGCGCCGTAGCTGAGCGCGCGGTCGTAATAGGCGACCGCGAGGTCGGGCGCGAGCTTGATGGCCTGGTCGAAGTCGGCGATGGCGCGGTCGTAATCGCGTTTGGATTCGAGCGCGTTGCCGCGATTGTAGTAGGCGGCGGCGTAGTTCGGATTGTTCTTGATCGCCTCGTCGAAGCTCGCGATCGCGCGGTCGATGTCGCGCTTGTCGCGATAGGCGAGCCCGCGATTGTAATAGGCGATGCTGCTCTGCGGCGAAAGCTTGGCCGCCTGCTCGAAATCGGCGAGCGCGTGGTCGGTGTCGCCGCGCGCGGCATAGGCGACGCCACGGTCGTTATAGGCCTGGCCGTAGCTTGAATTGAACCGGATCGCCTGGCTCAAGTCGGCGATGGCATGGTCGAAGTCGCGCCGGTTGGCATAGGCATCGCCGCGGTTATTGAGCGCCAGGGTATCCGCCGGATTGAGCTTGATCGCGCTGTCGTAGTCGGCAATGGCGCGCGCGTAGTCGCCCTTGTCGTATTTGGCATTGCCGCGATTGTAGAAGGCGGTCGCGTAATTACCGTTGAGCTTGAGCGCTTGGTCATAGTCGCCGATGGCGCGGTCGAGGTCGCGCTTGGCGGCATAGACGATGGCGCGGTTGTTGAACGTCGCGGGGTATTTCGGGTCGAGCTCGGCCGCCTTGTCGAAATCGGCGATGGCGCGGTCGGGCTCGCCCTTGAGCCCATAGGCGATGCCGCGGTCGTTATAGGGCATGGCCTGATTGCCATCGAGCTTGATCGATTGCGTCAGCTCGGCAATCGCTTTGTCGTAGTCGCCGAGGCCGACGAGCGAAGAGCCGCGCGCGCCGTAGGCTTGCGCGAGCTTGGGATTGAGCTTGATGGCCTGGCTGAAATCGGCAACCGCGCGATCGTAGTCGCGCTTCTCGTGATAGGCGATGCCGCGGTTATAGAAGGCGCCGGCATTCTTCGGATCGATCCGCGTCGCCTGGTCGAAATCGGCGACGGCTTGGTCGTATTCCTCGTGCTCATAGCGCGCCACGCCGCGGTCGTAATAGGCCATGGCGTCCTTCGGATTGAGCCGGATGGCCGCATCGTAGTTGGCGACGGCTTGGGCATAGTCGCGCTTCTGGAAATAGGCGTTGCCGCGGTTGTAATAGGCGGCCGACAGGTTCGGATTGATCTTGATGGCGCGATCGAAATCCTCGATTGCGTGCGCGATATCGTTCTTGGAGGCGAAGCTGATGCCGCGCGTATTGTAGGCGAGCGCGAAGATCGGGCTCACCTGGATCACCTGCGCGGCTTCGCTGGTGTCGCGGTCGAAACCGCGCTGGGCGCGCGCATCCTCGCCGCGCGGCCGCACCGCGACCGTGTAGTTCGGCATGATCTTGGTCACGGCCTCGAAGTCCGCGATCGCGTGCTCGATGTCGTGCTTCTGGTAATAGGCAACGCCGCGGTCATGCAAGGCGAACGCGTCTTTGGCGTCGAGCTTGGCCGCGCTGCTGAAGTCGGCAATGGCTTTGTCGTAGTCGCCCTGGTCGAAATAGGCGTCGCCGCGGTTGTAATAGGCGAAAGCATAGTTCGCATTGAGCTTGATCGCGTCGCTGAAATCGGCGACGGCGCGGTCGGGCTTGCCTTTGTTGCGGTAGGCAAGACCGCGATTGTTGAGCGCGATGGCGTTCTGCGGATCGAGCTTGAGCGCATGATCGAAGTCGGTGATGGCGTGGTCGGCATCGCCCTTGGTGCCGAAGGCGATGCCGCGGTCGTAATAGGCCCGCACGTAATTCGGATTGAGCTTGATCGCCTGATTGAGATCGCTGATGGCGCGGTCGTAGTCGTGCTTGTCGAAATAGGCGTTGCCGCGATTGGAGAAGGCCATCGCGTAGTTCGGGTCGATCTTGGCCGCCATGCTGAAATCGTCGATCGCGCGGTTGCTGTCGCCCTTGGCGCGATAGGCGATGCCGCGGTTGTTGTAGGCGGAGGCGAGCTTGCCGTCGAGCCGCAGCGCCTGGTTGAAGTCGTTGATGGCGCGGTCGTAGTCGCGCTTGTTGTTCCAGGCCTGACCGCGCGAGTCGAAGGCCTGCGCGTTGTTCGGATTGAGCTTGATGACCTGGTCGAGGTCGCGGAGGGCGCGGTCGTGATAGCCGATCGTCTCCAGCGTCTCGCCGCGGTTGAACAGCGCCAGCACAAAGCCTGAATTGACGGCAAGCGCCCGGTCGAAGTCCTTGACCGCCTCTTCGAGCTTGCCTTTCGCCTTGAGCACCATGCCGCGGTTGTTGAGCGCGACGTCGTAGCGGGGGTTGGCTTTGATCGCGCGATCGAAATCGGCGTTGGCGCGGTCGAGGTCGCCCTTGCGCTGGTAGATGGAGCCGCGATTGTTGAGCGCGACCGCGAAATCGGGGTCGAGCTTGATCGCCTGGTCGAGATCGGCGAGCGCGTGCGTCATGTCGCCCTTGCGCTCGTAGAGCATGGCGCGGCTGTTGAATACGCCGGCATAGGTCGGGTTGAACTTGATCGCCTGCTCGAAATCCTGCAGCGCGCGATCGATGCGCCCGCGCGCGGCATAGGTGTTGCCGCGCTCGGTGAAGGCCGCGGCATATTTCGGATCGAGCTTGATCGCGGCATCGTAGTCGCCGCATGGCGCGGTCGTAGTCGCCTTTGCGCTGATAGGCGTTGCCGCGATCGACATAGCCGGCGGTGAATTTCGGATTGAGCCGCAGCGCCTGGTCGAAATCGGCGATGGCGCGGTCGTAATCGCCGCGCTCGCGGTAGGCGAGACCGCGGCCGTGCGCGGCAGCTGCGTCGCGCGGATCCAGCCGGACAGCCTGGCTCAAGTCGGCGATGGCGCTGTCGAGTTCGTGGCGCTCGTAACGCGCCATGCCGCGGTTGTAGTAGGCGGCGGCGAAATTCGGGTTGAGCTTGACCGCCCGGTCGAAGTCCTGGAAGGCGCGCTCGTCGTCGTTCAGGCGCAGATAGGCAAAGCCGCGCGCATTGAAGGCGGCGGCGTTCTGCGGATCGATCTTCACCGCCTGCGCGAAATCGGCGATCGCCTTCTGGTAGTCCTTCTTGTCCTGATAGGACAGGCCGCGGTTGTAGTAGGCGCCGGAGTAATTCGGGTTTGCCTTGATCGCCTCGTCGAAATCGGCGACGGCGCGCTCATAGTCGCCCTTCCTGCGGTAGGCGTCGCCGCGGTTGCTCAGGGCGGCGGCGTTTTTCGGATCGATGCGGACCGCCTGATCGAAGTCGGCGATGGCGCGGTCGGCGTTGCCTTTGCCCTCGTAGGCGAGCCCGCGCACGTCGAAGGCGGCGGTGTAATCCGGCTTGATATTGATCGACTGATTGAGGTCGGCGATGGCGCGGTCGTAGTCGCGCTTGCCGTAGAGCGCGTTGCCGCGCTCGTAATAGGCTTCGGCATTCTTCGGATCGAGCCTGATCGCCTGGTCGTAGTCGGCGATGGCGTGGTCCATGTCGCCGTGTCCGCGATAGGCGATGCCGCGGTTGTAATAGGCGCTGGCGTTCTTCGGGTCGAAGCGGATGGCCTGGCTGAAATCGGCGATGGCGCGGTCGTCGTCGCCCTTGCGGCGCAGCGCCAGGCCGCGGTTATAGAAAGCGAGCGCGTTCTTCGGATCGAGCTTGATCGCCTGGTCGAAGTCGGCGACCGCCCGATCGAGCTCGCCGCGCGCGGCATAGACCACGCCGCGATTGTAGCGCGACAGCGCATCCTTGGGATCGAGCTTGATCGCCTGGCTGAGGTCGCTCAGCGCCTGATTGTAATCGTGCTTCTCGAAATAGGCGACGCCACGGTCGTAAAAAGCGAGCGCGTAGCTGCCGTCGAGCTGGATCGCCTGGTCGTAGTTCTTGATGGCGCGGTCGTAATCGTGCTTGTCGTAATAGGCGTTGCCGCGATTGTAATAGGCCAGCACATAGTTCGGATTGAGCAGAATGGCCTGATCGTAATCCTTGATCGCGCGGTCGACTTCGCCGCGATTGCGATAGGCGAGGCCGCGGTTGTTGTAGCCGAAGCCGTCGCGCGGATCGATCAGGATCGCTTCGTCGAAGTCCTGGATGGCGCGGTCGACATCGCCGCGCGCGGCGTAGGCGATGCCGCGGTCGTTGAGCGCGAGGATGTATTTCGGATTGAGCTTGATCGCCTGATCGAAATCCGAGATCGCGTGCTCGTAGTCGCGGATGTCGCGATAGGCGAGGCCGCGGCTCTCGTAGGCCACCGCATCGTTCGGATTGAGCTTGATGGCGCGGTCGTAGTCGGGAATGGCGCGGTCGGGCTCGCCCTTGGCGCGGTAAGCCATGCCGCGGTTGTAGAACGCGAGCGCATTGTTCTGATTGAGCTTGATCGCGAGATTGAGCGTGGCGATCGCGTGTTCGGAATCGTGCCGGTCGTAATAGATGTGGCTGAGCGTATCGAGCGCGACCGAATTGCGCTTGTCGTATTTGACCACTTGCTCGAGATCCTGCGCGGCGCGCTCGGCGTTGCCGCTGTCGCGGTAAGCAAGCCCGCGGTTGAAATAGGCCTCGGTGTTTTTCGGATCGAGCTTGATCGCCTCGTCGAAATCGGCGACGGCGCCGTCGGCGTCGCCCTTGGCGCGACGGGCCTTGCCGCGCTCGGCGTAAGCGTCGGCCTTCTGTTTCTTGACGCGCGACTTCTCGATCAGCGCCGTGCAACTGCTGATGCGCAGCTCGGGCGACTTATCCTGCTTGCCGGTGCAACGCCGGATTTCGTCCTGCGTGGGCGGCGGCGCGGCAAACGCGGCCGGCGCGGCAAGCAACGCCGCTGCCGCCGTCACGCCGAAAACGATGTGTCGCGCTCCCCAGCTCATGCCGCCTCGCATTCCATGCGCGGGTCCGCAGCTCCCCGAATTGGCGGGCAACTTAACGCGTCGTGACGGTATTTCGGGGATAAGACCGAGTTAACATTAATCCGCGGCGCGCGAGTTTAGCGCGCGCGTTAAGCTTACTGGCGCGGTCGCAAAACTTTGCGTGAAACGAAAAGCGCGCCCGGCTTTGGCGGCGGACGCGCCTGAAGACGGCGCGCTTGCGCGCCTACTTGCCGGTGTCGGCGGCCTGCGCCGCGGCCGCGCGCGCGGCCTGCGCCATGTCGTCGAGCACATATTGCGGCGGCATGACGTAAGCGAGCACCCGGCTCTTCGAATAGACCGACTGGCGCACCGTGTTGCCGTGATTGCCGGAGACGATGATCGGATTGCCTTGCCCGTCGGTGCCGCGCACGACGCCGACATGGCCGCTGTTCGGCCCTTGCCGGTACATGATCGCGATGGCGCCGACGCGCGGCCCGTCGAGCTTGATGCCGTATTGCAGGAACGAGCGCGCCGCGCGCGATTGCGTGCCCTTGCCGCCGGCGCGGCGCAGCACGAAATTCATGAAATCCGCGCACCACAGCTTGGTCGGCAGGCCGATCTGGGTCGCGCTGCGCCCGCGCCAGCGCAGCGCTTCGAGCAGCACGCTGGCCGCGCCGGGCACTTGCGCGGCGGCTTCGATGGCATCGCTGCGGCTGCGCGTGAAAGGCTCGAGCGGCTCGGTATTGGCAAAACGGTCGGCGGGCTTCGCTCCGGTGGCAAAAGCGGGCGCCGCCATCCCGAGCGCAAGCGCGCACGTGATCGTGATTGCGATCGATCGCTTCGTGTTCCACATGACTTCACCCACCCCGTCGCTTTTGTTGGACCTTCGTTTCTTCTTTTTTCACAGCTGTCGCGCGTTCAACGCGCAAGTCCAATGCGTCAGTTACCGTACTATTTTTTCCAATCTGGCGATGCTCTCGCAAGCGAAGCTGTGCGCAAAACGCGCGCTGCTTGGTGCTATGGTTAACCTGTAAAACTTTAATCAAATGTTTGGCGCGCGAGAAATTGCGCGTCAGCGCACGCTGTAACGGATCGGAACCACGATCGGGATCTGCGCGCCGTGAATTTCCGGCGGCGGCGGCGGCAAAGGCTGCGCACGCGCGACGAGATCGAGCGTCGCGCTGTCGAGCGCGGACGATCCGGAGCTGCGCACGATGCGCGCGTTGTGCACGCCGCCGCTGCGGTCGACGCTGAAGGCGAGCTGGGCGACGCCGTATTCGCCGCGCGCCTGCGCTTGCGACGGGTAGCGCTTGTAGCGCTCGAGCTGTGAAACGAGCGCGGATTTCCAGTTCGGCAGCGCGTTGGAATTGTGCGAGAGCGCGCCCGCCGCGGGCGCGGCGGCGCGTTCGGCTTTTTGCTCGACCGCGCTCGGCGCGCTGGTCAGGCTCGCTTGCTTGCGCGCCGGCTTCTGCTTGCGGCTTTTCCGGCGGTTTCGGCGGCGCCACGGTGAGCTCGGCGTCTTTCGCCGGCGTCGGCTTGATCTCATCCGTCTCGACCGGCTTTTGCGGCTGCGGCTCCGGCTCTGATTTGGCCTCGGTCTGCTCCGGCCCCGGCGGCAATTCCATCGGCTGCGTCTGCGGCGCGACCGCCACGGGCGCGAGATCGATCGTGATCACGGGCGCGTTTGCCACCAGGTCGGCATCGTCGTTCCAGTGCGCCAGCAGCGCGGCCGCGCCGGCGGCGTGAAAGCCCAAGACGAACGCGAAACAGAGGCCCCAGCGGGCGATGTCCTTGACGCGCGCGCTCACGGCGCCACCTTGCCGGCGTCCAGGCCGACCAGCGCGACGTGCAGATAGCCGGCGCTGCGCAATTCATTCATCAGCGTCATCAGCTCGCCGTAGGGCACCGTCTTGTCGGCGCGCAGAAACACGCGCTGCTCTTTGTCGCCGCCGGCCGCCTGGTCGAGCGCGGCGGCAAGCCCGGCGCGAGCGACCGCGTCGTTGCCGAGATCGACGCTAAGATCCGCCTTCAGCGTGAGGAACAGCGGTTTGTCGGGCCGCGGGCTCGGCTCGGCATTGGCCGCCGGCAAATTGACGGAGATATCCACGGTCGCCAACGGCGCCGCGATCATGAAGATGATGAGCAGCACCAGCATCACGTCGATGAACGGCGTGACATTGATTTCGTGCAGCTCGTCCAGATCCTCGTCGCTGTGATGGACGCGTGCGGCCATGATGGTCACTCGGCGGCGGTCGCGGCGCGCCGGCGCTCCGCCGGACGATTGAACGCGCCGCGATCGAGATCGCGGCTGATCAGCCGCATGATCTCGGCCGAAGCGTCGGCATGCAGCGCGCGATAGCCGGCGACCCAGCGCGAGAACATGTTGTACATCACCACCGCCGGGATCGCCGCCACCAGACCGAGCGCGGTCGCCAGCAGCGCTTCCGCGATGCCGGGCGCCACCACCGCCAGATTGGTGGTGTGCTGCTTCGAAATGCCGATGAAGCTGTTCATGATGCCCCACACGGTGCCGAACAGCCCGACGAAGGGCGCGGTGGCGCCGACGGTGGCGAGAATGCCGGTGCCGCGGATCATGGCGCGGCCGCTCGCCGCCTCGATGCGTTCCAGCCGCGAGGCGATGCGGTCCTTCACGTCCGCCAAAGCGCCGGCCGACAGCCGCAATTCTTCCGCGGCCGCGCGCATGAGCGCGCCGACGCTGTCGGTGCGGCCCTGCATGGCGGCGGCGGCCTCGTCGAAGCTGCGGGCTTGTGCCAGCGCGGCGATTGCGCCGCGCAACCGGCGCCGCGCGCTCAACAGCTCGATCGCCTTGGCGAGCCAGATGGTCCAGGTCAGCACCGAGGCGAAGGCCAGGCCCACCATCACGGCTTTGACCACGATATCGGCCGCCATGAACATGCCCCAGGGCGACAGATCGCGCGGCAGGTTCAGCACAATGGCGGGATCGGGCGCGGCTTGCGCCCAGGCCGCCGCCGGCAGCACAAAGGCCACGACCGCCAGGGATCGGCGCAAGCTTGCAATGTCGCAAAAACGGGTCATATCGCGGGCTTCAGGCATCCACGGGCTCATAGTCTAGCACTGTGGCGTCATTGGGCGGCAATGAGGCCTGCGACCCCTTGGCCAGCCACTTTTTATGCCCGTACGAATTGCACGGCGGCCGTGCCGCAGGCATTGTCCGCGCGCTGGCGCCACGCCAGTCGTACGACCAAGGGTTTTCCATGCCATTCAGTCTGTCTGCCGCTTCCCTGCCGGTGTTCGAGATCGGCCTCAACGCGCTGTCGGGCGTGCTCGACAAGACGGCCGCCCATGCGGCGGCAAAGAAGATCGAGCCGTCCGTGCTGCTCAGTTATCGCCTGGCGCCCGACATGTTCGCGCTCGCCCGCCAGGTGCAGGTCGCCTGCGATCAGGCCAAGAACGGCGCCGCCCGGCTCGCCGGCGTCGAGCCGCCGAAATTCGAGGACAACGAGACCAGCATCGAGCAACTCAAAGAGCGGATCGCCAAGACGGTGGCCTTTTTAAAGACGCTCGATGCCAAGGCCATGGACGCGTCGACCGAGCGCGAGATCACCTTTCCGCTCGGCCAGGCCAAGGGCCACATGAACGGCAGCGACTACCTCAATCATTTCGTGCTGCCGAATTTCTATTTCCACCTCACCGCCGCCTACGCGGTCGCCCGCCATAGCGGCGTGGAGGTCGGCAAGCGCGACTTCCTGGGCGCCATTCCGATCCGGCGCAGCTGAGCATCCCGCTGCGGCCAATAAAAAACCGCCCCGCCGGTTACCCCGGCGAGGCGGCTAAAAATCTTGACGCTGCGTTTAGTCGCGGTAGGAGACGACTTGACCGCCGTAGCGGCGTCCGCCCTCAGGACCGCAGTTGCAGTTCACGCCGCGCACTTCACGACGCTCGAGCACGTGGCGAACTTCGCCCGGCACCGTCGCGGTTGACCACCTGAGTGACATGTTCCTCACGGAACTTGTTGGTGGTGTTGACACGATGCAGCTCGACGTCGCGCACGATCGTGTTCGTGCGGTGCACGACCACTTCGCGGTTGATCACCGGCCGCACGTGCACGACCAGGCGGTTTTCCTGGATCAGCCGCGTGTTGCCGCGCACGACGCGCGTGTGATTGACGACGCGCTCGTGATTGATCACTTGCGCCGGCGCACGCTCGACGCGCCGGGTGTTGTATTCATGAGTCCGGGCGCATACAGTTGCAGACGGAATCCCAGTGACCGCCCGCAACCGCTGGGACCGGAGTGACGCCCGCCAGTCCGAGGACGAGCAGGGCACCGTAGATCGCCTTGTGCAGATGTTTCATTGTTCAACGCCCCGTTAACCACCTAAGTGTTTTCGTGGCTGTATCTTTTAGTCGTTAACCATCTTGTAAAGAGGGAAATGTTTTGCATTGCCGCTCTGTTCCAATTTGTGGCCACAGAGACACGTTCACAACAAATAGACCTCGGCGCGGGGCGCCGAGGTCTGTGTCGCAAGATGTAGACGATCGCGAAAATTTTAATTAATTCTTCCGCGAATGTTACGCGATTATTTTTTCAATCGCGCGGCCGCTTCCTTCACCAAACTCAAGTCGGCGTGCTTTGCGACGTCGATTTTGTTCTTCACGAAGCCGAGCTCTTGCGTGGTGTCGACGTTGCGCTGAAGCGCGTCGAGGTTCGGCAGCAGGTCCGGATCGCGATAGGTGTCCTGCTTGGTGAACAGCCAGCCGAAGCGCTCGGGCGGCACCTTGGTCAACGAAGACGCGATTTTGGCGACTTCGTCGTGATTCTTCGGGTCGAGATACCAGTGCACGACGCGCACCAGATCCTCCATGAAATCGACCATGGCCGCGCGGTTCTTGTCGATAAACGGTTTGCGCGCGACCAGGATGATCATCTGGGTCACGCCGAGCGCCTCTGTTTGATTGAACAGCACCTTGCCGTCTTCGCGCAGCTTCGGATTGAACGAGAAGGGCAGCACCGCCGGGACGAGATCGGCTTTCTTCTCCAGCAGCATCGCCGGCATGGCGGGCAGCGGACCTTCCAGCATGGTGTAGTCGCGCTTCTCTTCGAGCCCGTGCTTGTGCAGCATGGCGCGAATGGCGACGTCGACGGCGCTGCCGCCGCCATTGGTGCCGATCACCTTGCCCTTGAGGTCCTCGACCTTGTTGATGCCGCTGTCTTTGCGCACGTAATACTGGTCGGTGTAGTAGCCGGGCACGCCGTCCTGGAATTCGTCGGCGATCACGCGCATATCGTCGAGCCCGGCATTGTCGATGGCGATCGCGAACGAGGAATAGGCGAGGCTGGCCACCTCCAGCTCATTGTTGGCGATGGCCGTGATCGTTTGCGGCGTGCCTGGATAGCGGGCGACCTCGAGGGTGTAGGACTTGCCCATGTGGGTGAGCAGATCCTTCTTTTCGAGAATGACCGAGCCCCAGTTGGCGACCGGCACCACCCAGGACATGCGGATTTTCACCGGCTCCGCACTGGCGGCTCCGGCGGTCAGGCCGAGCGCGCACACGCCGGCCAGCGCGAGTTTCAATAGACGCATCGTATCCTCCCAGATTTCGCCGGCTTGCTCGTTGGATTGGCAAGCGTTCGCCGCGAATGCAAAGATTGTCGGGGGTCCAACCGATTTTGGCAAGCCGCCGAACGGCCTCAGACTGTGCTCGGCGCGTTGGCTTCCTGGTGCCAGATCAGCAGCCGCTGGCGCACCAGCGCCATGATCTTGACCAGGCGCGTAGCCGACCACGGCGATCTCGACGATGCCGGCGAACACGCTGGTGGAATTGGCGAAGCGCGAGGCCGTCATCATGGCGCCGCCCAGGCCGTAGCCGCCCATCAGCATCTCCGCCACCACCGCCACGATCAGCGACAACGGCAGCGCGACCTGCAGGCCGGTCATGATCTGCGGCGAGGCCGCCGGCAGCACGATCTGGGTCAACAATTCGCGATTGCTGGCGCCCATGTTGCGCGCCGACCAGATCAATTCCTTTTCCACGCCCTGGATGGCGATGACGGTGGCGGCGATGACCGGGAAAATGGCGTCGACCACGATGATGGTGATCTTGGATGTGTCGTATACGCCCAGCCACAGGATCACGACCGGCAGGAAGGCGATCTTCGGCATCGGGAAGCCGACCGAAACGATCGGATCGAAGAACCAGTTGGCGATGACGCTGCGCGACATGGCCATGCCGATGAGCACGCCGCCGACGGCGCAAATGCAGAATGCGGTGAGCGCGCGGTAGAGCGTGAGGCCGGTGTTGATCCAGAGATCGCCGGATACGCCGTCGCTCCAGATGCGTTCGAGCACCTCGCTCAGCGCCGGCAGCTGGAAATGCGTGAACATGCCGCTGCGCGCCAAGATCTGCCACGCCGCCAGCAGCAGCACGATCGAAAACACGCGCGCGCCCGCCCAAGTGATCAGAACCGCGGCGCGCGCGGCCTTCTCGGGCCAGCCGTTCGGCCTGTCGGTGATGGTCACTCCCGCCATGCCAGCGCCCGTTTGGTGATCGCGAGATAAATGCGGTCGGCGGCGAAGCCTAGGAATGCCACCGTCAGCACCACGGCATACATCGCGTCATAGGAGCCGTTGGCGCCGAGATTGCCGATCAAGAAGCCGAAGCCCTTTTGCGCGACGATCAACTCCGACGCCACCAGCAAAATGAAGGAGAGCGCCAGCGCCGTGCGCGCGCCGTTGAGCAGTTCCGGCATGGCGCTCGGCAGCACCACGTCCCACAACATGCGCAGGCGGCTCGCGCCCATGCTGCGCGCCGACCAGACCAGCACCTGTTCGCTCGCGCGCGCGCCGTTGAAGGCGCCGATGGTCACCGGCAGCATGCAGCCGAGGAAGATCAGCAGGATTTTCGAGCCGTCGCCGAAGCCGAGCCAGATCACCGTCACCGGGATCAGCGCCGATTTCGGCAGCGGATAGAAGATCTCGACCAGCGGCGAGAGCAGCACGTTCGCCGGCTTCCACCAGGCCATCACGATGCCGAGCGCGCCGCCGACGACGATCGCCAGCGCGAGGCCGGCGAAGGCGCGGTAGAGCGAGGAGGCGCCGTTGCTCACCAGCTCGCCGTCCTTGAGCATGTCGAACCAGGACACGACCACATCCGACAGCGGCGGCAGCGCAGTGCTCGACACCAGCTCGAGCCGCGCGGCGAGCTCCCAGCCGATCGCCAGCAGCAGCAGCGGCGAATAGCGGATGAAGGTTTTCATGTCCGCTTGCCTTGCGCCTTGATCGCTTCCTCGCGCACCAGATGCCAGATCTCGTCCACCTTCTCGACGAAGGCCTTCTCCTTGAAGATGTTGTCGCCGCCTTTGTTGAACTTGGTGTCGACGATGGTCTTGATGCGTCCCGGCCGCGCCGACATCACCGCCACCCGGTCGGCGAGATAGACCGCCTCCTGCACGTCGTGGGTGACGAAGATCACGGTCTTGGGCGTGCGCTGCCAGATGCGCAGCAACTCGGCTCTGCATCAGGCCGCGCGTCTGCGCGTCGAGCGCGCCGAACGGCTCGTCCATCAGCAAAATCTTCGGATCGAAGGCGAGCGTGCGCGCGATCGCGGTGCGCTGGCGCATGCCGCCGGACAATTGCGACGGGTAGCTGTCCTCGAAGCCCTGCAGGCCGACCAGCTCGATGAATTCCATCGCGCGCTTCTCGCGCTCGTCCTTCGGCATGCCTTGCCGCTCGAGCCCGTAGAGGATGTTGCCGCGCACCGTCTTCCAGGGAAACAGCGCGAAATGCTGGAACACGATGCCGCGGTCGGGGCCGGGCCCGCTGACCGGCTTGCCGTCCACGCTGATGGTGCCGGCCTCGACCGGCAGAAAGCCGCCGATCAGATAGAGCAGCGTGGACTTGCCGCAGCCGGACGGGCCCGAGCAGCGCGACGAATTCGCGGTTGGCCACGTCGAGCGAGACCTGGTCGAGCGCCAGCACCTCGCGGCCGCGCGGCGGACGATAAACGTGATTGACGCCGGAAATGACGATTTGAGCGGCCATGGCGGCATGAAGCCTCGCCAAAGGCGGCGCGCTGTCAAGCGGTTGCGCTGCGCTTGCCCGGCGGGCGTATAATGCCGGCCGAACCCGTCAATAAGGACCATGCCGGTGCCGACCCTTTCCGAACAGTTACGCGAACTCGCGCTTGCCAACCGCATCGCCGCCAATGAAGGCGTCCTCGACACCTTCGGGCATGTCAGCATGCGCCATCCCGACAACCCGAAACGCTATTTCCTGTCGCGCTCGAGCGCTCCCGACATGGTCACGCCTGACGGATTGATCGAATACGACCTCGATTCCCTGCCGGTGCGCGACCCCGGCGTGCCGCAATATTCCGAACGGGTGATCCACGGCGAGATCTACAAGGCGCGGCCGGACGTCATGTCGGTGTGCCATCACCATTCGCCGGCTTTCATGCCGCTGATCGCCATCGGCGCCGACTATGTTCCGATCTTTCATTTGGGCGCGGCCGGCGGCATCAAGCCGCCCTATTGGGACCAGCATGACGAGTTCGGCGACACCAATATGCTGGTGGTGAAGCCGGAGGAGGGCGCCTCGCTTGCCCGCGCGCTCGGCAAGCACCCGATGGTGCTGATGCGCCGGCATGGCGTGACGGTTATCGGCGCCAATGCGCGCGAATGCGTCTACCGGGCCGTCCAAACCTGCCGCAATGCCGAATTCCAGGTGCGGGCCTTGGCGATCAGCCCGAACATCGCGTCGCTTTCACCCGGCGAAACGGAGCGCTGTGGCGATATCATCGGCAAAACGACCGGGGTCACACGCTGCTGGGATTCCTGGGCATTGCGGATTGCCAAGGCCGGCGGTTTGCCGGCATCCGGCAAAAGCACCAAGAGCAACAAGAGCAAGGCGTCGTCCCAGCGCGCCAGCCCGCGCAAACGCGCCAAAGCCAGACGCCGCTAACGTTTTGGGCTTCCCCAGTGGGCAGCGTTCGGTGTTGAATACGGCCCATTCGGGAGTGCGCTCATAAATAAAATCATGGGAGGACGATCAATGACGGGCTTCAAACGTCTCGTGGCAACGCTCGCTGTCGCGGTGCCGCTGGCGATGGCCGCAGGCCACGCCTCGGCCGAAGATCAGCTCAAGCTGGCGATCGGACAGATCAACAATTGGGAGAACCAGGCGCCGACGCTCGGTCAGGACGCCGGCATCTTCAAGAAGCACGGTCTGGTGCTGGAGAATGTCGGCACCCGCGGCGCCGGCGAAACCATGCAGCCGATCATCGCCGGCAGCGCCGACATCGGCGCCGGCGTCGGCGTTGCCGGCGTCATGCGTGCCTTCGAGAAGGGCGCGCCGGTGCGCATCCTGGCGCCGATGTTCACCGGCACCGGCGATCTCTATTGGTATGTGAAAGCGGATTCGCCGATCAAAAGCCTGAAGGACGCGACCGAGAGCAACACCCTCGCTTATTCGACCAACGGCTCGAGCTCGAACAATATCGTGGTCGCCTTCACGCAGGAGCTTGGCTGCAAGGCCAAGCCGACCGCGACCGGCAGTCCGGCCGGCACGCTGACCGCGGTCATGTCTGGCCAAGTCGATATCGGCTGGGCGGCGCCGCCCTTCGGCCTCAAGGAGCTCAAAGAGGGCAAGATTCGCATCGTGGCGCACGGCAGCGACGTGCCGTCGCTGCGCGGGCAGACCGTGCGCGTGCTGATCGTCAACGCCAATTCGCTCAAGACCAAGCACGACGCCATCGTGCGCTTCATGCAGGCCTATCGCGAGGCGGTGGACTGGATGTATTCCGATCCGAAGGCGGTCGAGATGTATTCGGTGAAAATGAAGTTGCCGATCGAACTGCTCAAGGAGTCGATGGCGAAATTCCAGCCGAAGGAAGCGCTGCAAACCGACAAGATGGCCGATCTCGACGGCGCGGTGCGCGATGCGGTCAAGCTGAAATTCCTGGAGAAGCCGCTGACCAAAGAGCAGCTCACCGAGCTGATCCAGATTCCGCCGCGCAAATAGCGAGGCGTTGGTCGACTCATGCAAACGGGCCGCTGCCTGGCAGCGGCCCGTTCCATTTTCGCTTCGCGATTGCGAGGCGTTACATCTTCTTGGCGGCCTTTTTCTTGGAGGCCTTCTTCGCCTTTTTCGCCTTTTTGCCCTTGCCCTTCTTCGCCGCCTTCACCGCGCAAGCCTTGTTCGACACGACCTTGGCGCCGTCTTTATAGGCGGAGCAAGCGTTCGCGTAGGTGAATTTATGACCCTTCAGTGAGCCGCACACCGGCGCGTTTGCCTCATACAAGCAAATCTGCGGCTGCGGCGGCGGGGCGGCAGCGGCCTTCTTCTTCTTGCCTTTGGCTTCACCGGTGGTGGCCGAGCCGATTGCCAATGCGACAGCGGCGACCGCAATGATCAGCCCGTATCCGATAGTCCTCAATTTCATTATTTCCTCCCAGCATTGTTGACGCTGGAATACTAAGAGGTCGCGCACGACGATTACAAGAAGTTTACGCGCTGTAGAATCTGAACGCGCGTTCAGAAATCGTGCGTCATTTCTTCGCGGCGTCGATCGCGGAAAGTATTGCGCTGCGGCCCTGATCGAGCGATTGCCGCACTGCGTCAACCTTGCCCACGGCGCCCATCTCGCGCTGGCGCATAACGGTGGCCTCGACCATCAACGGATCGAGACCGAGTTCGCGCAAAGTGGCCGCGGATTCTTCCATCTCGGCCGCCCGCCGCTCGCCATGGCTTGCCATGCGCTCGAGGTTGTATTCGGACAGCTTCGGCCAATCGAGCCCGGGATAGTTGTTCTTGAGCGAGGCCGTCACTTCATCCAGCACGCCGGCGCGCGCCGCCGCCAGGAAGCATTCGAGCGTGAGCGCCTCGATGCCCTTGATCATCACCGAGCGGATCATCTTGATCGCCGCGGCAGCGCCGACTGCATCGCCGACAACCTTGAGCTCCATCTCCATCTCGCGCAGCAGCGGCGCGACCGCCTCGGCCTGCGGACCGGCGATCAGCAGCGGCGTGCGGTGGCGCTTGGGATGGATCGCCGCCACCACCGCGACGTCGATGTAGCGCGCCTTTTCGCCCAGCAGCCTGGCCGTTTCCTGCTTGCGGCCGGGCGAGACCGAATTGATGTCGAGATAATAGGGATTGCCGGAGAGATGCGGCGCGACCGAGCGGGCGGCCTCCAGGCTCGAGGCCGCCGTCACCGCCGAGATGACCATGTCGGTTTGCGCGACCGCGTCGGCCGCCGACGACGCCAGCCGCACGCCGGATTTTTCGCCGGCCGCTTTGAGCCGCGCGCCTTCCGGCTTCGGGAACAGAATGTCCCAGGCGGCGATGCGCTCGATGCCGCTCTCGCGCAGGCCGGAGGCAATCGCCTGGCCGGCCTCGCCGAAGCCGATGAAGGAGACGCGCGGCGTGTTGCGGCCGTTCATGTCACGACTCCGGCACGCCCGGCACCGGCGGCGTGCCGTGGGTGTGGAACGACTTGATGGTCTGCAGGCCCCAGGCCTGGCCCTTCTTGCGCTCGGCCTCGGTCCAGGTGATCGGCTTCCAGTCCGGCGCCAGCACCAGCCGCGCGCCGGGGCAGGCGACCTCGACCCGGTTGCCGCCCGGCTCGTAGACGTAGAGGAAGAAGGTCTGCTGGATGGCGTGCTTGTGCGGCCCGGTCTCGATGAACACGCCGTTCTCCAGGAAGATATCGGCGGCGCGCAAAATATCCTCGCGGCTATCGAGCGCGTAGGTGACGTGGTGGAAGCGGCCCTTGGTGCCGGTGTGGTCGCGCGTATAGGCAAAGTCGTAGGACTTGTTGGTCGCCGTCATCCACATGCCGGCTTCGCTGCCGTCGTCGAGCACGATCTGCTCGGTCAGGCGGAAGCCGAGATAGTTCTGGAAGAACTCGCGGTTGGCCTTGATGTCGGTGGCAAGCCCGTTGAAGTGGTCGATGCGCCGCACATTGCAGCCGCGCGCCGGATAACGCTGCGCCTGGTTCTTCAAGGCCGGCTTCTTGTCGGGCGGCGGGTCGTACCACTCGGTCTCGTAATAAAGCTCGATGACGTGGCCGTCGGGATCCTTGCACACGAAGGTCTTGCCGTGGCCGAGATCGCCGTTGGTCCAGCCGACGTCGAAGCCGGAGCCCTTGAGCGCCGCCGCGCGCCGCTCCAGCGCCTGCGGCGAGCGCGTGCGGAAGGCGACATGCGCCATGCCGGATGTCTTGGAGGCGGTGAGCTTGAGCGAATAGCGCTCGTAATCGTCCCAGCCGCGCAGATAGACGCTATCGCCTTTCTCGCCGCTCTGCGTCATGCCCATGACGTCGATGAAGAACTTGCGGCTCTCCTCGAATTTCGGCGTCAGCACTTCGAGATGGCCGAGATGGGCGATGTCCATGTTCGGTTCGGGCTGCAGTTCTGGCTGCATTGGCGGTCCTTTCGTCAGTTCTGTCGTTCGGCGCGGGCAAAAGCCAGAACCAGATTATTGGCTGGCATCGGCGCGATATTGACGAGCGTCAAACCGGCGGCCTGCGCCAGCGCGCTCAGGTCGCCGACGTCGCGCACGCCCCATTCCGGATTTTCCGCCCTGAGCGTGGCGTCGAAGGCGGCATTGCTTGGCGCCGTGTGCGCGCCGTCGCGCTTAAACGGACCATAGATGAACAGCCGTCCGTCCGGCCGCAACAGGCGCCCGGCGCCGGCGATGAGATTCTCCGACACGCGCCAGGGCGAAATGTGCAGCGTGTTGATGCAAAGGATGGCGGTGAGCGCTGCCGCTGCCGCATCGCCGCGCCATGTCCAGGCGGCATCCGTCAGATCGATGCGTTGCGGCTCGCGCAAATTGGCGAGGCCGGCCTGCCGCCGCCAGCCTTCGATGCTGGCGAGATGCGAGGGCAGAATATCGCTCGGCCACCAGGTCAGCTGCGGCGTGCGCCGGGCGAAATCGGCCGCGTGCTGGCCGGTTCCGCTGCCGACCTCCAGCACATCGCCACGCGCGCCCGCCATGAACGCGGCAATCGCGCCCCAGATGGCTTCGTGGTTGCGGTGAAAGGCCGGCGCATCGAGCCGGCCTTCCTCCGGCGTCTTGCCGAGGCTGCCGAAATCGACGACGAATTGAGGCATGGTTGCGGACGCATTCATGGCTGAATGACGCCGCACCTAGCCATGCCGTGCCGCTGCGGTCAAAGGCGAATTCGCCGCGGATCGGCGGACTTTGCAGGCCCCCTTCGTTGTTTTTACCGGACGGATGGGGCAAAATCCCACTGAGGCTGGCGAAAAAGCCGAAAACAAAGATCCAGGGAGGATTTTCAGAATGCGCAAACTGACCACCATGCTGGCGGCGCTGGCCGCCGCCGCGCTGGCACTGCCGGGCGCGGCCAATGCACAGCAAAAGATCACGATCGGCATCCCGACCTCGCCGCCCAACATCGTGCACATGCCGGTGATCGTCGCCAAGGAGCTCGGCCTTTACAAGAAAGCCGGTCTCGACGTCGACATCGTCTCGCTCGGCGACGGCGTGAAGGTTTTCCGCGCGCTGCTCGCCGGCAATATCGATCTGGGCCTCACGCCCGGCGCGCCGACCATCATCGGCATCTCGAATGGCGCCGCCGTGAAGGCGCTGTCGGCCAACCTGCCGAAGTTCGAAGCCTCGATGATCGTGCGCGCCGACATCAAGACGATGGCGGACCTCAAAGGCAAGCGCATCGGCATCCAGGAGCCCGGCGGCTTTGCCGACATTCTCAGCCGCAGCGTGCTGCGCGCGGCCAAGATCGATCCCAAGGACGTGAACTTCGTCAGCATCGCGAGCGAAGACGTTCCCGCGCTGGTCGCCAACCAGGTCGATACCGCGATCCTGCACGTCGAACAGGAAATGTTCGCGAAGTCGAAGGTGCCCGACCTGCACCCGATTGCCCGCATGTGGGAGCTGCAGCCCAAGACGCTCTACACCTACCTGTCGGCGACCGAGAAGACGATCAAGGACAAGCCGGATGTCGTGCAGGCCGTCGTCACCGCCAATATCGAGGCGACGCGGATCATGTACACCGACCGCGCCAAGATCATCCCGATCCTGGTCAAGCAGACCGGTTATCCCGAGGACGTCCTGGCAAAGAGCTTCGACTTCCTGGTGCAGCAGTGCATCTGGGACGCCAATAGCGGCCTCGGCCCGGAGCGGACCAACTTCACCGCCGCGCTGATGACCAAGGTCGGCAACATCAAAGAGGGCAAGACCCCGAAATACGATCACATCGTCGACACCACGTTCGCCAAGAAGGCGATTGCGCAGCTCGGCGAATGGAAAGGCCCGGTCTGCCCGACGGCGGCGTTCTGAGCTGACCTGCTTCGCTGAAGCCTGCGGGCGCCGTCCTTCGTGGCGGCGCCCGCAGCGCCACTAGAAGATGAGGAAGGATTTCGATGGCCATTGCCCATGAGGCGCACAGCGGCGCGCTGATTGACGGTCCGCAAGTCCGCAGCCGTGGCCAAGACGCCGTGGTGGGAGCGGCCGGCCGTTTTCCGCTACGGCTTTGTGGCGCTCATCCTGATTGTCTGGGAGCTCGTCGCCCCCTTCATCAGCCCGATCTTTTTCACCTCGCCGAGCAAGATCGCCATCGCCTTTTACGAGACCACCGTTTCCGGCGAGCTGCCGTATTTTCTCGGCCAGAGTCTGCAGGTGATGTTCTACGGCCTGGCCATCGCGATCGTGGTCGGCATTGTGCTGGGCGTCGCCACGGCGCGGCTGCGCTGGCTCGATTGGGCGCTCGACCTGCCGATCAACGCACTCTACGCGACGCCGCTGGTCGCGGTGGTGCCGCTGTTGGTGCTGTGGTTCGGCATTTATCTGAAAGCCAAGATCATCGTGGTGTTCTTGTTCGCGGTGTTCCCGCTGCTGATCAACACCTATCAGGGCGTGCGCGAATGCGACAAGAACATGCTGGAGGTCGCGCAATCGTTCCGCTCGAGCGAGTGGAAGACATGGCAGAATGTGTTGCTGCCGTTCGCGCTGCCTTACATCATCGCCGGCGTGCGGCTCGCCATCGGCCGCGGCCTGATCGGCATGATCATCGCGGAGTTTTACACGACGATCTCCGGCCTCGGTTTCATGATCACCAAATACGCCAACGTGTTCGCGATGGACAAAACCTTCGTGCCGGTGATCGTGCTGATGGTGCTCGGCGTCTCGCTCACATCCTTGCTGAAATGGTTCGGACGCCGCATCGCGCCCTGGAGCCACGCCAACCGCTGAAAAGGCGCGCGCCGCGAACCTCCCGTATCGACATTGTCACTAAAGAGGCAGCAAGCTCGTGCTCTTGCCGGCATAGCGGAAGAGGGTGCTCATGATCCTCGGTCTCTCGACTGCCAATTTCACGCTGCTTCACGTCATCATCAGCATGGTTGCGATTGCCAGCGGTCTCGTCGTGCTGTTCGGCATGCTCGGCTCGCACCGAATGCGCGGGCTGGACGTTGTTCTTCCTGGTCATGACCATCCTGACCAGCGTGACCGGATTTTTCTTTCCGATTCACGGCTTCACGCCCGCGCTGGCCGTCGGCGCGGTTTCGCTGGTGATCCTGCTGATCGCACTGGTCGCGCTGTACGGCAAGCATCTCGCCGGCGCCTGGCGCTGGATCTACGTCGTCACTGCGGTCACCGCGCTTTGGTTCAACGCGTTCGTGCTGATCGTGCAGTCCTTCGAGAAGGTGTCGTTGCTGAATCCACTGGCGCCGCAGGTCGGGCCGCCGTTCTCCGAACCGCAAAATTCTCATTTTGTGGTCGCGCAAGTCGTGGCGATGGCCTTCTTCGTCGCGCTCGGAATTGTCGCCGCGCTCAGGTTTCGGCCCGGCCCGGCGATATCGGGCTGACGCCGCGCCGACAAAAAAAGAAAGCCGCCGTTGCCGGCGGCTTTCTCGGACGCAGCCCACGTGTGGGTTACTTGAGCTGGGTCGAAACGCTCGTGAATGTCGTGTTGAGCTTGCCGCCGAGCGTGTTGACGACGCCGATGATGGCGACGGCGATGCCGGCGGCGATCAGGCCATATTCGATGGCGGTGGCGCCAGATTCGTCTTTCAGGAACGCGATCAATTTTGACACGTGATTTTCTCCATGTACTGACGCAGACAAATTGCTGATGGCGCGACCGTAGCGGCCGCACTTAAAGAGCGCGTCAACTTGCGCGGTCGCATTCGGGGAAATGTTTAGCGGTTGACGCAGATCAAAAATTGGATCTTCGCTACGTCATTACCTCTCGGCACGCTCGCCGGTGTCCAGGTGTAGTTGGAACTCGCATTATACGCGCTTGCTCGCCGCGTGTTGACCGGCGATGCGTCCGAACACCGCGCCGCGCAGGACCGAGGTCGCGCCCGCGTAAGTTCCATAGTAGAGCCCGATCGTTTCACCGGCGGCATAAAGACCGGGGATCGCCGCGCCGTCGGCATTGATGACGCGTGCGTTGGTATCGACCTTCAGCCCGCCGAAGGTGAAGCAGTTGCCGCAGATGATCGGGAAGGCGAGGAACGGCGGCTTCTCGATGCGCCGGGCCCAGTTCGATTTCTTCGGCGTGTAGCCGGGTTTCGTCGCCAGGCCGTCGAGCTCGAGCGGCTTGAACGGTCCGGTCGGGCAGGCGGCATTATAGGCCTCCACCGTGGCGGCGAGTTCCGCCGCGTCGATGCCGAGCTTGCCCGCCAGCTCCGGCAAGGTGGCGGCGGTCACCGGCGGCTGGTCGCTGCGCACCGAGCGCTTCCAGTTCGGCACGTCGTCTATCGTTGAATCGAGAATGCAATAGGCGATGCCGTCCGGCTGCTCGAAAATGACGCGCGTGATCGCTTCGTAGGTCGCATCGACCGTGGCCGGCGCCTCGTTGACGAAGCGGGCGCCGTTCTTGTTGACCAGAATGCCGTAATTGAACACCAGCACCACCGGCTCGGTCGCGCCCGAGCGCGGATCGAGCGGCTCGGCGTGGAAGCTGCCGTAGTCGCCGCAAGCGGCCGCGCCGACGGCCAACGCCATGCGGATGCCTTCGCCCTTGTTGTAATAGCCGCCGCGCGCCACCGGCCTGATGTAGCGCGCCCGCGGGCCGATGTAGTGCGTCAGCATCTCCGGATTGCCCTCGAAGCCGCCGCTGCCGAGGATCACGGCGGGCGCGCGCAATTCGAGCGACGTGTGGCCCGCGCCCACGCAGCGCACGCCGGTCACGCCGCCGCGCTCGTCCTGGATCAGCGCGCGCGCCGTCGTTTCATAGAAAAACTGCCCGCCGTTCTTCTCGCACCAGCCGGCGAGCGCCTCGACCAGCGCCAGCCCGCCGCCGATCGGCGCCATGCGCGGCTGACAGGCGGTGATGAAATAGGTCGGCAGGAAATCGAATTTGACGCCGAAGCTTTTCAGCCAGGCGACCGTCGGCCCGACCGAGGATGAAAAGGTCGCGATCACGTCCGGGTCGGTAAAGCCGAGCGTCTTGACGATCGACGACCAGTTGTCCCAGTCGCGCGCGGTCTCCGCGACCAGCTCGGGGTCGAGATAGTGGCCGGCATTGCGTGGCGAAGTGCGTCTCGAAGTCGTCGGAGACTTCGCGTCTCGCTCTTCATGCGCAGCAGCGCTTCGGTCCAGCGCGTATTGCCGCCGCGCTCGTCCTTCACCGAGCGCTCGACGATCGCCACCCGCGCGCCCGCCTGCAGCGCCGTCGCCGCGGCGGACAAGCCCGCAATGCCGCAGCCGACGACGACGACGTCGAAGCTGGTGGCGCTGGCGTTCACACGTCTTCCGGCTTGTCGACGTAGCGCAGGCCCGCTTTCTCCAGCGGCTCGCGCATCTTGTACATGTCGAGGCCGAGCACGCCGGCGGCGAGCTGCTTGCGCTTGCCGTCCTCGTCGTCCTTGCGCTTCTGCGCCTTCTGCGCGGTCTCGACGGCAAGCTTCTTCGGGATCACCACCACGCCGTCGTCGTCGGCCACCACCACGTCGCCCGGCTCGACATTGACGCCCGCGCACACCACCGGAATGTTGACCGCGCCGAGCGTCGCTTTCACCGTGCCCTTGGCCGAGATCGCTTTCGACCACACCGGGAAGCCCATCTCGTGCAGCGGCTTGACGTCGCGGCAGCCGGCGTCGATCACCAGGCCGACCACGCCGCGCGCCTGCAGCGCGGTCGCCAGCAATTCGCCGAACATGCCGTCGGTATTGTCGGCGGTGCAGCCGACCACCAGCACGTCGCCCTTCTGGCATTGCTCGACCGCGACATGGATCATCCAGTTGTCGCCCGGCTGCGCCAGCACGGTCACCGCCGGCCCGCCGATCGCGGCGCCGGGCCAGATCGGCCGCAGATAGGGCTTCATCAGCCCGGAGCGGCCGAGCGCCTCGTGCGCGGTCGAGACGCCGACGGCGGCGAGCGTGCCGACGGCATTGGGATCGGCGCGTTTGATGGTGCGGACGACGACGGGTTTCATGATGATTTCCTCCGAGTTCAGCCGAGGGTTTCTGCGACGCTCGGGAATAGCGTCTGATAGGCCTCGCCGTAGGTCATCGGCACGCCGGTATTGCGTGAGCCCTGGATGCCGCGGTTGAGCGCCACGCGCTCGTAATAGGCCCACAGGTGCTTCTGCGCGGCGAGGATCTGGAAGGCCTTGTATTTCTGTCTCCCACACCTCGTCGATCTTGAGAATGAGATCGGGCTTGAAGTTGCACTGCTCCGGCTGGTGCGGCTCGAACAGATAGACCGGCGGCGCCGAATATTTGTATTTGGCGCCCGGCTTGTGGCCCATGGCCTGCGCCACCACGCGCGTCTCCTGCGCGAAATGCGCGGCGTTGGGATGATCGAAATTGTACGGGTCTTCGAGCGCGTGCGTGAGCACGAAGGCGGGGTTGTCTCGCGATAGATGTCGACCATGCGGTCGAAATGCGCGTCGGTCAGCCGCAGCGGATAGTCGCCGGCATCGAAGAATTCGATCTCGGCGCCCAGCAGCTTGGCGGCGCGCTCGGCCTCGTCCTTGCGGCCGGCCTTCACGGTCTCCAGCGTGGCGCCCGCCTCCTTCCAGGCGAACTGGCTCTCGCCGCGCTCGCCGTAGGACAGGCAGACGATCTTGACCCTGTACCCGCGCTTGGCGTGCAGCGCGATGGCGCCGCCCGCGCGCCAGACGAAATCGCCGGGATGGGCGGTGACGACAAGTCCGGTCTTTTGGCTCCGGCATGGAGAACTCCCTTTATTTCCAGGGGTTCTTTAGACTAACTAGGCTACCGAAAGAAAGCCTCACCGCCCATGCCGGACCCGATCACCCTGCGCATCGCCATTGGCGATTATCCCCATACGCTGCCGCTCAAGCGCGGGGAGATCACCTCGCCCTGGCTCACGCTCGACTTCGTCGAGGTCAAGCCGATGTACAAGGCCTTCCTGCCGATGGTGCGCGAGCACGCCTATGACGCGAGTGAAATGGCGCTGGTCACCGCCATTCAGGCGAAAGCCTACAACAAGGGGCTGAAGCTGTTGCCGGCGGCGATGCTGTCGCGCTTCCAGCACGGCACGGTTCTGTACAATAGCGCGCGCGGCAAGCTCACGCCGGCCGACCTGCCGGGCAAGCGCATCGGCGTGCGCTCCTACAGCCAGACCACCGGTGTGTGGATCCGCGGCATCCTGGAGAACGACTACGGAATCGACCTCGCGCGCGCGCAGTGGGTGACGTTCGAGGGCGGCCATGTCGCCGAAGCCACCGATCCGCCCGGCGTGATCCGCGCCAAGCCCGGGCAGGACATCACGCAGATGCTGCTCGGCGGCGAACTCGATGCCGCCATCTATGGCGCCGCCATGCCGGACGACCCGCGGCTGCAATCGCTGATTCCCGATCCGGATGCCGCCGCGCGCGACTGGTACGCCAAGCACCGCCTGGTGCCGGTCAATCACATGGTGGTGGTGACGGAGGAGTTGGCGCGCGCCAAGCCGGACGCCGTCGCCGAGCTCTACCGGCTGCTCGAAGCCGGCAAG
>CAVTHL010000007.1:0-24501 GCA_963734465.1 uncultured Alphaproteobacteria bacterium
GGTCGCTGCGCACCGAGCGCTTCCAGTTCGGCACGTCGTCTATCGTTAAATCGAGAATGCAATAGGCGATGCCGTCCGGCTGCTCGAAAATGACGCGCGTGATCGCTTCGTATGTCGCATCGACCGTGGCCGGCGCCTCGTTGACGAAGCGGGCGCCGGTCTTATTGACCAGAATGCCGTAATTGAACACCAGCACCACCGGTTCGGTCGCGCCCGAGCGCGGATCGAGGGGCTCGGCGTGAAAGCTGCCGTAGTCGCCGCAAGCGGCCGCGCCGACGGCCAACGCCATGCGGATGCCTTCGCCCTTGTTGTAGTAGCCGCCGCGCGCCACCGGCCTGATGTAGCGCGCCCGCGGTCCGAGATAATGCGTCAGCATCTCCGGATTGCCCTCGAAGCCGCCGCTGCCGAGGATCACGGCGAGCGCGCGCAATTCGAGCGACGTGTGGCCCGCGCCCACGCAGCGCACGCCAGTCACGCCGCCGCGCTCGTCCTGGATCAGCGCGCGCGCCGTCGTTTCGTAGAAAAACTGCCCGCCGTTCTTCTCGCACCAGCCGGCCAGCGCCTCGACCAGCGCCAGCCCGCCGCCGATCGGCGCCATGCGCGGCTGACAGGCGGTGATGAAATAGGTCGGCAGGAAATCGAATTTGACGCCGAAGCTTTTCAGCCAGGCGACCGTTGGGCCGACTGAGGAGGAAAAGGTCGAGATCACATCCGGATCGGTGAAGCCGAGCGTCTTGACAATGCCCGGCCAGTTGTCCCAGTCGCGCGCGGTTTCCGCGACCAGTTCAGGATCGAGGTAATGGCCGGCATTGCGTGCGAAGTGGGCTTCGAAGTCATCGGAGACTTCCGTCTCGCTTTTCATGCGCAGCAGCGCTTCGGTCCAGCGCGTCTGGCCGCCGCGCTCATCCTTCACCGAGCGCTCGAGGATGGCCACCCGCGCGCCCGCCTGCAGCGCCGTCGCCGCGGCGGACAAGCCGGCAATGCCGCAGCCGACAACGACGACGTCGAAGCTGGTGGCGCTGGCGTTCACACGTCTTCCGGCTTGTCGACGTAGCGCAGGCCCGCTTTCTCCAGCGGCTCGCGCATCTTGTACATATCGAGGCCAAGCACGCCCGCGGCGAGCTGCTTGCGCTTGCCGTCCTCGTCGTCCTTGCGCTTCTGCGCCTTCTGCGCGGTCTCGACGGCAAGCTTCTTCGGTATCACCACCACGCCATCGTCGTCGGCCACCACCACGTCGCCGGGCTCGACATTGACGCCCGCGCACACCACCGGAATATTGACCGCGCCGAGCGTCGCTTTCACCGTGCCCTTGGCCGAGATCGCTTTCGACCACACCGGGAAATCCATCTCTTTGAGCGCCTTGATGTCGCGGCAGCCGGCGTCGATCACCAGGCCGACCACGCCGCGCGCCTGCAGCGCGGTCGCCAGCAATTCGCCGAACATGCCGTCGGTATTGTCGGCGGTGCAGCCGACCACCAGCACGTCGCCCTTCTGGCATTGCTCGACCGCGACATGGATCATCCAGTTGTCGCCCGGTTGCGCCAGCACCGTCACCGCCGGCCCGCCGATCGCGGCGCCGGGCCAGATTGGCCGCAGATAGGGCTTCATCAGCCCGGAGCGGCCGAGTGCCTCATGCGCGGTCGACACGCCGACGGCGGCGAGCGTACCGACGGCGTTGGGATCGGCGCGTTTGATGGTGCGGACGACGACGGGCTTCATTTTCGATTTCCTCCGAACTCAGCCGAGGGTTTCTGCGACTCGCGGGAACAGCGTCTGATAGGCCTCGCCGTACGTCATCGGCACGCCGGTATTGCGTGAACCCTGGATGCCGCGGTTGAGCGCCACGCGCTCGTAATAGGCCCAGAGGTGCTTTTGCGCGGCGAGGATCTGGAAGGCTTTGTATTTCGTCTCCCAGACCTCGTCGATCTTGAGAATGAGATCGGGTTTGTAGTTGCACTGCTCGGGCTGGTGCGGCTCGAATAGATAGACCGGCGGCGCCGAATATTTGTATTTGGCGCCCGGCTTGTGGCCCATGGCCTGCGCCACCACGCGCGTCTCCTGCGCGAAATGCGCGGCGTTGGGATGATCAAAATTGTACGGGTCTTCGAGCGCGTGCGTGAGCACGAAGGCGGGGTTGGTCTCGCGATAGATGTCGACCATGCGGTCGAAATGCGCCTCCGTCAGCCGCAGCGGATAGTCGCCGGCATCGAAGAATTCGATCTCCGCGCCGAGCAGCTTGGCGGCGCGCTCGGCCTCGTCCTTGCGGCCGGCCTTAACGGTCTCCAGCGTGGCGCCCGTCTCCTTCCAGGCGAACTGGCTCTCGCCGCGCTCGCCGTAGGACAGGCAGACGATCTTGACCCTGTACCCGCGCTTGGCGTGCAGCGCGATGGCGCCGCCCGCGCGCCAGACGAAATCGCCCGGATGGGCGGTGACGACGAGCCCCGTCTTTTGGTCCGGCATGGAGAACTCCCTACGAAACGTCATGCCTGGCCTTGTGCCGGGCATCCACGCCTTTATTAGTAGGCGGAGCATAGTAAGACGTGGATGGCCGGGACAAGCCCGGCCATGACAAAGAAAGCCATGCCCGATCCCACCACATTGCGCATCGCCCTTGGCGATTATCCCCACACGCTGCCGCTCAAGCGCGGGGAGATCACCTCGCCCTGGCTCACGCTCGACTTCGTCGAGGTCAAGCCGATGTACAAGGCCTTCCTGCCGATGGTGCGCGAGCACGCCTATGACGCGAGTGAAATGGCGCTGGTCACCGCCATTCAGGCCAAGGCCTACAACAAGGGACTAAAGCTGTTGCCGGCGGCGATGTTGTCACGCTTCCAGCACGGCACGGTTCTGTACAACAGCGCGCGCGGCAAGCTCACGCCGGCCGACCTGCCGGGCAAGCGCATCGGCGTGCGCTCCTACAGCCAGACCACCGGTGTGTGGATCCGCGGCATCCTGGAGAACGACTACGAAAGTCGACCTCGCGCGCGCGCAGTGGGTGACGTTCGAGGGCGGCCATGTCGCCGAAGCCAACGATCCGCCCGGCGTGATCCGCGCCAAGCCCGGTCAGGACATCACGCAGATGCTGCTCGGCGGCGAGCTCGATGCCGCCATCTACGGCGCCGCCATGCCGGACGACCCGCGCCTGAAGACCGCTGATTCCCGATCCGGACGCCGCCGCGCGCGACTGGTACGCCAAGCACCATTTGGTGCCGGTCAATCACATGGTGGTGGTGACGGAGGACTTGGCGCGCGCCAAGCCGGACGCCGTCGCCGAACTCTACCGGCTGCTCGAAGCCGGCAAGGCTGCCACCGGCAAGCCGGGGCCGATCGACACCGCGCCCTTCGGCAAGGCGGCCAATCGCCCGGCCCTTGAGCTGTTGATCTCCTACGCGGCCCAGCAGGGCCATATCCCGCGCAAGCTCGCCGTGGACGAGCTTTGGTAGCTCCTGAGAAAATCTGAAGCAGGCGGGATGTGATGGGGAAACCTTAAGGCGCCTGCGATGTTTCGCATGCAGTCCCCACAATGCCGGAGGACGTCATGAAGCAGACTTACACGGGCGGCTGCCAATGCGGCAGGTCAAGAAATTCGACGGCGCCAGCATGTAGGCCCCAAAAGCCATAACGGGCGGACCGTCGTCCACCCGTCACAAGCTCTCGGATCCAAACCCGGCGCAGGCGTGAGCCTGCGACACAGATACCAGTTACTGAGAGCCAGGGCCGGCAGTCATGGACCACGAATACAGCAAGCTGCACCCACGTCCCATGGCCGCGCCGGTCATGGCGGTTCACCCGTGTCCAGCAGAGCCAGAGATGGATGACCTGCGTGAAAGCCTACGCACCTGCGCCTGTCTGACAAGAGGCTAAAAACTGCGGTTGATAACGTTGGGGATGAAATATGGCGGTCACAATAAAGCGCGCGGCCTATGCCGTATGTTCGGCCCCAATACCGATCTCATCATCTAACCGAGGATCGTCCCTTTGCCGCGACCGTCTTTGCTCTGCTCGATCATGACCGTGTCGTGCTTGAGCGCCAGCGCCTTGGTGAGCTCTGCGTTCATCAGGTCCTGCTGGCTGAGCGCATGCATGTCGGCGAACATGCCTTCGGTGCCGGCCGGGCAGTAGATCATCAGCATGCGCACGCCGTCTTTCGACGTCACCTGATGCGGCACGCCGGGCGGAATGTGCACGCACGACCCTGTGGTGGCGTGAAACAGCTCATCGCCGACCTGGAAATCGGCGCTGCCGTCGAACACGTAGAAGGTCTCGTAGGCCTTGATGTGGTAATGCGCGCGCGATTGGAAGCCCGGCTTGCAGTTTTCCTCCACCACTTCGAAGGTCTGGCCGGTGTCGCCGCCGGTGATCTTGACGATCACCTCATTGGCCTTGGCGTAGATGTTGCCTTTGCCCGGCGCTGAATGCTTGCCCTTGGCTGCCATGATCTCCTCCCGGTCGTTACTTCCCAACCCGCTTCCACAACTCGCCGCCGCACAGCGCGCCGGCGCAGCCGTTGACCTGCAGCTGGTTGTCGCCGACGGACAGCAGCTTGCCGGCATAGATCTTGCCGTCGTCGGAATTGTAGATGCCGCCCGCCCAGATGCCGTTTGCGTCCTTGGCCATGGAGAAAATGCGCATGCCGAGGATCTTGCGGTTGCGTTTGGCCGGATCGGGATTCCTCTCGTCGACCGGCGGCTTGCCGGTCGCGGGATCGAGGGCGTCCTTGATCCAGGCCACCGTGCCGCACAGGGCTTTGCCGCAGTGCGCGACCTGGATGCGCGCATCGCCTTTCTCGGTGAGCCAGGTGCCGGTCGGCTCCGCAGCCTGAGCCGCGCCAATGCCGAGCAGAAGGGCCGCAATGAGGGCCGCCGTGCGCAACGGTCGCATGAACAATCGTGCTCCTTGGGGGAATCTCGGTGTGCTTTAAGCGGGGCCTTCATGGCATAATGACGGCGTGGTTGTGAAGGTGGCGTCAGGCTGGCCGACCGCGTGGTTCTGGGCACGGGCGACCGCCAGCGCGCGCGCCAAGTTTCCCAATCTCGATCTGGTGCTGATTGAATCCGGCGGCGATATTCTCACCGCGATGTTTTCGCCCGTGCGCACCGGCCAGGGCATCGACGAGATCGTGCGTTTCGTCGTCGAGAAGGGCGGTCTCGGCGCCAGTTAAGGCCTTCGCAAAACGAAAGAGGCGCCGTTTCCGGCGCCTCTCACGGCCTCACTCGAAATCTCAGTAGTAGCGGCAGCGCAGCTCGCCGAAGCGGTTATGCCAGCAGTGGCGATGGTGGTAGTAGCGCTCCCGATAGTAATAGCGGCCATCGGCCTGCGCGCCGACCGCGGCGCCGGTTGTGGCGCCAACCGCGGCACCGACCGCAGCGCCTCGGCCGCCGCCGACCGCGCCGCCGATCACAGCGCCGGTGGCGCCGCCAACGATCGCGCCGCCCAGGGCATTCTGCGCGTTCGCGCTCATCGGTGAAACCGCAAGTGCGGCCAGAGTTGCCGCCGCCAAGATTGCTTTGCGCATGAGTTCCCTCCAGTATTTGCAACGAAGGTGCGAAAAAAACGCGCACCGGGGGAATTTGTTCCATGGCGAAGTTCCGCGAGCGGCTTGAGGCCGCGCTGGCGCGCATCGACGATCCGAAAGGCGAGGGCGCGCGCGCCTGCCTCACTGTTTATCGCGATGCAGCACGCGCCGCGGCCGACAGCGCCGACGCGCGCGCCAAAGCAGGCATCTCGCTCGGGCCGCTCGACGGCGCCATCGTCTCGATCAAGGATCTGTTCGACGTCGCCGGCGAGGTGACGCGCGCGGGCTCCAAGCTGCTCGCCGATGAGGGCAAGCTGGCGCAGGCCGACGCACCGGTCGTGCAACGCCTGCGCGCGGCGGGCGCGGTCATCGTCGCCAAGACCAACATGTCCGAGTTCGCCTTCACCGGCGTTGGCATCAACCCGCATTACGGCACCCCCGGAAATCCGGCCGACCGCGCGCGCGCGCCGGGCGGCTCGTCGTCGGGCGCCGCGGTCGCCGCCGCCGACGGCCTATGCGACATCTCGATCGGCAGCGACACCGGCGGCTCGGTGCGCATTCCGGCGTCGGTCTGCGGCATTGTCGGCTTCAAGCCGAGCCGCCAGCGCGTGCCGACCGCAGGGCGCCTTTCCGCTGTCCTATACGCTCGATTCGATCGGCCCGATGGCCCGCTCGGTCGCCGATTGCGCCAAGGCCGATGCGGTCCTGGCCGGCATTGCGCCGTGGACGCTGGAGGCCGCACCGCTCGCCGGTTTGCGCGTCGGCGTCGCGCAAGGCGCCCCGCTCGACAATCTCGACGACACGGTCGGCAAGCGCTTTCCCGTAGGCCTCGACCGGCTGGAAAAGGCCGGCGTCCGGCTCAGCGCCGAAAAGCTGCCGCTGCTCGACGACATGATGAAAGCTCTCGCGCGCGCCAGCATTTTGGTCGCGGAAGTTTATTCCATTCACGGCGAGCGCCTGGCGCGCAGCGGCGACGCGGTCGATCCGATCGTGCGCGGCCGCATCGAGAAGGGCCGCGAGATTTCCGCCGCCGACTATATCTAGGTGCTGCGCGAGCGCGCCCGCCTGATCGCCGCGATGGATGCGCGGCTCGCCGATCTCGACGTCCTGGCGATGCCGACCACCGCGACGGTTGCGCCGCGCCTCGACGAGGTGGCCGAGCCGAAATCCTTCATGGCGCGCAACGCCCTGCTGCTGCGCAACACGACGATCGGCAATTTCTTCGATCTGACTGCGCGATCTCGCTGCCGCTGCCGCGCGACGGCGGCCTGCCGGCCGGGCTGATGCTGGTCGCGCGCAACGGCCAGGATCAGCGGCTGCTGCGCATCGCGGCGGCGGTGGAGCGCGTGCTTACTTGAGCGGCGGGCCGATGGTGACGGCGAGCTTGCCGACGCCCTCGACCTCGCACTCGATCTTGTCGCCGGCGACGGTCGCGGCGACGCCCGACGGCGTGCCGGTCATGATGATGTCGCCGGCTTCCAGCGCCACCATTTCCGACAGCTTGGAGATCGTCTCCGGCACGTTCCAGATCATCTGGTTGAGGTCGCCGTCCTGGCGCAGCTGGCCGTTCACCTTCAGCGTGATCTTGCCCTTGGCCGGATGGCCGATCTTGCTCGCCGGCATCAGCGGCCCGCAGGGCGCCGAATGATCGAAGGCCTTGCCGACTTCCCACGGCCGCTTCACGTCGCGCGAGGCGATCTGCAGGTCGCGGCGCGTCAGATCGATGCCGACCGCGTAGCCCCAGATGCAGTCATTGGCCTTGGCGACCGGAATGTTGCGGCCGCCGCTCTTGAGCGCGACCACCAGCTCGACCTCGTGGTGCATGTCCTTGGTGAGCGAGGGGTAGGGCACGGTGCCGCCGTCCGCCACGATGGCGTCGGCCGGTTTGGCGAAGAAGAACGGCGGCGCGCGCTCGTCCTGCCCCATCTCGCGGATATGCTCGATGTAATTGCGGCCGACGCACCAGATGCGGCGCACCGGGAAAACCTGTTTGGAGCCCGCAACCGCGATCGCGGCTTGCGGGGCAGGCGGAATGACGTAGTCGGTCATGATGGAATTGCTGCGCTTTCAGGAGGGGCCGGAAAAAGACGCCTTCGGGTATCGGAGTAATCCGCCGCCGTCAACGGCTGACGGCGGCAATCGCCGCGCGCGGCTCCTGCTCCTTGAGCTGCAGCCGGTAGAACGAGGCGTAGCGGCCGCTTTTGCGCAGCAGCTCGTCGTGATGGCCGGACTCGACCACCTGCCCGCCCTCGACCACGAAGATGCGGTCGGCGTGCGACACCGTGTGCAGGCGGTGCGCGATGGCGAGCGTGGTGCGGCCGCGGCACAGGTGCTCCATGGCCTCGCGCACCTGCAATTCGGATTCCGAATCGAGCGCGGCGGTGGCCTCGTCGAGCAGAATGATGGGCGCGTTCTTGATCAGCGCGCGCGCGATCGAGATGCGCTGGCGCTGGCCGCCGGACAATTGCAGGCCGTGCTCGCCGACCGGCGTGTCGTAGCCGCGCGGAAACGACATGATGAAGTCGTGCGCATAGGCGCCCTTGGCGGCGGCCACGATCTCGTCCTCGCTGGCGCCCGGTTTGCCGAACGCGATGTTCTCGCGGATGCTGCCGCGGAACAGGAACACGTCCTGGCCGACATAGGCGACGTGCTGGCGCAGCGAGCGGCGCGACACCTGCGTGATGTTCTGCTCGTCGATCACGATCTTGCCGTGCTCGAACTCATAGAAGCGCAAAATCAGATTGAACACGGTCGATTTGCCGCCGCCCGACGGGCCGACCAGCGCGGTCAGCTTGCCGGCCTCGGCCACGAAACTCATGCCGCGCAGCACCGCATCGTCGCCGCGATAGGCAAAATGCACGTCGTCGAATTCGAGCCGCGGCGTGGTGATCTGCAAGGGCGGCTTCTGGTCGTCGTTGGGTTCGCTCGGCACGCTGTCGATGATCTCGTACAGGATGCGCACGCCGACCAGCCCGCTGTTGAGTTCGATATTGAGCCGCGCCAGCCGCTTGGCCGGCTCGTAGGCCAGCAGGAAGGCGGTGATGAAGGAGAAGAACTGCCCGGGCGTCGCGCCGGCCACCACCACGCGGTAGCCGGCATAGATGAGCGCGATCGCGATCGCGCAGCCGCCGAGCGACTCCATCAGCGGGCTGGCGCGGTTGGACACGCGCGCCATCTTGTTGGCCTCGTGCTCGACCGCGGCGACGTTCTGGTCGAAGCGCTCGCGCATGATGTCTTCGAGCGTGAAGGCCTTGACGATGCGGATGCCCTGCAGGGTTTCCTGCAGCGTCTCGACCACGCGCGTATTGCCGTGGAACTGGCTGCGCGCGATCGAATAAATGCGGCGGATCAGCTTGCGCAGCACGAGGAAGGCCGGCGGCGCGACCACGAAGCTGAAGAACGACATCAGCGGGTCTTGCCACACCATCACGCCGATGAGGCCGATCAGCGACAGCAAATCGCGTCCGAGCGAGGTGATCAGCAGGTTCATCACCTGGGTCGCGGCCGCCGAGCCGGTGGTCAGCCGCGCGATGAATTCGGTCGAATGCCGGTCGGAGAAGAAGCCGAGGCCTTCATTGAGCAGCTTGGCGAAAACGGCGCGCTGATTGTCGGCGATGATGCGGTTGCCGATGCGCGACAGCACCACGCTGAATCCGTAAGTGGCGATCCCTTTGCTGGCGAACAGCGCGACCGTCACGCCGCCGAGCAGGACGATGCCGGGGAAATTGCGGCTGATATAGGCTTCGTTGATGACGGTGCCGATGAGATAGGCGCTCGCCGCCGTGCAGCCGGCGGCAATCGCCATCAGCGCGAAGGCGACCACGTATTTCCGCCAATGCCGCAGCCCCTGCTCGGTGAGCAGGCGGCGCACCAGAACCCAGGCGCCGTATTGCGCATCGGCAGACGATGGCAGGATGTGTTCGTTCATTCGCCCTCTGGCGGGCTCGATTATGTCAGGTTTGCCTCGTGCAGGCTTCCTTGCCTGCGCAGGACGCAATTTTCAAGCCAAAACACTATTAAAAACGCCGGAAGAGTTAGTGCCGGTTCCGCTAAACCGTTAAGCCGCCGCGGTCTTGCGCTTGGCCGCAAGCTGCTCCCAGGCGAAGGCGTGGGACACGATGGTGTCGAGATCCTGGAATTGCGGGCGCCAGTCGAGCGTCGCACGGATGCGCGTGACGTCGGCGACCAGGGCGGCCGGGTCGCCCGCGCGCCGCCCACCGATCTCGACCGGGAAGTCGCGCCGGCTCATCCGCTTGACCGATGAGATCACTTCGAGCACCGAGGCGCCGCGGCCATAGCCGCAATTGAAAGTGGCGCTCTCGCCGCCGCGCCGCAAATAGCCAAGCGCCGCCGAATGCGCGCGCACCAGATCGCTGACATGGATGTAGTCGCGGATGCAGGTGCCGTCCGGCGTCGGATAGTCGGTGCCGAAGACCTCGATCTTCGGCCGCTTGCCGAGCGCCGCCTCGCAGGCGACCTTGATCAGGTGCGTCGCCGCCGGCGTCGACTGGCCGGTGCGCTGCTTCGGATCGGCGCCGGCCACGTTGAAATAGCGCAGCACCACGAAGCGCAGGCCGTAGGCGCGGCCGCTATCGTGCAACATGATTTCCGACATCAGCTTCGAGGAGCCGTAAGGCGAGATCGGCGCCGTGGCTGCGTCCTCGCGCACCGGCACCTGGTCGGCATTGCCGTACACGGCGGCGGTGGAGGAAAAGATGAATTGCTTGACGCCGGTTTCGACCGCGGCGTCGAGCAGCGTGCAGGTGTTCATCGTATTGTTGCGGTAATAGGCGAGCGGGTCGGCGACCGAATCCGGCACCACGATCGAGGCGGCGAAATGGATGATGGCGGTGACGCCGTGCTGCTGGATGGTCTTGGCCACCAGCGCCCGGTCGCCGGTCGAGCCGGCGACAAAGGGCACCGCGCTCGGGATCAGGAATCGGAAGCCGGTCGACAGATTGTCGAGCACGACCACGCGCTCGCCGGCGTCGACAAGTTCGTGCACCATGTGGCTGCCGATATAGCCGGCGCCGCCGGTCACCAGGATTGTCATGCTTTGCTCTTGAGGCTCGCGTCCGCCATTTTCTAACCGGCGAGCCGGAAACGGCCGGTTAGGCGACACGCAGAGTCATCGAGCAGTGTTAATGAATTACTAATCGTTATGGCGGCCGCCGCGCCTGCCCGGTATATGAGGCCAACACAGCGCGCCAATGACCGATATCCTGTCCGATATTCTGTTCATCAAGACCTCTTCCCTCGGCGATGTGATCCATCACATGCCGGCGGTGACCGAGGCGCGCCGGGCGCGGCCCGAGGCGCGGTTGGCCTGGCTGGTGGAGGAGGCCTTCGCGCCCCTGGTGCGGCTGCATCCGGCCGTCAACGAGGTCATCCCGGTCGCCTGGCGGCGCTGGCGCAAGTCGCTTTATTCGCCGGCGACGCTCGGCGAGATCGCCGCCAGCCTGCGCGCCATCCGGGCGCGGCGCTACGACGAGATCGTCGACAGCCAGGGCCTGCTGCGCTCCGCCGTGATCGCCCGCCTCGCGCATGGCCGCCGTCACGGCTACGACCGCGCCAGCATCCGCGAGCCGCTCGCATCGATGTTCTACGACGTGCGCTATCGCGTCAGCCGCAACCTGCATGCGGTGACGCGCAATCGCATGCTCAGCGGCCTGGCGCTCGGCTACACGCCGCAGGGCGCGCCCGATTACGGGCTCGATCGCGCGCGCTTCGTTACGCCCGGCGAACGCTACGCCGTGCTGCTGCACGCCACCGCGCGGGCCTCGAAAGAGTGGCCGGAGCAGAATTGGATCGCGCTCGGCGAGGCGCTTGCCGTCGCGCGGGCTCGATCTGGTGCTGCCCTGGGGCAACGAGGCCGAGCGCGCGCGCAGCGAACGCATCGCGGCAAAGCTTGCCCGCGCGCGCGTGCCGGAACGGGCGCCGCTCGACCAGGTCGCGCGGCTGATCGCCGGCGCGCAATTCGTGGTCGGGGTCGATACCGGGCTGATGCACCTCGCCGCCGCGTTCGGCGTGCCGCTGGTCGCGATCTTTTCCGGCAGCAATCCGGGCCTCACCGGTCCGGCCGGCAGCGGGCCGACTGACGGTGCTCGGCGCCGAGGGCGCGCCGCCGTCGGTCGATGAGGTGAGGGCCGCGGTGGAAAAGGTCGCGCGCTAGCGCGTCAGGCAGCGCCGGCGCGCAGCAGATCGTGCACGTGAATGACGCCGACCGGCTTGCCGGCATCGACCGCGAACAGCGCGGTCACTTTCACCGAATTGAGGATTTCCAGCGTCTCGCTGATCAGCTGGTCCGGCCGCACGGTCTTGGGCGCGCGCGTCATCACCTCGTCGACGCGCGCATCGAGCAGGTCGTTGCGCATGTGCCGGCGCAAGTCGCCGTCGGTGATGATGCCGGCCAGGTGGCCGCGCGCATCGGTAATGCCGACGCAGCCGAAGCCCTTGGTGGTCATCTCGATGATGGCGTCCGACATCGGCGTGCCGAGCGGCTTGAGCGGCACCGACGCGCCGGTATGCATGAGATCGCGCACCGTCTTGAGCAGCGCGCCGAGCTTGCCGCCGGGATGCAGCAGGCCGAAATCGATCGCGGTGAAGCCGCGGCTTTCCAGGAGCGCGATCGCCAGCGCGTCGCCGAGCGCGAGCTGCATCAGCGCCGAGGTGGTCGGCGCCAGATTGTGCGGGCAGGCCTCGCGCGCCTGCGGCAGCGTGAGCACCACGTCGGCGGTCTTGGCCAGCGTCGACTCGGGGCTCGCCGTCATCGCGATCAGGCCGATCTTGTGGCGCTGCGAATAGTCGGTGAGGTTTTTCAGCTCGGCCGTCTCGCCCGACCACGACAGCGCGAGGATGACGTCGTTTTTGGTGATCATGCCGAGATCGCCGTGGCCGGCTTCGGCCGGATGCACGAACAAAGCCGGCGTGCCGGTGGAGGCGAAGGTCGAGGCGATCTTGTGCCCGACATGGCCGGACTTGCCCATGCCGGTGACGATGACGCGGCCTTGCGCGGCGCCGATCATGTCGATCGCGGCGGTGAAGGCCACGCCGAGGCCGTTGCGCAGCGCGGTCGCCAGCGCCTCGACGCCGCTGCCTTCGAGTTCGAGCGTGCGCAGCGCGGAATTGAGAACGCCCTGCGCGCGCTCGCCTGTTTTGCTCGGCTGTGGCTTGGCCATCGGTCCCTCGATGAACGATCTGTCTGATAGCACGGAACGCGCTGTCACGTCAGGTTCCGGCCGGCGCATTCGTTAACGCCGCCTCTGATGTCAGGATTTCCCGGCGTTTTCCAGGCATTTCTCGACGAAGGCCGCGAGATCGCCGCCGGCAAACAGCCTGCCGGCGATGCCGGCGGCGCGGGCGGCCTGCATGTCGATGTCCTTGTCGCCGATCAGGAAGCTCGTCGCGCGCTCGACCGGCCAATGCGCCATCAGGTCGAGGATCATGCCGGGCTTGGGCTTGCGCCAGTCGGAATCCTTGCGGAAGGCTTCGACCGTCGCATCGGCGAGATAGGGGCAATAGCGCGCGTCGTCGATGCGCGCGCCTTGCGCCGCAAGCTCGGCGCGCATCCAGGCATCGAGCTCGTTCATCTGCGCTTGCGTGAACAGGCCGCGCGCCACGCCGGACTGGTTGGAGGCGACGAAGACGAAATAGCCCGCCTCGTTGAGCCGGCGAATGCCGGCGGCCGCGCCCGGCATCCAGCGGAAGCGCTCGCGCGTGCCGACATAGCCGTCGTCGACATTGATGACGCCGTCGCGGTCGAGAAAGGCGGCCGGCTTGCTCATCGTTTCCGGTTCTTGAGCACGTCGCGCACGGCCGCCAGCACGGTATCGACCGAGACGTCGGCGGTGCGGCGGTGCGCCACCGCCGTGTTGCCCTCGCTGCGCGCGCGCTCGCGCGCCTCGCGGTCGCCCGGCGGCTCCAGGATGGCGGCGACCGGGTTGAGCGGCTTCCAGTGCCACGGGCTGGTCGGCCCGAAGATCGCGACGGTCGGCGTGCCGATCGCCGCCGAGACATGCATCAGGCCGGAATCGTTGGTGACCGACACGTCGGCGGCGGCGAGCGCCAGAATGGCGTTGCGCAGATCGTTGCTGGTCAGGTCGCGCGCGCCGGCCACTTCGCCGATCTGCGTGGCAATCGGCGTTTCGTTCGGCCCGCCCAGCACCCAGACCGCCGCGCCATCGTGGCTGAGTTCGCGCGCCAGCTCCGCGTAATGGCCCGCCGGCCAGGCCTTGCCTTCGCCGACCGCGCCCGGCGACAGCGTCACCACCGGCCGCGCGTCCGGCGCTAAGCCCACGCGCCGCGCGCCAGTGCTCGATGTTCTGCGCCGGCACGGCCAGCTCGGGCAGCGGCCATTCCTGCGGCGGCACGGCGCCGGGCGGCAGCGCCAGCGCGCCCATCTGGTCGATCATGCGCGGCAGCTCGCGCTCGCCGTAGCGCATGTCGTTGATCAGCCGGAAGCGCATCTCGCCGGTGAAGCCGGTGCGCACCGGAATGCCGGCAAGGTATGGCGCCAGCGCCGCCTTCCATTTGCGCGACATGATCAGCGCCTGCCCGTAGTGGCCGGCGCGCAGCTTGTCGGCGAGCGCGCGCTGCTGCGCCAGGCCAAGCCGCCGGCGCGGCATGTCTTCGACGATCGCCGCCCTTAACCCCGGCATGTAATCGGCCAGCGGCGCGCACAGCGTGCTGGAGACCATGTCGACCGCGCGCCTGGGGTTCTCGGCGCGCAGCAGCTTCACCACCGAATGGACGCGGACGAAATCGCCGATCCAGACATAGGGGACGATCAGGACCGGCGCGGTGTCGTCGTAAACGTCCTGGCTCATGAATCGGGCCCCCGACTGGCGTTACCCTGCGAGGTTACGGCCTGTCCAGCCACGATTTTTACCCTTTCCTGAGGCATTTGCATGCCTTGACGCGGTCCCATTTGCGCGCGCCGCCGGACTGGGGCAATGGTTGGCTCATGTTTCTGGTCACCGGCGGGGCCGGCTTCATCGGGTCGAACGTGGTGGCGAGCCTCAACGAGGCGGGCGCCGCCGACGTGGTCGTCAACGACCTGCTCGGCCACGACGACGCCAAATGGCGCAACCTCGCCAAGCACAAGGTCGCCGATTTGGTGCCGCCGTCCGAGCTGATGGCCTGGCTCGATGGCCGCAAGCTCGACGCCGTCATCCACATGGGCGCGATCTCCGACACCACCGCCACCGACGGCGACCTGGTGATGGAAAACAATTTCCGCACCTCGCTGCGCCTGCTCGACTGGTGCACGCTCAACCGCACGCCGTTCATCTACGCCTCCTCGGCCGCCACCTATGGCGACGGCGCCGCAGGGCTTCGACGACGACTGGTCGCCGGCGGCCTTGCAGAAGCTGCAGCCGATGAATCTCTACGGCTGGAGCAAGCACCTGTTCGATGTCGCGCTGGTCGAGCGCTATGCCAAGAAAGACGCTCTGCCGCCGCATTGGGCCGGCCTGAAATTCTTCAACGTCTACGGCCCGAACGAATATCACAAGGGCCACATGATGAGCGTGCTGGCCAAGGTGTTCGACGAGGCCAAAGCCGGCAAGCCGGTGCGCCTGTTCAAGTCGCACAAGCAAGGCATCGCCGACGGCGACCAGCGCCGCGATTTCATCTATGTCGACGACGCCATCGCGGTGCTGCGCTGGCTGCTGGACTCGAGCGCGGTCAACGGCATCTTCAATGTCGGCACCGGCAAGGCCGAAAGCTTCCGCGACATGATCGGCGCCATGTTCAAGGCGCTTCGGCCGCGCGCCCAACATCGAATACATCGACATGCCGGAGGCGATCCGCGGCCAGTACCAATATTTCACCCAGAGCAATATCGAGAACCTGCGCCGGGCAGGCTATAACGCCGACTTCACGCCGCTCGAGGCGGCCGTCGGCAGCTATGTCACCGGCTATCTCGACCGCCCGGACCGGTATCGCTGAGCCAATGTTCGACTTCGACAAACACCTCGCGGATCTCGCCGGCCAGACCGTGCTCTGCGTCGGCGATCTGATGCTGGACGAGTTCGTCTATGGCGACGTCTCGCGCATCTCGCCGGAGGCGCCGACGCCGGTGATCGCGGTCAAGCGCAGCGAGCTGATGATCGGCGGCGCCGGCAATGTCGCGCGCAATCTGGTGTCGCTCGGCGCCCGCTGCGTCTTCGTCGGCGTGGTCGGCGACGACGAGCCCGGCCGCGCGCTCGCCGCCGCGCTCGAGACCCATCCCAACATCGAATTCGAACTGGTCGTCGATCCGGCGCGCCAGACCACGCGCAAGGTGCGCTTCGTGTCCGAGCATTTTTCCACCCATCTGCTGCGCGCCGATTGGGAAGTGGCCGCGCCGATCGACACGGCGAGCGAAGACGAGCTGATCGCCCGCGTGCTCGAAGCCATGCCGAGCGTCGGCGCGGTGGTGCTGTCCGACTACGCCAAGGGCGCGCTCACCCCGCGCGTCATCCGCGACGTGATCGCGGCCGCCAACGCGCAAGGCAAGCCGGTGATCGTCGATCCCAAGGGCCGCGACTACGGCATCTACCGCGGCGCCACCTTGATCACGCCCAACCGGCAGGAGCTTGCCGACGCCACGCACACGGCGGCGCAGAGCGACGACGAGATCGCCGCCGCCGCCGAGGGCTTGCGCGAAGCGCTCGACGCCGAGGCCGTGCTGGTCACCCGCAGCGAGGACGGCATGACGCTGGTCACCGACACCGGCGCCGTGCATGTGCCGGCCTATCCGGTGCGCGTGCGCGACGTCTCCGGCGCCGGCGACACGGTGGTCGCGGTGCTGGCGGCGATGCTGGCGATGGAGGCCGATTTCGAATCCGCCATGCGCGCGGCCAATGCCGCCGCCGCCGTGGTGGTCGGCAAGCGCGGCACCGCGACGGTCTCGGCCGCCGAACTGCGCTCGCGCATCCTGCCGGCGGCGACGCTTCGCGTCCGAGGAAAAGATCGTGTTCGACTGGTCGCAGCTCGACGAGCACCTCGCCGCCTGGCGCAGCCAGGGCCTGCGCGTCGGCTTCACCAATGGCTGCTTCGATCTTCTGCATCCCGGCCACATCAAATTGCTCGCCGGCGCGCGCGCGGCCTGCGACCGGCTGGTGGTGGGCTTGAACGGCGACGCCTCGGTGACGCGGCTGAAAGGGCAGGGCCGTCCGGTGCAGCCGGTGCAGGCGCGCGCCGAATTGCTGGCCGCGCTCGAAGCGGTCGATCTGGTGGTGGTGTTCGACGAGGACACGCCGGAGAAACTGATCAAACAGGTCAAGCCGACGGTGCTGGTCAAGGGCGGCGACTACAAGCCCGACCAGGTGGTCGGCCGCGAGATCGTCGAGGCGCTCGGCGGCGAAGTGATCCTGATCGAGCTGGTGCCCGGCCATTCGACCAGCGCCATGGTCGAGCGCAGCCGCGCGCCCAAAGCGCGCTGAGACGCAACGCGTGGCGCTCTGCCGTCCGACCATGAGACGCGGCTGATCGCCGCCTTCTTCGGCAACGCCAGAGGCTATTTCGTCGAGGTCGGCGCCAACGATCCGCACGCGCGCTCGCAGACCTGGCATCTGGAGCAGGCCGGCTGGACCGGCGTGCTGGTCGAGCCGCAGCCCGAGCTCGCCGGCCTGCTGCGCGCCAACCGCACCGCCAAGGTGTTCGCGGTCGCCTGCTCGTCGCCGGAGAATGCCGGGCGCACGCTGCCGCTGCACGTGGCCGGACCGTTGTCGGGGCTCGACCGCGCGCGCATGGCGCCGGGCGCGGCGCCGGAAGCGGTCATCCAGGTGCCGGTCAAGACGCTCGACAGCATCCTCGAAGAAGCCGGCGCGCATCCGGGCTTCGACTTTCTCTCCATCGACGTCGAAGGCCACGAGATCGAAGTGCTGCGCGGCTTCGACGTCGCGCGCTGGCACCCGCGGCTGATCCTGCTCGAGGATCACGTCGCCGATCTGTCGAAGCATCGCTATCTCAACTCCGTCGGCTACCGCATCATCCGCCGCTACGAGAACAATGGCTGGTACGTTGCCGCGCGGCTCCATGGAAAAAGCGAGCCTCGCCGACCGCTGGGAAATCCTGCGCAAATATTATCTGGCGCTGCCGTTCCGCTGGCTGCGCAATTTGTCGCGCCGCGTGCGCAAAGGGCAGGGCGTGATTTGCCTCCGTCGGAGAGGCAGCGACTCGCTGGTACGCGTTCGCAACGCATTGAAACTTCTCGCAGCAAAAATACTTATCCTCGCCCCCTCAGAGCGCATTTATCTTGGTCGCATCCCGTTTCGTACCGAGGGGTGTCTGTATCGAGCATCTTCAGACATCGGGATGGGGAGCGGTGGCCGGGGAATGAGCGTGGCAGTCGGAGATGCGCTCGACAGCTGGCCCGGCGGTCCAAGCCGCGAAGCGTCCGGCGCGATCGACGTTCGCGCCGAAGGGCCCTGACGGCCGGGCTGGCCGGCAGCGTTTCGTCAGAAATCTCGCAGCCCGAGACTGCCTGGCTCTTCAACGGAGTGGGAGTGCCGGCCCACGGGGGCGTAAGGTCGCCGACTACCGGGGACACTTCGCGGAGCAAACCTCAAACACCGCGCGCGGGACGCCTTGGGATTTGGCGGACTTGCGGCTGGACCGCGCCTCAGAGAGCTTCGACTGATGCACGAGCGGGCGCTCGGATCTTTCCGGACAAGCGGCTCGATGTCGCGAGGTCGTCGAGGCCCGCGGGTCCATGCAGGACCCTTGGCGTGCCCGCGCGCCCTCGGATTCGATCTCCGGGCGACGCAGGATGTGCGACGACGTGCCTACTCCGCGGGCCGCACAAAGAATACGGGCGATGACGCAGGCTGTCGAAGATTTCAATGGCACTCGCACCCGTTCGTCACCGCGCAAGCGGTGAACGCCGAATGTGCGGCAGACTTGCGTCCGCGTCCGCGGGCGCGATCGCTGTATGCGGTGAGTTCACGCGCACGTCAGACGTTTCGCTTGAGCGGCTCGCTCTTCGGCGGTTGCCAGTCTTGCGTTTCCTCGTAGCGCTTGGCGTAGCGGTAGAACGTGCCCTCGAAATTGCCGAAGGCGATGACGAAGCCGGCCCAGCCGTCGATGAAGCCGCGCTTGAAAATATAGTGCTTGAGGAACGACCAGAGGCCGTGTCCGAGCGCGCTCGCCATCGACACGCGCTTGCCGGCGAGCTTGGGCACGCCGAGCGAGGAATAGCGGTTCATCTTCTTGATGACTTCTTCCAGATTGCGGAAGGGGAATTGCCAGATCGCGTTCTTGAGCTCGCCGACCGGCTTGCCGCTTAAATTCTCGTAGCCTTCGTGCACCGGCTCGAGCGTGTAGCGCATGGACCCTTTGCGGAAGAGCTGCGGCTGGCGGAAATTCGGATACCAGCCGGAGCCTTTGATCCAGCGGCCCATCATGTAGCTGCGCCGCGGCACCAGATAGACGTCGTGCGCCGGCTCGCCGCGATCAGCGCCATGATCTCGTCGCGCACCTCCTCGGTGCAGCGCTCGTCGGCGTCCAGGCTGAAGATCCAATCGTATTTGCAGGTTTCGATGGCGCGGTTGCGCAAGTCGCCGAAGCCGTTGAACGGCACCTCGACCACGCGGGCGCCGAGCGAGGTGGCAAGCTGCGCGGTGCGGTCGGCGGAAAACGAATCGACCACCACCACCTCGTCGGCCCACAAGACGCTGGCAACCGCCGCCTCGATCTTCTCGGCTTCGTTATAAGTGAGGATATAGGCTGATATTTTCTGCATGGTCCGCCGCCTGTTTGCGCCGTTACGTTAACATTGCCGGGCGGGCGCGCCCTAGGGGTTTGTCGGCAACTGCGACTTCGGCTAAAGCCAGCAACGCATGATGCTGATTTCCGTCATCGTCACCACCTATAACCGCGAAGACGCGCTCGAAGCCGTGCTGCGCTCGCTGGCGCGCCAGACCGACCAGAATTTCGAGGTGATCGTGGCCGACGACGGCTCGAAGCAGCCGACCGCGGCGCTGGTGGAGAGCTGGAAGGCCAGGATCGGCCACCGCCTCGAGCACGTCTGGCACGAAGACCGCGGCTTCCGCGCCGCCGAAATCCGCAACCGCGCCATTCTCGCCTCGCGCGGCGACTATGTCGTTTTCCTCGACGGCGATTGCATCGCGCGGCCGGATTTCGTCGCCACCCATCGCCGCCTCGCCGAGCGCGGCTGGTTCGTCACCGGCAACCGCATCCTGCTCTCACCCGATCTGACGGCGAAAGTCCTGCGCGAAAAGCTCGCGCCGGAGACCTGGCGCTTTGCGGATTGGCTCGCGCAGCGTTTGCGCGGCGGCATCAATCGCCTTGGCGCGCTGCTGCAACTGCCGCTCGGACCGCTGCGCCGGCTGCGGCGGAACGCGTGGCGCGGCGCGCGCTCCTGCAATCTCGCGGTCTGGCGCTCCGATCTGACCCGCGTCGACGGCTTCGACGCCGACTACCGCGGCTGGGGCAAGGAGGATTCCGACATCATCGTGCGCCTGCAGCGCGCCGGCGTGCGCCGCAAGGACGGCGTGTTCGCCACCGGCGTCCTGCATTTATGGCACGCGGAGGCCGACCGCAGCGCGCTGCCGGCGAACGAGCAGAAACTCTCGGACATCATCGCCAGCGACGAAATTCGCGCGCAACGCGGTCTGTCCGTCCTGCAGCCCGCGGCGCCCGCGGCCGCAAGCGCGGGGTAGGGCGGATGGATCGGGCGCAACTTTCGCGCATCGCCGACGGTCTCGTGATCGCGGTCGCGGTGGCGCTGCCGTGGTCGACCTCGGCGACCGGCATCCTGCTGGTGCTCTGGCTGCTCGCGCTTATCCCGACATTGGATTGGCCGAGCGTGCGGCGTGAGCTGATGACGCCGGCGGGCGGGCTGCCGGTCTTGCTGGTCCTGCTCGGCGTCCTCGGCACGGCATGGGCGGACGTCAGCCTCATCGAGCGCTGGAAAGGCCTCGATTCATTTTTCAAGCTGCTGGCGATTCCGCTGCTGATGACGCAGTTCCGGCGCTCCGGCGGCGCACAGGGGGTCTTCGTCGGTTTTCTGGCCGCCTGCGTCGCGCTTTTGATCGCTTCGGTGATCGTCAAGATTTGGCCGGAGATCCCCCGCGGATCGCCCGACAGCGGCGTCGCGGTCAAAAGCTACATCGTGCAGAGCGCCGAGTTTGTTATTTGCGCGGCCGTCCTGCTGCATCTCGCGGTCGAGGCGGCGCGCGCGCGCCGTTGGAAGTATTCCGCGGCCTGGGCGGGCTTGGCGCTGTGCTTTCTCGCCGACATTTTTTTCATCGCCACAAGCCGCACCAGCCTGGTCGTGATCCCTGTCTTGCGTTCTCATTTATGCGGTGCTGGCATTTCCGCTGGAAGAGGTTTGGCCGTCGGCGTGGTGACGGTCGGGGTGATCGTCGCGGCGCTGTGGAGCGTGTCGCCGTACTTGCGCGACCGCGTCAGCGGCCTTTGGCAGGAATCGGAGAGATATCGAGGCCCAGAATATCCGGACCCCGTCCGGCGAGCGCATCATGTTCTGGACCGAATCGCTTCGCTTTGTTCAAAGCGCGCCGCTGATCGGGCACGGCACCGGGTCGATCACCGAAATGTTCCGGCAGGCCGCGGTCGGCCAGTCGGGCGCGCGCGCCGAGGTCTCTTCCAATCCGCACAATCAGACCTTCGCGGTCGCCATCCAGCTGGGCCTGCTCGGCGCCGCGGTGCTCTGGGCGATGTGGCTGTCGCATCTGCTGCTGTTTCGCGGCGGCGGTCTGATCGAATGGATCGGCCTCGTGCTGGTCGTGCAGAACATCGTCGGATCGCTGTTTAATTCCTACCTGTTCGATTTCACCGAAGGCTGGCTTTACGTCGTCGGCGTCGGCGTGGCCGCCGGCATGATGCGGCGGCGTTCGGTGGAAACGGCGCGCCGGCCATGAACCGCCTCGAGCTTCCGCCCCGGCCGCGCATCTTGGTGGTCGCGTTGCGGCGGCTCGGCGATGTGCTGCTGACGACGCCGTTGATCCGCAGCCTGCGGCGCGCCTGGCCGGACGCGATCATCGATGCGCTGGTGTTCGCCGACACGGCGGGCATTCTGCAAGGCAATCCGGATCTCAATGACATTGTCACGATGCCGCCGCGGCCGACGGCTGCCGAAAGCCTCGCTTTGGCGGCGCAGGCTTTGGAATCGCTACGCGCTCGCGATCTCGACCCAGTGCGGCGACCGCCCGAGCTTCTTTGCCTTCGTCGCCGGCCGCGTGCGCGTCGGTCCGGTCGAGGACAATTTCAACGGGCGGCTGAAGCGGCTCGGCTACCGGCGCAGCGTTGCCTATGCGCCCGGCGTGCACCGGGTGGAAGAGATGCTGCGGCTGGCCGATGCGCTCGGCATTGCGCGGGTGCCGGAGCTGGTGGCGCCGCGCGCTGCCAAGCCGCCCGGCGTTCCGGATGGCGACTATGCGGTGATCCATGCCGCGCCCATGTTTCGCTACAAGCAGTGGACCAAATCCGGCTGGCGCGAGCTCGCGAGCATGCTTGCCGGCCGCGGCTTGACGGTCGTGGCAACAGGCGGCCCCGCCGAAAGCGAGCGCCGCTATCTCGATGATATTTGGACCGGCAGCCCCGCGCCGGTGCTGCGGCTCGACGGTGCGCTCGATTGGCCGCAACTGGCCGGGCTGTTGGCCAAGGCACGGGTCTATATCGGTCCGGATACGTCCGTCACGCATCTTGCCGCTGCGTCCGGCTGCCCGACCGTTGCGCTGTACGGGCCGACCGATCCGCGGCTGTGGGGGCCGTGGCCGGCCGGCGGCCTCGACGCGATGTGGGACGCGGCCGGCACGCTGCAGCACCGGCGCAATGTCTGGCTGGTGCAGAACCCGTTGCCTTGCATGCCGTGCCAGCTTGAGGGCTGCGAGCGCAGGCTCGAGAGCTATAGTTGTTGTCTTGATGAGTTGCCGGCGGAGCAGGTGATTGCGGCCGTCGCTGACGCACTTGGCCATGGCGGGTCGCCAAGCTTGCCGATATCATTCGACCGAAATATCTGAGCGAACGCGCGAGCTGGCTTGCGCGGCGCCGCGCAGCGACCGCTGACGCGGGAATTGTTTACGCGCTTCTCGAGATCGGGGATTTTGGTCGATACTCGGATCGGGGCAACGCCGCCGCTCTGGCGCTGCAAATTTGGAACGCCACGACACCGCAGCAACGCGTTGTAATGACACAGAAATCGGCGCTCCTAAACGAGTTTATCGCGGGTGCAGCGCCAATCCATCGAAACGTTTGATTTGCTCGTCGATGAGTTCGAGCGCCGGGGTTCCTGCGCGGTAGCGCCGATACCAATCCGCGGTCCAGTGGATGGTGTCGCGTGTCGTCAGGCGCGGCCGCCAACTGAGTGTCTCGCGCGCGAGCGACGCATCCAAAGCAAGCGCCATTTTCTCGCGTGGTTCGGCCTCGGGCACATGTCGCCATCCTTCTCGGTGCCCCAGCTCGGATCCTATGAGTTCGGTCAATTCGCGGACATTGATACCGATGTTTTCTTCCGGACCGAAATTTAGCGCCCGTACGCACTGCCCCTTCGTCTGAACGGCGTGATCGAGAAAAAGTAGGTAGCCGTGAAGACAGTCGAGAACGTGCTGCCAAGGCCTCAACGCGTTCGGATAACGCAGCACGATAAACTGTCGGCTCATGACGGCCCGGTAAATGTCGGGAACAATGCGATCGACTGCCCAATCGCCGCCGCCGATGACGTTTCCCCCGCGCGCGGTCACTAGTGGAATACCACGCTTGTCGAAGAAGCTCGCGGCGAACGACTGCACGACAAGCTCGGCCGCCGCTTTCGAACAGCTGTAGGGATCTCCGCCGCCCAAGGGGTCGCTCTCACGGAGTGGCCGCCCTTGATCGGGATTGGCATAGACTTTGTCGCTTGTAACGACCAGCACGCCACGCAACCGGGTTGAAGGCCGCAGGGCTTCCAGAAGATTGGCACAGCCGACCACGTTGGTTGCGAATGTGCCGCACGGATCTTCGTAGCTGCGCCGTACGAGCGATTGAGCCGCCATATGAATGACAAGGTCTGGATCGCAGGCGGCGACGGCGCGGGTCAACGCAGGTTGATCGCGGATATCGATTAATTGCTCGCGGATATCGAGCTGCGATCTGAGTTGGGGCCAGAGCGCCGGATCTCCCTCAGCCGGTAACGCAATTCCGTGCACGCGCGCGCCCAGCGAACGCAGGAGCACAGCCATCCATGCGCCCTTAAAGCCGGTGTGCCCAGTCAGTAGTACGTCGCGTCCTATCCAGAGATTGCCGGTCATCCGCGCGACGTCGAAAGCCAAGGTGGCGAGCCCGACGCCCAATAATGTTCGAGGATCTCACGCTCTCGAATGGTGTCCATTGGTTGAAGCCCAGGGCCTGGTGCCAGCTCGAGGGGTGTGAGCGGTGGCTTGAGAGCTATAGCTGTTGTCTTGATGAATTGACAGCGGAGCGCGTGACGGCGGCAGTCACTGACGCCCTTCGCCCTGGCGGGCCCATGCGTGATTTCTACCCGATCGTATTCTGCTGCGGATTTGGGTTCGTTCTGCCAAAAATTATCATTTTTAGAAATCCTGACTATTTGCAATCTTTAGTTAGCAGCGCCTCATTCGACATTTGCATAGCGCTAGGTCCTAGGGCGCTAGGCCCTAGGGCGCCATGGCCTCGCCATTTCTAGGGCGTCATGCCCTCGAAACATATTCAAGGGCGTCATGCCCGAGAGCGCATTGCGACCGCGCACGGCTGGCCAAGCAGATCGCCGAGGATCCGAGACCCAGACCGACTGACTTGGTGCGCAAACCACCTATTTCGATGACGCCTTTCGTAGTCGTACTCCGGGTCCGCCGCCGTTCTCGTCGATGAACTCAACGCCGGCGACCTCTAAGGCGCGTCGAACAGCCAAATTGTTGGCTGTTGCTATAGCAGTTGCGCCTTCGGCGAGTTCAGCTCGACGGATTGTCGTGATGCCTGACCGCGGACTCCCGCGCGAGGTCGGCTTACATACTTCTTCTGAC
>CAVTHL010000008.1:0-231640 GCA_963734465.1 uncultured Alphaproteobacteria bacterium
AGCTTGCGAAGCGCCGTTGCCGGCGGCAGCCGGCTGCCGTCGGCCTCGCCCAGCGCCCGGTCGAGATCGATCTGGTCGGCCGACAGCACGCCCTCGAAGCGCGGCTGCTTGCCGAATTTCAAATCCGCCACGCCGGTGAGCTTGAAGCCTTTGTCCTGCGACCCGTATTGGAATTCGACATTCTGCATCAGCGCGGACGATGACGTCGCCTTGATCTTGCCGCCGAGGTGCCAAGGCTGGCTCAACGCGCGCCCGCCGGTGGCGATGCCGACCGGCCGCCGCAGGTTCAACGTTCCGTCGAAGCTGGGCGCGCCGTTGTTGACCGACACCATGCCGTCCGCCTCGGCGCTGAGCGGGTGATTGACCGGATCGACGTTGACACGAAGCTTGAGCTTGCCGTCCTCGCTCAACCGGCCGGCGGAAAGCCGAAACGGGTAGAGATCGCCGCCGACATTGGCCGCGCCTTCGCCCTTGATCGGCCCCAGCAGCGAGCGCGCCTCGCCCTTGAACCAGACATGCTCGAGCGTGACGCTGCCGTCGGCGGCGGCATCGCTGAGCGTCACCTTGCCGTCCTCGATGCTGAGCCGGTCGATCGACAGCGCGTCGGGATCAAAGCCGATCGCCAGATTGGGCGCTTGCAGATGTCCCGACGCATCGAGACCGAGATTCAATTGCGGGCCGACGAGATGCAGTTCCGACGCCCGCCATTCGCCGCGCATCAGCGGACCGAGCGCGAATTCGATGGCGAGCGAGCGGGCGCGCACCTTGTCGTCGCCGGCGCGTCCGATCTCGATGTCGTGCAACCTGAGCTGCGGCGAGGGCAGCAGGCGGCCGTCGATCGCGCCGGTGACGCGGACATCGAGGCCGACCAGGCGCGTTGCCTCCCGCTCGAACACCGAGCGATAGGAGCCCCAATCGACCAGCAAGGGACCGACCAGCGCCGTTACCAGCGCCAGAATGATCGCAATCGCCAGTCCGAGCAGAGTGGTCTGCAACGCGTGAACTCCGGCGCCGGTAAGCGCAGGGCGTTCACGCCCGCGCAAGCGCTCAATTTGGATAAATGTACGCTATTTCTGCCGGTTCTTATCGGCAAATCTGCGGCAGCGTCAGTCGAGCGCGACGATCTTGCCCGGATTCATGATGTTTTGCGGGTCGAGCGCGCGCTTGATCGCCGCCATGGCGGCCAGCGCCGTGGCCCCGTGCTCGGCGAGCATATATTTCATCTTGCCCTGCCCGATGCCGTGCTCGCCGGTGCAAGTTCCGTCCATCGACAAAGCCAGTTGCGCCAGCCGCTCCATCAGCAGATGCGCGCGGCGGACTTCGTCCGCGTCGGCGAGATCGACCAGCAGGCTGAGGTGGAAATTGCCGTCGCCGACATGGCCGAGGATGGGCGCGACCAGCTTGAGCTCGGCGACCTCGCGTTGCGCGGCGGTGACGCATTCGGCCAGCCGCGAGATCGGCACGCAGACGTCGGTCGCGAAAGCGTCGGCGCCCGGGCGCAGGCGGCGCGCGGCATGGTAGCCGTCATGGCGCGCCTGCCAGAGCCGGCTGCGATCTTCCACCTTGGTCGCCCATTCGAACGGGCCGCCGCCGAGCTCGGTGACGATGTCGCCGAAGCGCTGCGACTGCTCGGCGACGCTCGCATCGGTGCCGTGGAATTCGACGAACAGCGTCGGCACTTCCGGCAGCGTGAGCTTGGAATAGGCGTTGCACGCCTTGATCTGCAAGGCGTCGAGCAATTCGATGCGCGCGACCGGAATGCCCGACTGGATGGTGAGAATGGTGGCCTGGCAGGCGGCGTCGACCGAGGGAAACGGGCAGACGCCGGACGAAATCGCTTCCGGAATGCCGGAGAGCTTGAGCGTGAGCTCGGTGATGATGCCGAGCGTGCCTTCCGAGCCGACCATCAGCCGCGTGAGATCGTAGCCGGCCGCGGATTTCTTGGCGCGGCGCGAGGTGGTCATCAGCGAACCGTCGGCCGTCACCACCTTCAGCGCCAGCACATTGTCCTTCATGGTGCCGTAGCGCACCGCGTTGGTGCCGGAGGCGCGCGTCGCCGCCATGCCGCCGAGCGAGGCGTCGGCGCCGGGATCGATCGGAAAGAACAGACCGCTGTCGCGCAGATGCTCGTTGAGCGCCTTGCGCGTGACGCCCGGCTCGATGACGCAATCGAGATCCTCGGCGTGCACGGCCAGCACCTTGTTCATGTCGTGGAAGTCGATCGACACGCCGCCGAACGGCGCGTTGATGTGGCCTTCCAGCGAGGTGCCGGTGCCGAAGGCGATGACCGGAACCTTGTGCGTGGCGCAGATGCGCACGATGCGCTGCACGTCCTCGGTCGTTTGCGGAAACACCACCGCGTCGGGCGGCTGGTTCGGCACCCAGGTGAGCGTATTGGCGTGCTGCTCGCGCACCGCTAACGCGGTGACCAGGCGATTGCCGAACGCCGCCGCGAGCTCGCCGATCGCCTTCTGGATGGCGGCCGGGTTGCGGCGTTTTTGGTCGGCGGTGCTTTCAAGTAAGGCCATAGCGGCGGACGTATAGCAGAGGCGCCGCGCGAACGAAACGCGCCCCGGTAGACGCATCAAAATCCGCTGTCGTAGGTTCCCGCGCCCGTTTCTTTTCAGCCTGGAGTGCGCAATGGCCGGCCCCGTGATCGCTGTCACCGATAGTGTGTTCCCCTCGCTCGATCTGGCAAAGGCGGCGCTGGCCAAGCTCAACCCGACGTTTCGCCTGTCGAAGAGCGCCAATGCCGACGACATCTTGGCCGTGGCCAAGGACGCCGACGCCATCCTGGTGACCTACGCCAAGTTGACGCGCGACATTCTCACCCAGCTCACCAAGTGCAAGGCGATCGGCCGCTTCGGCCTCGGCGTCGACAATATCGATCTGGTGGCCGCCAAGGAGAAAGGCATCGCGGTCAATTACGTGCCGGACTACTGCATCCGCGAAGTGTCCGACCACGCCATGGCGCTGCTGCTGGCGCTGATCCGCAAGATCCCGCTCTCCAACAAACTGGTGCAAGGCGGCCGCTGGGAAATGCCGGCGGTGGTGCCGATCCGCCGCATCGAGGGCACGGTGCTCGGCCTCGTCGGCTTCGGCCATATCCCGCGGCTGGTGGCGCCGAAAGCGAAAGCCTTCGGCATCAAGGTCATCGCCTTCGATCCTTTCGCCAAGGCAGACGTGTTCAAGGCGGCCGGGGTCGAAAGCGTCGATTTCGACACGCTGCTCAAGACGCTCCGACTATGTCTCGGTGCACGCGCCGCTGACGCCGCAGACGCGCGGGCTGATGAATGCCGCAGCCTTCGGCAAAATGAAGAAGGGCGCCTACATCGTGAACACCGCGCGCGGGCCGCTGATCGACGAGGCGGCGATGATCGCCGCGCTCGATTCCGGCCAGCTCGGCGGCGCCGGCCTCGACGTGGTGGCGGTCGAGCCGCTGGCGAAGGATTCTCCCCTGCTCGGCCGCGACAATGTGATCATCTCGCCGCACACGGCGTTTTATTCGATCGAGGCGCTGGAGGAATTGCAGAGCAAATGCGCCTCGGACGTCGCGCGCGTGCTCAGCGGCGAGAAGGCCGTCTATCCGATCAGCGCATGAATGCGACGCCGCGCCCTTCGTCTCCTCGGTGATGCGGGTCGAGCCGCAATGGATCGACTACAACGGCCATCTCAACATGGCCTATTACAACGTGCTGTTCGACCGCGCGGTGGACGAGACCTACGAAATGCTCGGCATCGGGCTCGACTATCTCAAGCGCACCAACCACTCGACCTTCACCGCCGAAGTGCATGTGCGCTATCTGCGTGAGCTGCACGAAGGCGATCCGGTGCGGGTGACCTTCCAGCTGCTCGATTACGACTCAAAGCGCATTCATTACTTCGAGACGCTCAAGCACGCCGATGAAGGCTGGGTGTCGGCGACGTCCGAGAACATGACGCTGCACGTCGACATGGGCGCCAAGAAAGTCGCGCCCTTTCCGCAAAGCGTGCTCGACAGGTTGGCGGCAATGAAAGCCGCGCACGCCCATCTGCCGCTGCCGGAGGGCGCCGGCCGCCGTATCGCAATGCCTGAAAAGCGCTAGCGCGTCAGCGCCGGCCTAGAGGCGCCGGTAGCCGACTGCGCCGAAGACGATCGACAGCAAAAACAAGATCAAGATGATGCCGAAAATGACCTTCGCCATCGCGAAGGATGCGCCGGCGACGCCGCCAAATCCGAGGACGGCGGCGATCAGGCCGATAATCAGCAAGGTTACGACGAGGTTCATAGGTTGCTCCCAGCACGTCCAGTTTCGGAAGAGTAATGTGCGCGGCACCTGAAAGTTCCCTCGCCGCGGAACCATCACATTGATGCCTTGTTAGAGAAGGGAACCGGACGGGCTGGGCCGTCCGGACCTTGAGATTATTGGAGACGCCCCTATGCGCGAAGTCGAGGTTATGAATCAGAGTGCTTTCACCTGGAGCGTCGTGATCGCCGGGGCATTAGCCGCCTGGGCGGTGACGTTCCTCATTTCTTTGCTCGGTGCCGGCATCGGCTTGGCTGTTTCGTCGCCCTATGCGGCGTCCAGCTCGACCGCGATGAATATCGGCGGCGCGCTGTGGCTCATCTTTGCGCAGACGGCGGGCTTCGTGACCGGCGGCTATCTCGCCGCGCGGCTGCGCATCCGCGATCACATTCCGGGTCCGGAAACAATGTTCCGTGACGCCGCCCATGGCTTCATGGTGTGGGTCATCGGCGTTGGCATCCTGGCTTTCGTGATCGGCGTTGCCGGCGCCTCGGCGAGTTCAAGCGCCGGCGGAACGATGAGCGACGCGGCCCGACAGGCTATGGCCTATGTGTCGTTCTGGTCGTTCGTCGCGCTGCTGTTCGGCGCGGTCGCGGCGCCGCTTGCCGGCATGCTCGGTGGCGAACTGCGCGACGATTTGCCGGCGGGCCGCCGGCCCAGAGCAATTCGACGGTAGGACAAATCGCTTTCGAACGTGAAGCGGGCCCGGAGATTTCCGGGCCCGTTTGCCGTTCAGCGGCCGCGCCGGCTATTGCTTGCAGTCCTTGGCGTAAGGATCGGCATTGTTGGCGAGCACTTTCTCGACGATCGAGGTCTGATACTTGCCGTCGGCGCGCTTGACGACCTTGGTCAAATAGAAGTCCTCGATCGGATAGCCGTTGACGTTGAACTTGAACGGGCCACGCAGCGATTTGAAATCCGCCTTCTTGAGCGCGGCGCTCAAAGCCTTAGTGTCCGACACATTGCCCTTGGTGGCGCGCACCGCGCTGTCGATCAGCATGGCGGCGTCATAGGCCTGCATTGCGTAGGAGGCAGGGATCGCGTGATAGGCCGCCTCATAGGCTGCGACGAATTTTTTGTTCTGCGGATTGTCGGTGGTCGGCGCCCAGGTCAAGGCGCCGAAAATGCCATCGGCGGCTTCGCCCAGCACCGGCAGTGTTGCCTCGTCGGCGGTGAAGGCGGAGATGATCGGGAACTTCCCTTTCAGGCCTGCCTGGTTCATCTGCTTGATGAGACTGATGCCCAAGCCGCCGGGCATGAACGTAAACAGCGCATCGGGCTTGGCGGCGTTGAGCTTGGACAGGTCGGCCTGGAAGTCGAGGCTGTTGAGCGGCGCCAGCGATTCCTCGACGATCGTGCCCTTGTAGGTGCTCTTGAAGCCGGCGAGCGCATCCTTGCCGGCCTGATAGTTCGGCACCAAGGCGTAGACGCGCTTATAGCCCTTGTCGTTCGCGATCTTGCCGAGCGCCGCATAGACCTGGTCGTTCTGGTAGGAAGTCACGAAAAATCTGGCGTTGCAGGACGCGCCGGCGAAAGACGACGCGCCGGCATTGGTGCTGATCAGGATTTTTCCTGAGTCCATCACCGGCTTGTGAATCGCCTGCAGCATATTGGAGAAGATCGGGCCGACCACGATGTCGACCTTGTCGCGCTCAAGCAGTTCCTGGACCTTCTGGATCGCGACGTCGGGCTTGAGGCCGTCATCGGCGACGAACAGCTCCACCTCTTTGCCGCCCATTTTGCCGCCGAGATCCTTGACCGCGAGCTCGAAGGCGTTCTTGGACTGCTGGCCGAGCACGCTCGGCGGCCCGGACAGCGTGTAGATGAGGCCGATGCGGATCTTGTCCTGCGCAGCCGCGGCGTTCGCCACCGCGATCAACGGCGAACGCCGCCGCTGCAATCAAAGCCCCGAATACAATGACGCCATAACTTCAACTCCCACCGTTGAAATCCGCATTCGATTGCGCTTATTCGCCCGCCAATCACGGCGCCATGTCGACAGGTTCAGGGCAATCACTCATGCGTGCAAAAGACCGGTTGCTGCCGTCCCCGCCAAACTCCATTATGGCGACGTGGTGTCGCCGTAGCGTAAGCGTGCGTTTGGCGATGAAGGCGATCATCATCGGCGGCGGGATCGGCGGGCTGACCGCGGCCTTGATGCTGCATGCCCGCGGGCTCGACTGCGAGATTTTCGAGCAGTCCGAGAGCGTCCGCGAGCTCGGCGTCGGCATCAATACCTTGCCGCACGCGATCAAGGAGCTGGCCGAACTCGGGCTGCTGGCGCGGCTCGACCAGGTCGGCATCCGCACGCACGAACTGTTCTACATGAACCGGTCGGGCCAGGAGATCTGGCGCGAGCCGCGCGGCACCGACGCCGGTTTTGAATATCCGCAATTCTCGATCCACCGAGGGCAGCTGCAAGCCGTCATCTATCAGGCAGTACGGGCGCGGCTCGGGGAGTCGCGCATCCACACCGGCCATCGCCTCGGCTCATTCACGCAAGACGAAGGCGGGGTCACCGCCTACTTCTTCGGCCGCGACGGCGCGCATCGCTTGACGGCGCGCGGCGATATCCTGATCGGCGCCGACGGCATCCATTCTCTGGTGCGCGACACGCTTTATCCCAATGAAGGACCGGCACGCTGGAACGGTTCGATGCTGTGGCGCGGCGCGATGGACTGGCCGCAGTTTCTCACCGGACGCTCGATGGTGATTGCTGGTGGCATGTCGGCGAAGGTCGTCGTCTATCCGATTGGCGAAGGTATGCGTGCCGATCGTCCCGCTCACCAACTGGGCGGTGCTGGTGAAGGTGAGCGAAGGCGGCGAACCTCCACACAAGGGACGATTGGTCGCGCCTGGGCCGTTTCGAGGACCTGATGCCGCACGTGCAGCGCTTCAGCATTCCCTTCGTCGATGCCAAGGCGCTGATCGAAGCGACGCCGGAGTTCTGGGAATTCCCGATGTGCGACCGCGACCCGCTGCCGCGCTGGTCGCATGGACGTGTAACGCTGCTCGGCGATGCCGCGCACCCGATGTATCCGGTCGGTTCGAACGGCGCCTCGCAGGCCATCCTCGATGCGCGCTGCCTGGCGGACCGGCTGCGCGACGCCGAGCATCCCTGCCAGGCGCTGTGGGCCTATGAGCGCGAGCGGCTGCCGATGACGGCGCAGATCGTTCTTTCCAATCGCTCGGGCGGCCCGGAAGGCGTGATCGACGCGGTCGAGGCGCGCGCGCCGAACGGCTTCGACCACATCGACAACGTGCTCTCGTACGAGGAGCGCAAAGCGATCGTGCGCGGTTATGCGGCCAAGGCCGGCTTTGCCAAGGAACAGGTCAATAAGAAAGCCGGCCCGGCCCAGCAGGACAACCAGCCCGGCAAGGTGGCTTGATCATCCCGGCGGCGGCAGGAAGTTCACTTCGTGCCTGGCCGACAGCGCGACGACCTCGGGCGGGGTCTGCTCTTTCATCGAGTGAATCGCCCAGAACAGATCGTAGAGCTTGCGCGTCGGCGTCACCCAGAACAGGCATTTGATGGTCTGATCGGATTTGTTGAACAGCCCGTGCGGGATGCCCATCGGCAATTTGATGAGGTCGCCGGACGTGGCGACATATTCCTTGCCGTCGATCAACGCGTCCATCTTGCCTTCCAGCATGTAGATGAACTCGTCTTGTGTCGGATGGATGTGCGGCGGCACGAAAGTGGTCGGCGGCAGCGTGGCATGCCAGGCGAAGGTCAGTTCGCTCAGCTGCTTCGGCACATAAGTCTGACCGAGGATGTTCCAGACGATCCCGTCGAGACCGGAATTGGCCTTGGTAATGCCTGATGTCGTTGCCTGCATGAGTCCCCCAACGGCGCTGTTTTGCCGCAAGTTTATAGAGTGCCCGACGCGCCGTCGCTAGTCGATCCGCCCGCCCGAAAACCGCCGCCCCGGCACGGTGAGGAAATAGCCGACCGCCTGGCCGCCGTCGGCGCCGAGCACGCTGCCGGTCGTGTATTGCGATTCATCGCTGGCGAGGAAGATCGCCGGCCCGGCAATGTCTTCGCCCGAGCCGACGCGGCCCATCGGCACGCCCTTGCGGCGGCCTTCGTAGATCTCCGGATCGGCATACATCGCCTCGGTGCCGGGCGTGCGGATGTAGCCGGGCGTGATGGCGTTGGCGCGGATGCCGTAGGGCGCCCATTCCATCGCCTGCAATTTGGTCAGCATGATCAGGCCTGCCTTCACCACGCTGTAGGCGCCGGCCCAGTTGTACGGAAACAAACCCGGCGATCGAGGCGATGTTGACGATGACACCGCGACTTCTGCGCGATCATGTGCTTGCGCGCAGGCCTGGCTCATCATGAACGCGCCTTTGAGGCCGATATTCATGGTGGTGTCCCAGGCCGCTTCCGGCAGCTCCTCGAGCTTGCCCGGCACGATCTTCATGGCGTTGTTGACGAGAATGTCGATGCGGCCGAACGGTCCTTGATCGATCGTATCGACCAGCCGCGCGATGTCGGCCGATTTGGCGACGTCGGCGGCCACGGCCAGCCCAGACACGTCTTTCGCCGTGCTTTCGGCGGTCGCCGGATCGACGTCGTTGACGACGACACGGGCGCCCTCGCGGGCATAGGCGAGCGCGATGTCGCGGCCGATGCCGCGGCCGGCGCCGGTGATGATCGCCACTTTGTCCTTCAGGCGCACGGGAATCCCCCTGATTTGTTGAAAATGGCTCGAATTCTCACGCTAAAGGCGGGGGAACAGGCGCGACAAGGCGCCCGCGCCCCTCGAAATCGCGGCGCACGGATGCCATCTTTGGCCTAGAAGAAGAATCACACATGGCCGAACCCGTCAGACAGCCAGGACTGCAGCCCGTCCCCGCACCCGCAGCCCGGCGGCATTGCCGCGCGCGCCATGGGCGCGCGCCGAGTGCCAGCTATCTGGCCGACCTCAACCCCGAGCAGCGCGAGGCGGTCGAGACGCTGGACGGCCCGGTGCTGGTGCTGGCCGGCGCCGGCACCGGCAAAACCCGCGTGCTGACCACGCGCATCGCCCACATCCTCAACCTCGGCCGGGCGCGGCCGTCCGAAATCCTCTCGGTCACCTTCACCAACAAGGCGGCGCGCGAGATGAAGGACCGCGTCGGCCTGATGGTCGGCCAGGTGGTCGAGGGCATGCCGTGGATGGGCACCTTCCACTCGATCGGCGTGAAGATTCTGCGCCGCCACGCCGAGCTGGTCGGCCTCAAGAACAACTTCACGATCCTCGACGTCGACGACCAGATCCGCCTGATCAAGCAGCTGTTCGAGGCCGAGGACCTCGACGAGAAGCGCTGGCCGGCGCGCGTGTTCGCCGATGATCCTCGACGGCTGGAAGAACCGCGGCCTGACGCCCGACCAGGTGCCGGCCGGCGAGGCGTCGAGCTTCGCCAACGGCAAGGGCAAGAAGCTCTACCTCGCCTATCAGGAGCGGCTGAAGACGCTCAACGCCGCCGACTTCGGCGACCTGCTGCTCGAATGCATCCGCCTGTTCCGGCAGAACCCGGACGTGCTGCGGCAGTATCAGGAGCGCTTCAAGTACATTCTGGTCGACGAATATCAGGACACCAACGTCGCGCAGTATTTGTGGCTGAGGCTGTTGTCGCAGCCATCTCCTCTTCCGTCATCTCCGGGCGCGCGCCGAAGCGCGCGAATCCCGGCGATCCCGGTCCGGAGGGCACGGCCGAGCCACGTCGGGATGCTCCGGGTTCGACGCCCCTCACGGCGCCTGGCCCCGGAAGCGGGGAGAGCGGAGAAGAAAAACATCTGCTGCGTCGGCGATGACGACCAGTCGATCTATGGCTGGCGCGGCGCCGAGGTCGATAACATTCTGCGCTTCGACCATGATTTTCCGGGCGCCAAGGTCATTCGGCTCGAACGGAATTACCGCAGCACCGGACACATCCTCGCGGCCGCCTCGCACCTGATCGCCCACAACGAAGGCCGGCTCGGCAAGACGCTGCGCACCGAGGACGTGCTGGGCGAGAAGGTCACCGTCACCGGCTCCTGGGACTCGCGAGCAGGAAGCGCGCGAGATCGGCGAGCAGATCGAGCAGATGCAGCGCGACGCGCGCGAGCAGGGCCACGACCATCCGCTCGACGAGATCGCGCTTCTGGTGCGCGCCTCGTTCCAGATGCGCGAATTCGAAGACCGCTTCATCCAGCTCGGCCTGCCCTATCGCGTCATCGGCGGCCCGCGCTTCTACGAGCGCGCCGAAATCCGCGACGCGCTGGCCTACCTGCGCGTCATCGCGCAGCCGGCCGACGACCTCGCCTTCGAGCGCATCGTCAACGTGCCCAAGCGCGGCCTCGGCGACGCCGCGCTGCAGATGCTGCACGACTTCGCGCGCAAGCAGCGCATCCCGCTGACCGAAGCCGCCGCGCTCATCAGCGCCACCGACGAGATGAAGCCGAAACCGCGCACCGCGCTGCGCGACCTGATGGCAGTCTTCGAGCGCTGGCGGCAGATGAAAGACCGCATGCCGCACACCGAGCTGGCCGAGATCGTGCTCGACGAGTCCGGCTACACCGAGATGTGGCAGAAGGACCGCTCCGCCGACGCCGCCGGCCGCCTGGAGAACCTGAAGGAGCTGGTGCGCTCGATGGAGGAATTCGAGAACCTGCAGGGCTTCCTCGAGCACATCTCGCTGGTGATGGACCGCGAGAGCGGCGACGGCGAGCAGGCCGTCAACATCATGACGCTGCACTCGGCCAAGGGGCTCGAATTCGACACCGTGTTCCTGCCCGGCTGGGAGGAAGGCCTGTTCCCGCACCAGCGCTCGCTCGACGAGAGCGGCAAGTCCGGCCTGGAGGAGGAGCGCCGCCTCGCCCATGTCGGCCTCACGCGCGCGCGCAAGCGCGCCAAGATCTATTTCGCCACCAACCGGCGCATCCACGGCATGTGGACCTCGACGGTGCCGTCGCGCTTTCTCGACGAGCTGCCGGCCGAGCATGTCGAGGTGACGGAGGCGGCGGGCGGCGCCGGCGGCTTCGGCATGTCGGGCTACGGCCCGTCGCGCTTCGACGAGATGGCCTCGTTCGGCTCCAACTACACCACGCCCGGCTGGCAGCGCGCGCAAGGCGCGCAAGGGCCGCGGCGGCTTCAGCGAGGACGGCAAGCCGCGCTATGTGCCGGATGGCGTGTTCGACGATGTCGAGAAGGACGAGGACGACGCGGCTTCTTCACCTCCCCCTGGAGGGGGGAGGTCGGCCGGCCGCAAGCCCGCCGGGCGAGGCGGCGTGAACGCCGCCGGGCGGGGTGAAACGCGCCCCGCTCACCATCGAAGGCGAACTGATCGCCAAATCGACCGGCACCACGTCGTCCTTCGCCGTCGGCGAGCGCGTGTTTCACCAGAAATTCGGCAACGGCAACGTCACCGCCGTGGACGGCAACAAGCTCACCATCGCCTTCGACAAGGCCGGCGAGAAGCGCGTGGTGGATAGTTTTGTGGAGAGGGTGTGAGGGCGATAAGTTTGCTAATGTAATCGACCGAAGTTCGCGCTAAGCGAGAACTCTCGAAATCGGCTGCCTTTTCTGCTTTGGTTTGGACTTAAAAACTTACGTCGGTTGAAATTCGTCGAACCGGTCCAAATTAAACCGGTAACGATCCTCGTTGGTCGGAATAGCAGCGGGAAAAGCTCGTTTCTCAGGGCATTTCCACTTGTACGCCAGTCTCTTATGACGCGTACAAGCTCGCCAATTCTTTGGTACGGCGATTTCGTTGACTTTGGATCTTTCGATGGGGCCGTGCAGATAACAACAAAGACGATGCAATCTCGCTAACCTTTGGACTCAACTCGATTACGATCCCGCCACGCCGTCGATTTACATCGCAATCGCAGGGGTCAGTACACGCAGACTGGCGATTTATTGAGACGGGCCAAATTATATCTTAGAGTTGCTGCATTCCCAGCGAACACGAACAGACGAATAAATAATCGAATTGAAATTTCGCTTGATCAAATTAGACCGCATCTTTTGGAGAGGACTGCCCTTGTTGTAGAGGACGCAATCTCTGACGGTGAACTATTCCGGTTTGTGCTGCACAATATCCGCGACCTAGAGAGGGCCCCGCCCCTTCATTGTGAGTTCATTCATGGCGGTGGCGAAAGAATTGCTGACATAACCGCCAATATGATTAGTGATCGTCGGATCGTGTGCGCATTGCCGAACTCAGACGCGCACTCCCCAAATCAAACCGAAACTCCTAAAGTACGATCGCTTAGACAACTGGAGGACCAATCAAACTGGGCATTGTATTTTTTTTACCCAACGCCCGCGAAAGAGGCCGAAAACTTTATACCGTTACACATAATAGCCCAGCTAGAGTGTGCAACCGAGCGAGCGCAGACAATTAAACTTTTGCTCCAGTTGAACGGTGTCGAAACAGCGCAAGGGATTCCGATCAACCAACGATATTGGCTCTTTTTCGATATAAAAACGGGTTGCAGCAACAATTCATTGGGAAGAATCGCATCCGAGATAGATCGAGAATGGATTGTGACACGATTGAATTCGATCATAGATGTAGATGCAGAATTTTTCTTAACCGGTTTTGGCAATCACGTAATTAGTCAATTGATGAGCTCAAATCCCGCGTGCGCAAACTTGCGTGACGCATTGCGCAGACAAAGTTGGTGGAAAACGTTTGGCAGTTATTTCGCCAATATATATTTGGCTCTGCGCAGGCGACGTTCGTCAATACACCTGACGACTAGTGTATCACCATCAAGCTTCTACGTTTTTAAGGCAAGACTCCTACTTCTTCTCCAACATCAACTGCCCCTTCTGCCCCACCACGCGCTGCACCGCGTGGGCGAAGCGCGCCAGCAGCCAGGGCAGCGTCACCTCCAGCCGCACGCCGCTGTCATAGACGTCGATCGTGCCATGCGCGTGCTGGCCGAGCGCCGACGCCGCAAAGCTCAGGCGGTCGCCCTCCCAGCTGTCGTTGTCGATGCGGATCAGGTGCGCGAATTCGCCCTTGGCGCGGCCGAGGCCGGCCTTGATGCGGGTGAGCGCCTCCGCCTTGCCGAGGCGGTGGGGAATGGTGACGACGAGCGGTTCCGACATGCGCGTGTCTCCGGGGTTGCCGGAGATATGGCGATGGGGAGGGTACGGGGAAAGGGCTGCGTGTCCCGGGCGCAGCGCAGCGGGGAGCGAAGCGTAACGCGTGCGCTGCAGACCCGGGACCGTTACGCATTCTGCAGCCTTTAAGGGCCCGGATCTGCGGTGCGCCGCTACGCGCTGCACCGCGTCCGGGGAACGACAGTCGCCCGCTACCCGCGGCCGCCGAACCTTCGAGGCGTTATGTCAGTGGCCGGGCCAGCTATCGTCGACCGGGCCGTAGTTGTAGCCGCCGTGGCTGTAGCCGGTGTAGCCGCCAGAGCGCGGCGCGGCGTAATAGCCGCGCGGCACGACGTAGACCGGCGGGGGTTCGTAGGCATAAACCGGCGGCCCGTAATAGCGCGGGCCGTAGCCATAGCCCGGGCCATAGGCGTAGCCCGGCGCGTAACCGTAGTAGCCGTAGTAGCCGCCCTGCGCGGCCAGGCCGCCGATGATGGCGCCGGCGGCGAGCCCGCCGAGGACGGCGCCGCCCCAATGCCGGTAGCGCGCTTCGGCCGCTTGCGGCACGGCCATGGCCGCGACGAGCGTCAGCGCGGTGGCGGCAGAGAGAACTGTCAACATCTTGCGCATGAAGTCACCTCGGTTGGTTCTGTTACGAACCAAGCTAGCCGCACGGCCGCGGCACCGTATTGACTCAGGTCAAGCGGCGTAGGTCCGGCCGGCCAAGGCAAACAAAGGCCGGCCGGTTGGCGGCGCGGTTGCGCGCTACCAGCGGCCGCCGCGCTTGACCAGCCGGACGATGATCAGCAGCACGATGGCGCCGATGGTCGCCGCGACGATCTCGGCCACCAGCCCGGCGCCGAGATGAACCCCGAGCTTGGGAAACAGCCAGCTGGCGATGAAGGCGCCGACGATGCCGATGACGATGTCGCCGATCAGCCCGAAGCCGGTGCCCTGCACGATCTGACCGGCCAGCCAGCCGGCGATGAGGCCGACCAGCAGAATGACGAGAATGCTTTCGCCCGACAAATACATAGCCCACGTCCTTTGGTTGCCCCGAACGGGCGATGGTGGCGCGTCGGCGGGCGCGGCGCAAGGCAGCGCGCTCGCTCCGTCGACCCTGGGCGCAGCCAGCGCCGTAGCGGTTCGACGCGCATGGCGAGCCTCGAAGGGCGACGCGCTGAGATCTTGGGCCGTTCATCCTTCGAGGGCCGGCTTGCGCGGCCACCTCAGGATGACGGCGTGAGGCTTCGTGCTGCGCCAAGCGTACGGGGCACGCGCACGCAAAGGACCCCACCCCATGCCCCTCTCCGACACCCTCCAGACGCCTGATCCGCAGCGCCTGGGACGACGGCTATCCGCTGCTGGTCGCCACCGTCGGGCCGCTGGGGCCGAACATCGCGCCCAAGGGCAGCATGATCGCCTATGACGGCGAGCACCTGGCCTGGTGGGAGCGCTCCAAGAAAGGCGTGCTGGAAAACCTCGGCCACGACCGGCGCGTCTGCATCATGTACGCCAACTTCAAGGCGCAGCACGACGGCGTGCTCGAGTTGCGGCTTCATCCGCTTCTTCGGCAAGGTCGAGCTGATCGAGAGCGGGCCGGTGCACGCCAAGATCTTCTCGCTGCTGCTGCCGCGCGAGCAGACCCATGTCGGCGCCGACACCGGCATCGGCGCGCTGGTTCGGATCGAGAAGGCGCTCGACGCCCGCGGCAAGCAGATCATGTGAGGCGATCCGCCTCATCCTGAGGAGGCTGCGAAGCAGCCGTCTCGAAGGATGCGGGCGGCCCACCGATCTCGGGTTTACCCGAGATCGGAAATTAAGGTGCGATGGTTCGAGACGCGTCGCTGCGCGACGCTCCTCACCATGGGCTGAGGCGTATGCTAGGCTCGCCGCATCATGATGAAGCGCGAGACCTTCGCCGTCGCCACCATCTACGTGCCGCTGGAGCGGCGCAAAACGCTCGACCAGACGCGCGTCGACGCGCTCGCCGCCAGCATGCTCGAGCACGGCCAGCAGACGCCGATTTTGGTGCGGCCGGACGGCGCGCGCTTCGTGCTGATCGAGGGCCTGCACCGGCTGGAGGCCGCGCGGGCGCTGGGCGAGCAGACCATCGTCGGCTTCCGCGTCGACGCGCGCAAGCACTGAGGGTTCATCCACCCTCATCCTGAGGAGGGCGCGCAGCGCCCGTCTCGAAGGATGGCAGAGGCGCCAGGGGCGGCCAGGACTACCTCCCGCTGAGACTCTTTTGGCTCGCGGCGCCAGGGCCATTTCCCCCGCCCGCCAAGGTGCTATGCTCCCCCGGGTACGGGGCTGGAGAGTGTCCGTGATGCGTCGTCTGCCGCTGGTTTGCCGTGTTCGCTGCGCTGGCGGCGCTTGTCGCCTTAGCCGCGCCGGCGCGCGCGTCGATCCTCATCAGCGTCGACAAATCGGCCCAGCAGATGACCGTCACTGTCGACGGCGACCCGCGCTACATCTGGCCGGTGTCGACCGGGCGCGACGGCTACGACACGCCGGCCGGGCAGTTCACGCCGTTCCGCATGGAGAAGGACCACTTCAGCCGCGAATGGGACGACGCGCCGATGCCCTATTCGATCTTCTTCACCAAGCAGGGCCACGCCATCCACGGCACCAACCACAAGATCAGCGGCGCGCCGGAGTCGCACGGCTGCGTGCGGCTGTCGGTGGCGCACGCCGGCCAGCTGTGGGCGCTGGTGAAATCGCAGGGCATGGCCAATGTGCGGGTCGAGCTCGACGGCCGCATCCCCAGCCGCGACGAATTGATGGCGCGGCGCGAGCCCGGCAGCGGCATCGCCGACCGCGACGACCGCAGCAGCCAGCCCAGCATCCCCGATACCGGCCGGGGCCGCGATATCGCCCGCGACCCGGACGACGATGCGGGCGTCACCGGCGACGTGGCGCTGTCGCGCGACGGCAGCTGGCATACCTATGTCGAGAACGGCCGGGTCTATTATTACCGCGACGGGCCGGAAGAGATCCGCCGCGAGCCGCCGCCGCCGCGCCGCCCGGTGCGCCGCTATTACCGCTACGACCGCGGCTTCCCGTACTGGTGAGGCCGGCGTGCCATGATCCGCAAGCTCAGCGGCGGCAAGTGGCGGCTTATTCGCGCAAGAAAAATCGGAAGACCGGCAAGCGGCGCAATCTCGGCACCTTCGGCAGCAAGAAGGCCGCCCAACAGCACGAGCGCGAGATCCAGTATTTCAAGCGGCACTAGGCCTTAGTGCCCGACGCCGAGCGCGTCCTCGCCGCGCTCGAGGATCAGCGGCACGATCAGATCCTCCTCGTCGTCGAGATGGCGGATCAGGCCCTTGAGCAGCGCGCCGCTCGCCGCCGCGTAGGCGTCGCCGCGCGAACGCAGCGTATCGGCGTCGCCCGTGCAGCACGCGCAACAGCGCGTTCGCCGTCTCCGCCACCCGCGCCATGTCGGCATGGATGGCGTGGTGGTCGCCTTCCAGCACGTCGAAGCCGCGCGCCAGCCGCTCGTCGGCGGCGCGGAAGATCGGGGAAAAAGTGGAAGTCCTCGATCTGGTGATGGGCCTCTAGCTGCGACAGCAGGAACTGCAGCCGCGGCACGAACTGGCCCGGAAATTCCGCCGGCGGCAGCCGGCCCTCGCGAAACTCAGTCTCGATCGCGCGGATCATGCCGGCCAGCTCGCGAAACATGTCGTGGCGCGACAGCCAGAACCGCGCCATGTCGCCGAGATTGGCGTGGCCTTGCCACTGCTCGCGCGGGTATTTGGCCAGCAGCACGCGCAGGTCGTCGGGCCAGCCGCTGCGGCTGGCGAGCGCAAGAATATCGTTATCGGCGGCGCTCGGCGTTTTGGATGCTCATGGCGGCTACATAGCCATTGCGCGCGCAAATGCGAAGGGCAAACCTGCGCGCCGCATGGCCGATTCTCCGACCACCGTAGCCCGCCTTGCCATCGACGAGGCGACCGCCAAGACGGTCGCCAGCCTGATCGGCGAGACATTCGATGACGCCGTCTGCGCGGCTTTCGAGGGCGACGGCGGGCAATGGCAAGTGGCCATCCATTTCAGCGCAATGGGAGTGTCGATCAGGACGCTTTGCGCGCATCGATTGCATCGATTGCGGGCTTCGCTGCGGCCCAGGCCCTCACCTTCGAGCAGGTCGCAGAGGCTGATTGGGTCGCGCACAGCCTGGCGGGATTGAAGCCGGTGCGCGCCGGCCGCTTCATCGTGCACGGCGCGCATGACCGCGCGCATGTTCCGGTCAACGCCATCGGCATCGAGATCGAGGCGGCGCTCGCCTTCGGCACCGGCCACCACGGCACCACGCGCGGCTGCCTCAAGGCGCTCGACGCGCTGGCCAAGCGGCGGCGCGCACGGCGCGCGCTCGACATCGGCACCGGCTCGGGCGTGCTGGCGATCGCGGCGGCGAAGGTTTTCCGAACGCCGGTCGTCGCCAGCGACATTGACCGAATTGCGGTGCAGGCGGCGCAAGCGAATGCGCGGCTCAACCGCGCGGCGAATTTCATAACGCTGCGGCGTGCGGCCGGCACACGGCATCCCGCCATCGCGCGGCATGCGCCGTACGATCTGATCTTCGCCAATATCCTGCTGGCACCGCTGGCACGACTGGCAGTGCTGCTCGCCCGCCTCGCCCGCCCGAACGCAACGATCGTGCTGTCAGGCCTGTTGCCCGGGCACGCCAACGCCGCGCTTGCGATCTATCGTGCGCAAAGCGTCGTGCTCGAACGCCGCATTCTGCTCGACGGCTGGGCGACACTTGTCTTGCGAAAAGCAAACCGGGGCGGGCGGGGACGACCGGGGCGGCATCGCCGGCTACAAATGCTACAAAGGCAACAATTCACCAGCCGCCGAACGGCATGTCCTTTCCGCCGGCCTTGATCAGGCGGTTGCCGCGTTCATCCAATGTGTACGGCAAAAGATGCGCGTGCCGCACGATCTCGCGGTGCGCCTGCTGCAGGCGGCTTTCGGCCAGTGCATCGAAGAAGCGCGCGATCGCGCTGCGGCGCGACGCCGGCTTCGCTGCGGCTTTCGCGGCAGCCTTCGCGGCATCTTGGCGATCGTCTTGCCGGTGCCAACGCGGGAAACTCCATAAGTGACGGCAACCATGATCTGTCTCCTTCTTGAAACCGTGCAGGTCAGAAATGTCCTGGCCTTCCCGTTATTAATGCACCGCAACATAATTTATTCCCGCGTCGCGTCCACTCATGGGAGTGCATGAACGCCCTGCGGCATCGGCATGAAGTGATTAATCAACGAGTAACCAGTCATGCATCAATGCAGCGAATATGTGCGATGCACAAATTTGAGTCAGACAGCAGGTTTATTGCTGCAGGATGCGCCAATGCGGTGCGAATCTTCCACGCTTCTGCCTGCGGCGCACGACGGTGCCGCGTGGGCGATGACAGCAATGCATCGGCCAGCGCTGAGCGCATGCCTGCATTGCTACGCCGCGCGAGCGCGTTAGAGTGCCGCCGCATGTTCGAAGCCCGCTTCCAGTCGTTTGATGATTCGAGCGAGCGCGCGCACAGCGCGGGCCGCGTCGCCGCGTTGCGGGCCGAGTTGAAGCGGCGCGGGCTCGACGGTTTCCTTATTTCGCGAGCCGACCGCCACCAGAATGAATATCTGCCGGCGAACGAGGCGCGGCTCGCCTGGCTGACCGGCTTCACCGGCTCGGCCGGTTTCGCGATCGTGCTGGCGGAACGCGCGGTGCTGTTCGTGGACGGGCGCTACACCGTGCAGGCGGACGCGCAGACCGACAAGGCGGTCTTTGCAATCGAACATCTGGTCGACAACCCGCCCGATCAGTGGCTCGAGCAAAACGCAAAAAGCGGCGCCAAGCTCGGCTACGATCCTTGGCTGCACACGACCGAGGGCGCCGACAAACTCAAAAAGGCCTGCGCGGCGGCCGGCGCCGAGCTTGCCGCCGTCGACGACAACCCGATCGACGGCCTCTGGCGCGAGCGCCCGGCGCCGCCCAAAGGCGCGGTGACCCTGCGCGACCTCAAGCTCGCCGGCGAAAGCGCGGCCGACAAGCTCAAGCGCATCCAGGCGGAGCTTTTAAAGCTGCGCGCCGATGCGCTAGTGGTGTCGAACCCGCAACACGTCGCCTGGGCCTTCAACATTCGCGGCGCCGACGTCGCTCATACGCCGCTGGTACTCGCCTTTGCGTTCGTTCCGCGTGAAGGCAGGCCTTCGCTCTATGTCGACGGCGGCAAGCTCGACAACAACGTGCGGCACGCGCTGGAGGCGTTCACCGATGTGCGGCCGCCGGACGCGCTGGGGCGCGATCTCGCCGCCCTCAAGGGCAAAACCGTGCGGCTCGATCAGGCAACCGCGGCAGACGCCCTCACCCGCCTGCTGAGCGAGCATGGCGGCAAGCCGGCGCGCGGGCCCGATCCGATCGCTCTGATGAAGGCGGTGAAAAACCACGCCGAAATCGCCGGCGCGCGCGCCGCCCACAAGCGCGATGGCGCGGCGCTCACGCGCTTTCTCGCCTGGCTGGAGCGCGAAGCGCCGACCGGCGTGGTGACGGAGATCGACGCAGTCAAGGCGCTGGAGAGCTTCCGCCGCGACACCGGCGCGCTCAAGGACGTGTCGTTCCCGACCATCGCCGGCTCCGGCCCGAACGCGGCAATCGTTCATTACCGCGTCACGCAAAGCTCCAACCGGCGCATCGGCATGAACGAGCTGTTTCTGATCAATTCCGGCGCGCAATACGAGGACGGCACCACCGACGTCACCCGCACGGTCGCCATCGGCACGCCCACGGACGAAATGCGCGACCGCTTCACGCGCGTGCTCAAGGGCCATATCGCCATCGCCACCGCGGTGTTCCCGGAAAACACCAGCGGCGCGCAGCTCGACCCGCTGGCGCGCACGGCGTTGTGGCAGGCCGGGCTCGATTACGACCACGGCACCGGCCATGGCGTCGGCAGCTATCTGTCGGTGCACGAAGGCCCGGCCAGCATCTCCAAGCTCGGCGCCGTGGCGCTGCGGCGCGGCATGATCCTGTCGAACGAGCCGGGCTTCTACAAAACCGCCGCCTACGGCATCCGCACCGAGAACCTGGTGCTGGTGATCGCCGCGCCGGAGCCGCCGGGCGCCGAGAAGCCGCTCAACGCCTTCGAGACGCTGACGCTGGCGCCGATCGATCGCGCGTTAATCGACACGCGCATGCTCACCGACAAGGAACGCGCCTGGCTCGACAGCTATCACGCGCGGGTCGCCGAGGTGCTGTCGCCGCTGCTCGATGCACCGACGCGCAAGTGGCTGGAGGCGGCGACACGGCCGCTGGCGAAATCCGGATCGCTGCGATGGACGCTCAAACACGAAACGACATGACCACGCGCGGCGCCACGCCTTGGCGGCTGCTGGCGCTGCTGATGGCCATGACGGCGATCGGGCCGACAACGCTCAACATCCTGGTGCCGGCGTTGCCTGGCCTCGTGGCGAACTGGAACACCGAACCGCCACCGTTCAGCTCACGCGTCGCTCTACCTGCTGAGCCTCGCAGCGGCCCAGCTCCTGATCGGACCGCTGTCGGACCGCTTCGGCCGGCGGCCGGTGGTGCTCGGCGGCCTCGCGCTGGCAGTCAGCGCCGAGCTTGCCGCCATCGCCGCCACCTCGATCGGCACGCTGATCGTGGCGCGCGTCATCCAGGCCATCGGCGCGGCGACCGGCGTGGTGATGGGACGTGCCATCATCCGCGACCTGTACGAGCGCGACCGCGCCGCCGGCATGATCGGGCTCGTCACCACGGCGATGGTGATGGTGCCGATGATCGCGCCGCTGATCGGTGGCCTGCTCGACACCGGCTTCGGCTGGGAATCGATCTTCCTGTTCACCGCGGCGTTCGCCGCCATCGTGTGGGCCTGGGCCTTGCTGGTGCTGCAGGAGACGCGGCCGGCGGACGCCGCGCGCGGAGGCTTCGATCCTCTGGCAGCAATGGCGCCTCCTGCTCGGCAACGCGAAATTCCTACGGCTATGTGCTGGCCGGCGCGTTCGGCTCGGCGCACGTTCTTTGCCTTTCTCGGCGGCGGGCCGCACGTCGTCATCACGTTGATGGGCCGCACCTCGGCGGAATACGGCGTCTGGTTCGCCGATCTCCTCGATCGGCTACATGAGCGGCAACTTCACCGCCTCGCGGCTGTCGCAGCGCTTCGGCGTCGATAGGATGATCGCCGCCGGCATCGGCTTCGAGCTCGCCGGCGCCAGCCTGCACCGCGTTGCTGATCGCGATTTTTCGCCGGCACCGGGGCCCCGCCATCATCTTCCTGCCGCAGCTGGTCATTTCATTCGGCAACGGCCTGCTGCTGCCCAATGCCATCGCCGGCGCGGTCAGCGTCCGCCCGCAGGCGGCCGGGACGGCGTCGGGCGTTGCCGGATTCAGCCAGATGGCGATCGGGGCCGCTGCCACGCAGGCGGTCACGCTGGCGCTTGCCGGCGCTGGCACGGCGATGCCGATGGCGGTGATGCTGGTGCTTGAGGTGCTGGCGACGGGCGCGGCATTCTGGCTGCTGGTGCTGCGGCGAAGCGAGGCCGTTTAGCCGGCGACCAGCTTCAACCACTCGTCTTCGGTCAGCACCGCCACGCCGTGCTTCTTGGCCTCGGCGAGCTTGGAGCCGGCGCCGGGGCCTGCGACCACGTAATCGGTCTTCTTCGACACCGAGCCCGCCGCCTTGGCGCCGAGCCGCTCGGCCGTGGCCTTGGCCTCCTCGCGCGTCATCTTTTCCAGCGCGCCGGTGAACACCACGGTCTTGCCGGCGATCTTGCTGTCGGTCTTCGGCCTTTCGACGTCGAGGATCTTGTCCACTTGCTTGACCAGCCGCTCGACGATGCTCGCGATTATGCTTTTCGCCGAAATAGGCCTTGATGCTCTCGATCACGGTGTCGCCGATCTGGTCGAGCGCATCCATCTCGGCGGCGGCTTCTTCGTCGCCTTTGGCGACCTTCAGGCAGGCGTCGTGGAACGCCTCGCCAGGAGCCGTAGCCGCGCGCCAGCGCGCGCGCCGTGGTCTCGCCGACATGGCGCATGCCGAGCGCGTAGATGAAGCGGTCGAGCGCGATCTCGCGGCGCTGGTCGATGGCCGCGAACAGATTGCGCACCGAGGTCTCGCCGTAGCCTTCCGTCCTCGAGCAGTTGATCTTCTTGTGCGCTTCTCGCAGCGTGAAGATGTCGGCCGGCTCGCGCACCCATTCCTTCTCGAAGAACAGCTCGATCTGCTTCTCGCCGAGGCCTTCGATGTCGAAGGCGCCGCGCGACGAGAACAGCTTCAAATGCTCGATCTTCTGGTACGGGCAGGCGAACTCGCCGGTGCAGCGCAGGCGGGCGCCCTCCTCGCCGGTCGCCGTCGCCTCGCGCACGATGTCGGTGTGCAGATAGCACGGGCATTTTTTCGGGAAATGATAGGGCTTGGCGTTCTTCGGCCGCTTGTCGATCACCACGTCGACGACCTGCGGGATGACGTCGCCGGCGCGCTGGATGATGACGGTGTCGCCGATGCGGATGTCGCGGCCCTCGCGCAGCACTTCGCCTTTGTTGCCGACGCCCTTGATGTAGTCCTCGTTGTGCAGCGTGGCGTTCTGCACGATGACGCCGCCGACGCCGACCGGCTCGAGCTGCGCCGTCGGCGTCAGCACGCCGGTGCGGCCGACCGTGATCAGGATGCCGCGCACGACGGTGATGGCGCGCTCGGCCGGGAATTTGTGCGCCATCGCCCAGCGCGGCGCAGCGCGAGACGAAGCCGAGCCGCTCCTGCCAGTCGAGGCGGTCGACCTTGTAGACGACGCCGTCGATGTCGTAGTCGAGCTCGGCGCGGCCTTCCTCGATCTCGCGGTGGAAGGCGAGCAAGTCCTCGGTCGAGCGGCAGAGCTTGGTCAGCGGGTTGGTCTTGAAGCCGCAACGCCTCGAACCACTTGATCATGCCGGACTGCGTGTCGGCCGGCATCTCGCTCATCTCGCCCCAGGCATAGGCGAAGAAGCCGAGCGGGCGCGAGGCGGTGATGGCCGGATCCTTCTGGCGCAGCGAGCCGGCGGCGGAGTTGCGCGGATTGGCGAAAATCGTGTCGCCGGCCGCCTTCTGCCGCTCGTTGAGTTCGAGGAAGGCGTGCTTGGTCATGTAGACCTCGCCGCGCACCTCGCAGACCGCCGGCACGTTGCGGCCCTTGAGCTTCTGCGGCACGTCCTTGAGCGTGCGGATATTGGCGGTGACGTCCTCGCCTTCGGTGCCGTCGCCGCGGGTGGCGGCGGTGACGAGCTCGCCGTCCTCGTAGCGCAGCGACATCGACAGGCCGTCGATCTTCGGCTCGGCGGTGAAGGCGATCGTCTCGTCGTCGCCGAGCTTGAGGAAGCGGCGGATGCGGGCGACGAAATCGATGACGTCCTGCTCGGCCATCGCGTTGTCGAGCGACAGCATCGGCACCGCGTGGCGGACCTTCTTGAAGCGGCCGGTGGGCGCGACGCCGACTTTCAGCGACAGCGATTTCGAGCGTGCGCAGGTCGGGAAAGCGCGCCTCGATCGCGTTGTAGCGCGCGCGCAACGCGTCGTATTCGGCGTCGGAGATGGTCGGCCGGTCCTGCTGGTAGTAGCGCTTGTCGTGCTCGGAGATTTCGACCGTCAGCCGCGCGTGCTCGGCCTTGGCCTGCTTGGCGGTCAGCAATTCGACCGGCGTTTTATCGGTTTCTGGCTACCTCGCGCCATGCGACGCGGCAGCCTCGGTGAACAGACGTCGTCGAGGCTCGGCGCAAGCTCCGAGCACTGGCGACGCTTAACTCGCCTGCTTGATCAGCTTTTCGGCGGCGGCGCGGGCCTCGTTGGTGATCTCGGCGCCGGCCAGCATGCGGGCGATCTCTTCCCGCCGGCTCGGCCGGCAGTTCGGCGACGCGGGTGGCGACCCGCTTGCCCTTCTCCAGCGCGTCCTTGCTGATGAGGTAGTGCCGGTCGGCGCGCGCCGCCACCTGCGGCGCGTGCGTCACCGCCAGCACCTGCACGCCGGAGGCGAGCTTGGCGAGCCGCACCCCGATGGCATCGGCCACCGCGCCGCCCACGCCGGTGTCGATCTCGTCGAACACCAGCGTCGGCGCCGAGCCGCGGTCGGCCAGCACCACCTTGAGCGCCAGCAGGAAGCGCGCCAGTTCGCCGCCGGAGGCCACCTTCATCAGCGGCCCCGGCCGCGTGCCGGGATTGGTCTGCACCCAGAATTCGACGCGGTCGATGCCGTTCGGCCCGGCGGCGGCCGCGTCGCTCTCGATCTGGGTCGAGAATTGCGCGCGCTCGAGCTTGAGCGGCTTGAGCTCGCCATTGACCGCCTTGTCGAGCGCCGGCCGCGGCCTTGGCGCGCGATTTCGACAGCGCGCCGGCGGCTTCGCGGTAATCGGCCTCGGCGGCGCGGGCCGCCGCTCCAGCGCCTTGAGCTTCTCCTCGCCGGCGTCGATCAGCGCGATATCGGACCGGTAGCGGGCGGCGAGCGCCGCCAGCTCGTCCACCGGCGCATTGTATTTGCGGCCGGCGGCGCGCAGCGCGAACAGCCGCTCCTCGATGCGCTCGAGCTCGGCCGGATCGAAGTCGGCGGCGCGCAGCGCGGCTTCGAGATGGCCACGGGTGTCGTCGAGCGCGCTCAGCGCGGCGTCGAGCGCCTTCACCGTCGGCTCGATCAGTTGCGGCGCCTGCGTCTGGCGCCGCTCCAGGCGGCGGATGACGCCGGACAGCGCCGGCACGGAGGAATTGGCGCCGGCGATCACCTCATGCGCGTCGCGCAGATCCTCGGCCACCTTTTCGGCCTGCATCATGACGGTGCGCCGCTCGGCGAGCGTCGTCTCCTCGCCGGCCTGCGGGCTCGAGCTGTCGAGTTCCTCGACGGCGTGGCGCAGCCAGTCGCTTTCGCGCTGGGCGCGCGCGACCTGTTCGCGATGGGCGGCGGCTGCTTCTTCCGCGGCGCGGCGCGCCTCCCACAGCGCGGCGACCCGGGCGGCATAGGCCTCCAGGCCGCCGAAGGCGTCGAGCAGGCGGCGGTGGGTGCCGGCGTCGACCAGCGCGCGCTCGTCGTGCTGGCCGTGGATCTCGACCAGCGCCTCGCCCAGTTGCTTCATCACCTGCACGCTCACCGGCTGATCGTTGACGAAAGCGCGGGTGCGCCCGTCGGCGAACTGCACGCGGCGCAGGATCAGGTCGTCCTCGGACGCGATGTCGTTGGCGTCTTGAGGATGGCGCGCGCCGGATGATTGCGGGCCACCTCGAACACCGCGCTGACCTGGCCCTGTTCGACGCCCTGGCGCACCAGGGTCTGGTCGCCGCGCGCGCCCAAAGCGAGCGCGAAGGCATCGAGCAGGATCGACTTGCCGGCGCCGGTCTCGCCGGTGAGCACGGCAAGGCCCTCGGCGAAATCGATGTCGAGCCGGTCGATCAGGACGATATCGCGGATCGAAAGTCTGGAAAGCATGAGGCAGGCTAACCCGGTCAGGCCACGTCTTGCAAATTCGCCATCATTAAAGACACGGAAGGCCGGCACAAGGCTTGTCCTCGGGCCGGCCAATATCCTGTGAACGGCGGATTCGGTCCGCCGTCAGCCCGTAATCGTCTTTTTGAAGTTGGCGAAGGCCTTGCTGATCCAAGAGCCTTTGTTCTCGGACGGCTCGGTGCCGCCGGTCTTCACCAGCGTGTAGGCGTGCTTGTACCAGACGCTGTCGGGGAAATTGTGGCCGAGCACGGCCGCCGCGGTCTGCGCCTCGCTGGTAATGCCGAGCGCCATATAGGCTTCCGTCAGGCGCTCCAGCGCTTCCTCGACTTCGCGCGTGGTCTGGTACCTGGTGATCACCACTTTGAAGCGGTTGATGGCGCCGGTGTAGTCTTTGCGCTCCAGATAGTAGCGGCCGATCTGCATTTCCTTGCCGGCCAGCTGGTCGCGCGCGACTTCGAGCTTCTGCTTGGCGGTGTTGGCGTATTCGCTGGTCGGGAATTTGCGGATCACTTCTTCGAGCGCCGCAAGCGCCTTTTCGGTGCGCGCCTGATCGCGGGTGATGTCCGGGATCTCGTCGTAATACGACGCGCCAATCAGATATTGCGCGTAAGCGGCGTCCGCGCTGCCGGGATGCAGCGTGATGTAGCGCTGAGCGCCGGCGACGCATTCGTCATAGTCGCCGGCCGTGTAATAGGCGTAGGAGGCCATGATCAGCGACTTGCGCGCCCATTCCGAATAGGGATGCTGGCGGTCGACTTCCTCGAATTTCTTGGCGGCCTCTTTAGGGTTTTTCTTCTGATTGAGCAGGAAGAGGCCCTCGTTGTAGAGCCGGTCGGCAGGCTCGTCGGGCGCCGCTTTATCCTTGTCGAAAAAATCGAAGCTGCTGCAGGCGCCAAGGCTGGCGCCAGTTGCGGCAGCAATATCATGCCCAGGGCGCGCGCAAAGCGCCGCCGGTGCTTCTGAACGAGATCGTCAGGCCGCGAAGTCATGCTCGGTTTGGTATTCCCCCGAGGCGGCCCTGCGGGCAAGCGCCTCCAAACCGCGTCGGTGTAAACGAAATAACGCGGGTCCGCCAAGCAATTACGCAGACATTCGGCCCGGATTAAGGCGACGGTTAAGCCTGAAAAGCTGAGATTTTTAGGCCACTTCCGGCCCATAGGCCGGCGCCAGGCCCGCAACCACATCGCCATGGCCGCGCAGGCGGCGGGCGGGCTCGGCGAACTCGACGACGCGCCAGGCGCTGGTGTCAGCCATCAAGGCGGACAGCACTGCGTGGTTGAGCTTGTGGCCGCCGCGGACGGTGCGGTAGGCGCCGATCAGCGGCAGACCGGCCAGCGCCAGATCGCCGATGGCATCGAGCACCTTGTGGCGCACGAATTCGTCGGCAAAGCGCAGGCCTTCCGGGTTGAGCACGCGGTCGTCGGTGATGACCAGCGTGTTCTCGAACGAAGCGCCGAGCGCGTAACCGGCGGTCCACAATTGCGCGACGTCCTTCATGAAGCCGAAGGTGCGCGCACGCGCGATCTCGTTGCGGAAGGTCTCGGGTCCGATGTCGAGCGCCAGTTCCTGGCGGCCGATCAGCGGGTGATCGAATTCGATCTCGGCCTCGACCCGGAAGCCGTGCTCGTAGGGGCGCAATTCGCCGAAGGCTTCGCCCTTCGACACGCGCACCGGCTTGATGACTTCGATGTAGCGGCGCGGCAACGCGCGCGTGGTCAGGCCCGCCTGGTCGATCGCGTCGACGAAGGGCGCGGCACTGCCGTCCATGATCGGTACTTCGGGGCCATCAATCTCGACAACAACATTGTCGACGTTGAGCCCGCGCAGCGCCGCCAGCAGATGCTCGGCGGTCGAGCACAGCGGGCCTTTGGCGTCGCCCAGGACGGTCGCGAATTCGGTGGCAGTGACGGCGCGCACGTCGGCGCGAATCTCGCGCTCGATCGAGCCGTCGGCGGCGACGCGCTGGAATACGATACCGGCATCGTCGTCGGCAGGATGCAAAGTCAGCGTGACAGGGCGCCCGGAATGGACGCCAATGCCGGCGAGGGCCGTCTGGTCGCGGAGCGTTGTCTGCTTAGCGCCCTTCATCAACCCATTTCCGCGAGCCTGCACTCAAGCTGCGCGTCCCCCTACACAGGCCCCAGCCGGGCCACATTTCGGCCTTCAACTCAGCGACTACCCGAAGCTTAGGAAGGCAGCCCCCAGGGACAGAAAGTCCCTTTCACGGCTGCAACTTAGGCCACGCCCCCGGTCATCTCCAACTCACCATTTCTTACCGACTGTTACTCTTTTTTGCCGCAATTGCCGAGCCAAGGCCCAGCCGATCATCGGATTTACCTTACCGCTCGAGGCTTAAAATATTTGGCGGGCCGCGAAGCGCCTAGAAACGGCGCCCACGTTCAATGGCTTAGCAGTGTTCACAAAATGAACGGCCCCGCTCCAAAAGTTTGGAACGGGGCCGTGCCGATCTTTAACGGGCGCTAGTTGGCCTGGCGGCGCAGGAAGGCCGGAATATCGAGCTGGTCGTCCTCCGCCGAGTTATGCACAGGTGCCGGCCGCCCGTGGGGATCGAGACCCTGGGGGGCGGAACGGCGGGCATATTCCGAAACCGGCGGCGTCGGCCGGCCCTCCGGCTGGCGCGCGCTTGGCCGAACCGGCCGCTCGAATTGCGGCACCGGCTGCGCCGTGCGCGGCGCCTGCGGCGCCTCAGGCTCCTCGCGGCGGCCGAGACCGACCGAGGCCAGCCGCTGCATCAGCGACATGCGGCGCTTCTCGGGGTGGTCGTCGGCAAGTTCGCCGCGTTGCGCCTTGATCTCGTTCTGCGCCGGCAGCGGCAGTTCGTCGATGCGCGGCATGCGCGGCGTGCGCGGCGCCACGCGCTCCGGCGGCGGCGGGATGAACGTCTTCGGCGTCGCCAGCTCCGGCGGCCCGATTTCGGCCGGCGCGTCGAACAATGACGGCTTCATCGGCATCGGCCGGATCAAGACGTCCTCCATCAGGGCGGCGGCGACCGCCGCATGCGCGGCGGATTCGACCGCTGCAGTGCTCGCTGTTGCCACCGCGGGGACCGGCTGCGGCGCCGGCGGCGCGGCGTCCGCTCGATACGGTCGGCAATCCGACGGCTGTCATTGCGCAGTTTGCCGGCGAGCTCCTTGAGCGCGTTTTCCGCCTGCGCCGGCTGGTTCTGCTTGATGGCGGCATGGTCGATGCCGGTCGCCACCACCGAGACGCGGATGATGCCTTCCAGGCCTTCGTCGAACGTCGCGCCGACGATGATATTGGCCTCGGGATCGACTTCGTCGCGAATGCGGGTTGCCGCTTCGTCGACCTCGTAAAGCGTCAGATCCTTGCCGCCGGTGATCGAGATCAACAGGCCGCGGGCGCCCTTCATCGAGGCGTCGTCGATCAGCGGATTGGCGATCGCGGCTTCGGCCGCCGTCAGCGCGCGTTTCTCGCCGGAGGCTTCGCCGGTGCCCATCATCGCCTTGCCCATTTCGCGCATGACGGCGCGCACGTCGGCGAAGTCGAGATTGATCAGGCCTTCCTTGACCATCAGGTCGGTGATGCAGGCGACGCCCGAATAGAGCACCTGGTCGGCCATGGCGAAGGCGTCGGCAAAGGTGGTCTTTTCGTTGGCCACCCGGAACAGGTTCTGGTTCGGAATGATCAGCAGCGTGTCGACCACCTTCTGCAATTCCACGATGCCGGCTTCCGCATAGCGCATGCGGCGCGCGCCCTCGAAGTGGAACGGCTTGGTGACCACGCCGACCGTGAGAATGCCGAGGTCGCGCGCGACCTTGGCGATGATCGGGGCGGCGCCGGTGCCGGTGCCGCCACCCATGCCGGCGGTGACGAACACCATGTGCGCGCCGGTCAGGTGGTCGCGGATCTCGTCGATCACCTCTTCGGCGGCCGCGCGTCCGACTTCGGGCTGCGATCCGGCGCCGAGGCCTTCGGTCACCTGCGCGCCCATCTGGACGATGCGCTCGGCCTTGGACATGGTCAGCGCCTGCGCGTCGGTATTGGCGACGACGAAGTCGACGCCTTGCAGGCCGGCCGTGATCATGTTGTTGACCGCGTTGCCGCCGGCGCCGCCGACGCCGAATACGGTAATGCGCGGCTTCATCTCGCGAATATCTGGAATCTTCAGGTTGATGGTCATGAGGTTGCCTCTGTATTGCACGGGCAGCACCAACGCCGCCCACACGGCCGGTCCGCCACCGGCCGGTGCGTTAAACTGGTGATCCGGGTTAGAAGCTTTCGCGCAGCCATTGTCCGACCCGTGCCATGTAACCGCCCGTTCCTGTCATCAATTGCCGCGTTCGCCGCGGTTCGAAGTGTTCAAGATGTGCCGCCTGCGGGTAGACCAGCAGTCCTGCCGCTACCGCGAAGGCCGGCCCCTTGGCCGCATCCGGCAGCCCGGCGATGCCGAGCGGCCGGCCGATACGCACCGGCCGTTTCAGGATACGCGACGCAAGATCGGTCATGCCGACGAGCTGGCTTGCGCCGCCGGTCAGCACCACGCGCCCGCGCGGCTCGGCCGCGAAGGGCGACGCTTTCAATCGGTCGCGCACCATTTCCAAAATCTCCTCGACGCGCGGCCGGATGATGCGCACCAGCGCCGCGCGCGAGACGAATTGCGGTGGCTCACGTTCGTCATCGCCGACCGGGGGTACCGTGATCATGTCGCGCTCGTCGGACCCGCCGGTCAAAACACTGCCATAAATCGCTTTGATTCGCTCAGCATCCGCAATGCGGGTGTTGAGGCCGCGGGCGACGTCCAGGGTCACGTGCGCCCCGCCGAGGGCAAAACCGTCGGCATGGACGAATCGTCCGCCCGAAAATACCGCCAAAGTGGTGGTCCCGGCCCCCATATCGATGGTTGCGGCGCCCAAATCGGACTCGTCATCGGCGAGCGCGGCCAAAGCGGCCACATAGGGCGAGGTCACCATGGCTTCGACCGAGAGATGGCTGCGCTCGACCGACAGCATCAGATTGCGCACGGTCGCCACCTCGGCGGTGACCATGTGCATGTCGACGCCGAAGCGGTGGCCGAGCATGCCGCGCGGCTCGCGGATGCCGGTGGCGGCATCGAGCGCGTAGCCGATCGGCAGCGAATGGAGCACGGCGCGGCCGTCGCGCACCGAATGGCGGCTGGCCGCCGCCAGGACGCGGGCGATCTCGTTGTCGGTCACCACGCCATTGGTGAGCTCGATATTGGCGACGAAGCGCTCGCTGCCGATGCGGCCGCCGGACAGCGACACCACCACGGATTCAAGCTGCACGCCGGCCATGCTTTCGGCGGTGTCGATGGCCTGGCGGATCATGTCCTCGGCCTCGACCAGATCGACCACCGAGCCGGCTTTCATGCCGCTCGCCGCGGTATGGGCGAAGCCGAGAATGCTGACGCCGTGGCTGCGGCGGCGCAGCACGTCCTGGGGCGCGACCGGCTCGAGCCGCGCGATCAGGCAGACGATCTTGCTGGTGCCGACGTCGAGCGCGGCGACGATTGCCGTGCGCCGCGGCGAGACCGGCTTCATCTTCGGGGTGAGGCCGAAACGCAGCACGGTCACGCCTCCCCTCCCTTGCCCTTTTTCTTGTTCTTGTCGGCGGCGGCTTTGAGCGCCTCGTCGCGCGCGGCGGCGGCGGCGTCCGACAGGCGCACGGTGACGCGGTCGGCGATCCGCAGATCGACGGTGACGATGTCGCGCGCCAGGATTTGTTTGCTGCGATCGAGTTCGGCCAAGGTCTGCAAGGCGTGCTCGGGCGCGTCTTCCGGCAGCAGCACCTCGACGCCGCCTTTCATATGCAGGTTCCAGCGCCGGTCGGCGACCAGCACCGAGGCTTCGACGTTGCGCGCGATGTCGGGATAGCGCTTGACCAGCGCGAGGAAATCCTCGCCGGCGTGCTCGGCGCCTTTGCCGACCAGCAGCGGCAGCGCGGCAAAGCGCGGCGGCACGTAATGCTCGAGCACGGTGCCGTCGGCCGCGATCAGCGAAACCGCGCCGTCTCTTTGCCAGAGCGCAAACGGCTGGCGCTCGGTGATGCCGATGCGCAGGCGGCCGGGATAAAGCTTGAGCACGGTGGCGTCGGCGATCCACGGATTGCTCAGCAGCCGCGCGCGCGTCTTGGCGGCGTCGAGGAACAGCAGCGAGGAGCGCCCGGTGATGCCGGCGAGCGTGAGAATGTTCTCGCGGCTCAGCTCGCGATTGCCCGCGAGCGCGACCTCTGAAATCTGGAAGCCCGCGCTATTGGCGGCGGTGTCGCAGATGTCCTGCACCTGCGCGACGATCTGCTCGTAGTGGCCGCCTTTGACGACGCCGTAGCAGGTGCTGGCGAGCAGCAGCAGCGCGGCGGCGCTGGCGCCCAACCCGCGCGGCGGTTCATAGGCAACGAGCGCGCCGCCCCAGCGCACGATGGCGCGCCGCCAGCCGGAGTCGGTCCAGGCCGGCGTGCGCAGCCAGCCTGCGGCGGACGCGCGCCGTCCGGCTTTCGGCATCAGCGATTGAGCGAGGCGACCGTCCATCGCACCAGTTCTAAAAGTTTGCCCGCAGGGGGCGTCCCTTGGGCATCCGCAAGCGCCGGCACGAGCGCGCGCAACGACAAACAGCAGCGCATTGCGCGCAAAACCGCCGCACTGCCTAGTCTTCGGGCCAGTTGGTAAACAATTAGTAAAAGTTGAGGGATTATGACCGTTTAGGCGGAAGAAGCGGCCGGCGTGGCAATTGAGTCACGATCAGCGGAAGGCATGCCACGCTCTGCAAGATTCTCAGGAGGCTGGGTCTTGCTATAAGCCACGCATAACCTGTCATTTTGCAGTCGGGGACATTCGGCCACCATGACAGCTCACAATCCACCGACCGGCGTAACGCGTGTCATCGCCGCCCACACCACCTTATCAAGGTCGGCGCGAGAGGAGATTTCCCTTTACCTCGGTATCTTGATCTTTTTACTCGCCTTCGGCGATCCGGCGGGTGGTCTGATCAATATTCCGATCGGCTTTTTTCTCAAAAACAAATTGCATTTGACGGCGCAGCAGCTTGCCGACTTTCGCCTGGTTGCCGCTATTCCTGTCTACCTGTCCTTTGTCTTCGGATTCATTCGCGACATTTGGAATCCTTTTGGAATGAGAGATCGAGGCTTCATGCTGTTGTTCGGAGCAAGCACAGCCGGCCTTTATGTTTTCTTTGCCTTCACGCCCATTTCCTTCGCCACCCTCCTCATTGCGAACCTGCTGTTGACAACATCATTTCTTTTTGTCGCAAGCGCCCAGAACGGCCTGACTTCGGCGATCGGCCAGCAGCACGCGATTTCCGGCCAACTCAGCGCGGTGTGGAACGTCTTTGCGTCGATTCCGAACACTGCTGCACTCCTTCTCGGCGGCAGTCTCAGCGCCATGCTCGAAAGCGAAAACTCCGAACAAGCCGCCCGCATACTTTTCCTTGGTGGCGCCGCGATCATGGCCTTGGTTGCCGCCTATGCCGCGTTAAGACCAAAAAGCGTATTTGCTAATCTTCGCAGTGAACGAACGGGCGCCGTCGAGCCGGCAAAGGATATTCGGAGGCTCATTCGGCATTGGCCGATTTACCCTGCGCTGCTGATTTGGACTTTATGGAGCTTCGCGCCCGGCTCGGAGACGCCGCTTCAATACTATCTGCAAAACACACTGCGCGGCAGCGACGCCACGTGGGGGCAATGGAACGCGATCGTTGAGGCCTCGTACATTCCCACTTTTATTGTCTTCCGGTTGCTCTGCCGAAGATTTCCGCTGAAGAACCTGTTGTTTTGGGGAACCATTATCGCGGTTCCGCAGATGGTCCCAATACTCTTGGTTCATTCGGCAACAACAGCCTTGATCGCTGCAGTGGCGATGGGTCTCATGGGCGGCGTTGCAACGGCCGCCTATCTCGACCTCATCATTCGATCCTGTCCCGCGGGCCTGCAAGGCACAATACTGATGACATCCACCGCACTCAGCGTGATTGTTTCTCGATTTGGCGACGTGCTCGGCACGGCGCTCTACCAAAACTATGGCGGATTCACCGTTTGCGTTATCGCAATCACGGCGGTCTATGCCCTTATCCTACCGATACTCACGCTGATACCAAAAGATCTCATCGTCACCGCCGATGGACAAAAGCTTCAAATTGTTGACCGCGCCAAAGGCTAAATTACTTTGTGCGAGTACATCAGCGCTGCTTCTGCGTCGCTTCGCTCCATGCGGAGCTACAAGCTAGGCGAATTCATTCGCCCTTTCTTTCGAGCTTGTTTATCTCCTTCGCACAGCCAAAGCTGAGCGCGTTCTTGTGCAGCTTGAGACATTGCAGCTGCCCGTCGCCGCCTGCAGGAACGCCGGGACACAGGCGTGCCGCGTCGGCCTTGCAGGAAACGACGCTAGCGGTATTGGACATCACGCGATGCTCTATAATGCGGCGAGCGAGAAGTGCATGGCTCGGTGTCGAGACAAGCAGCGACAGCAGCAACGCCGCTGATAAACGGATAAGCATTTTCACATCCCCCTGATAATTTCCAGTTCTGAGAAACGCCGCGAATAACGCCCCAATAACACCTTGGATCAAGGCGCGCCGCAAAAATTCGTGTCGCTATTGGGTCATGAGCGAACGTTGCGGGCGGGTCAGCGTCGTTGGCTTTGTGGAATAAATTTTGTGGAATAAATTCCTTGACAGCGCAACGCTGCTCCGGTAGATTTTAGCCAGCGTGCGGTTCTGCGCCTGACGCGGCCGCGCGCAATTCCCAAAAATCAGATCGGAGCATCGCCATGGCGCGATACTTGGCGCGATACTCGCGGAATTTCTTGCCGCCAGCAAGCGGCGTTACGAAGACACCGATGAGTCGCTGCCGTCGATCGCCTTTGATTTCGGCATCAGCGTGCGCACCCTGCATCGCATGCTCGACCGCGACGGCTGGCAAAGGCGCAGCGAGCGGCCGCGCGAGCTTCCGGCGGTACGGCTGCTCGACGAGGCGACCACGCTTCTGGCGACGGCGCCGGAGGCCGCCTCGCCAACCCAGCCCCTTCCAGGAGGCGGGAGCGCGGCCGCGATCGAACGCATCGAGAGGCTCGTGCAACAAGAACTGGACGCCGAAGAGGCCGTGCGGACGCGACTCGGGCGGCTGCCGCGGCCGCCGGCCGACGCCGAACGCGTGGCGCGCACGCTCGCCACGCTGACGCAGACGCTTCATGCGCTGCAACGGCTGCGCTGCGGCGTCGGTGCGCAATCGGCCGCCAACGATTACGACGACATGCCGGAAGACATCGACGCATTTCGCATCGAGCTTGCGCGAAGGATTGAAGCATTCTTCGAAACCGCGGACCTCACGCCTGCAGACTTGCTGGCGGAAGCAGCCGATGCTTTGGCGCGAGGAGAACCTGCCGAGGCATTTCTGCGAGGTATGAAGAGCGGCGGCACGCTCGTCGATCCGTCATCCTGAGTGCGAGCGCGAAGCGCGCCGGGCGAGGGTCAGTATTAGAGTCACGAAGCTCGAGAGTCATCGCCACTTGGCGCCTCACCCCGACGCTCGCCCCACCGGGAGAGGGAGCGCGCTCGTAGGCTCGCACCATCGGGAGGTCTCTTGATGAAACGCCACGCCAGCTAGCGGTCGAGCGAGGCGTCCTCGACCATCCAGCGCACCAGCTCCTCGAACGAGATGCCGGCATGCGCCGCCATCTCGGGCACCAGCGAGGTCGATGTCATGCCCGGCTGCGTGTTCACTTCCAGGCAGAACAGGCCGGCCAGGCCCGGCTTGCTGTCGTCGTAGCGGAAGTCGGTGCGCGTGACGCCGCGGCAGGAAAGGGCATGGTGGGCGACGAGCGAGAGCCGGCGGCACTCCTCGTAGACTTCGGGCGAGACCGGCGCCGGCAGCAGATGGCGCGAGCCGCCCGGCGCGTATTTGGCCTCGTAGTCGTAGAACTTGGTGGCCGGCACGATTTCGATGACGCCGAGCGCCTTGTCGCCCATCACCGCGCAGGTCAGCTCCTTGCCGGGGATGAACGGCTCGACCAGCATCATGTCGCCGTATTTCCAGTCCGGCGCGCGTGAGCTCCTGCGGCGGGTGCTTGTGATCCTCGCGCACGATGAAGACGCCGAAGCTCGAGCCCTCCGCCACCGGTTTGATGACGTAAGGCCGCGGCAGCAGGTGTTCCTTGGCGGCCTCCATGCGCGTGACCATGCGGCCGCCCGGCACCGGCACCTGCGCCGCTCTCAGCACGGTCTTGGCGATGTCCTTCTGCATGGCGGCGGCGGAGGCGAGCACGCCGGAATGGCTGTAGGGCACGCCGAGGATCTCGAGCATGCCTTGCAGCGTGCCGTCCTCGCCCGGGCGGCCGTGCAGCACGTTGAGCGCGACGTCGGGTTTGAGCGCGCGCAAGGTGGCGGCGATCTCGCGGTCGACGTCGACGCGGCTGACGCGGTAGCTGCCGAGCTTTTCGAGCGCGTCGGCGCAGGCCTGGCCGGAGTGCAAGGACACCTCGCGCTCGGCCGACCAGCCTCCCATCAGTACGGCGACGTGTTTCATCCTTGTCCCGGCGTGTGTCGATTCTCGTGCGCCCTCATAGATGAGGGATCGCTGCGCCGTCGAGCGTTAAAGGCGTTAACTTGTGCAATCGCGCCTGCGGCGGCATGTTTGGCGGATGGCCATGCGCGCGATCTTGGGCTGGACGGTGGCGCTTTTGCTGCTCGCCGCGCCGCTGCGCGCGGCCGAGCCCATACCGCAATCCTTGCCGCCGATGGCGGGGTTAAGCGACAGCGCGGCCGAGGAGCGGGCCGCGCTGTTTGCCGCGCTGGCGGCGACCAAGGACGACGCGCAAGCGCGCGCGGTCGAGGAGCGGCTGTGGACGTTCTGGCGCGGCCGCGGCGACGCGACCTCGCTCGCGCTTCTCAAGACGGCGGAAGCGGCGCAGCTCGAATTCGACTACGGGCACGCGCTGGAAGCGCTCTACGAGATGGTCAAGCACCAGCCGGATTTTGCCGAAGGCTGGAACCGGCTGGCCTATGCGCTGTTCCTCGCCAACAGCTACGACGCCGCGCTCGAGGCGCTCGACAAAGCGATCGCGCTCGAGCCGATGCATTACGCCGCGCTCGCCGGCAAAGGCATCATCCTGATTCAGCAGGGCAAGGACGCCGAGGCGCAGGCGCCGCTCAAGCGCGCGCTGGCGATCGATCCGTGGCTGAAGGAGCGCAATCTGATCGGCAAGGCGCCGGAGCCGCGGCCTTGATCACGGCAAAGGTTGGGCGACGCCGACGCGCTTGATCTCCCATTCGAGCGCGACGCCGGAATGCGCCTTCACCCGCTCGCGCACCATTTCGCCGAGCGCCTCGATGTCGGCCGCCTTGGCGCCGCCGAGGTTGAGCAGGAAGTTGCAGTGCTTGTCGGACACCTGCGCGCCGCCGACGGTGAGGCCGCGGCAGCCGGCGGCCTCGATCACGCGCCAGGCCGATTGGCCGGGCGGGTTCTTGAAGGTCGAGCCGCAAGTCATGTTCTTGGGCTGGCTCGCCTCGCGCTTGCGCTTGATCTCGGCCATCGCGGCTTCGATCTCGACGGGATCGCCGGCGCGGCCCTGGAACACGCGCGCTGGTGAAGACGATGTCGTCGGGCACGCCGCAGTGGCGGTAGGAAAATCCCATCTCGGCATTGCGTGAAGGTGCGGGCATTGCCGGCGCGGTCGACGCCGCGCGCCTCGATCAGCACGTCCTTGGTCTCGCCGCCGAAGGCGCCGCCGTTCATGCGCAGCGCGCCGCCGATCGAGCCGGGAATGCCGGAGAGGAAAGCGAGGCCCGCGATGGCGGCCTTCTGCGCGTGACGCGCGACATGCGCATCGAGCGCGGCGGTGCCGGCGCGCACCTTGTGGCCGTCCTCGACGGCGATCTCGCTGAACGGCTTGCCGAGCCGGATCACCACGCCGGGGATGCCGCCGTCGCGGATGATGAGGTTGGAGCTGGCGCCGATCACCATCACCGGAATCTCGGCCGGCAAATTGCGCAGGAAATAGCAGAGGTCGTTCTCGTCGGCCGGCATGAACAAGACTTGCGCCGGGCCGCCGACGCGGAACCAGCTCTGCGTGTCGAGCGGCTGGTTGGCGAGCAGGCGGCCGCGCAATTCCGGCATGCGCGATCTTCAGATCGGGGACGATGTCGGGGAAGCTCATAGCGCCTTCAATTCACCGGGCAACGCATAGGCCCATTGCGTGATCGAGCCGGCGCCGAGCAGGACCACGTAGTCGCCGGGCTTGGCCAGCTCCTTGACGATGCCGGCGAGCTTGTCCGGCCCGTCGAGCGGGATCACCTGCCGATGGCCGCGCGCGCGCAGCGCCTGCACCAGATGATCGCGGTCGGCGCCTTCGATCGGGGCTTCGCCCGCCGGATAGACATCGGCGACGATGACGGCGTCGGCGTCGTTGAAGCAGGTCGAGAACGGCTCGAACAAAGTCTTGAGCCGCGTGTAGCGGTGCGGCTGCACCACGGCGATCACCTGGCCCTTGCTGACGTCGCGCGCGGCTTTGAGCACCGCCGCGATCTCCACCGGATGATGGCCGTAGTCGTCGATGATGGTGGCGCCGTTCCACTCGCCGACTTTGGTGAAGCGGCGCTTGACGCCGCCGAATTTGCCGAGCGCCGCGCGGATTTTGTCGTCGGGAATTTTCAGTTCATGCGCGACCGCTACCGCGGACGTCGCGTTGAGCGCGTTGTGGCGGCCCGGCATCGGCAGCACCAGATCCTTGATCGCGTGAATGGTGCGGCCCTCGCGGTCGCGAAACTGCACGGTGAATTTGGATTTGCCGTCGTGGTGGTCGAGATCGGTCAGCCGCACGTCGGCCTGCGGATTTTCGCCGTAGGTGACGATGCGCCGGTCAGTGATGCGTCCCACCAGCCGCTGCACGATCGGATGATCGGTGCACATCACGGCAAAGCCGTAGAACGGCACGTTGGCGACGAAATCGATGAAGGCTTCCTGCACCGCGGCGAAGGTCTTGAAATGATCGAGATGCTCGGCGTCGACGTTGGTCACGATGGCGATGTCGGCCGGCAGCTTGAGGAAGGTGCCGTCGGATTCGTCGGCCTCCACCACCATCCAGTCGCCGGCGCCCAGCCGCGCATTGGTGCCGTAGGCGTTGATGATGCCGCCGTTGATCACGGTCGGGTCGAGCCCGCCGGCATCGAGCAAGGTCGCGACCAGCGAGGTCGTCGTGGTCTTGCCGTGGGTGCCGGCGACCGCCACGCAGCTTTTCAGCCGCATCAGCTCGGCCAGCATTTCGGCGCGCCGCACCACCGGCAGGCGCTTCAAGCGCGCGGTGACGAGTTCCGGATTGTCCTGCTTGATGGCGGAGGAGACGACCACGACATCGGCGCCGTCGATGTTCTCGGCCTTGTGCCCGATCGCGATCTTGACGCCCAAGTCGCGCAGCCGCTTGACGTTGGCGTTCTCGGACACGTCCGAGCCGATGACGGTGTAGCCGAGCGTGACCAGCACCTCGGCGATGCCGCTCATGCCGATGCCGCCGATGCCGACGAAATGGACCGGGCCGATATTGCGCGGCATTTTCATGGGAAGGTCGCCCTCAGCCTCTTAGCGTAGCCGTTTAATGCAAGACACTGGCGGCCGGCACAAGAGCGGGCGCGCTGAAATAATTAATGGCTTGCCACTTTTATGACCAAATCGGCCAGCCGCTCGGCGGCGTCGATGGTGCCGGCAGATTTCGAGGCCTGCCGCCATGCGCGCGAGCTGCGCCGGATCCCCCGCCAGCCGGGCGATCTCGGCGGCCAGCCGTTCGGGGGTGAAATCGCGCTGCTCGATGCGAACCGCCCCGCCCGCCTGCGCCAGCACGCCGGCATTGGCGAACTGGTCCTGGTCGAGCGCGTGCGGCAGCGGCACCAAGATCGCCGGCCGGCCGATGGCCGACAGCTCGGCGACGGTCGATGCGCCGGAGCGCGACACGACCAGATGCGCTTCGGCCACGCGCCGCGGCAGGTCGGGGAAAAACGGCGCGCACTCGGCGGCGACGCCGAGCTTGGCATAGGTCGCGCGCACGCTCTCGATATCCTCGGCGCGCGCCTGCTGCACGATGCGCAAGCGCGCGCGCAGATCGGCCGGCAGACGCTCGAGCGCCGGCGGCACGATCTCCGCCATGATATGCGCGCCTTGGCTGCCGCCGAAAACGACCAGGCGGAGGACGGCGCCGGCCGCCGGCGCGGCGTAAGCGCTGGTGGCGGCCTCGATCACCTGCGGCCGCACCGGATTGCCGGTGAAGGTGACTTTGGCCTGCAAGCGCGGATCGAGATTGGCGAGCGTGGGAAAGCTGGTGGCGATCGTCGTGACGCGCGGCGCCAGAAAGCGGTTGGCGCGGCCCATGACGCCGTTCTGCTCGTGCAGCACGGTCGGCACGCCGCGCATGCTCGCCGCCAGCAGCGGCGGCACGGTCGGATAGCCGCCGAAGCCGACCACCACGGCGGGGCGGATGCGTCCGATCAACGACCATGCTTGCATGGTGCCGAACGTGAGCATGCCTAGCGTGCGGGCGAGCGCGATTGGGTTGCGGCCGCGCAGCGTCGCGCTCGGAATAATGTGCATGGCGCGCGCCGGAAACTTGAAGTGCGCGGCGCGCGCGTCGGTCGCGAGCTCGACGATGGCCGCGCGCTTGTCGAGCGCGACGGCAAGCGCCTCCGCCGGAAACAAATGGCCGCCGGTGCCGCCGGCCGCCAGCAGCACCAAGGGCGCCTTGCGGTTTTGATGATCAGCCATTCGCTCGAAAAGACCCCCGCGCGGCCCTTTGAGGGCCAACATCAAGGCGAAATCAAGCCGCGCTTTTCGCCGCCGACAGGTCGGGCGCCAGCATGGCCGCACCCGGCTGCTCGCGCGTCAAGGCCAGCAGCATGCCGATGGTATAGGCGAGCGAAATCATCGACGATCCGCCGTAGGAAATGAACGGCAGCGTCATGCCCTTGGCCGGGATGAGATGGAGGTTAACCGCCATGTTGATCGCCGACTGGCTGCCGAACAGAATGGCCAGGCCGGCGGCGGCAAAGCGGACGAAGTGGTCGTCGTTGCGCATGGCGCGCGCCAGCCCGCGGATCACGATGAAGGCGAAAAGCGCGACCAGCACCAGACAGAGCACGACGCCGAATTCTTCCGCCGCCACCGCGAACACGAAATCGGTGTGGCTCTCGGGCAAAATGCGCTTGACCGTGCCCTCGCCCGGCCCGCGGCCGAACCAGCCGCCGCGCATGAAGCTCTCGGTCGCGATGTCGATGTTGAAGGTGTCGCCGGTCGCCGGATTGAGGAAGTGCTGGATGCGGCGCGCGACGTGCGGCACGGTGTAGTAGGCCGCCAAGAGGCCTGCGCCGGCGATGCCGGCGATGCCGAACACCCAGATCATGCGCATGCCGGCCACGAAGAACAGCGCGCTCCACACCAGCACGACCAGCATGGTCTGGCCGAAATCCGGCTGCAGCACGAGCAGCGCCACCACCATCAGCAGCATCACAGCGCGAAGGTGTTGGCCGGCATGTCGGGGCGCTTGGCCGATTCGCCGAACAGCCAGGCGATCAGGATGACGAAGGCGGGCTTGAGGAATTCCGACGGCTGCACGTTCATGCCGAACAGCACCAGCCAGCGCCGCGCGCCCTTGATCTCGGCGCCGAACATCGGCGTGAGCGCGACCATCACGACGCTGACCGCGAAGACGATGACCGCGAGCCGGCGGATCTGGCGCGGATTGAGGAAGGAGATCGCCAGCATCACCGCGATGGCCGGCACGAGATCGATAATGTGCCGGTTGACGAAATAGAACGGTCGAGGCCGAGCCGCGCTGCGACCGGCGGGCTGGCGGCCAGCGACAGCACGACGCCGGCCAGCATCAGCGCGCCGACGGCGGCAAGCGTGAGCTTGTCGACCGTCCACCACCATTCGCCGAAGGGTGTGCGATGCGCGCGCGAAGCCATGTCCCGTTCCCGCGCCGAAGCTGACGCGGGAGGGTTTACGAAGCATTAACGCCCGGCATCGCCCGCACAATGTCGGTGAAGGCCTGTCCGCGCACCTCGAAGTTCGGGTACTGGTCGAACGAGGCGCAGGCCGGCGACAGCAGCACCACCGGCTCCTTGGCGTCGGAGGCTTCGGCATCGCGCGCGGCCGCATCGATCGCCGCCGACAGCACCTCGTCGATCTCGTTCGGCACTTTGCCGTCGAGCGTGGCGGCGAACTCCTCGGCCGCCTCGCCGATCAGATAGGCCTTGCGGATGCGCGGGAAGAACTCTGCCAGACCGGTGATGCCGCCGGTCTTCGGCTTGCCGCCGGCGATCCAGAAGATGTCGTGGAAGCTGCCGAGCGCCTTGGCGGCGCTGTCGGCATTGGTGGCCTTCGAATCGTTGACGAACAGCACGCGGCCGTTGCGGCCGACCTGCTCCATGCGGTGGGCGAGGCCGGGGAAGCTGACCAGCCCCTTCTGGATCGCCGGCAGATCGAGCCCGAGCGCGACGCAGGCGGCAATCGCGCAGGCGGCGTTCTGCGCATTGTGCTGGCCGCGCAAGCGCCGATGCCGGCGAGCTGGGCCGCCGCGTGCGCCTTGCCGCGCGACGGCGCGCATGATGCGTGAGCCTTCCGCGTAGAAGCCGTCGCGCAGCGGCGCCTGCACGGAGACGCGCACGACGCTCTTGCCGGCGCGCTCGATGCGGTCGGCGGCGGCGCGGGTGTAGCGGTCGTCGACGCCGATCACCGCGGTGCCGCCGGCTTCGACGCTCGCCGGCAGCAGCTTCTTGATCGCGGCGTAGTTTTCCATGCTGCCGTGGCGGTCGAGATGATCCTCCGACACGTTGAGCAGGATGCCGACCGTCGCGTGCAGCGAGGGCGCAAGATCGATCTGATAGGACGAGATCTCGAGCACGTAGACGCGGCCCGCCGTGGAATGGCTCCAGCGCCAGGACCGCCACGCCGATATTGCCGCCGATCTGCACGTCGCGGCCGGCGCTCTCGAGCAGATGCGCGATGAGCGCGGTGGTGGTCGATTTGCCGTTGGTGCCGGTGATGGCGACGAGCGGGCAATCCAGGCCAGCTTTCGCGCGCTCGCGGCAGAACAACTCGATGTCGCCGATGACCTCGACGCCGGCCTTGTGCGCCAGCTCGACGGTCCAATGCGGCGTCGGATGGGTGAGCGGCACGCCCGGCGCCAGCACCAGCGCGGCGACGTTCGACCAGTCGAGCGCGCGCAGATCCTGCGTGGCGATGCCGCGGCCTGCGCCTCGGCGACCGATTTCTCGTTGTCGTCGAAGGCGACGACCTCGGCACCGCCCGCCTGCAGCGCGCGCGCCGACAACAGGCCGGAGCCGCCGAGCCCGAAGACCGCGACCTTTCTGCCGGCGAAGGTGGTGACGGGGATCAAGGATTATCTCAGCTTGAGCGAGGCAAGGCCGGCCAGCGCCAGCACCACGGCGACGATCCAGAAGCGGATGACGATCTGCGGCTCGGTCCAGCCGAGCTGCTCGAAGTGATGGTGGATCGGCGCCATCCTGAACACGCGCTTGCCGGTGAGCTTGAACGAGACCACCTGCACGATCACCGACATCGCCTCCAGCACGAACAGGCCGCCGATGATGGCGAGCACGATCTCGTGCTTGATGGCGACCGCGACGGCGCCGAGCAGGCCGCCGAGCGCCAGCGAGCCGGTGTCGCCCATGAAGATCGAGGCCGGCGGCGCGTTGAACCAGAGGAAGCCGAGCCCGGCGCCGATCACCGCGCCGCACAGCACCGCCAGTTCGCCGGTGCCGGCGACGTAATGGATCTGCAGATAGTCGGCGAACACCGCGTTGCCGGCGAGATAGGAGATGAAGCCGAAGCTCGCCGCCGCGATCATCACCGGCACGATGGCGAGGCCGTCGAGCCCGTCGGTGAGGTTCACCGCGTTGCCGGCGCCGACGATGACGAAGGCGCCGACGACGAAGAAGCCAGCCGAGATTGATCACCAGCTCCTTGAAGAACGGAAACACCAGCGAGGTGGCGGTCGAGCCGCTGCCGAGCCGCGACAGCGCCGTGACGGCGGCGATCGCGATGACCGCCTCGGCGATCAGCCGCGTGCGGCCGGCGAAGCCGGTGTTCGATTGCTGCTTGGTGACCTTGAGATAATCGTCATAGAAGCCGATCAGGCCGAAGCCGAGCGTGACGCCGAGCACGATCCAGACATAGGGATTGGTCGGATTGGCCCACAGCAGGGTCGAGACCAGCAGGCCCGACAGGATCATCAGGCCGCCCATGGTGGGCGTGCCCTTCTTGGTGATGAGGTGCGATTGCGGCCCGTCGGTGCGGATCGGCTGGCCCTTGCCCTGCTTGAGCCGCAGCAGGTCGATGATCGGGCCGCCGAACAGGAAGACGAACACCAGCGCGGTGACGATGGCGCCGCCGGTGCGGAAGGTGATGTAGCGAAAGACGTTGAGAAAGCCGAAGTGCCCGGAGAAATCGGCCAGCCAATAGAACATCGGTCAAACCTTACGGTGTCTGCTCGAGCGCGCCGGCCCGCGGAAACTGGCGTTCCAGCGCCTTGACGATCGGCCCCATTCGAGCCCAGCGAGCCCTTGACCATCACCACATCGCCCTCGCGGATGGCCTCGAGCACGCCCGCCTCCAGCGCCGCCGCGGTCTCGGCATAGCCGCCCCGGCGGCCGGAGGGAAGAGCCTCCCACAGCGCATGCATCAACGGGCCTGAACAGAATACCAGATCGACGCTGGCCTCTTGCAGCGGGGCGGCCAGTCCGCGGTGCAGCTCGGCGCCGGCGGCGCCGAGCTCCAGCATGTCGCCGAGCACGGCGATGCGGCGGCCGCGCTGGCCGACCGGCGCCTGGCCGAGCAGCGCGATCGCGGCAGCCATCGAGGCGGGGTTGGCGTTGTAGCTCTCGTCGATCAGCAGCGCGCTGCCGCCCGGCACGCGCAAGCTCACGCGCGCGCCGCGGCCGGCGGGCGGCTGGAGATGGGCGAGCGCGACCGCGGCGAGCGCGAGATCGGCGCCGGCGAGCGCGACCGCGGCCAGAACGGCGAGCGAGTTGAGCACGATATGCCGCCCGGGCGCGCCGAGCTTGTAGGTGACCGGCTGACCGAGGATGCGCGCCTCGACGGTGGAGGAATCCGGCTGCAGCGACACGCGCAGCAACTGGGCATCGGCCTTGGCGTGCTCGCCGAAGGAGACGATGCGCGCGACGCCGGCCGCCTTGGCGGCCTTTTCCAGCCGCGCATATTGGCGTTGTCGCGGTTGAGCACCGCGGCGCCGCCCGGCTCGAGCCCGAGGAAAATTTCCGCCTTGGCGTCGGCGATCTTTTCGAGCGAGCCGAAAAATTCCAGATGCACCGGCTCGATCGTGGTGACGATCGCCACATGCGGGCGCACCAGTTTGGTGAGCGGCGTGATCTCGCCGGCGTGGTTCATGCCGATCTCGAACACCGCGTATTGCGCGCTTTGCGGGCAGCGCGCGAGCGACAGCGGCACGCCCCAGTGATTGTTGTAGGAGGCGGCGGAGGCATGCGTTTCGCCGTCGGGCGAGAGCGCGAGGCGGAGCGCCTCCTTGGTGCCGGTCTTGCCGACCGAGCCGGTGACGGCGATCACCTTGGCTTGCGTGCGCGCGCGGGCGGCGCGGGCGAGAGCGCGCAAGCCGTCGAGCACGTCGTCGACGAGCAGCAGCGGCGCGCCGGGAAAACGGGACGCCTGCGCGCGCGCGACCACCGCGAGGCCGGCGCCGGCTTTGAGCGCCGCCTCGACGAAGTCGTGGCCGTCGCGATTGTCGCCCTTGATGGCGAAGAAGGCCTCGCCCTTGCCGATGCTGCGCGTGTCGATGGAGAGGCCCGGCACGTCGGCCGGCAGCGCGCCGGCTTTGTCCGCGCGCATCGCGGCGGCCATGGCGTCGACGGTCCAGAGCGCGCTCATGCCACCTGCCCCCGCAGCGCGGCGGCGACCGCGTCGTGATCGGAGAACGGCAGCACGCGGCCGCCGACGATCTGCCCGGTCTCGTGGCCCTTGCCGGCGATCAGCAGCACGTCGCCGCTTTTCAGCTCGGCAATGCCGGTGCGGATGGCTTGCGCGCGGTCGCCGATCTCGGCCGCGCCCTTGGCCTCGGCGAGGATGGCGGCGCGGATGGCGGCCGGCTGCTCGCTGCGCGGATTGTCGTCGGTGACGATGACGCGGTCGGCATTCTCCACCGCGATGCGGCCCATGATCGGGCGCTTGCCGGTATCGCGGTCGCCGCCGGCGCCGAACACCACGACCAGCCTGCCCTTGGCGTAGGGGCGCAAGGCTTCGAGCGCCTTCTTGAGCGCGTCGGGCTTGTGCGCGTAGTCGATGAAGATCGGCGCGCCGTTTTTGGTGCCGGCGAGCTCCAGCCGGCCTTTGGCGCCTTGCAGCTTTTCCAGCGCGGCGAAGACGCGCGCCGGCTCGCTGCCGGTGGCGATCGCCAGGCCGGCGGCAATGGCGCGTTCTGCACCTGGAAGCCGCCGACCAGCGGCAGCTTGATCTTATACGTCTTGCCGCCATGGCGCGATGCGCACGACCTGCGCGAAGCCGTCGATCTCGCCGCCGAGCAGTTTGATGTCGTCGCCCTGCTCGCCGACCGTCATGATCTTCAGGCCGCGCTTGCTGCGCCGCCGCCACCACCTGCCCGGCGTAGCAATCGTCGACGCCGATCACGGCCGTGCCGCCGGGCGCGATCAGCGCCTCGAACAGCCGCAGCTTGGCGGCGAGATAGGCCTCGATGCTCGGATGATAATCGAGATGATCGCGCGACAGATTGGTGAAGGCGCCGGCGGTGACGCGCACGCCGTCGAGCCGGTGCTGGTCGAGGCCGTGCGAGGAGGCTTCCAGCGCCAGATGCGTGACGCCCTCGCCCGCCAGCCGGTCGAGCGTGCGATGCAGCTCGATCGGATCGGGCGTCGTGAGCGAGCCGTACACTTCGCCGCGCGGCGACACCACGCCGATGGTGCCGATGCTCGCCGCGTGCTGCGCCGAGCGCGCTCCAAATCTGGCGCGTGAAGGCGGCGACCGAGGTCTTGCCGCTGGTGCCGGTGACGGCGGCGATGGTTTGTGGCTGGCGCGGAAAGAAGGCGGCCGCGGCCAGCGCCAGCGCGCGCCGCGCGTTGGCGACCTGGATGAAGGCGACCTGCGCCGGAACCTCAGCTTTGCGTTCAGCCATCACCGCGGCGGCGCCGGCCGCAATCGCCTGCGGCACGAAGGACAGGCCGTCGCTTTTGGTGCCCGGCACGGCGACGAACAGGTCGCCTGGCTTCACCTTGCGGCTGTCGGCGCTAATCGCCGCCGAGCTGCAACGCCGGCGAAGCGCGGGTCGAAGCGGGCACCCTCGAGCGGCAGATCGGCAAGCTTCATGGCGAATCTTGTTACCCGCAATTGCGGCAGGCAAAAGCCGTTACCGGCTTTCGGTCGCCTTGGCCAGGATCAACTGGTCGGCCTTGGGCAGGTCGAAACGCGGCTCCAAATCGAGCAGCGGGGCGACCCGCGCGATCACCTTGGCCGCCGTCGGCCCGGCATTCCAGCCGGCAGTGGCGAAACCATGCGTTTCCGGCGTCGGCTGCGGCTCGTCCAGCATGATCAGCAGCAGATATTTCGGCTTGTCGGCCGGCAGGATCGCGATGAAATCGGTCAGCAGCTTGTGCTTGGAATAGCGGCCGCCGACGACCTTCTCGGCGGTGCCGGTTTTGCCGCCGATGTAATAGCCCGGGACATTGGCAAGCGTCGCGGTGCCCTTCTCGGCGTTGAGCCGCAGCAGATAGCGCATGTCGCGGCTGGTCTGCGGCTTGAGCACGCGGGTTGCGACCTTCGCCGCTTCCTCCGGGCTGCGCTTGAGGAAGGTCGGCTTGATCAGCAGTCCGCCGTTGACGGTCGCGGCAATGCCCATGGCGGCCTGCAACGGCGCCACCGACAGGCCGTGGCCGAAGGCGATGGTGACGGTGTTGAGCTCGCCCCAGTTTTTCGGCACCAGCGGCTCGGCACTCTCCGGCAATTCGGTGCGCAGGCGGTCGAGCTGGCCCATCTTCCGCAAAAATTCCTGGTGGCCGTGCACGCCGACCGCCAGCGCCATGCGCGCCGCGCCGATGTTGGAGGAGAAGGTGAAGATTTCCGGCACGGTGAGGAAGCGGCCCTTCGGCTCGTAGTCGTGGATGGCGAACTTGCCGTATTGCAGCGGATGCCGCGCGTCGAAGCTCGACGACAGCGTCGCCTTGCCGGCATCGAGCGCCATCGCGACGGTGAGCGCCTTGAAGGTCGAGCCCATCTCGAACACGCCGGTGGTCATGCGGTTGATGCGGCTCGGATCGTTGGCCTCGCGCGGATTGTTCGGGTTGTAGTCGGGGTCCGACACCAAGGCGACGACCTCGCCGGTGTTGACGTTGAGGATCAAACCGGCGGCGGCCTTGGCGCTGAATTTCTCACGCGCCTTGAGCAGTTCCTCGCGCATGGCGAATTGCGCGCGCAGATCGAGCGAGAGCTGCACCGGCCGCTGCAAGCGGTCGGTGGCAAGGCCCGCCATGTGCAGCGCGGCGAGCCCCTGCCCGTCGAGCCACTTCTCCATGCCGGCGATGCCCTGGTTGTCGATGTTCACCAGGCCGATCACTTGCGACACCGTCGCGGCGTTCGGATAGACGCGCTTGTTTTCGGTCAGGAAGCCGACGCCGGGAATGCCGAGCCGGTAAATCTCTCGCTGTTGCTGCTGGCGTGATCTCGCGCTTGAGCCAGACGAAGCCGCGCTTGGAGGCAAGCCGCTCGCGCAATTCCTTGGCGTCGAGGTCCGGCAATTCGGCGGTGAGCTGCTCTTCCGCGTCGTCGACGTCGATCAGCTTGCGCGGCTCGGCAAACAGCGACGGCGTCTTCACGTCGGTGGCGATGATGGCGCCGTTGCGGTCGATGATGTCGGGCCGCGCGGTGGCGAGCGCGTCCTGCGTGACGGTGCGATGGCCGTCGTGGCCGTTGCTCGCCATCGCGAACATCACCAGCCGCAGCGCGATCACGCCATAGATGCCGGTAAATGCCACGACGGCGAGGCCGAGCCGCGCCTTGGCCTTGACCTCGCGATCGACGTTGCGGCCGTACAGCAGCGAGCGCAGCGCGCGCTGCCAGCGGCTTTCGGGCGTTTTTGACGCGCGTGACGGCATGCCGCTCACCGTTTTGCCGGCACGCTGCCGGTCGCAACGGGCGGGTCGATCATCGCGCCGATCGGATCGGTGCTCGGTGGCGGCACCGGCGAACGCGGCGGCAGACGATCGAAATCGTCGAATTGCGTGGGCTTTATCGGCTGCAGCGCCAGGTGGCGGTCGGCCAGGCCCTGGACGCGCGCCGGCGTGTCGAGCTTTGCCCATTCCGCGCGCAGCACCGCGATGGCGTCGCGCTCGCGGCGCAATTCGTTGCTCAGCTTGCCGACACGCGCGCCCTGCAAGCGTTGAATCGAACTTGATCTTGTAGACGGCGGCGGCCGCCAGCACGAGCGTGCAGATGACCAGGATATTGAGCAGGCGCATGGTCAGCGCCCCTTCAACACGTCGGCGAGCGACGGCAGGTTCGGCAGCAGATCGGACAGATCGCTTAGCTGCGCCGGCGCGTCGGTGCGTTCGCCGGCACGCAGCTTGGCCGAACGGGACCGCGGATTGTGCGCCATCTCATCCGCGTCGGCGGTGACCGGACGCTTGGTGAGCACGCGAAAGCTCGGCGGAGCGAGCTTCAATTCGGGCGCGTGGCGCGAGCCGCCGCGCGTCGCCGCGCGGGCAGCGAGGAAGGTTTTGACGATGCGGTCCTCGAGCGAGTGGAACGAGACCGCCACCAGCCGCCCGCCGGACTTCAAAATGCGCTCGGCGGCCGTGAGCGCGCGCACGAGTTCGCCCAGTTCGTCGTTGACGAAAATGCGCAGCGCCTGGAACGTGCGCGTCGCCGGATGAATGTCGCCGGGCCGCGCGCGCACCACCGAGCCGACGATGTCGGCCAGCGCGGTGGTCGTCGTAATCGGCGTCACGCCGCGCGCCTTGACGATGGCGCGAGCGACGGCGCGCGAATGCCGCTCCTCGCCGAGCAGGAAGATGATGTTGGCGAGATCGCGCTCGCCGGCCGAGGCGACCACATCGGCCGCGCTCGGGCCCTCGCCGCCCATGCGCATGTCGAGCGGGCCTTCGAGGCGGAACGAGAAGCCGCGTGCGGCGGTGTCGAGCTGCATGGACGACACGCCGAGGTCGAGCACGACGCCGTCGACGCTCTCGCAGCCGGCCGCGCGCGCGACATCTTCGAGATTGGAGAAGCGGTCCTCGACCAATGTCAGGCGATCGTTGCCGAGCGCGCGGCCGAGCGCGATCGCCGTCGGGTCGCGGTCGATGGCGATGACCTGGCAGTTGGCCGCATCGAGGATCGCGCGGCTGTAGCCGCCGGCGCCGAAGGTGGCGTCGATGTAGACGCCGCCGTCCTTCACATTGAGGAAGTCGAGCGCGGGGCGGCCGAGCACGGGAATGTGGGGGGCTGGTCCGCCAGCGACAGCAGAGCCGCCGCCGCCCACCGTCATTCCCGTGCTCCAAGCGCGTTGCGCGCCGCCGCCTGGGAACTCAGCTCGGTCTTGAGCTCGCGCACCTTTTGGGTGGCCTCCGCGAGCTCGCTCTGAAACCGGCCGGGTTCCCAGATCTGAAATTTGTGACCCAGACCAACGAACGAAACGGCCTCTGCGATTCCCGCATGGCTCTTGAGCTGCTCGCTCAGCGTCACGCGGCCCTCGCCGTCGATCTTCAGCGTCTCGCTGGTGCCGTAGAGCGCCAGCGCGAAGCGTTCGCGTTCTTCCGAGAACGGGGCATAGCGCCGATCAACGCCTCGATCTCCGACATCAGCGCATTTCCGCCGGCGTCGATCGCCGGGCGATCCAGAGCCGGATAGCAATAAAGGCCGTCGAAGCCGTCGCGGGTCAGCACCGAGCGCATGGCTGCGGGTATCGAGACCCGCCCCTTGGCGTCGAGCCGCAACGTGACGTTCGACACGAAGCGGTTCATCACCCGCACCCCACACGACGCTCACTGGCCTTGAGAAATCGTGGGATATCATGGGATAATATGGGCGTCAATGGAATGGGACGCCCCGACGCCCCAGGCTGGGCCGCCGGCGCAATCACCGCTCGATGCCCATTAACGGCCCATAAACTTAAAGATTTGTTTCCCTCGGGCGCGCCACGCGCCGAGCCCTGAAAGGTGTCTCTTTACCGATTGAGTCGGATTGCAAAGACCAGCAATCGCTCGGCTTTTCCGGATGTTGCTTTTTGCCGCGCGCGGTGAATTATGCGCGTCCAGCCGTTCTAACGTCCCCGGTCTGGCTCCGGCCCAATGTCATCCTTCCAGCCAGATTCCTTCATTGTCAGCGACGCGGTGCCCTCGCCCAACCATGACGAGCGTAAGGACGGCCGTGCACCCGATATGATCCTGCTGCACTACACCGGCATGCAGACCGGCGAGGCCGCGCTCGCCCGGCTCTGCAGCGCCGAGAGCAAGGTGTCGGCGCATTACGTCGTGTTCGAGGACGGCCGCATCGTGCAATGCGTGCCGGAGGCGCGGCGCGCCTGGCATGCCGGCGTGTCGTCCTGGGCGGGCGAGACCGACATCAATTCGTGCTCGATCGGCATCGAAATCGTGAATCCCGGTCATGAATTCGGCTACCGCGATTTCCCGCTGCGGCAGGTGGCGGCGGTGATCTCGCTGTGCAAATCGATCCTCACCCGGCGCGGACCGATCAGCTCCGACCGCATCCTGGCGCATTCGGACGTGGCGCCGGCGCGCAAGCAGGATCCGGGCGAACGCTTTCCTTGGGCCTTGCTGGGCGAGTCCAACGTCGGCCATTGGGTGCGGCCGGCGCCGCTCGACCTCGAGGGGCAAAGCTACAAGCGCGGCGACAGCGGCGAGGCGGTCTTTCGCATGCAGCGGTCTTTGCATGCCTATGGTTACGACATCGAAGAAACGGGAAGCTTCGATGACGCCACGCGCGAGGTGGTCACCGCTTTTCAGCGCCATTTCCGGCCGGCGCGCGTCGACGGCATCGCCGATCCTTCGACGCTGCTGACGCTGCGCGCGCTGGTCGAAACGCGGCCGGCGCCGCTCGGCGAGGCTTCGAGGGCTTGACGCGGCCGCGCCTGGACCCCATTCCTTCCTTCGTCAGTCGGCCGGACGGCCGCTCCGCGCCAATGCCGAAAGGCGGCCGGGGAGGAAAGTCCGGGCTCCATGGACGAACGGTGCCGGATAACGTCCGGCGGGACGCCCCTTCGGGGGAGTTTCAGGGACAGTGCCACAGAGAAGAGACCGCCGCGGCTGCGTAGCGTTTTGGCCGAGGCAAGGGTGAAACGGTGCGGTAAGAGCGCACCGCGTTTCCAGCGATGGAAACGGCACGGCAAACCCCACCGGGAGCAAGACCGAATAGGAATGACGTTGGCGCGCAAATCTTCGGATTTTTGCGTCAGGTCCGTCCGGGCCAGTCATTCGGGTAGGTTGCTTGACGCGCCGGGCAACCGGCGTGCGAGAGGAATGGCCGTCACGTTCGCCGGTTTAACGCCGGCGGGCCATACAGAACCCGGCTTATAGGCCGGCTGATACGTCACAACGGGGGCTCGGCGGGACAACCGCCGGGCCCCCGCCAATTTTGCATTCCGATTTTGCATGGCGCGCGGGCGCGACGCATGCGTTTTGCGCAAGCGCAAGTCCTTATGCGGCGTGCGTCATCGCGCGTCCATGCTCGTAGACGTACCGATGCTCGGAGCCGAGCATGGCAATCCTCGGATCGTCAGGTGGATTAGTTCAACTGCGCCAGCAGCGCCTTCGCCGCCTGCAGGTCCGGGCGCTCGAAGCCCTCGGTGAAGGCGCCGTAGACCGGCGCCAGCACGTCGCGCGCCTCCGCCTGCGCGCGCGCTGTCGCGCGAGCAGCCGCGCGAGACTGGTGGCGGCGCGCAGTTCGAGCGGGCGGCACGATTGCTTGGCGACAAGACCAAGGCCTGCGCGGAAGGCGCGCTTCGGCCTCGCGTCGCAGCCGCGCGACTGCGCCAGTAACATTTCGCCGCGCAAACGGGACGATCTCCGCCTCGTAGAACCAGTTGTAGCTGCATGCTAATTCGCCGACGCCGCTCGAGCGTGGCCAAGGCGCGCTCGGCGTAGCCCGCGACGCATCTGCTGTGCGACGATCAGAAGGTCAGTACGATCGGCTCGAAGACCGCGCCGGCGCCTCCGTCGGCTCACCTTCAGTCATCAGCTCGATGCCGTTCGCACAATCGCCGTCCTGCGCGACCAGCCAGCCGCGCAGAAATTGCGCGTCCGCCAGCGGCCAGGGAAATTTGTTGCGCTCGGCGAGCGGATACAGTTCGTCGGTCACGGCTCGGCAGGCCTCCACGTCGTTCAGCAGGAGATGCGTCAGGCCGCCCATGCTGCAAGCCATGCGCGATCGAAAACATGTGACCCAAGGCGCGCGCATCCTCGATGCATCGCCAGGCTGCGCTGTTGCGCCTGATCGGGAAAGCCCAGACCCCAGAGGCTGATCGCGTAGAAGAGCTTTGCGCGCAGATGCGGCGTCGTGGCCGCCGAAATAAAAGGCGTGGTCGCGGTGGCGCTCGCGGTCGTAGAGGCGGATGACCTCTTGCGCGGATTCGTTCATGCCGGGAAATTCCGGCTGCGCAGCAGCATCGGGGTCTCGCGCGTGATAGGCCTCGAGCAACAGATCGGTGTCGTCGAGTTCGCGCGCGATCGCGAGCAGCTCGTCGGCGCGCGCGGAGGCTTCCTTGGCGCGGCCGCTGCATCGTCTCGTTGAACCAGATGCCCCAGGTGGCGAGGAAACGATCGCGCGCGCGGCCCGGCAGGCTGCCGGCTGAGCGCCAGGGCGCGATGGTAGGTGACCGCGCCCTCCTTGGCGCCGCGGGCCGATCGCGATCTACTGCACCATGCCAAGCCCGAGGCAGATGGCGAGTTCAAGCTCGGCGCGTTCCGGCGTTTCCGGCATCGCCGTGACGCAGGCGCAAAGCATTGGAATAATGCGACAGCGATTCCTTCATGGCGAAGCGGCGCAGATCGCGATCGCCGGCCTGCCGCCAGTAGTGGATCGCCTGTTCGGTCACGGCCGGCACCTTCGAATTGCTGCGCCAGCACTTCGGGCGCGCTGTCGGGAAAACGCTTCTCCAGCACCTGCGCGATGGCGCCGTGCAGTTGCTGGCGGCGCGCGCGCAACAAGGCCGAATAGGCGGCGTCCTGCACCAGCGCGTGCTTGAACGAATAGGTGGCGTTGGGCGGGGTGCCGCGCGGGAACACCAGTTCGGCCTCGGTGAGGCGCGCCAGCGCGTCCTGCAGAACCTGATCGGGTAATCCGGCGACCGCCGCCAGCAATTCGTAGGAGAATTCGCGGCCGATGGCGGCGCCGATCTGCAGCACCTCGCGCGCCGAGCCGAGGCGGTCGACGCGCGACATCAGCGAGGCCTGCAGCGTGGTCGGAATGGCGAGCTGCTGCGCCGGCTGGTCGAGCTGCTCGCTTTCCATCACGGCCTTGGTCAGTTCCTCGACGAACAGCGGCACGCCGTCGGTGCGCTCGACGATCTGCTCGAGCAGGGCGGCCGGCAGCGCCTTGCCGCCGGTGACGTGCTCCACCATCGCCATGCGCTCGCGCCGGCCGAGGCGGTTGAGCGTCATGGTGGTGACGTGCGGATGGCCGACCCAAGGCGGCTGGAAGTCGGGGCGGTGCGTGATGATCAACAAAATCGGCAGCGCTTGCAGGCGCTCGACGGTGAGCGTGAACAGCTCGATCGAGGTCGGGTCGCTCCATTGCGCGTCCTCGAACACCATCAGCAGCGGGCCGCGGCGCGCGAGGATCGTGAGCCGCTCGAGCAGCGCCGCCAGCACTTGCGCGCGCTTGCGCTGCGGATCGGCCGCGATCTGGGCGCTCTCACCCAGACCGAGCAGATCGGACAGGGCGGCGACGTCAGGCGCCGCCTGCGCCCAGGAGCTTTTCGAGCTTGCCGCGCTTGACCGCCGGCGTGTCGTCGCGCTCGAAGCCGGCGGCGTGCGACAACTGCGCCACGATCGGCTGCAGCGCGCTGCCCTGATGATGCGGCAGGCAGAAATAGCGCATGCAGGTCGCGTTCTCGGATTCGACCTTTTCGAGCAGCGCCGCGATCAGCCGCGACTTGCCGATGCCGGGCTCGCCCGACAGCAGCACCACGCGGCCGTCATTGTCTTTGGCCTGCGCCCAGCGGCGCGACAGAAGATCGAGCTCCTCGCCGCGGCCGACCAGCGGCACCTGGTTGGATGCGCGCAGCTGCTCGAAGCGGCTCTGCATGCTCTGCTCGCGCAGCACCCGCCAGGCGGCGACCGGCCCGTCGAAGCCCTTGAGCGCGCCCGGATCGACCGGCTCGTATTCGAACAGGTCGCCGGTGAGCCGCCGCGTGCTGGCGGCGATCAAGACCGTGTTGGGCGCGGCGGCCGATTGCAGGCGCGCGGCCAGGTTCGGCGTCTCGCCGACGACGTTGCGTTCCTGCGCCTCGCCGCTGCCGACCAGTTCGCCGACCACCACCAGGCCGGTGGCGATGCCGATGCGCACCTGATGGCGGCCCTCGCCGACCTCGAGCGCGCCGATCGCCTCGATCATCGCCAGCGCGGCACGCACCGCGTTGCCGGCGTCGGCCTCGTGCGCTTCCGGATAGCCGAAATAGACCAGCACGCCGTCGCCCATGTATTTGGCGACAAAGCCGTTGAAGCGGGCGACCACGCCGGCCGCGCATTTGTGGTAGGCGGCGATGACGTCGCGCAGGTCTTCCGGATCGATGCGGGTCGACAGCGCGGTCGAGCCGACCAGGTCGCAGAACATGACGGTGAGCTGGCGGCGCTCGGCGCTGGAACCGGCGCGCGGCGTGGGCGTGGCTGCCGGCGGCGGCGATGCGGCAGCCGTGGCTGCGGGCGCGCCGATTTTGCCGCCGCATTGCGCACAGAAACGGGAACCGGCCGCGTTCTCGTGCCCGCAGGCCGCGCAGGCAACGGCCTGCGGCGCTCCACACTGCGGACAGAACCGGCTGCCGTCAGGAATTTGCGCCTGACACCCCGAACACGTCATGCTGGCCATTCACTCCTTTTACCATTCATGCGGCTGCCATGGCCAACAAAAGTTGAACGGGCCGCGCGCAACTATTTGCTCGGACCGCGCGCATGCATGACCGCGCGATAGGCAAAAACCACGCCGGGGCCGAGCGTGGTGCCGGGGCCGGGATAGCTGCCGCCCATGACGGAGGCCATGTCGTTGCCGCAGGCGTACAGGCCGGGGATCGGCTTGCCGGAGGTGCCGAGCACGCGCGCGTCGGCGTCGGTCGCAAGACCGGTGCTGACCGCGATGTCGGCGGGCAACACCGCGACCGCGTAGAACGGCGGCGTGGCGATCGGGCCGAGGCAAGGATTGGGCTTGTGCGCGGCATCGCCGTTGAAACGGTTGAGCTCGAGCTCGCCCTTGCCGAAGTCGACGTCGACGCCGGTCTCGGCATATTTGTTGTTGCGGGCAACGCTGTCGCGCAGGCCGGCCGCGTCGACGTTGATCTTGGCGGCAAGCTCGTCGAGCGTGCGGCCGCTCACCAGATAGCCGCTCGCTTCGAACTTTTTGAGATTGCGCGTGCCGGGGTGGATGTCGCCGAGGCCGTATTTGCGGATGAAGGCCGCGTCGCAGACGAGATAGGCCGGGATCGACGGCACCACCTTGTGGCTGTCGAACATTGCCAGGACGAAGTCGTGATACGAGAGGCCTTCGTTGACGAAGCGGCGGCCGGCGGAATTCACCGCGATCAGTCCGGGCTTGGCGCGGTCGAGCGAAAGATGCGGATAGAGCCCCTTGCTGCCGTCGGCATGCCGGGTGATCGAGACCGGCGTCCATAATCCGCTGGTGCAACGCTCGGGCGACAACGCGGCGCCGAGCTTTTCGCCGATCGCGATGCCGGCGCCGGTGTTGCCGGCGTAGCTCAGCGAGTGTGGCGGCGTCGGCTGCGGCATGAATTTTTCGCGGAAGGCTTTGTTGTGGCCGTAGCCGCCGGTGGCCAGCACCACGCCTTTGCGCGTCTTGACGATCATCTCGCCGCCGTTGACGCGCAGCTTGGCGCCGGTGACGCCGTCGCGGTTGCCGATGACGTCGACGATCGGCGCATTGAACACGACCGGCACGTTGCGTTTGCGCAGGCTGAAGTAGAGCCGCGCCACCAGCGCGTTGCCCATGGTGATGCGCGTGCCGCGTGGGAATCGCAGGCGATCGACGAGGTAGCGCAGAAATATTTTCGCCGAGTGGAAGAAGTTGGCGGCTGAACGGAAGCGGCCGATGAGACGCGGGATGTCCTCTTTGCCGACCATCATGCCGCCGAACAGCATGAACTCGCTGATCGGCGCGCGCACGCGCTTGAAGTCGCCGCCGAGCAGGCGGCCGTCGAAAGGCTTGGCGACAATGGCGCGCCCGGCCACCGCGGCACCCGGCATGTTGTTGCGATAATCCGGATGCTTGCCGCAGGGCAGGAACTGCACGTCGCTGCGCGCTTCGAGATAATCGATCGCTTCCGGCCCGGTTTGCAGAAAGGCACGGATCAGCTCGCGGTTGGCGCCCTGCCCGATCAGCGCGTGCAGATAGGTTTCCGCCTGCAAGGCCGAGTCGCTGAAGCCTGCGGCGCGGCTCTGATGGTTGCCGGGGATCCACAACGTGCCGGCCGAGGTCGCGCCGGTGCCGCCGACCTGGTCGGACTGCTCGGCCAGCAGCACGTCGAGGCCTTCGAGCGAGGCGACCAGCGCGGCCGCCATGCCGGCGGGGCCCAGCGCCGACAACGAGCAGATCGACTTCGCGCGCGCCGTCCATCGTCAAACGCTAGCACGCGTTTTTCGGCCCCGCGACATGCCTAACAGATGCTGAACGCGAACGCTGCAATTGCCACGAGAGGTACAACAGAACCTCATGGAACTTGTGAGACACTTTTCCCGTCGCCGTAAGAAGCCGGGGGGCTTTTTTGTGATGCAGGTACGCCGCAAATATGCGTGGCTGGTCTTGGCCGGCTATTTGAGCCTCGCGCTCGCTATTCCCGCGCTGACGCCGGTGCCGCCGGAGGCCGACGCGCTGCCGCCGATTCCGCCGCTGGTGCTGGCCGACAATGCCGTGCCCGACGATGCAATGATGCTGCCGTTGCGCCAAGAGGCGAGCGCGGCGATGCACGCCTTGCAGCAGACGCCGGACGCTTTCTAGTCACATCGGCTCGACGCCATTGGCCTTGAGTGTCGGCGCCGCGGACGGCGCCGAGAGAAATTTGATCAGCGCCTTGGCCGCCTCCGGCTCCTTGGCCGACGCGCTCAAGCCGGCGGCAAAGCCGATCTTGGTCTGCAGCGCTTGCGGGATCGGGCCGACCACATCGAGCCCGGCGACACCGACCAGGCGCGTCGCCACCACCACGACCATGTCGGCCTCCCCGCGCGCCACCACCTCGGCGGTGTCTTCCGCGTTCATGGGCTTGAGCTTGCCTTGCATCTGATCCTTGATGCCCATGCGGTCGAGCAGGCTGACGAAGTAGATGCCGCTGGCGCCCCTGGCCGGGTAGGCGACCGCCTTGGCGGCGAGCAGCGTGCGCTTGAAGGCGTCGACGGTGGCGATGTCGGGCTTGGCCGCGCCGCTCTTCACCGCCGCGGCCAGGCCCGAGCGGCCGATATCGGCGCGGCTGCCGGCGACCGCCTTGCCGGAGGCGATGAGCTTCTCGATGGTCGGCGGATTGCCGACCACGACGTCGAAGGCTTCGCCGGCTTCGGCCTTCTTGATGACGTCGGCGTTCACGCTGAAATGCACATCGACTTTATTGCCGGTCGCCTGCTCGAACTGCGTGCAGAGCGCAGCCACCGCGGCCTTGGCGCCCTCGCCGCTCAAGACCTTGAGCTCGGCGGCGGACGCCGAAGCAGTAGCCAAAAAGGCGGCTGCGAACGCGAACAGCATTTTCATGGCGTCACCACAGATTTTCCGGGACGCGAAGCCTAACAGGCTTGTTTTGCCCGCGACAGGCCGGACATAGTGCGGAGCCCCTTCCTGTCCGCCGGCATCGCCCGCGCCGGACTTCTCAAGCGTGCCCTTCATGCGTCGACCGCACGAGACATTAGGCCTGCTGCTGGGGCTGGCGGGTATGGCGCTGTTTGCCGGCACGCTGCCCGCCACAAGGCTCGCGGTCGCGAGCATCGATCCGCTATTCCTGACCGCGACCCGCGCGAGCATCGCCGGCTGCGCCGGCGCCGCCGTGCTGCTCGCCACGCGCCGGCGCCTGCCGCCGCGCGCTACGTGGCGCGCGCTCGCGATCACCGGGGTGTGCACCATCATCGGCTTTCCGGTGCTGATGGCGCTCGCGATGGCGAGCGTGCCGGCCGCGCATGGCGGCATCGTGCTCGGTATCGTGCCGCTGGCGACGGCGGCGGCGGCGGCGGCGATCGGCCACGAACGGCCAAGCCTCGGATTCTGGCTGGCAAGCGCTGCGGGCGCCGGCGTTGTGGCGCTGTTTGTCTTGACCGGCAGCGAAGCGGGCGGCTTCGCGCTCGGCGACTTGTTCCTTGTCGGCACCGTCATCTCGGGCGGCTTCGGCTACGCCCTGTCGGGACGACTGAGCGAAGCCATGCCGGGCTGGGAGGTGATCTCGTGGCAGGTCGTCATGTTCCTGCCGCTGTCGGTGCTGGCGATGATCTTGCTCTGGCCGCCGAGCCTCGCCGGCGTGCCGCCGTCGGGTTGGGCGGGGCTCGCTTATGTCGCGCTGGTCAGCCAGTTCTTTGCGTTCTTCGTTTTCAACGCCGGAATGGCGCTCGGCGGCGTCTCGCGCGTCGGCCAAGTGATGCTGCTGCAGCCGTTCGCAATCGTGCTGCTGGCGTCGCCGATCAACGGCGAGCCCATCCGGATATCGACCCTTGCCTATGCCGGGGTCGTGGTCCTGATCGTCCTGATCGGCCAAAGGACACAAGTCAAGCGGCGGTGAGGCGGGCGGCGGCAAGCGGGCTTGTTTTGCGCGCGACAGAGCGGCATCGTGGCCGCTCTGGGGCCATGCCGAAGACAACCTCACCTCAACTTTGGGACTTCTGGATCGACCGCGGCGGCACCTTCACCGACGTGATCGGGCGGCGGCCGGACGGCACGCTGCAGGCGCACAAGCTCTTATCGGAGAACCCGGAAGCCTATAGCGACGCCGCGGTGCAGGGCATCCGCGACCTGCTCGGCTTAAAGCGCGGCGAGCCGATCCCGGCGGGCCGTGTCGGCGCGGTCAAGATGGGCACGACGGTGGCGACCAATGCCCTGCTCGAACGCAAGGGCGAGCGCACGCTGCTGCTGATCACCAAAGGCTTCCGCGACGCGCTCAAGATCGGCTACCAGGCGCGGCCGAAGATTTTCGCGCGCGAGATCATCAAGCCCGACATGCTCTACGAGGGCGTGGCGGAAGTCGACGAGCGCGTGCGCGCCGACGGCACGGTCGAGCGCGCGCCCGATCTCGCGGTGGTGCGGCGCGTCCTCGAATCGGCAATGCGCGACGACGTCAAGGCGGTGGCGATCGTGTTCATGCACGCCTATCGCTATCCCGAGCATGAACGCCAAGTGGCGGCGCTGGCGCGCGAGCTGGGCTTCGCGCAGGTCTCGGTCAGCCACGAGGTCTCGCCGCTGATCAAGCTGGTCGGCCGCGGCGACACCACGGTGGTCGACGCCTATCTGTCGCCGATCCTGCGGCGCTATGTGGCGCAGGTGGACAAGGATCTCGACGCGCGGCGCTCGCAGGCGCGGCTGATGTTCATGATGTCGTCGGGCGGGCTGACGGCGGCCGAGCTGTTCCAGGGCAAGGACGCGATTCTGTCGGGGCCGGCCGGCGGCGTGGTCGGCATGGCGGAGACCGGCCGGCAGGCGGGCTTCGACCGGCTCATCGGCTTCGACATGGGCGGCACCTCGACCGACGTGTCGCACTTCGACGGCGAATACGAGCGCGCCTTCGAAACGGAAGTCGCCGGCGTGCGCATGCGCGCGCCGATGATGCTCATCCACACGGTGGCGGCGGGCGGCGGCTCGATCCTGCATTACGACGGCGCGCGCTTCCGCGTCGGGCCGGACTCGGCGGGCGCCAATCCGGGGCCGGCCTGCTACCGGCGCGGCGGGCCGCTGGCGGTGACCGACGCCAATGTGATGGTCGGCAAGCTGATGCCGGATTTCTTCCCGAAGATTTTCGGACCGCAGCCAGGACCAGCCGCTCGACGAGGGCGCGGTGCGCCACGCCTTCAACAATCTGGCGCAGAAGGTCAACATCAAACAGAAGCGCCACACGACGGCGGAGGAAATCGCCGACGGCTTCATCAAGATCGCGGTCGAGAACATGGCGAACGCGATCAAGAAGATTTCCGTGCAGCGCGGCTATGACGTGACGCGCTACGCGCTCAACTGCTTCGGCGGCGCCGGCGGCCAGCACGCCTGCATGGTGGCCGACAGCCTCGGCATGACGCGGGTGCTGATCCACCCGTTCTCGTCGCTGCTGTCGGCTTACGGCATGGGGCTCGCCGATATTCGCGCCACGCGCCAGCAGGCGATCGAACTGCCTTACGGCGCCAAGGCGCTGGCCGCGATCAACAAGACGGCCGCGCGGCTCGGGCGCGAGACCAAGGCCGAGGTCGCCGGTCAAGGCGTGCCTTCGGCCAAGATCAAGATCTTCGCGCGCGCGCATATCCGCTACGCCGGCACCGATACCGCGCTGGTGGTGGCGGCGGGCTCGCTTGCCGCCATGACGCGCGCCTTCGAGAAGGCGCACAAGGCGCGCTTCGGCTTCATCGACCGCTCCAAGCAGATGATGGTGGAAGCGGTCTCGGTCGAAGCCGTCGGCGGCGGCGCCAAGTTCAGCGAGCGCGCGGGCAAACGCACGCGCGGCAAACTGCCTAAGCCAGCGCGGCGCACGAAATTTTTCTCGGGCGGCGACTGGCACGCCGCGAATGTTTTCATTCGCGATCAGCTCAAGCCGGGTCAGACGGTGAAGGGCGCCGCCATCATCATCGAGCCGCACCAGACCATCGTGGTCGAGCCCGGCTGGCAGGCCGAGCTGACGGCGAAGAACCACCTGGTGCTGACGCGCGCGAAGAAGCTCGCGCGCACGCACGCCATTGGCACGCGCGCCGACCCGGTGATGCTGGAAGTGTTCAACAACCTGTTCATGTCGATCGCCGAACAGATGGGCCTGTCGCTGCAGAACACCGCCTATTCGGTCAACATCAAGGAGCGGCTGGACTTCTCCTGCGCGGTGTTCGCGCATGACGCCACCCTGGTCGCCAATGCGCCGCACTTGCCGGTGCATCTGGGCTCGATGGACCGCGCGGTCGAAACCATCATCCGCGAGAACAAGGGACGCATCGCGCCCGGCGACGTCTATGCCATCAACGCACCCTATAATGGCGGCACGCACCTGCCCGACATCACGGTGTGCACGCCTGTGTTCGACGAGAAAAAGAAGGCGATCCTGTTCTGGGTCGCCTCGCGCGGACATCACGCCGACGTCGGCGGCATCTCGCCCGGCTCAATGTCGCCCAACGCCACCACCATCGAGCAGGAAGGCGTCTATCTCGACAATTTCAAGCTGGTCGACCGCGGCCGCTTCCGCGAGCAGGAGCTCATGGACGCGCTGACCCGCGCCCGCTATCCGGCGCGCAACCCGGTGCAGAACGTCAACGACATCAAGGCGCAGATCGCCGCCAACGAGAAGGGCGTGGCCGAACTGCGCAAGATGGTGGCGCAATTCACGCTGCCGGTGGTGAAGGCCTATATGGGCCACGTGCAGGACAACGCCGCCGAGTGCGTGCGGCGCGTCCTCGACCGGCTGCCCAATGCCGAATTCGCCTACGAGATGGACCAGGGCACCGTCATCAAGGTCAAGATCACGGTCGACAAGGACAAGCGCGAGGCCACGATCGATTTTACCGGCACCTCGCCGCAGCAGCCGACCAATTTCAACGCGCCCGAGCCGGTGACACGCGCGGCGGTGCTCTATGTGTTCCGCGTGATGGTGGACGACGACATCCCGATGAACGCCGGCTGTCTGCGGCCGATCAATATCGTGATTCCGAAGCGCTCGCTGCTGACGCCGGAATATCCGGCCGCCGTGGTGGCGGGCAATGTCGAGACCTCGCAGGCGGTGACCGACACGCTGTTCGGCGCGCTCGGCGCGCTCGCCGCCGCGCAGGGCACCATGAACAACCTCAACTTCGGCAACGCGCACTATCAGTATTACGAGACGATCTGCTCCGGCTCGCCCGCCGGCCCCGGCTTCAACGGCACCGACGCGGTGCACACCCACATGACCAACACGCGGCTGACCGATCCGGAGATTCTGGAATTCCGCTATCCGGTGGTGCTGGAGGATTTCCATATCCGCGCCGGCTCCGGCGGCAAGGGCAAATGGCACGCCGGCGACGGCATCCGCCGCACCATCCGTTTCCTGGAAAAGATGGAATGCACGATTCTGTCCGGCCACCGCCGCGTGCGGCCGTTCGGGCTGGCGGGCGGCGAAGCCGGCCAGGTCGGCGAGAACTGGGCGCGGCGCAAGGACGGCCGCATGGAGCGGCTCGAAGGCTGCGACGAGACCGTGATCGACGCCGGCGAGGCCGTCATTATTCAGACGCCGACGGCAGGCGGGTATGGCAAGGCGTGACGCCGCGTTAATTGAAATGAATCGCTCAGCGAAGCGTTAATCATCGCCAGCGCTAGCGGCTTGCTTTTGCGTGCGGCAGGGCCAAGTCTCCCGTCATGCGAAAGCTGATTCTGTCCGCGACGCTTGTTGCCGCGCTTGGTGCTCTCGGCGCGCCCGCGCTCGCCGGCACCTATCCCGTTTCAGGCAACTGGGGTCCGGCCGACGCCGGCAAAAAAGGCGCCATCGATTGCGCCGGCAAGCGCGTGATCGGCTTCAACGGCGACCAGCGCACCGACAGCAATGGCGGCGTGCCGGCCTATCGCAATTTTTCGGTGCAATCGAACGGGTCGTCGCAATACCGCGTGGTGGACCAGTTCTCCAATGGACAGGTTCAACGACGGGCGCACCACCTACACGCTGCGCCAGGTCGATGCCGACCACATCGAAATGCAGATGCAGGGCAGCACGTTGAAGCTGCAGCGCTGCAAGAACTAATCAGCGACTAATTTCTGGCGATAATCTCGCGCTCGCCGCGATGGATGGGCGTTGCCGCGGTGAGGCAGCCGCGCGCGCGGCGCATCTGGATCGTCGGCCGGCGGCGCTTCAGGGCGCTGCGGCGGCGCCGGCGCGGACGCGGGCGCGTGATCGTCAGCCCGCCCAGCCGCTCGAACGGCTCGTGCCAGCCGTCTTCGTCTTCGACCAGCAAAGGCAGGCCGAGCACGGCGCCCCAGCTGCGCCAGGCGGCCGTCACGTCGTCGGCTTCATCGGACAGGAACAGCGGCAGCGCGAGGCCGGGATCCTTGTGCGCCAGCACGACAGCGACTTCACCCGCCGTCAGGCGCAGGCCGACGCCGGTGAAGGCATCGACCGGCATGTTGAGCGCCATGCGCATGCCGGACAGCGAGCGCCGCACCACCACGCGTTCGCGGTGCAGCTCGATTTCGCGCGCCCCGCCATCGGCCGTCGCATCGCCGGCCGCATAGCGCACCGGCAGGGCGAACGGGTCGAGCCGCAACGCGCGGCCCGACCCGGCCGGGCATCCGCCACTTCGCATTTGACGCCTCAAACTCTCCCAGCGCCGGGCTTTTTTCGCCCGGTCGCTACGGGAGAGAATGGCGCAAAGGCGTCGGAATCCGCTTAATGTACGGGGTTAATCGATCGTAGCGGGCAGAGCTTTGTGCACCATGATTGACGGGCCGTTGCCAGGGATGATTGACGAGACGTTGCCGCGGCCGCGCAAAATTTTCGCATCGGCGGTTGCGCCGAAGCGCTTTTAGGGCCATCTGAACGCTCATCATGCGTGCCCCCACCCCTTCTCTCTTCGATCAATCCGCCCTGCTCGACCGCGCCGAACGGCTGGTGAAGGCCGCGCGCGCGGCCGGCGCGGACGCCGCCGACGCGGTGGCGCTGCGCTCGCTGTCGATCTCCATCGAGGTGCGCGACGGCGCGGTGGAGGAATCCGAAAGCGCCGAGAGCGACGATTTCGGCCTGCGCGTGCTGGTCGGCAAACGCCAGGCGGTGGTGTCGAGCAACGATACCGCCGGCGACGTCGCGACCTTCGCCCAGCGCGCGGTGGCGATGGCGAAGGCCGCGCCGGAGGACAAGTTCGCCGGCCTCGCCGATGAAGGCCTGCTGGCGCACGATTTCCCCGATCTCGATCTTACCGACAACACGCTGCCGAACGTGGCCCAGCTCGAAGCCATGGCGCGCGCGGCGGAAGCTGCCGGGCTCGCCGTGAAAGGCGTCGCCAAGTCGGGCGGCGCTTCGGCCTCGGCCGCAGTCGGCGGCATGGTGCTGGTCACCAGCAGCGGTTTCCGCGGCGCCTATCTGGGTTCCAGCCACGGCCTGTCGATGACGGCGATCGCCGGCGAAGGCACCGCCATGGAGCGCGACTACGATTATTCGAGCGTGCGCCACGCCGCCGATCTCGACAGCGCCGACACGATCGGCCGCAGCGCAGGCGAGCGCGCGGTCGAGCGCGTCAATCCGCGCAAGGTGTCGACCCGCAAGGTGCCGGTGGTGTTCGACCGCCGCGTCGCGGGCTCGCTGGTCTCGCATCTCGCCAGCGCCGCCAATGGCGCCTCGATCGCGCGCAAGACGAGTTTCCTGCGCGACAAGATGGGGCAGAAATTATTTGCCGACGGCATCCGCATCATCGACGATCCGCTGCGCAAGCGCGGCCTGCGCTCGCGCCCGTTCGACGGCGAAGGCGTCGCCGGCAAGAAGCTGGCGCTCATCGAGGACGGCGTGTTGCGCTCCTGGCTGCTCGACTGCGCGACCGCGCGCGAGCTCAACCTCGCCACCACCGGCCACGCCCAGCGCGGCGCCTCCTCGACGCCCTCGCCGGGGCCGACCAATCTGCACATGGACGCCGGGCGCCTCAGCCCCGACGAACTGATCGCCGACATCAAAGACGGCTTCTGCGTCACCGATCTGATCGGCATGGGCGTCAACATGGTGACCGGCGACTACAGCCGCGGCGCCTCCGGCTTCTGGATCGAGAACGGCAAGCGCACGTTTCCGGTGAGCGAGGTCACCATCGCCGGCAATCTGCTCGACATGTTCCGCGCCATCACGCCGGCCAACGATCTCGAATTCCGCTACGCCACCAATGCGCCCACGCTGCGGCTGGAGGGTCTCACCGTTGCCGGGCAATGAGCTGCTTGCGCCGCTCGAAGCCATCATGCGCGAGGCCGGCGAAATCGCCCGCGCCATGGCGCGCACGCCGTTCAAGCGCTGGACCAAGGGCCACGACAATTCGCCGGTGAGCGAGGGCGATATCGCCGTCAACGATTTCCTGCGCGCGCGCCTGGGCGCGCTCGCGCCCGACGCCAGTTGGCTGTCGGAGGAAACCGAGGCCCTGCCCGACCGCAGCGTGCCGTTCGCCTGGATCGTCGATCCGATCGACGGCACCCGCGCCTATATTTCCGGCCGCGCCGACTGGACCATCGCGGTGGCGCTGGTCGAGGACGGCGTCCCGCAGCTCGCCGCTGTTTATGCGCCGGTGACGGACGAGATGTTCCTGGCCGCGCGCGGGCAAGGCGCCACGCTCAACGGCGCGCGCATTTTGGCAAGCGCGGGCGCGGGATTGTCCGGCGCCAAGCTCGCCGGCCCCAAGCGCTATCTCGATCGCTTGAGCGGCTTGCATCCGCAGATCGCCGCCCAGCCCAAAGTCTTCTCGCTGGCGCTGCGGCTTGTCCGCGTCGCGCATGGCGAGCTCGATGCCGCCTTTGCCTCCGGCGGCAGCAACGATTGGGATCTTGCGGCGGCCGACCTTTTGGTGCACGAAGCCGGCGGCGTGATGACCGACTTTTCGGGGCGGGGGCTTGTCTATAATCGCTCGCACGTGGTGCACGGCGCGCTGATCGCCGCCGGACCCGCCCGCCACGCCGCGCTTGATCGATCTTGTGCGCGACCGCATGGCCGAATTCGCGTAGTTTGCTGGGCGCATGATCTTGTCCGAAAACCGGTTCCCACTTTTCGGGATCATGCGCTGCCTTGCGCGGCAAGCCCATTCAAGTCCACCATTGCCCTTCCACTCCGCTGCCGGGATTTCTTCGAAGGATCGAGCCAAGGATCACGCCATGTCCGAACAAGCGCCCGGAAAAAAACCGCAACTGCTGCATCTCGTCCTCGGCGGCGAGCTCACCGAGTTGGGCAGCAACGAGTTCCGCGATCTCGACAAGGTCGAGATCGTCGGGGTCTATCCCAATTACGCCACCGCCTATGTCGCCTGGAAAGCGAAGGCGCAGCAGACCGTCGACAACGCCCATATGCGCTATTTCATCGTCCATCTGCACCGCCTGCTCGATCCCGACCACGCGGCGCGGCCGCCGCGTTGAATGCCGATGCCGTCGCTCAAGCGTCTCACCGCCTCACCCGCCTTTCAGGAAACCGTCGGAACCCTGGCGGCGGGCTATCTGAAGCTGGTCTGGCACACCAGCCGCGTGACGCTCGAGCCGGCGAACATCTACGACACGGTGCAGATGCCGGCGATCATCGCCATGTGGCACGGCCAGCATTTCATGGCGCCGTTCATCAAGCGCGGAACGCGGAGCATCATCGCGCCAAGGTGCTGATCTCGCGCCACCGCGACGGCGAGATCAACGCGCGCGCGGCAATGCGGCTCGGCATCGGCACCATCCGCGGCTCCGGCGCGCATAACGGCGAATTCCACCGCAAGGGCGGCGCGGTCGCCTTCACCGAAATGCTCGAGGCGCTGAACGAGGGCTACAATGTCGCGCTCACCGCCGACGTGCCGAAAGTGTCGCGCGTCGCCGGCATGGGCGTGGTGAAGCTGGCGCAGCATTCCGGCCGGCCGATCTATCCGGTGGCGATCGCCACTCAGCGCCGCATCGAATTCGACAACTGGGACAAGAGCGCATTCAACCTGCCGTTCGGCCGTCTGGCGATGGTGGCGAGCGACCCAATTTTCGTTGCGCGCGAGGCCGACGACGCGGCGCTGGAGGCCGCGCGGCAAGAGGTCGAGCGCGGGCTCAACCGCGCCACCGCGCGCGCCTATGAGACTCGTCGACCGCAACGGACGAGGCCAGCCGTGAGCGGCAAGCTGCCGGCCACGCTGCGCGCCTACCGGCTGCTGTCGGCGGCGGCGGCGCCATTGATGCCATTGATGCTGTCGCGGCGATTGAAGCGCGGCAAGGAGCACGGCGGGCGGATTGCCGAGCGGCGCGGCATCGCCCGCATGGCGCGGCCGCAGGGGCCGCTGGTCTGGCTGCACGCGGCCAGCGTCGGCGAGCTTTCGAGCGTGCTGCCGCTGATCGAGCGCTTGCGCGCGCGCGGCGTCGGCGTGCTGGTGACGACCGGCACGGTGACGTCGAGCGGGCTCGCCGAGCAGCGGCTGCCGCGCGGCGCCATCCACCAATTCGTGCCGCTCGACGTGCCGCGCTTCGTGCGCCGATTTCTCGATCATTGGCAGCCGGACCTCGCGCTGATCGTCGAGCAGGATCTGTGGCCGAACATGATCATGGAAACCTCCGCGCGCGGCGTGCCGATGATCCTGGTCAACGCCCGGCTGTCGGAGAATTCGTTCCGGCGCTGGACCTATCTGCGCAGCATGATCGTCGATCTGTTGCAGCGCTTCGACCTTTGCCTTGCCGGCACGCCCGCCGACGCCGAGCGCCTGAGCGCGCTGGGCGCGCCGCGCGTCGTCAGCGCCGGCAACCTCAAGCTCGACGTGCCGGCGCCGCCCGCCGATAGCAAGAAGCTGACGGAGCTGAAGGACGCCATCGCCATGCGTCCGATGATCGCGGCGGTCTCCACCCATCCCGGCGAAGACGGCGCCGTGATCGAAGCGCATCAGCGGCTGCGCGGCAATTTCCCCGGCTTGCTGACGCTGATCGCGCCGCGTCATCCCGAGCGCGGACCGGGCGTGTTCGAGCTTGCGGCCGCGGCCGGCTTGAAGGCCGCGCTGCGCTCGCGCGGCGAAAAGCTCGATGCCGCAACCGACATCTACGTGGCCGACACCATGGGCGAGCTCGGCCTGATCTACCGCCTGGCGCCGGTGGTGTTCATCGGCGGCTCGCTGGTCAAGCATGGCGGACAGAACCCGATCGAGGCGGCCAAGCTCGGCGCCGCCATTCTGCACGGACCGCATGTGTGGAATTTCACCGAGATCTACGACGCGCTCGATGCCGCGCATGGCGCCGAGCCGGTGGCCGATGCCGACCGGCTCACCGCCGCCTTCGCCGCCTTGCTGAACGATGCCGCCGCGCGCGGCCGCGCGACCGACGCCGCGCGCACGACGGTCGATGCGCTCGGCGGCGCGCTCGAACGCACGCTGGAATCGCTCGAGCCTTATCTCATGCAGTTGCAATTGCGCGGGCAGGCCGGCCATGCGTGACCCGGCCTTCTGGTGGCGCAAGCCGGGCGTGCGCAGCCGCGCTGCTGGCGCCGCTGGCGGCAGGCTACGGCGCGATCGCGGCCGGCGCATGCGCAAGGCCGGCGCGCGCGCGGGCCTGCCGGTGCTGTGCGTCGGCAATTTCACGCTCGGCGGCGCCGGCAAGACGCCGGCGGCGATCGCGATTGCCAAGATGCTCACCGAGGCGGGCGAGCGCGTGTTCTGTCTCAGCCGCGGCTATGGCGGCAGCCATGCCGGGCCGAAGCTGGTGGACGCTCATGCCGACACCGCGGACCAGGTGGGCGACGAGGCACTGCTGTTGGCGCGCGCGGCGCCGACGATCATCGCGCGCGACCGCGTGACAGGCGCTGCGTTGGCGCGGGCCAAAGGCGCCAGCGTCGTGGTCATGGACGACGGCTTGCAGAACGGCTCGATCGCCAAGAATTTCACGCTCGCAGTCGTCGACGGACGGCGCGGCATCGGCAATGGATGCGTGTTCCCGGCCGGTCCCTTGCGCGCGCCGCTCGCCGCGCAGCTTGCGCGCGACCGATGCGCTGCTGGTGGTCGGCGAGGAGCAGCGGCGCGAGCGACGTCATCGGCGAGGTCGTCAACTTGGCGCGTGCGCGCGGCCTGCCGGTGCTGCACGGGCGGCTGGTGCCCGATGCCGCCGCGGTCACGGCGCTCAAGCCGCACAAGGTGCTGGCCTTCGCCGGCATCGGCGATCCGGAGAAGTTTTTTGCGACGGTGGCGGCCGCCGGCATCGCCATCGCGACGACGAAAAGCTTTCCCGACCATCACCGCTATACGGCGGAGGAAGCGGCCGAACTGGTGATGGATTGCGAGCACGAGAGCCTGACGCTGCTCACCACCGAAAAAGACCATGCCCGCATGAGCGGCGATCCGGCGCTCTCGGCGCTCGCACGCGCGCGCGCAAGTGCTGCCGGTGACGATGGCGGTGGAGGAAGACGGCGAACTGCGAAAGCTGGCGCTGGACGCGCTGGGACCTTGAGCTACTTTGGCTATTTCGCTTTGGCGTAATCGCCGCGGTGGCGCTCGATCACCGCCTCCGGCGAGGCATAAGCCTCCTGCAGATCGACGCTCCAATATTTGAGCTCTTCGAGCGGGATGGCCTGGCCGGTGACGGCGCAGCGCACATAGGCGCCGGGGCGCACCACGCGGAAATCGCCGTCGAGGTATTTGACTTCGGCCTCGCCGTTCATCGGCGGGGAGCGGTCGGAACGATTGAGCAAGACGGCCTCCAGATCCCCCGGGATCAGGCAAAGATAGTGCTTTGGTTCGCCCGGCGAAACCCCATTTGGCTCAGGAACCGAACAGACTGCCCTGCCCGCCTCGGCCCTTCGCCGCCGCGCGGGCGCGGCTTGGCGCGGCGGCGGCCTGCGGCTTCGGCTCTTTGGCGTCGCCATCGGCCACCGCGCCGACGCGGCCGTCGGCGAACTCGATGTCGAGCCGCATGCCGGAACTGACACCGGCCGCCGCCCGCAACGGGCGGCCCTCGCCGTCGCGCACCAGCGCAAAGCCGCGCTTGAGGACGCCCTGATAGGAGAACGCTTTGAGCAGCTGGTCGGCATTGCGAACCCGGTCCCAGCGCCGCGCCAGATAGTTGTCGCGGGCGAGCTTGCCGCGCTTGGCCGCGGCAACGACGATTTCGCTGCTGCGCGCCAGCCGCAGCTTCAGCAGCCGCGGCGACAGCCGCGCCGCGACATGGGTCAACTGGCGGTGATGGATCTGCGCATTGGCGATGAGCGCGCGCGGCAGCCGGTCGGCGCAGGCGTCGAGCCGCTGGCGCGGCTGGCTCAGCAATTCATTGAGCGCGGGCAGCGTGCGCGCGAGCATCGACAGCTCCTTGCGGCGCTGCTCGATGCCGCGCTGCCAGCAGGCGAGCGCGCGGCGCGCCTTGCTCATCGAGCTCGGCGATCAAATCGGTCCGCACCGGCACGGCCAGTTCCGCGGCCGCGGTCGGCGTCGGCGCGCGCCGGTCGGCGGCGAAATCGATCAGCGTGATATCGGTCTCGTGGCCGACCGCGGAGATCAGCGGGATCAGGCTCGCGGCCGCGGCCCGCACCACGATCTCCTCGTTGAACGACCACAGGTCCTCGAGCGAGCCGCCGCCGCGCGCGACGATGATGAGATCCGGGCCGCGGCAGCGCGCCGCCCTCGGGCAGCGCGTTGAAGCCTTCGATGGCGCGCGCGACTTCGGCGGCGGAGGTTTCGCCCTGCACCCGCACCGGCCAGACCAGCACGCGGCGCGGGAAGCGGTCGGCGAGGCGATGCAGGATGTCGCGGATGACGGCGCCCGTCGGCGACGTCACCACGCCGATCACCTCGGGGATGAACGGCAGCAGCTGCTTGCGCGCCTCGTCGAACAGGCCCTCGGCGGCGAGCTTCTTCTTGCGCTCCTCCAGGAGCTTCATCAGCGCGCCGATGCCGGCCGGCTCCAGCGTGTCGATGACGATCTGGTATTTGGACGAGCCGGCGAAGGTGGTGAGCTTGCCGGAGACGATGACGTCGAGCCCCTCCTCCGGCTTGACCCGCATGCGCGCATGCGTGCCCTTCCAGATCACCGCCTCCAGCACCGCCTTGTCGTCCTTGAGCCGGAAATAGCAGTGGCCGGAGGGCGAGGCGCCCTTGAAGCCGGAGATTTCGCCGCGCACCCGCACGAAGCCATAGGCGTCCTCGACCGTGCGGCGCAGCGCCGCCGACAGCTCGGAGACGGTCCATTCCACAACGTTATCGAGGGCGGGCTCTGCCATTGGTCCTGAATCGCTTGCGGGGGTAAGCACCCATGCTACACCAAATGGCGATTAGTCCCTAAAGGCCAACCGCCCAACTATGAACATCCTGATTCTCGGTTCCGGCGGGCGCGAGCATGCGCTGGCCTGGAAGATCGCCGCCAGTCCCCTCACCGACAAGCTCTATTGCGCGCCGGGCAATGCCGGCATCGCGCAGGAGGCGGAATGCGTCGCGCTCGATCTCGCCGACCACGCGGCGGTGATCGCCTTCGCCAAGGAGAAAAAGATCGACCTGGTCGTGGTCGGGCCGGAAGTGCCGCTCTGCGCCGGCATCGTCGACGATCTGGAGGCCGCCGGCATCAAGGCCTTCGGGCCGACCAAATGGGCGGCGCGGCTGGAAGGCTCCAAGGGCTTCACCAAGGATCTGTGCAAGGCCAACAATATCCCGACCGCGGCCTATCAGCGCTTCAAGGGCGCGGGCGCCGGCGAAGGACTACGTGCGCGCGCAAGGCGCGCCGATCGTGGTGAAGGCGGACGGCCTCGCCGCCGGCAAGGGCGTGGTCGTCGCCGAGACGGTGAAAGAAGCCGAGGACGCCATCGACATGATGTTCGGCGGCGGGCTCGGGCACGCCTGCCTGGGAGATCGTGATCGAGGAGTGTCTCATCGGCGAGGAAGCCTCGTTCTTCGCGCTGTGCGACGGCGAGACCGCGATCGCATTGGTTTCGGCACAAGACCACAAGCGCGTCGGCGACGGCGACAAGGGGCCGAACACCGGCGGCATGGGCGCCTATTCGCCGGCGCCGATCATGACGCCGCAAATCGAAAAGCGCGTGATGGACGAGATCGTGCTGCCGACCGTGCGCGCGCTCGAAGCGCGCGGGCGCGCCCTTCAAGGGCGTGCTGTTCGCCGGGCTGATGATCACCGACAAGGGGCCGCAGCTGATCGAATACAATGTCCGCTTCGGCGATCCGGAATGCCAGGTGCTGATGCTGCGGCTGATGTCGGACCTGGTGCCGGCGCTGGTGGCGGCGCGCGACGGGCAACTGAAGAATTTCGATCTGCGCTGGTATGGCGACGCCGCGCTCACGGTGGTGATGGCGACCAAGGGCTATCCGGGCGCCTACGGCAAGGGCTCGGTCATCGAGGGGCTCGACGCCGCGGCGCAGGTCGAGGGCGTCGAGATTTTCCACGCCGGCACGATGACCGACGGCAAGCGCATTCTGGCCAATGGCGGGCGCGTGCTCAACGTGTGCGGGCGCGGCAAGACCGTGCGCGAGGCGCAGCAGCGCGCCTATGCCGCCGTCGACCGCATCACATGGCCGGAGGGCTTCTGCCGCCGCGATATCGGCTGGCGGGCGATCGCGCGCGAGAAGCCCGGTAGTATAGTTGCGTCAGGAGACCCACAATGCATCCCGTTCTGCGCCTCTATGAAGACGTGCTGTCGACGACCGAGACCATCCCGTTCCGGCTGCCGCCGCTGCCGCGTTTCATCTTCGTGGTGCATGGCAACGCCGCCATCGCCGGCCGCGTGGTGAAGGCGGGCGAGGCCTGGCAGGGCGAGCGCGAGGTCGTGGTCAAGCCGGGACCCGAGGGCGTCACCTGCTGGCGTTGGGAACTCGCGCGCGGCGACCAGGGCAGCACCATGGCCAATGCGCCCGGCATGCGCACGCAGCGAGAAGCTGACCGCCTACCTCGAGACCATGCCGAAGGGCGAGCTGTTGATGCGCGGCGACAGCGTCGCCTTCCCGCCCGGCGGCTGCGCCTACACCCACGTGCACCAGGGCCCGGGCATCCGCTGCATGATCGAGGGCGGCCTCCGCATCGACACGCACCACCGCTCGACGTCCTACGGGCCGGGCGGCGCCTGGTACGAAACCGGGCCGGACCCCGTGTTCGCGCAGGCCGCCGAGGACCGGCCGAGCCGCTTCATCCGCGTCATGATCCTGCCGCGCGCGCTGATCGGCAAAAGCTCGATCCAGTACGTCAACGAAGACGACAAGGCCAAGCCGAAGACGCAGCAATACAAGATCTACGCCGACGCGCCGATCGAGTTCGAGGCGAGGAAGTGAGCATCGACCGCCAGCAGGCGTTTTCCGGAACCAAGCAGGCAGCGCCCGCGCTGCGCATCGATGCGGCGCGGCTGGAAGAATATCTGGCGGCGCAGATCAAAGGCTTTGCCGGGCCGCTGACGATCCAGCAGTTCAAGGGCGGCCAGTCGAACCCGACTTATCTGCTTGGAGACGCCGGCGCGCTGCTACGTGCTCCGCCGCAAGCCGCCCGGCAAGCTGCTGCCGTCGGCGCACGCGGTCGACCGCGAATACCGCGTCATCCACGCGCTGCATGTGCAGGGCTTTCCGGTGGCCGAGCCGCTGGTCTATTGCGCCGACGAGAGCGTCACCGGCACGGCGTTCTACGTCATGAGCTTCGTCGACGGCCGCGTGTTCTGGGAGCCGCAGATGCCGGGCTCCAATCCGGCCGAGCGCGCCGCGATCTATGACGCGATGAACGCGACCATCGCGCGCCTGCATACGTTCGAGCCGGCAAAGATCGGCTTGGGCGATTTCGGCCGCGGCGAGAATTACGTGGCGCGCCAGGTCGAGCGCTGGTCGAAGCAGTACCGCGCCTCGGAAACCGAAAAGATCGACGAGATGGAGCGGCTGATCGCCTGGCTGCCGCGCGCACATTCCGCCGGCGGGGCCGGCGCGGCTGGTGCATGGCGACTACCGGCTCGACAATCTGATCGTGGCGCGCGAGCGGCCGGAGATCCTTGCCGTGCTCGATTGGGAATTGTCGACGCTCGGCGATCCGCTCGCCGACTTCACCTATCATCTGATGGCCTGGCACATGCCGCAGACGGACAGCGCGGCCGGCACGGCGACCCTGGCCGGGCACGATCTTGGCCGCGCTCGGCATTCCCTCGATGGAGGATTACGTCGACGATTACGTGGCGCGCACCGGGCTCGATCCGCGCCCGCATCTGCCGGCCTATCTCGCCTATAATTTCTTCCGCATCGCCGCCATCCTGCAAGGCATCATCGGGCGCGTGCGCGACGGCACGGCGACGAGCGAATTCGCGCCGGCGAAAGCCGAGATGATCCGCCCGCTGGCGGAAAAGGCGTGGGACTTCGCGCGCGCCGCCTAAGTTAGAGTCAACAAATCCTTTCGCGCCGACGCCGGAATTGGCGCAATCGCCTCGCATAAAATTGACGCGGGCGCGCTAGCATGCGCTGCGTCATGAGCATCACGACGATTGGTATCCAGACCATCATGCCGACGACCGGAACGCCGCAGCAGCCGCCACAGCCGGCCAACGACGACGCGCCCGCTTCGGCGCAGCAGGCCCCGCCGCCGCCCGGCATGGGCAAGCTGGTGGACAAGACGGTTTAATCTTTTTTGCGATCGGCTCAGCGCCGCGCGGCGAAGAAGTCGCGCAGCAGCGCCGCGCATTCGCTTTCGTTGATGCCGCCATAGACCTCCGGCCGGTGATGGCAGGTCGGCTGCGCGAAAAAGCGCACGCCGTGCTCGACCGCGCCGCCCTTCGGGTCGGCGGCGCCGAAATAAAGCCTCCGGATGCGGGCAAACGACATGGCCGTGGCGCACATGGCGCAGGGCTCCAGCGTCACATAGAGATCGCAGTCGGTCAGGCGCTCGGAGCCGAGCGCGGCGGCGGCCTGCCGGATCGCCAGCAATTCGGCATGCGCGGTCGGGTCCTTGTCGGCCAGCGTGCGATTGCCGGCGCGCGCGACGATGTCGCCGCCGCGCACGATCACGCAGCCGACCGGCACCTCGCCGCGCGCCTGGGCGGCGCGGGCTTCGTCCGATTGCCATTTGCATGAAGGACGGCGATGCCATAAATCCTGCTCATGCCCGAAAAAAACAACAATGACAAATCCGGCGAACGCATCGCCAAGGTGATCGCCCGCGCCGGCCTTGCCTCGCGGCGCGAGGCGGAGGCGCTGGATCGCCGCCGGGCGCGTCTCGGTCAACGGCGCGGTGATTTCTTCGCCCGCGCTCAACGTCACGACGCGCGACCGCATCGTGGTGGACGGGCAGCCTTTGCCGCGCGCCGCGCGCACGCGGCTGTTCCGCTATCACAAGCCGCGCGGGCTGGTGACCACGCACGCCGATCCGGAGGGGCGGCCGACCATCTTCCGCGCGCTGCCCAAGCGGCTGCCGCGCGTCATCAGCGTCGGGCGGCTCGACATCAACAGCGAAGGGCTGCTGCTGCTCACCAATGACGGCGGGCTGGCGCGCGCGCTCGAACTGCCTTCGACCGGCTGGCTGCGGCGCTACCGCGTGCGCGCGCTCGGCCGCGTGACGCAGGAGGCGCTCGACGGCTTGCAGCGCGGCATCACGGTTGCCGGCATCCACTACGGGCCGATCGAGGCGACGCTCGACCGCGAGCAAGGCGCCAATGTCTGGCTCACGCTCGGCCTGCGCGAGGGCAAGAACCGCGAGGTGCGCAAAGTGCTGGAGCAGCTCGGGCTGCAGGTGAACCGGCTGATCCGCGTGGCCTACGGGCCGTTCGAGCTCGGCGATCTCGGCGACGGTGACGTGCAAGAAGTGGAGACCGAGGAGCTGCGCAAGGCGCTGGGGCCGGAGATCGCCGCGCAGGCCGAATGCGGATTTCGAGTCGCCGCTGGAGCACGAGATGCCCGCTAGCCGTCCTCCCGAGGCGCGAGCGCGCGATGCGCGGCCGCCTCAGGGTGACGGGGAAAGACCGTGCGCCCCGACCGCAAAAAGAAGCAGCGCCGCGACCGTACCGGCGGGCCGCGGCCGAAATATCCGAGACCGAAGTCGTGAGAGTGGTCGGCGGCAAACTGCGCTCGCGCCCGATCGCCGGGCCGAAATCGCAGGCCGTGCGGCCGACCAGCGACCGTTCGCGCGAGGCGCTGTTCAATATCCTCATCCACGCCTATGGCGATCCGGTCGCGGGCGCGCGCGTGCTCGACCTGTTCGCCGGCACCGGCGCGCTCGGCATCGAGGCGATCTCGCGCGGCGCGGCCTACGCGCTGTTCGTCGACGAAGGCGTGGAGGCGCGTTCGCTGCTGCGCGGCAACGTCGAGACGCTGGGCTTCGGCGGCGTCACCCGCATTTTCCGCCGCGACGCCACCAAGCTCGGGCCCGGCGCATCCGGTAGAGCCGTTCGACCTCGTGTTCCTCGATCCGCCTTACGGCAAGGGCCTGGCCGAAAAGGCGCTCGCCTCCGCGCGCGACGGCGGCTGGCTCAAGCCGCAGGCTTTGATCGTGGTGGAGGAAGCGGCGGACGCGGGCTTCAAGGCGCCGGAGGGATTCGAGGAATTGGAGCGGCGCACATACGACGATACGGAGTTCTGTATTTCCGCGCTGCGCGCAGACCGCCGTGCACGACGCGCCGCCCGAACAGCCGTTCGATATCGGTCAGCTTCAACTCGACATAGGTCGGCCGGCCGTGATTGCACTGGCCGGAATTGGGCACCGCTTCCATCTCGCGCAGCAGCGCGTTCATCTCGTCGGGCTTGAGCCTGCGCCCCGCGCGCACCGAGCCGTGGCAGGCCATGGTCGCCGAGACGTGCAGCAGGCGTGCGTTCGAGCGGCAGCTCATCGTCCCATTCCGCCATGTGCTCGGCGAGGTCGCGCAGCAGGCCGCGCACGTCGACCTCGCCCAGCAATGACGGCGTTTCGCGCACCGCCACCGCGCCGGGGCCGAAGTCCTCGATCACCAGGCCGAAGCGCGCCAGCTCGCCCGCGCGCGCCACGAGCCGCGCGGCGTCGGCCTCGTCGAGCTCGACGATTTCCGGAATGAGCAGGATCTGGCGCGCGATGCCGGAGGCGGCGATCGCCGCCTTCATGCGCTCGTAGACGATGCGCTCATGCGCGGCATGCTGGTCGACGATGACCAGGCCGTCGCGCGTCTGCGACACGATGTAGGTCTCGTGCACCTGCGCGCGGGCGGCGCCGAGCGGGCGCTCGATCTGATCGGCCGCCGGCTCGAAGCTGGCAATCGCCGCATCGGCGGACGGCTCGCCGACGTCGAACGCCGCCTGCGCCGCTTCGGCAAAGCCGAGCGCGCACCGCCGCGTGGACTGGCACAAAGCCCGTCGGCCGCGCCGGCGAGCGCCGCCAGTCGTAGGCGCCGCGGCGGGCGACGCTCATCGGGCGGAAGGCGGCGATGGTGGCGCCGCCGCCGGTGGTGGCGGCGCGGCTGCCCTCGCGCGCCAGCGCTTCCTTGAGCGCGCGCACGATCAGCCCGCGCACCAGCGCGCCGTCGCGGAAGCGCACTTCGGTCTTGGCCGGATGCACGTTGACGTCCACTTCGCGCGCTTCGAGCGTGACGAACAGCGCCAGCAGCGGATGGCGGTCGCGCGGCAGATAATCGGCATAGGCCGCGCGCACCGCGCCGAACAGCAGCTTGTCGCGCACCGGGCGGCCGTTGACGAACAGATATTGCCCGAGCGAATTGGCGCGCGACAGCGTCGGCAGGCCGGCAAAGCCCGCGATGCGCACGCCCTCGCGCTCGGCCTCGACCGCAAAGGCATTGGCGCGGAAATCCTGGCCGAGCACGTCGCCGAGCCGCGCCAGATTGTCGGCGGCCGGACCCCAGGTGACCGGCGCGCGCTCCTCGCCGGCGAGCGTGAAGGCGACGTCCGGCCGGCTCATGGCCAGGCGGCGCACCACGTCGCGCACGGCTTCCGCCTCGCTGCGGTCGGTCTTCAGGAATTTCAGCCGCGCCGGCGTGGCGTAAAACAGGTCGCGCACCTCGACCGTGGTGCCGTGCGACAGCGCCGCCGGCTTGATCTCGGATTTCGCGCCGGCATCGACGGTGAGCGTCCAGGCATGCGGCTCGATCTTTGTGGCGCGTGGTGATGGTCAGCCGCGCCACCGCGCCGATCGAGGGCAGCGCCTCGCCGCGGAAGCCGAGCGTCTTGATGGCGAGCAGGTCGTCGGCGTCGAGCTTGGAGGTGGCGTGGCGCTCGACCGCGAGTGCGAGATCGGCGCGCGTCATGCCGTCGCCGTCGTCGGTGACGCGGATCAGCCGGCGGCCGCCGCCGTCGGTCAGCACGTCGATGCGGCGCGCGCCCGCGTCGAGCGCGTTCTCGACCAGTTCCTTCACCACGCTCGCCGGCCGTTCGACCACCTCGCCGGCGGCGATGCGGTTGACCACGGTCTCGGGCAATTGGCGGACGGGCATGAAGGGGCGCCTGATTCGATTTCGCCCCACTTTATCGGGGCAAAACGGCACCCACGAGGCGGCGGAGCGCCCTACCCCCGCTATTCTTAGTCCAAGCCCCCGCGCCGCATCGCTTTGATGCCGGAACGGTGCTTCTTGCTCTCCAGGCGCCGGCGCTTCTGCGCCTTCGGCACCTTGGTGGCGCGGCGCGGCTTGGGGCGCACCGCGGCCTGCTTGATCAGCGCGAACAGGCGCTCGCGCGCGTCGGCGCGGTTGCGCGTCTGGTCGCGCTGCGCCTGCGCGACGATGACGATGACGCCGTCCTTGGTCAGCCGCTTGCCGGCCAGCCGCATCAGCCGCACGGCGACGTCGTTGGGCAGCGACGGCGAGTTGCGCACGTCGAAGCGCAGTTGCACCGCCGACGACACCTTGTTGACGTTCTGCCCGCCCGGTCCGGAGGCGCGCACGAAGGATTCCGACAATTCGGATTCGTCGATCGAGATGGTGTCGGTGATCGGGATCATGCGCCGAACGGTCAGCCGCCGGTCAAATACGTCTTCGCCAGCACCTTGCCCTCTTCCACCGCCGGCTGGTCGAAGGCGTCGATGCCGAGCAGATGCGCGGCGATGATGGTTTCCAGCATGAAATGCATCATCAGCTCGCCGAGCGTTTCCTCGTCGAGCTCATCGATGTGGATGGTGCGCACCGGGCAGCCGTTCTTGGCCAGCGTCTCGGCGGTGGCGCGGGCTTCCGCCGCCACCAGATCGCCGATGGTCTTGCCGGCAAAGCCCGGTTCGCCGGCGAGCTTGGCAAGCTCGGCATCCATGCGCGGGCCCTGGCCCTTGGCGCCGACCGTGACCACGGTGAACAGCTTGTCGCGCGGACCGGCGATGAACAATTGCACCTGGCTGTGCTGATCGACCGGCCCGAGCGCCGCCAGCGGCGTGGTGCCCTTGCCGTTCTTGCCGAGGCTCTCGGCCCAGAGCTGCACGTACCAATGCGTGAAGCGCTCGAGCCGGTCGCAATAGGCCATCAGCACGCTGATCGATTTGCCTTTGTCGGCGAGCGCGACGGCCAGCGCGGCGCCGAGCGCGGCCGGCACATCCGCCGCCTTTTTCTTCGCCAGCACCGGCGCGAGCGCAAGGCCCGCGCCTTCGCGCACCGCGCCGATGTCGAGGCCGACCATGGCCGCCGGCAGCAGGCCGACATTGGTGAGCGCCGAATAGCGGCCGCCGACGCCGGTGTGATGCTCGAGCATCGGCACATGGAATTTGCCGAGCAGATCGCGCAGGCCGTTGCGCTTGCCGGCTAACGCCGGCTCGGTCAGCCCGAGGAAATTATCCGGGATGCGCTGCTCCAGCCCTTCGGCCTGCACCGCCGACAGCGCGGCGATGGTCTGCATCAGCGTCTCGGCGGTGCCGCCCGATTTCGAAATGGCGACGAAGCGCGTGGTCTGGTGCGGCAGCCGCTGCGAGCAGCGTGGCGAAGGTGTCGGCATCGAGGTTGTCGATGAAATGCAGGCGCGGCGGCTCGCGCAAGACGCCGACGCCGGGCACGCCATGATGGGCAAGCTGCGCCAGCGTCTGGCCGCCGAGCGAGGAGCCGCCGGTGCCGAGAATGACGATGTCGGTGGCGTTGGCGGCCAGCCGCTTGGCCGTCTCGCGGATCTCGCGCAGGTCGCCATGGGTTTCCGGCAGCTTCAGCAGCGGCAGCGAGCCATCGGCATGGCGCTTGCGCAAGTCCTCGAGCGCGCCCTCGGCGCGCGCCAGCGCCTCGGCCAAGGCCTTTTCCGAAACGCCGTGCTTGCCGACGTTCTTTTCGAGCGCGCTGTCGATGGATTGGATCAGTGGCATCGAGGAACCATAAGGGCTGCCATCGCCCGCGCAAGCGAGATCCAGTATTCGCCGGCGAACGTTTGAAACGACTAAGCCTATTGCAAGTTCCTAGAATACTGGATGCCCCGCTTTCGCGGGGCATGACAGTTTCAGGATCCTATTCGGTGCCCGAGGTCAGGCCCTTGGGCCGGCCGGCGACGGTGACCAGCAGGCCGCCGCCGTAAAGCCGCTTGGCCACGCGCTTGGCGTCCTCGATGGTGATGGCGTCGATCAGGCCGTTGCGGCGCTGGATATAGTCGACGCCGAGATTGTCGATCTGGATCTGGGTGAGCTGCGCCGCGATCTTGCTCGAGGTATCGAGCGAGAGCGCGTAGGAGCCTTTGAGGAAAGCCTTGGCCTCGTCGAGCTCGGCGGGCGTCGGGCCGCTGTCGGCCATGCGCTTGATTTCCTGCTCGATCACCTTGAGCGCGTCGGCGGTGCGGTCGCCACGGGTGGCGGTGCCGCCGATGGTGACGGCGGCGCGGCGGAACCAGACCATCTGGTCGGACACGCCGTAGGCAAGCCCGCGCTTCTCGCGCACCTCGCGATAGAGCCGCGAGGAGAAGCCGCCGCCGCCCAGGATGTGGTTGACGATATAGGCCGCCATGAAGTCGGGGTCGTGCCGGGCGATGCCCTGGCCGCCGAAATTGACCACGGCCTGCGGCACGTTGACGTCGATGACGATGCGGCGGCCGAGATTGCTGGGCGAGGCCTGCGGCACCGGCTTGAGATCGTTGCCGGCCGGCAGGCCGGCGAAGGCGCGGTCGATCAGTCTGCCGGCGGTCTCGGCGTCGATATCGCCGACGATCGAAACGGTCAGCTCCTTGCGCGCGAAAACGCGGCGCACGTAGTCGTGCAGGTCGGCGGCGGTGACGCGCGCCATGGAGTTCGAGCGTGCCGCGGCTTTCGCGGCCGTAGGGGTGGTCGGGAAACGCGGCGCTCCACCAGCCGCGGCTGGCGAGATTGTTGGGGTTGGTGGTCTCGCTGCGCAGCTCGGACAGCTCCTGCCCGCGCACGCGCTCGAGCGCGTCGGCGTCGAAGCGCGGCTTGGTCAGCGCCAGGTTCAACAGGTCGAAGGCCTCGTCGCGGTGCTCGTCGAGCGTGCGCAGCGAGCCGCGGAAATAATCGCGGCCGACGTCGAAGCTCAGCTCGATGGCGTGGTTTTCCAGGCGCGTGTGATAGGTCTTGCTGTCGAGATCGCCGGCGCCCTCGTCGAGCATGTCGGCGGTCAGCCGGGCGGTGCCGCCCTTGAGCGGATCGTCCTGCGTCGAGCCGCCATGGAACGAGTAATTGATCGCCACCAAAGGCACGGCGTGCTCGCGCACCAGCCAGGCATGGATGCCGGACGGGCTGACGACCTGCTCGATCGTCATCGCGGAGGCCGCCGAGGCGCCCGCCCACAGCGCGAGCAGAGCGAGCGCGATCGAAGTTGCGAACCGCGTCATGAGCGTCTCTCCGCCTGCGGGCTTGTGTCTTTGATCAGGTAACCGGTGACCGAGCGGCGCTTGTCGAGCCATTCGCGCGCGGCCTGCTGCACCTGCTCGGCGGTGACGGCGCGGATACGGTCGGGCCAATGCAGGACGTCGTTGACGGTGGCGCCGGTGGTCAGCGCCGCGCCGTACCAGCGCGCCATGCTGGCCTGGCTGTCCTGGGCATAGATGGCATCGGCGATCAGCTTGGTCTTGCTGCGCTCGAGCTCGTCGGGCGTGACGCCCTTGGCGATCAGCTGCGCGATCACCGCGTCGGCGGCGGCTTCGAACTGCGGCAGCGTCGTGCCGGGCGCCGGCGAGCCGTAAACGGCGAATTTCGACATGTCGACCGCGGAGCTGTCGTACCAGGCGCCGGCCGAGACGGCGACGTGCTGGTCGACCACCAAGGCGTTGTAGAGCCGGCTGTTGGAGCCGCTGCCCAGGATATGGGCGAGCACCTCCAGCGCCTCCGACTGGCCCTTCTTGGCGGTGGCGAAGGACGGCACCAGATAGGCGCGCTGCATGGTCGGCTGCTCGACGCGCGGATCGGCGAGCGTGAGCGAGCGCACCGCAACCGGCGGCGGCTCCTGCGGACGATGGCGCGGCACGATGGCGGCGCGGCGCTCGACCTTGCCGTAGGTGTCCTGCGCGAGCTTGAGGGCGGCCTGCGGGTCGACGTCGCCGGCAATCACCACCACCGCGTCGTTGGGCCCGTAGAAGCGCCGGTAGAAGCCGATGGCGTCGTCGCGCGTCAACCCTTCCATCTCGTGGCGCCAGCCGATGATCGGCCGGCCATAGGGGCTGTTGAGGAACAGCGCGGCATCGATCTGCTCGCCGAGCCGGGCGGACGGATTGTTGGCGACGCGCTGGTTCTGCTCTTCGAGGATGACGTCGCGCTCGGGCAGCACGACCTCGTCGCTCAATTGCAGGCCGGTCATGCGGTCGGCCTCGAATTCCATCACGGTCTTGAGCTGTTCGCCCGGCACGCGCTGGAAATAGCCGGTGTAGTCGTAGGAGGTGAAGGCGTTCTCCTGCCCGCCGATGCGGGAGACCACTTGCGAGAATTGGCCGGCCGGGTGCTTGGCGGTGCCCTTGAACATCAGATGTTCGAGGAAGTGCGCGAGACCCGACTTGCCCGGCGTCTCGTCGGCGGCGCCGACCTTGTACCAGATCATATGCGTGACCACCGGCGCGCGATGATCGGGAATGACGACCAGCTCCAGCCCGTTCGAAAGCGTGAAGTCGGAAATCTTGGCGGCGGCTTCGTCGGCGATGGCCGCCGCAGGGATGATAAGCGCCGCGGCGAGCATCGCAGCGGCGGCGAGGAAGACGTCTTTTCTGAAGATCACGTTTGAACCTTGCAGGTCTTTAAGTTGCTGCGCCCCACGCGCGCTCACGCTGGCAGTACGCAAGATCGAAGCGGATTGGATCGTGGCAAAACCGCGCGGTCAGCGCTTCAGTTCGCCGCGAGACTGATAGTCGTTGTCAACCTTCGGCGCCGACTGACCGACGCCATAAGGTTGATCAGGCGACGGGGTCTGATAGCCCGGCGGAGGTGCGGTCAGTTCGGTGCGCGGCGGCTCGCCGGTGAATTGCGCAGTGTCCTCGTCCTTGCCGTGGAACATCTTGCCGAGCATGCCGCCTTTATAACCAAGGTCGGACGGCGACAGCATCTCGCCAAAGTCTGTCGCGCCGCTGCGGCCGGGGCCGGTGTTGATGCTCTGCACGCCGCGCGGCTTGGGCCCGGGGGTCAGCTCTGCCTCGCTCAGCGGATTCTGCTCGTGCTCGCGCACATCGCTGACGATGCGGTTCTTTTCCTGAGCCTCGATCAGCTTGCGGCGCTTGACGTCCGGATCCTTCGGCCAGGCCGGGCTCGCCACCACCGCATCGGCCTTTTCGGGCGGCGGCAGGTCGCGGCTGGACGGCAACACCAGAGGCGGGCGCTCTTTGTAATGGATCTCGTTGCCGCCGTCGGCCTTCTGCAGACCGAGGCCTTCCAGCAGGCGGCCGAACGTCGCGTTGTAGAAACCGGTCGAGTCGCTGTTGCCGTCATCGGCGGCGCGGGCCGGCCCGGGGATCGTCAAAACGGCAAGGCCGGCCGCCAAGCCGAGCGCGGCGCAGGAGCCGCGCAGGCGCATGGCATAAGTCGCGGTGCGGATCTTTTTCTGGCCCATGAGCAGCGGAAAACCCTCAAATACCCGAGGAATTCGTTCGTCTAGCCCCGAAACTATTGCTGCCGATCAGGGCGCTTTTGCGGCGTGGCCCCCGACCAGGGATTCATACAGCAGGCCGATAACCCCGGCAACGATAGCTACATCGGCTAGGTTAAAAACATACCAGTCGAAGCGCCAAGTGGCCGTACTGATGTGGAAAAAGACGAAATCAGCCACCCAGCCATAGGCCAGGCGGTCGATGGCGTTACCCACAGCCCCGCCGATGATGAGGCCGAGCGCCAGCGCGGTCAGCCGGGTGTGCGCCCGGGTCAGCCAGACCCAGAGCAAGACTACCGCCAGCGCCTTGATCGCCAGCAGAACGGCTTGGCCGAGGGCGCCCTCGGTCTGGAACAGGCCGTAGCTGATGCCGGTATTGCGGGTGAGCACGAAGTCGAAGAACGGCCCCATGCGCAGCGGGCCGTTGGCGGCGAGGTCGACCACTTTCAGGAGATAGAGCTTGCTCGCCTGGTCGAGCAGGCAGGTCACCACCGCGACGATAAGACCGAACCGGGTGAATGAATTGGCGCGCATTACTCCGCCGCCTTGCGGACGGCTTCCCATTCGCGCAGCGCCTGGGCGTCGCGCGGCGAGACATCGGGGAACTGAGGATCGGCGCCGATGGTGTTGAGGATTTTCCACGAGCGCGCACACTTGGTGCCTTCGGCGAGATTGGGCAGCACTGCGACGCCCGCGACATCCGGCAGGCGGAAGGCGTTGGCTGGGCCTTCGTCTTCGACCAGCGTGGCCGCCGACGTGATGCAGACCTCGGCGAGATCGCAATCGACGATCGCCTCGGAGAGCTCCTGGTTCGACACGTGCACGATCGGATGCGCCTCGAGCGAGGAACCGATGCGCTTGCCCGCGCGCTCGATCTCGAGCGCGCCGGTGACGACGCCGCGCACGATGCGGATCTTGCGCCATTTCTCGGCGAGCTTGTCGTCGCGCCAGGCCGCCGGCACCTCGGGGAAGGTTTCCAGGTGCACCGACTTGGCGTCGGCGCCGTAGCGCGACAGCCAGCTCTCTTCCGCGGTGAAACACAGCATCGGCGCCAGCCACGTCACGGTGCAGCGGAACAGATGGTCGATCACGGTGAGGCTGGCCTTGCGCTTCACCGAGGAGATCGGGTCGCAATAAAGCGCGTCCTTGCGGATGTCGAAATAGAACGCCGACAGGTCCGAGGTCATGAAGCTCGAGAGCGCGGCGAAGATGCGCTTGTAGTCGAAATCGGCGTAGGCCTTGCGCACCAGCGCGTCGAGCTCGGCCAGCCGGTGCAGCATCAGCCGCTCCAGCTCCGGCATCGCGTCGTGCTTGACGCGCTCGTCGTCGTGGAAATGCGCCAGCGTGCCGAGCATCCAGCGCACCGTGTTGCGCAGCTTGCGATAGGTGTCGGCGGTCGATTTGAGAATCTCGGGGCCGATGCGCAGGTCGTCGGCATAGTCGGAGGCGCAGACCCACATGCGCAGGATGTCGGCGCCGGACTGCTTGATGACGTCCTGCGGCGCGGTGACGTTGCCGGTCGATTTCGACATCTTGCGGCCGTGCTCGTCGAGCACGAAGCCGTGCGTGAGCACCACGTCGAAGGGCGCGCGGCCGCGCGTGCCGCAGGATTCCAGCAGCGACGACTGGAACCAGCCGCGGTGCTGGTCGGAGCCTTCCAGATACATCACGGTGTCTTTGCCGCCGTCCATCTTGCGTTTGATGCCGGCGAGCGTCGGGAAATGCGAGGCGTCCTCCAGCACGAAGGCGTGCGTCGAGCCGGAGTCGAACCAGACGTCGAGAATGTCGTCGACCTTCTGCCAGCCGTCGTTCGCCAGCTTGCCGAGGAAACGTTCGCGCGCGCCCGGCGCATACCAGGCGTCGGCGCCCTCCTCCTCGAAGGCCTCGACGATGCGGACTTCGACCTCGGGGTCTTGCAGGATGTCGACCGAGCCGTCCGGCTTCTCCTTGATGAAGACGGCGATCGGCACGCCCCAGGCGCGCTGCCGCGAGATCACCCAGTCGGGGCGGCCCTCGATCATGCCGGTGATGCGGTTTTCGCCCTGCTCCGGCACCCAGCGCGTGACCTTGATGGCGTGCAGCGCGCGCGCGCGCAGCGTGTCGCCGGGCTTGTCGATGCCCTTGTCCATGGCGATGAACCACTGCGGCGTGTTGCGGAAGATGATCGGCTTCTTCGAGCGCCAGGAGTGCGGATATTGGTGCTTGAGACGGCCGCGCGCGATGATCATGCCGGCCTCGATCAGCGCCTTGATCACCGCCTCGTTGGCGTCGCCCTTTTCGCCTTTGTCGTTGAGAACGCGCTTGCCGGTGAAGCCGGGCGCGGCCTCGGTGAAGGCGCCGTTTTCGTCGACGGTGTAGGGGATGGACGGGCTTGATGCCGTGCGCGGCCAAGTGTGAGCGTGTTGCGCGGTCCAGACTTCAAAGTCTTCGCGACCGTGTCCTGGCGCGGTGTGAACAAACCCAGTTCCGGCATCATCGGTGACGTGATCGCCAGCTAGTAACGGAACTGCGAAATCGAATAGATGTTGAGTCCAGCGAAGCGAATGGATGCCGACAAATCATCGATGATCGCAGCAAGTTACTTCTGACGTTCTGTAACACGTCGACAATCTTTCGACCTTCGCATGTTTGAAGACGTCCGGTGCCAGCTTGTCCGCCAGAATATACTTATCGCCCGCCTTGGCCCAGTTGTCCTTCGGGAGCTCGCGTCAACTTCGTACAGTCCGTATTTGATTTTTGGGAGAAACTGAAATCGCTCGATTTCCTGGAAGTGTCCAAGGCGTTGTTGTCCAGATTACGACCGATGAGCCTGACAATAACTCGCTTTGGCGATCTTGTTCATCGCCAGGAGTCCGAGCATACTCATCGCTCCGACCTGCAAGACCGTACTAGCGACCGGAAACTTCACCCACACCGTATCGCTGGTGTAATCCTCGTACTCGACCTCGGCTTCGGCGAGCGCGGTCTTCTCCACCACGCTCCACATCACCGGCTTCGAGCCGCGATACAGCAAACCGCTGGCGGCGAATTTCATCAGCTCGCGCGCGATCTGCGCCTCGGCGAAGAAATCCATCGTCGTGTAAGGATGCGCCCAGTCGCCCTCGACGCCGAGGCGCTTGAACTCCTCGCGCTGCACGTTGAGCCAGTGCTCGGCATAGGCGCGGCATTCGCGGCGGAAGGCGATCATCGCCTCCGGGTTCGACAGGTCCGGCTTCTTCTTGTTCTTGGAGCGGTAGTTCTCCTCCTCGATCTTCCATTCGATCGGCAGGCCGTGGCAGTCCCAGCCCGGCACGTAATTGGAATCGTAGCCGAGCATCTGCTGGCTGCGCGTCACCACGTCCTTGAGGATCTTGTTGAGCGCGTGGCCGATATGGATGTTGCCGTTGGCGTAAGGCGGGCCGTCATGCAGGATGAATTTCTCGCGGCCCTTCGAGGCCCGGCGCAACTGGTTGTAGAGATCGGCCGCTTCCCAGCGCTTGAGCAGCTCCGGCTCCTTCTGCGGCAGGCCGGCGCGCATCGGGAAATCCGTCTGCGGCAGGAACAGCGTCTCGGAATAATCGCGCTCGGGCTTCGACATGGCGGGCTGTTTAGCAGGCCAATCGGCTAAATGTCACCCAGCACGGGAAACGCGTCGCGGGCGCGGGCAAGCGCGTCGCGCGCCTGCGCGGCGTCGGCGTCCATGGCGCGCTTCAAGGCCTCGATCGACTCGAACGTCTGCTCGTGGCGGATCCAGCCGATGAAGGCGACGTCGATCGCCTGGCCGTAAAGGTCGCCGGCAAAGTCGAACAGGTTGACCTCCAGCAGCGGCCCGCCGTTGTCGAACATCGGCCGCACGCCGAAGCTCGCCACGCCGTCGTGGCGCTTGCCGCCAGCGGCCACGCGCACCGCATAGATGCCGTGCTTGAGGCCGCAGGCCGGATCGAGCCGCACATTGGCGGTCGGGAAGCCGAGCTCGCGCCCGCGCTTGTCGCCGTGGATGACTTTGCCCGATGTGAACCAGGGCGCGCCCAAGCAGCTCGGCCGCCTCCACCACCTTGCCTTGGGCAAGCGCCGTGCGGATCGAGCCCGAGGAGACAGGCCGGCCTTCGTCTTCCAGCGGCGGCACGATGTCGACGGCGAAGCCGAGCTTGGCGCCCTGCTCGGCGAGAAAGGCGGGCGAGCCGGCGCGGTTCTTGCCGAAGTGGAAATCGAAGCCGATGGCCGCGCCGCCGATGCCCAAGCGCCCGACCAGAATGCGCGCGATGAAATCCTCCGCCGACGTTCCGGCGAGCGCGCCGTCGAACGTCATGACAAAGGCGCCGTCGAGCCCGGTGGCGGCGAGCAGGCGCAGCTTGTCGCGCTCGCTCGACAGCTGGAACAGCGTGTCCTGCGGCCGCAGGAACAGGCGCGGGTGCGGCGTGAAGGTCAAATGCCGCGGTCTTGCGCCCGAGCGCCTGCGCGCGCTTTTGCGCTGCAGCGATGACGGCACGATGACCGCGGTGCACGCCGTCGAAATTGCCGATCGCCACCACGGCGCCATGCAACGGGCCGGCGTCGATCTCGGGGCCTGGCCCGCGCGCGACATGAAAGGCGCCAGCTTTCGTTTTCGGGGCTTTGCTCAACGGTTGCTGCTCATTTTGAGGGCATGACGCGGTTTCGGGCGGACATTGGTTAGCGCGCGGTTAACAAAGTTTCAAATTAACCGGATTATTCAAGCGCCTTGCTAGGTTTCTGCCACCTCAGGGGATACGCGCATGGCTGTCGACCTCACGACACCGGTTCTGGTGGTGGACGACTACAACACGATGGTGCGGATCATCCGCAACCTCCTGCGCCAGCTCGGCTTCGAGCACATCGACGACGCCAATGACGGCGCCGAGGCGCTCGAAAAGATGCGCCAGCGCAGATACGGCCTCGTCATCTCCGACTGGAACATGGAGCCGATGACCGGCTACGACCTGCTGCAGCACGTGCGCTCCGATCCGGGGCTTGCCGCCACGCCCTTCATCATGGTGACGGCGGAATCGAAGACCGAGAACGTGATCGCCGCCAAGAAAGCCGGCGTGTCGAACTACATCGTCAAGCCGTTCAACGCGCAGACGCTCAAGACCAAGATCGACGCGGTCTTCCCCGACGCCGACAAGCCGGCAGCAAAATCACACTTCAGATATGAAGACGTGCAGCGCGCACGGCGCAACCCTCGCCCACAAGGGGAGAGGGGAAGAGAGATCGCGGAAGCGCCAGCCAAAACTATCACCACACCAATTGCCGCATCACCGCCTTCGGCATGTCGCCGGCGGCGGCGAAGGCATCTTTGAGCGCGCCGCTGTCCGGCCGCTCGCGCCCGCCCAGCTCCTCGGCGTGGATGCCGGAGGTCACGAACAGGAAATCGACGCCGAAGGCGTGCGCGCCTTTCAGATCCGTGCGCATCGAATCGCCGATCGCCAGCACGCGCTTGAGCGCCGGCGTCTTGCCGCTGGACGATTCCGCCTTGGCCAGCGCCATGTCGTAGATCGGCCGGTAAGGCTTGCCGGCATAGAGCACCTCGCCGCCCATGGCGGCGTAGAGGTCGGCGATCGAGCCCGCGCAATAGACCAGCTTGTCGCCGCGCTCGACCACCACGTCGGGATTGCCGCAGACCATGAACAGACCCCGCTTGAGCATGGTTTCCAGCCGGCCGCGGTAATCCTCCGGCGTGTCGACATCGTCGTCGTCGAGCCCGGAGCAGACCACGTAGTCGCAGCTTTCCAGCGGCGCGAATTGCACGTTGAGCCCGGTGAAGATCGAGTTGTCGCGCTCGGGCCCAATATGACAGAGGCTTTGGCCGCGCCGTTCCTGGATGACGGCGCGCGTGACGTCGCCGGACGACACCATGGCGTCGTAGGTCTCGCGCGGCACATGCAGCCGCTCGAGCTGGCGGCCGACCTGCTCGCTCGGGCGCGGCGAATTGGTGATGAAGATGACCGCGGCGCCGCGCGCCCGCGCGCGCATCAGCGCGTCGCAGGCGGGCGGAAAGGCGATGACGCCGTTATGCACCACGCCCCAGACGTCGCAGAGCAGCACGTCATAGCCGGGTGCGATTTCGGAAAAATGCGGGATGAGAGGCGGCAAAGCGGCGGTCATGCGGGAAGTATAGCCGCAGCCGATCAACTGGCCGTAGCGAAGCTCGTCGGCGTCTCATCCGCCGGCTTGCCCGCTTCGGTCGTGCCGGTGGCGGTCTGCAACGCCTCCGCCCGCACCGGCCGCGGCGGCGAGAACAGGAAGCCCTGACCGAAACGTACGTCGTAGTCCAGGAGATCGACCACCACGCCTTCGCTTTCGATGCGTTCGGCGATCAGGTCGATACCAGAACGTGCCAACAGGTCGGCCAAGTCTTCAGGATGGATGTCGCTTTGGGCGCCGGTCGACTTGTCGAGCAGCAACTTGGCAGGAACCTTCAAGAAACGGAACCAGTGGTCGGCCAATTCCTTCGGCTCCATGCGCAGATCGGTGACGTGGTCCATGGAGAAGCGGAAGCCGCGCTCGGCCAGCGCCGCCAAAGCTTCGTGCTCGAGCGGGCCGAAGGCACGATAGGCGCCCTGGCTGAACTCGAACATCAGCGCGTTGTTGAGCGCGCGGTTGGCGTCCATGAAATCGAGGAATTGCTTGAAGAAGGTGGCGTCGGTCAGCGTCGCCGCGCAGATATTGCAGAACAGGCCGACATCGCGGCTCTTCAATTGCAGGCGGCGCACCACCTGCACGCAGCGGAACAGCAGCAGGTTGTCGATCTTCGGCATCAGGCCGACGCTCTCGGCGACATCGATGAAGTCGCCGGCCGGCACCACCTCGCCGGCTTCGGTGCGCAGCCGCGATACTGCCTCGTAGTAGCGCACCTTGCGCTGCGGCAGCGTGACGATCGGCTGCAGATAGAGATCGATGCGGTCGCTGTCGACCGCGCCGGCGATCAGTTCGGCGATGGCTTCACGCGACAGACCCTTGAACGGCGGTGGGCCGCCGACCGCTTCGCGCTCGGTGAGATTGAGCGCGCCATCGGAGGCAGGCGCGGCCGCGCCGGGCATCGTCAGCGCGGGAGCGGCGACCGCGGGCGTTGCGCCCTGCTTCTGCAAGGCGGCGGCGTGGGAGGCGACGGTCTCGGCGATCTGGCGCACCAACGTGCCCAGTTCGCCCATCTCGGAGGCGAGCGGATCGACCGCAATGCGCGCCCGCTCGACCGCCTTGTCGACCTTGGTTTCCATCGCATTGAGCCGGCGCGCGATCTCGCCGACCTGGCGCGCCAGGTCGGCGGTGCCGCGCGACAGATCGGCGATCTGGTCGCCGAGGGTGCGGCGGTCGGACAGGCGGCTGCTGATGGTGTTGTAGAGCGCCATGGCGACCAAGGCGCCGAGCGCGACGAGGGCGCAGGTGCGGACGTCCAGCTTGAACGCGAAATAAAGCACGGCGCCGATCGAGGCGGCGATGAGCACCATGCAGACCGCGATGAAGATGGCGCCGATACGAACCATGCGGCTATTCCTGGACGACCCCCGCCGGGCGGGCGCCTGATTCGCGCCGCCGGGCCCCAATGTTCCCGACCGCGCTTATCCGCGCAACCTCGAACACCTGCTATGGTAACGCGAATTCGCCCTTATAGGCAGGAAGTTAAAGCGGCATGGAACGTCCCATGGAACGTGGCATGGAACCTGGAGCCCCGGCCATCGCGGCAGCCGCCCGTTCGGGCCTGATCGCCCGCATCACGGCGTCTCCGGGCAGGACACTGGCCGCCGTGCTGGCCCTGCACGCCGCGGTTTGGACCGTACTGCCCACCCTGCTCTATCCGAACCTGCCGCTCGACCTGATCGAAGCGCTGATGTACGGGCGCGAGTGGCAGCTTGGCTATGACAAGCTGCCGCCGCTGCCGTGGTGGCTGGTGCAGATCGCATACCTGACCATCGGTCATGACTTCGCCTATTACCTGCTGGCCGAACTGGCGGTGATCGCCGCGCTGGCGCTGGTCTACGCGGCGGCGCGGCCGCTGGTCGGCCCGCTCGGCGCGCTGGTGTCGGTGCTGATCGTCGACGGCCTGCACTACTTCAACTACACCGCCGCCAAGTTCAATCACGACGTCATCCAACTGCCGTTCTGGGCGCTCGCCGGTTACTCGTTCCACCGCGCGCTGCGCGCAGCGGCAACTGACGGACTGGCTGCTGCTCGGCTTGGCGCTCGGGCTGTCGCTGTGGGCGAAATATTTCGTGGTGGTGCTGGCGGCGCCGATGGTGGTGTTCACGCTGCTCGACCGCGACGCGCGCAAGGTGCTGGCGACGCCCGGTCCCTATATCGCGGCCGCCGTCGCACTGATCGTGGTAGCGCCGCATCTGGTCTGGCTGGTGAAGACCGATTTCCTGCCGCTCGGCTATGCCGAACACCGCGCCGTGCTGGCGCGCGGCTGGTACGACCACATCTGGCATCCGCTGCAATTCGTCATCGACCAGTTGTTCTTCCTGATCCCGTCGCTGCTGATCGCGGCGCCGCTGTTCTGGCCGCGCCGGAACGCCAGCGAGCCGGCGGTGGCGCCCAGCGCCGACGCCTTCGACACTCGCATCGTCAGCTGGCTCGCCTTCGGACCGATGGCGACGGTGCTGGCGATGGCGGCGTTAAGCGGACGCGGCACCGTGGCGATGTGGGGCTATCCGCTCTGGCTGTTCCTCGGCACCTGGCTGGTGCTGACCGCGCGGCGCGTGCTGGACGATCTGCGCTGGCGCGCATCTTCGCCACCTGGGCGATCGTGTTCGTCTGTCTGGCGCTCGCCTTCATCGCCAATTACGACGTGCTGCCGCGTTTCGATCACCGCTATCGCGCGGTGTTCTTCCCCGGCGGCGAACTCGCCCGCGAATTGTCGCAACGCTACCGCGCCGCCACCGGCGATCCGATCGCCTATGTGATCGGCACGATGTGGGACGGCGGCAATGTCGCGCATTATGCGCGCAGCCAGCCGCGCGTGCTGGTCGACGGCAGCCCGGCGCGCGCGCCGTGGATCGATCTCGCCGATCTCAAGGGACGCGGCGCCTTGGTGGTGTGGACCAGCGGCGATCCGAACGTGATCCCGGTGCCGCTGCGCATGATCGCCGCCGACGCCAAGGTGCAGCCGCCGTTCGTGCTCAAGGACCGGCGCGGCGACCTCACCGTGCAGGTCGGCTGGGCGATCCTGCAGAAGCAGCCGTCCTATGCGGGCGGGTCTCGACCGTGAGACTGCCTTGTCAACGCGCCCACGCGGTGGAACAATTCGCGAAGCTTTAGACGGCCAATCCGAAACATAGAAACGCTTAGAAACGATCTGGGGGACACGCACATGCCGGCATTTTGGCGCCACCGCACGATCGCTGCATTGGCACTTCTTACATTCTTGTTCTTTGCGGCCCGGCCTCCGCGCAGCAATACCCGGCCCAGCGCATCACCTTCGTGGTGGCCTTCGCGCCCGGCGGCATCGCCGACACCTTGGCCCGCCTGATCGCGCACGGCATCGAGGGCAAGCTCGGGCAAAGCGTGGTGGTTGAAAACCGCCCCGGCGCCGGCGGCAATATCGCGGCCGGCGTCGTGTCGCGCGCCAACCCGGACGGCTACACGGTGCTGCTGACGACCACGGCGCTGGCGATCAATCTCACCCTGCAAAAGCACAACCAGTTCGCCGCCGGCGACCTCAAGGCGGTCGCCATCACCGCCTCCAGCCCGGAAGCGCTGGTCGCCAATCCGAGCAACCCGGCGAAGAATCTCGCCGAGTTCGTCAAAGCGGCCAAGGACAAGTCGATCAATTTCGGCTCCGCCGGCGTCGGCAGCGGCTCGCACATCGAGGCGGAGTATTTCTTCAAGAAGATCGCCAACATCAATGTCGTGCACATTCCCTATCAGGGCGGCGCGCCGGCCATCAACGCGCTGCTCGGCAACCAGATCGATATTCTGGCGACCACGTTGGGCGGCGGCGCGGCGGCGCAGATCAAGGGCGGCAAGCTCAAGGGCCTCGGCATCGCGGCCGACAAGCGCGCCGCGGTCGTGCCGGACGTGCCGACTTACGGCGAGCAGGGTTTCCCGCTGTTCCAGGCGGCGTCCTGGGTCGGCATCTTCGCGCCGGCCAAGACCGATCCGGCGATCGTGGCCAAGCTCAACGCCGCGGTGCAGGACGTCATCAAGGAGCCCGCGACGCAGGACAAACTCAAGTCGATCGGCTTCGACCCGATCCACGGCTCGCCGGCGGAAGCCGACGCCTATTTCCGCGCGGAAATAAAGAAGTGGGGCGAGATGGTGAACGCGCTCGGGCTGTCGATCAATTGAGCTGAGCGTTTCAGATTGAAGCAGTTGCCACGACGACGGCGCGCTACCTCCCCTTGCAAAGGGGAGGGTGCGGCCGCGGATCATTACCTCGCCCTCGGTCGGCAGGTCGAGCAGCCCGAGCAGATAAAGCAGCGAGGATTTGCCCGAGCCTGACGGGCCGGTGATGGCGACGAATTCGTTGTCGCCTATCGACATATTAATGTCGCGCACCAGCGTGGTTGGCACGATGCCGGGCAGGATACGTGTGACGTTGCGCGCCTCGATCAGCGGCGGCGGCCGAACCTGTCGCGGCCATTTGCACCGCGTTGCTCATGTCGGCACCCCGGATGATATCGACCGGATTTCCGCGCGCGGCCTTGCTCGCAGGCTGATAGCCGGCGGTGACCGAGGAGACCAGCGCCACCATCCCGGCCAGCAGATAGTGCAAGGGGTCGATAGGCCAGCGGCAGGTGGTCGGAATCGATGAACGGATTGGTGATGCGGATCTGCGCCGAGCGCCGCGGCTGAGCAGATAACCGAGCGCGAAGCCGGCGAGCGCGCCGGCCAGCCCGATGATCAGCGCCTCGACCACGAAGATCGAGCGCACGATATGCTCGCTCAAGCCGAGCGACTTCATGATGGCGATGTCGCGCGCCTTCTCGTGCGTGATAGTGGAGATGATGTTGTAGGTGCCGAAGCTCGCCACCAGCAGGATGGCGCCGACCACCGCATACATGATGATGTTGCGGATGATGAAGGTCGACAGCAGGTCTTCGTTCGCCTCCTGCCACGACACCGACTTGTAGCCGGTGTCGTTTTCGATGCGCGCGGCAACTTCGCGCGCCGCCAGCGGATTGTTCACGTGCACGCGCAATTCGTTGATCGAGGCCGGTCTGCTGGGCGAGGATCTGTCCGGTCTTGGTGAGCACATAGGCGGTCGTTTCGTCGACCGAGCGCACGCCCGTGTGGACGAAGCCGACCACCTGGGAATTGATGCGCGCGCCTTCGCTGGTCTGCAACGTGATATTGGCGCCGATGCGTGCGCCGATCTTCTCGGCCAGCCGATCGCCCAGCACGATGGCGTTGGTGGCGCGATAGAGCGGATCGCGAAGCGATCCGGGTGGGGATCATCGCGAACGTGCAACGTCGGCAGATCCCGGTCGGCGCCGGCGAAGCAACCGCCTCGCCCTCTTTCAGACCGGAGAGCACCTCGACCTGGCGCGTGCCGCGGATGCCGCTCTCGACCGTCGCGCTTGCGCACGTGATTGCCGTCCACCACGAACACGGCATCGCCTTGCACGGCGTCGGCCGGGATCAGCAGCGCATTCGGCTTCTCGCGCGTGATGATGTTGGCCTCGACGCTCATGCCGGGCTTAAGCGGTGTGTCGTCGGGCAGCGCAACCTTGATGCGGAAGGTCTTGGCGGCGACGTCGCCCATGGGCGTGATCTCGCGCACCGTGCCTTCCAATCTTTGGTTGGGGAAGGCATCGGTGCGGAACAGAACAACCTGACCTATCTTGACGCGCGGAATGTCCTCCTCGTTGACCTCGGCGACCACTTGCAGCGGCTTTGGGATGCCGACGCGGAACAGGATCTGCCCGGCTTCCGCGATCTCGCCGATCTCACCGTCGCGGCGCAGCACAACGCCGTGGCTCACGCCACCGCCTTGATGATGGTCGCCAGCTTGTCGAACAGCTCGCCGATCTGATCCTCGGTGACGATCAGCGGCGGGCTCATGGCGAGCGTGTCGCCGACCGCGCGCATCATCAGGTCGTGCTCGTGGAAGGCCAATTCGAGCGCCTCGAAGCCGCGTTTGCCGACGCCGTCCGGCTTGCTGGCGAGATCGATGCCGACCGTCATGCCGACCGGGCGGATGTCGAGCACATTGGGCAGGCCCTTGAGCTTCATGGCGGCTTCGGCCCACGGCTTTTCCAGCTTGCGCGCGCGCTCGAACAGGCCTTCTTCGCGATAGAGGTCGAGCGTGGCAAGCCCCGCCGCGCAGGCGAGCGGATGCGCCGAGTAGGTGTAGCCGTGGAACAGTTCGATGACGTGCTCGGGGCCCTTCATGAAGGCGTCGTAGATGCCCTTGCGCACCAGCACGCCGCCCATCGGCACCGAGCCGGAGGTGATGCCCTTGGCGAAGGTGATCATGTCGGGCACGACGCCGTAGCGCTCGGCGGCGAAGGCGTAGCCCATGCGGCCGAAGCCGGTGATGACCTCGTCGAAGATCAGCAGAATGCCGTGCTTGTCGCAGATCGCGCGCAGCCGCTCGAGATAGCCCTTGGGCGGCGCCAGCACGCCGGTCGAGCAGGCGACCGGCTCGACGATCACGGCGGCGATGGTGGAGGCGTCGTGCAGCGCGACGAGACCGTCGAGCTCGTCGGCCAGATGCGCGCCCCATTCCGGCTCGCCGATGCTGAAGGCCTGCTTCTCGCGATTGTAGGTCGTACGGCAGATGATCGACGCCGGCCAAGAGCGCGCCGAACTGCTTGCGGTTCGACGACGATGCCGCCGACCGCGACGCCGCCGAAGCCGACGCCGTGATAGCCGCGCTCGCGCCCGATCAGCCGCACGCGCGAGGCTTGCCCGCGCACATTGTGATAGGCGAGCGCGATCTTTCAGCGCGGTGTCGACCGCCTCGGAACCGGAATTGCAGAAGAACACGTGGTCGAGATCGCCGGGCGCGAGCGCCGCCACCCGCGCGGCCAGCTCGAAGGCCTTGGGATGGCCGAACTGGAAGGCCGGCGCGTAGTCGAGCTCGGCGGCCTGCGCCTGGATCGCCTCGACGATCGGGTCGCGGTTATGCCCGGCATTGGTGCACCACAGGCCGGCCGAGCCGTCGATCAGCTTGCGGCCGTCCGGCGTGAAATAGAACATGTCCTTGGCGCGGGCGATCAGGCGCGGCCGCGCCTTGAAGGCGCGGTTGGCCGTGAACGGCATCCAATAGGGCTCGAGGTCGTTGGGGACCGTGGCCGATACGGGTGTGCGCTGGGCTTGAGCCATGACCCCGCACCATAAAGGCGTGGATGGCCGGGACAAGCCCGGCCATGACGAATTCAGCGCGGCTGTATACTCTGATATGTAGGCGCGACATGGCCGACACAACCCGAAAAAGCCGCAGAAACTCAAAGCCCGCCTGCCGCGCGGGCTCGCCGACCGTGGGCCGGCCGAGATCGCCGCCACCCGCCACATGGTCGAGGCGATCCGCGTGGTGTTCGAGCGCTACGGCTTCGAGCCGGTGGAGACGCCGGCGATCGAATACACCGACGCGCTCGGCAAATTCCTGCCCGACCAGGACCGGCCGAACGAGGGCGTGTTCTCGTTCCAGGACGACGACGAGCAGTGGCTGACGCCTGCGCTACGACCTGACCGCGCCGCTCGCGCGCTATGTGGCGGAGAATTACCAGAACCTCGCGCTGCCTTATCGCAGCTATCGCTACGGCTGGGTGTTCCGCAACGAGAAGCCGGGGCCGGGACGCTACCGGCAGTTCATGCAGTTCGACGCCGACACGGTCGGCAGCGCATCGCTCGCCGCGGATGCCGAGATGTGCATGCTGGCGGCCGACACGATGGAAGCGCTTGGCATTCCGCGCGGCGACTATGTCGTGAAGGTGAACAACCGCAAGGTGCTCGACGGCATCATGGAGTTGATCGAGATCGGCGGCGAGGCAAATGCCGGCAAGCGGCTCGTCGTGTTGCGCGCGATCGACAAGCTGGACCGGCTCGGGCCCGACGGCGTGCGCATGTTGCTTGGCAAGGGACGCAAGGACGAAAGCGGCGATTTCACCAAAGGCGCCGAACTGCCGGACAAGTCGATCGACACGGTGCTCGGCTTTCTCAGCACGGCCGTGAACAATGATGACGAGACCTTTAGCCGCGTCGAGGCTCTCGTGTCGGGCTCCAATCAGGGCATCGACGGCGTGATGGAGCTGCGCGGCATTGACGAATTGATCGCCGCCAGTGGCTATGACGATGGCCGTGTGCGCATCGATACGTCGGTCGTGCGCGGTCTCGAGTATTACACCGGCCCGGTCTACGAGGTTGAGCTGACCTTCGAGATCAAGGACGAGAAAGGCCGCCCGGTGCGCTTCGGCTCGGTCGGCGGCGGCGGGCGCTACGACGGGCTGGTGTCGCGCTTCATGGGCCAGCCGGTGCCGGCGACCGGCTTCTCCATCGGCGTGTCGCGCCTGCAGGCCGCGCTCACCGCGCTCGGCAAGCTCGGCGACAAAGCGCGAAGCGAGGCCCGGTGCTGGTCACGGTGTTCGGCGCCGAGAATGTCCAGGCGTCGCAAAAGCTCACTGCCGACTCTTCGCAACGCCGGCATCCGCGCCGAGCTTTACCTCGGCAATCCCAAGCACGGCATCGGCCAACAGCTCAAATATGCCGACAGACGCGGCTCGCCTTGCGCGGTCATCCAGGGGCCGGACGAGAAAGCCAAGGGCGAAGTGCAGATCCGCGACCTGATCGCGGGCTCGGCGCCGAGCGACCTCAAGGATCGCGACGCATACCTCAAGAAGCAGGCCGAGGCGCAGTTCGCGGTCAAGGAAAGCGCGCTGGTCGAGGCAGTGCGCAAATTGCTCGCCCGCCATAAACCGGATCAGCGAGCCGTCGACACCCCTTAAAACTAAACGGCGATGAGTTCGCCCTCGCCCGCCGCGACGCATTCGGACGCGGTGAGCGGGCGGCCGAGCACCTGCTGGGCCGCGTCGAAGCTGTCGATGAGCGAGAGCATTTCGACGATCTTGCCGTCGCGGAAGCGCAGATGGTGCGCCAGCCGGTAGCTGATCACGCGCTCACCCAGACTGGCGGACAGGCGGTTGAGCGAGGCCACGCGGTCGCCCTCGACCAGGACGGCCTCGTGCACGAAGCTGAGAATGTGAAACACCTGCGGCACCACGCGCGCCATCATGTCGAGGGCGGCGGCCTTGCCGCGGCGGCTGCCGCAGAAGCGCAAGAGATCGACCGGCCCGCTGATGGTCCAGTTCACGTCATCGTCGAGAAAATCGGCGACGGTGCCGTGGTCGCGCGCGGCGTAGGCTTTGTAAAAGGCCGCGACCAGGCTGCGGGGAACCGAGTAGCTCATGAGCGGCTGCGCTTAGACCGCCACGAAGCGGTCGTCGCCGACCCGCACGCCGCCCAGCGCGAGCTGCTGGCCGCACACCTGCTCGACGGCGTCGTAGCTGTCGATCAGCGAGAAGTTCTCGATCACCTTGTCGTCGCGAAAGCGCATGACGTTGGCGACGCGGTAGCTGATCGTCGCACCGTCGCGCGTGCGCTTCGCCGACTGGCGGCTGAGCAGGGCCACCTGGTCGCCATCGACCACGATCGCCTCGGGCACGAAGCTGAAGGTGCGCAACACCGCCTTCACCTTGTTCTCGATCAGGTCGAGCACGCTCGCCTTGCCGCTATGCATGCCGCAGAACGGCAGATAGTCGACGGGTCCGCTGATCGTCCATTCGACGTCGTCGTGAATAAACGGCGCGATCTTGCCGATATCGCGCGTGGCATAGGCCTTGTAGAAGGCATCGACGACGGCGCGAGAGAGCACGTAGGTCATGGGCAGTGGTCCGAGCTAATACGTCAATTGACAGGTTTCGGTATGGGCGCGGCAGCGGTCACCCGGAGAGTCCCCCGCCCGATCCAGTTAACAACGGTTGTCTTGAGATTCGGTTACTCGTAGCGGCTTTCCGGGTTCCGGCCGAGCGCCGCGGTGGCAAGATTCCGTTAACGACAACAGGGATTTGAGCACTTGCCGCGTTAAGGCAGGCGGGCAATCGGCGTCGAATCCTTAAAACTATCGTGCTAAAGGGCCGTCCTCTCGACATAGGAACGGCGTTTGGTACCGCGATGGACGCGAGCGTGAGCACACAAGCAAAAGGGCCCGACGCACGGGCGGAGGCGCTGGTCGCCTCCTACGAGCGCGCCGGCTATGGCCGCGTCGCGCCGGCGATTCTGCAGCCGGCCGAGCCGTTCCTCGACCTGTCCGGCGAGGACATCCGCAAGCGCATGTATCTGACCACCGCGCCCGGCGGCCGCGAGCTGTGCCTGCGGCCGGACCTCACCATCCCGGTGTCGCGCGACTATCTCGCCTCGGCAGCTCGCCGGCCGGCCGCCGGCTTCTGCTATCTCGGCCCGGTGTTCCGCCACCGCGGCGACGCTCCGGCCGAATTCCTGCAGGCCGGCATCGAATCGTTCGGCCGGCCCGACAAGGCCGCGGCCGACGCCGAGATGCTGGCGCTCGGCCTCGAGGCGACCGCCCATTACGGCCTGCAAGAGCCCGAAATCCGCATGGGCGACGTCGGGCTGTTTGCCGCGCTGGTCGCCGCGCTCGATCTGGCGCCGGCCTGGAAGCGGCGGCTGGTCAAGGATTTCAACCGCAAGGCCTCGCTCGCGCACGACCTCGACCTGCTGGCGCTCGGCGGCGCCAACGAGCGGCCGGAATACCAGGGCGTGCTGGCGGCGCTCGCCGGCTCCGATCCGAAGGCGCGCGCACGCGCTGGTCACCGATCTGCTGTCGATCGCCGGCATCACCACGGTCGGCGGCCGCTCGGTCGGCGAGATCGCCGACCGCTTCCTCGAACAGGCGGCGCTCGGCGCCAGCGCCACGCTGCCGCGCGACACGCGCGCGCTGATCGAACAGTTTCTTGGCGATCGCCGGCGATCCCGACGAGGCCGCGGCGGAGCTGCGCGCGCTCGCCGCCGACGGCAGCATGACGTCGCGCTCGACCCCGCGCTCGACCTGTTCGAGAGCCGCACCGGACTTTCTCGCCGCGCGCGGCATCGACGTCGACGCGCATCCGCTTCTCGACCGCCTTCGGCCGCGGCCTCGACTACTACACCGGCTTCGTGTTCGAGCTGCACGATCCGGCCGCGGCACCGGCGATCCGCTGGTCGCCGGCGGACGCTACGACGACCTGCTGACGCGGCTCGGCGCGACGACGCCGATCCCGGCGGTCGGCTTCGCGGTGTGGATCGAGCGGCTTGCCGCGAGCGGAGGCGCCGCATGAGCGCGCCCGCTGGTCATCGCCGTGCCGGCCAAGGGCCGGCTGCAGGAGAACGCCGAGGCGTTCTTCGCGCGCGCCGGCCTGCCGCTCGTCAAGCCGCGCGGCGCGCGCGACTATCGCGGCACCATCGCCGGCCTCGCCGGCGTCGAGGTCGCCTATCTGTCGGCGTCCGAGATCACCGCGCAGCTCGCGCAGGGCGCGGTCCATCTCGGCGTCACCGGCGAGGACCTGGTGCGCGAGATGATCCCCGATGCCGACAGCGCGTGGTGCTGATCGAGGGGCTCGGCTTCGGCTTCGCCAATGTCGTGGTCGCGGTGCCGCAGGCCTGGATCGACGTGCGCAGCATGGCCGATCTCGACGACGTCGCGACCGCGTTCCGGCTGCGCCACGACCGCAAGATGCGGGTCGCGACCAAATACGTGAACCTGACGCGCGACTTCTTCGCCGCGCACGGCATCGTCGACTACCGCATCGTCGAGAGCTCGGGCGCGACCGAAGGCGCGCCGGCCGCCGGCACCGCCGAGCTGATCGTCGACATCACCACCACCGGCACGACGCTCGCCGCCAACGGGCTCAAGGTGGTCGACGACGGCATCATCCTGCGCTCGCAGGCCAATCTGGTGGCGGCGCGGGCGGCGCGCCTGGGGCGACGGCCGAGCGCGAGACCGCGCGCCGTCATTCTCGACCGCATCGCGGCGCAGGCGCGCGCGCAGGCCTTTCGCGAGGTGCGCACGCGCTTCTCCGGCTGCGACGACGCGCTGCTGGCGCAGCGCGCAAGGAGCGCTTCGGCGTGGTCGCGCCGTTCGGCGGGCCGACCTCGTCGGGCATGCTGACGCTGCATTGCCCGCCCGGCGACGGTCTACGCGCTGGCGAGCTTCCTGCGCGAGCATGGCGCGGAGAGCATCGTCGGTCGCCGAGATCGACTACGTGTTCGCGCGCGACAATCCGCTCTACGCCAAGCTCGCCGCGGGGCTGGTAGAGGTCAGCCGCCGTCCCCGCGCCGGCGGCGCGCTCGGAACACCACGAAGTGCGACAGCGAGAAATTGACCACGAAGCTCACCGCGATCGCGACCACCTTGGCCGACCAGGACCGGCAACGTAAAACAGCTCGACGCGACGACAGACCGTCGCGGTGTTGGCGAGCAAGCCCGGCGACCTGCGACAGCGCGAAGGTGGCATAGTCTCTTGCAGCCGCAGCTTGCCGCCCGGATTCGGCGCGCGAACGTGATGAACGAATTCAGGACATAGGAGCCGGTGACGGCGATGACCCAGGCGCAGCGACGTTGCGCCAGCGATGATCGGCAAGCCTGAGATAGTAATACGGCGAAGGCAGAACACGCCGAAATCGACCGCCGAATTGACCAGCCCGACCAGGCGCGAAGCTCACCGCCTTCAGCGCGACGGCGCGCGTCGTGCCAGGCGCGTTGTCGAGACGGGTGAGAGCGTCTTGCAGCGGCGCCGGAGATCATTTCCGCGGTCCGCAAAGCCGACGTGCGTCCGCCTGTCGATGCCGCGCCTTCCAATGCGCTGCGGCGACAGAACGTGCAGCGTTTGCGCTATAGATCGCGACGAATAGCAGAGTGCATAACCGGTCCATGACGCGAATGGCTGCACAAACCGAGCAATGCCGGCGCCTCGCGCGCGCACCGCGCAGGCCGGGCGGCTGTCGATCGTCGTGCCGGTGTACAACGAGGCGCCGGGCTTGGCCGCGGCTGCACGCGCGCCTCGTCGACGTTGCGCGGCAGGCTGCGGCGGCGCGCGGGCTCGCGCTGCGAAGTCGTCTATGTCGACGACGGCAGCCGCGACGACAACCTCGCAGCATCGCCGGCGCGCTGCCGGCCGCCGCGCTCGACGTGCAGGTCGTGTCGCTGTCGCGCAATTTCGGCAAGGAAGCGGCGCTGCTCGCCGGCCTCGATCATGCGCGGCTCGGCGCCGTGCTGTTCATGGACGGCGACGGCCAGCATCCGCCCGGCCTGATCGAGACGCTGGTCGGCCACTGGCTCGATGACGGCTACGACGTCGTCTACACCGCCAAGGCGCATCGCGAGAACGAGCCGCGGCTGCGCCGCCTTGGCGGTGCACGGCGTTCTATGCGCTGATCAACTGGGGCGCGCGCCAGCAAATCCCGGAGGACGCCGGCGACTTCCGCCTGCTGTCGCCGCGCGCGGCCGACGGCGCTGCGCCAGCTGCCGGAGCGCAACCGCTTCTTCAAGGGGCTGGCGAGCTGGATCGGCTTCCGGCAATTGCGCGTCGACTACGAGCCGGCGCCGCGCGCGCACGGCACGCACCAGCTGGAACGTCTGGACGCTGATCGGCCTCTCGATCGAGGGGCTGACCTCGTTCTCGGTGGCGCCGCTGCGGCCGCGAGCATGCTTGGGCCTGCTGCTGGCCGCCGGCGCGCTGTTGTTCGGCGGCTGGATCCTGTGCGAGACTTTGGTGTACGGCCAGGCCGTGCCCGGCTATCCCTCGCTGGTGGTCGGCCTGATGGTGCTCGGCGGCGTGCAGCTTCTCATGATCGGCGTGATCGGCGAGTATATCGGCAAGATCCTGTCCGAGCTCAAAGCGCGCCCGGTCTATTTCGTCGCCGAGCACAGCGTGAAGAACGCCGACGAGACCGCCAAACCTGCCGCATCGCGCGCGGCCGAATGAGCGCGGACCGCGCTGTGGCCAACGCCGTCCGCCACATCTGGCTGTGCGCCGACGACTACGGCATCTCGCCCGCGGTCAATGCCGGCATCCGCGAACTGATCCTGCGCGGCCGGCTCAACGCCACCTCCGTGATGATGGCTGCGCCGCATCTGTCGGCCGATGAAGCCGATGCGCTCGAAACGCTTAATTCAGGCAAGAAGCGCGCGGCGATCGGCCTGCATGTGACGCTCACCGGGCCGTTCCAGCCGATGAGCGAAGGCTTCAAGCCGCTGCGGGCGGGCCGCTTTCTGCCGAATACGCAAAAAATGCGCATGGCGATGATGCAACGCCTGCAGCCGGAGCTGCTGGCGATCGAAATCGCCACCCAGCTCACCGCCTTCATCGACACGTTCGGCCACCTGCCCGACTTCGTCGACGGCCATCAGCATGTGCATCTGGTGCCGCAGGTGCGCGCGACTTTGCTCAAAGTCGTCGCCGAGATCGCGCCCAATGCCTGGGTGCGGCAATGCGGCCGGGCGCGCGGCGCGTGGCATATGCGCGACGCCAAGGCGCTCACGCTCGACGTGTTGAGCCTCGGCTTTCGCAGCGCCGCCCGCCGCCGCGGCGTCGCCACCAATCCGGCCTTTGCCGGCGCCTATGACTTCAACAGCAAGACGCCGTTCGCGACAATCTTTCCGCGCTTTCTCCGCGGCCTGCCCGAGGGCGGGTTGGTGATGTGTCATCCCGGGGCACGTCGATGCCGAGCTCGAAGCGCTCGATTCGCTCACGCACCAGCGCGAGCGGGAATTTGCCTATTTCAATTCGGATGAATTTCCGCGCGTGCTCGCCGAACACGGCGTGGCGCTGGCCGAACCTTAATCCTGGCGCGTGATCTTGTCCGAAAACCGGTTCCCACTTTTCGGGATCACGCGCTAAAGCACGACCACCTTGGTGCCGACCTTGATGCGCTCGTAGAGGTCGATGACGTCCACATTGCGCATGCGGATGCAGCCGGACGAGACGTTGTGGCCGATGGTCCAGGGCTCATTCGAGCCGTGGATGCGGTAGAGCGTCGAGCCGAGATACATCGCGCGCGCGCCGAGCGGATTGTTCGGACCGCCGGCCATGAAGTGCGGCAAGCCCGGCTGACGCTCGAGCATCTCCTTGGGCGGCACCCAATCCGGCCATTCCTTCTTGGCGGAGACCGCATGCGTGCCGGCCCAGGTAAAGCCGGGGCGGCCGACGCCGATGCCGTAACGCATCGCCTTGCCGTCGGTTTCGACCAGATAGAGGAAGTGGTTGGGCGTATCGATGATCACCGTGCCCGGCGCTTCCTTGCCGGCGTACGCGACTTCCCGGCGCAGGAAGCGCGGGTCCATCTGGTAGCCCGCCGGCGACGGCGGCTCCAGCATGGGATCGATCTGGGTCGGGGCGCTCACGTAGATCGGCTGCGGCGGCGGCGCCGGATAGAGATTGGGCGGCGGCGAGGACACGCGCGGCTGCGGCCCGCGCTCGCCGAACAGGAATTCGATGAAGCCGCCGCCAAGTTCGCGGCGCATCGGCGGCGGCGGCGGCGCCGGCACCATCACCACCATCGGCGGCGTCGTCGGCAACACCCCTTGCTGGGCGGCGGCGGCGCCTGCGGACAGCACGACGAAGGCGGGAATAAGCAAACGCTGCATCGAAAGCACTCGTGAACGCGACCGCACGAAGGTGAGGCCGAAACCAACACTGTTTAGTAAATCGCCGCCGCCGCGCCGGAGCATTGCCGCACCATCGCGCGCGCTTCGTGGCGTTAGAGTTTATTTTGCGTAAAACGCAAACCAGCATGGTGAACGCATCGTTTATTCCACGCCGCAACCGGGCGTTAATCGCCGGTCGGATAGAAAACATCGACGGGATATCGGGGAGCGTGGGGCGTGCAGCGTAAAGTCTTCCGCGTCGAGCAGATGATCGCCAGCCGGCGCGCGGCGCCGCAGGCGGGCGAACGCGACGCCGTCGATCAGCTCAAGGCGCTGCGCCAGCTCGGCGGCCGGCACGACCTCGCCAGCGATGAGCTCACGCGCGAGCTTGCCGCGGTGCAGGACACCATCGCGCGCAACCGGCGCGAACTCGCCGCGCTCATCGGCGACGGCAAGAATCCGCGCTTCGCGCGCGCGGCCGGCGAGCTCGGCGCAGCGGTTGCCGGCATGGAAAAGGCCACGCAGAAAATCCTGCACGAAGCCGAACGCGTCGACGAATACGCGAGGACACTGGGCGCGACGCTCAAGACCGACTACGAGCGTGGGCTCGCGCAAGACATTCAGGATCATACGGTGCAGATCTACGAGGCCTGCAATTTCCAGGATCTCGCCGGCCAGCGCATCGCCAAGGTGATCGACACCTTGAACCTGGTCGAGGCGCAGCTTTCGGCCATGCTGGCGCGCTGCAATGGCCGTGCGGCCGAGGCGCCGGCGCCGAGGCGCGCCGCCGGCGGCGAGCTGATCAACGGACCCAAGCTCGACGGCGATTCCGGCCACGCCAGCCAGCACGACATTGACAAGATATTCGGCTAGCTCGGGCGGCGGATCATCACAAAGCAGGTGAGCGCGACCGCGGCAAATCCGGCGGCGAGCGCGAGCGCGCCGGTGTCGGAGGCGCGGTCCACCACGAAGGCCATCACCAGCGGCGCCGCCGCCTGCATGACCAGCCAGGGACCGGCCAGCCGCCCCATCAGCCGGCCATAGCCGGAGGCGCCGAACAGCGCGAGCGGCACCGCGCCGCGCGTGATGGTGACGAGCCCGTTGGCGCCGCCGAACATCAGCGCGAAAGCCGCGGCCACCGGCGCCGATATGCCGAGCAGCATCAGCATGGCGAAGGCGCAGAGCAGCGCGCCGAGTGCAAAGCGCACCACCCAGAGCGGATGCAGATTGCGGCCGAAGGCGAATTCGATCAGGCGGGCGCCAACTTGCGCCGGGCCGAACAAGGCGCCGATCCACACGACGGTGCCGGCATCGACGCCGCCGCGCGCGAAGATCGCCAGCAGATGCGCCGATAACCCCGAGGGCACGAAGGCGTAGGACGCGAATGCCGCCGCCACCAGCAGGAAGGGCAAGCCGTATGGCGGCAGCACCTTGGCCGGCTCCGCCGTCTCGCCGGATTTCACCGGCTGCGCGTCGGGGCGGCTGCGCGGCAAGAAAAGCGCGTGCAGCGGCGCCGACACCAGCGCGAGCAGCGCGGCGTAGATGAGATAGGTTCCGCGCCAGCCAATCGCTTCGAGCAGGAAATGCGTCGCCGGCCAGCTCACGGTCGAGGCAAAGCCGCCGGCCAGCGTCAGCGCGGTGATCGGCCGGCGCGCGTCGGCGCCGAAGATGCGGCCGAGACTGCCGAAGGCGGCGTCGTAAAGGTTCGCCGCCATGGCGACGCCGAGCACGGTCCAGACCGCGAGATAGGCGGGCTTGCTCGCGGCATGCACGATCAGGAACAACCCGAGCGCGCCGATCAGCGAGCCCACGGTCATCACCACGTGGCCGCCGAAACGGTCGATCGCGCGCCCGACGTAAGGCGACGTAAGCCCCGCGACCAACAGACCGACCGAGAAGCCGGCCATCGCGAACGAGATCGACCAGCCGCGTTCAGCTGCGACCAGCGGCAGGATCAGCACCGGCGTGTAGAAGATCGAGCCCCAGGACAGGATTTGCGTGACGCCGAGCACCGGCACCGCGCGCCAAGGTCCGCGAACAAAGGTCCGTCGATGAAGTCGCGGGGCGCCGTCATGAAAAGCCGGTCACAGACATCCGGCTCTGCGTCACTGCCGCTGGATGGGCGGCTGCACCGGTTTCGGCGCCGCGGCAGGCCGCGGCTTGGGCTTCGGCCGCCTTCGGCTTCGGCCGCTTCTGGCCCTCGGCCCCGCAGCGCACATAGACCATGGTGCCGTAGCGGCTCTGCACTTCGGGGTCCATCCAGCGCAGCGTCAGCACGCGGCCGTCGAAGGAGACGACCTCGCGGTCCTGCGCGCCGCCCGGCGGATCTTCCTTGGGCCCGATGTAGTTCTTGTTGCCGGGCGCGCCTTTGAGCGCGAGCTCGGTGGGAGTGGATTGGTCGGCGAGATGCATCATGACGCCGCCGGTCGGACCCATCGTGATGACGTAGGGGTTGCGGCACTGGTTGGCGGCGGCCGTGATCGTGCGCTCGCGGTCGGCCTCGTTGTGATAGGCGGTGAGCCCCCAGCGGCCGACCAGGTTCTGCGGCGGGAAAGACGGCGGCATCAAGGGCACGGCTGCCGGCGCGACCGGTTCGGCCGGCTGCGACGTGCCCCCGCCAAACAACCCACCACCCATATTGCTGGTTTCGCAGGCGGCGAGTGCGAGCGCGCCCGCAATCAGGGCAAATGTAAGCAAGCAACGGCGGAAGTGGCTCATTCGGGCTCCGGCAGGCACGCGAAATGGACTTTGCGGGGCATTGGCGGGTCGCGCAAGCACAGGGTGAAGCAGCTTAGCCGAGAACCGGTTCCTCCGATCTTAACTTTGACCGCCAGGCCCCCTGGCCGCCCGCGATCGCAAGCTTGACTTGCTCGGCCTAAAGCCATATTTCCCCGGGCAGCACTTTGGCACTCCCCGTTAACGAGTGCTAAGGGCTTAAGAAATCGACAGTTTCGGTCCCACACCCGCGCGGGAAGCGCCGACGAGGAAGCCATGTCCAAGACCAAGTTTCGTCCCCTGCACGACCGCGTGGTCGTGCGCCGCATCGAGGCCAGCGAGAAGACCAAGGGCGGCATCATCATCCCCGACACGGCCCAGGAAAAGCCGAGCGAAGGCGAGGTCATCGCCGTCGGTCCCGGCGGCCGCGACGAGGCCGGCAAGCTCATCCCGATCGATGTGAAGCCCGGCAACCGCGTGCTGTTCGGCAAATGGTCGGGCACCGAGGTCAAGCTCGACGGCGAGGATTTCCTGATCATGAAGGAGTCCGACATCATGGGCGTCATCGCCTGAGTTCAAAGAAATCCAACGGAGTGAAATGAAATGTCTGCCAAGGAAGTGAAATTTGCAGGCGATGCCCGCGACCGCATGTTGCGCGGCGTCGACATCCTCGCCAATGCGGTGAAGGTCACGCTCGGCCCCAAGGGCCGCAACGTCGTGCTCGACAAGAGCTTCGGCGCCCCGCGCATCACCAAGGACGGCGTCACCGTCGCCAAGGAGATCGAGCTCGAGGACAAGTTCGAGAACATGGGCGCGCAGATGGTGCGCGAGGTCGCCCAGAAGACCAACGATCTCGCCGGTGACGGCACCACCACCGCGACCGTGCTGGCGCAGGCGATCGTCAAGGAAGGCGCCAAGAACGTGGCCGCCGGCATGAACCCGATGGACCTCAAGCGCGGCATCGACATTGCGGTCACCGCCGTGGTCAAGGACATCGAAAAGCGCGCGAAGAAAGTCTCCTCCTCCGCCGAGGTCGCCCAGGTCGGCACCATCTCGTCGAACGGCGACGCCAAGATCGGCAAGATGATCGCGCAGGCGATGCAGAAGGTCGGCAACGAGGGCGTGATCACGGTCGAGGAAGCCAAGGCGCTCGAGACCGAGGTCGAGATCGTCGAGGGCATGCAGTTCGACCGCGGCTATATCTCCCCCTACTTCATCACCAATGCCGAGAAGATGATCGCCGAGCTCGAGGACGCCTACATCCTCCTGCACGAGAAGAAGCTGTCCGGCCTGCAGTCGATGCTTCCCGTTCTGGAAGCGGTGGTGCAGTCGGGCAAGCCGCTCGTCATCATCGCCGAGGACGTCGAGGGCGAAGCGATCGCGACGCTGGTGGTCAACAAGCTGCGCGGCGGCCTCAAGGTCGCGGCCGTGAAGGCGCCGGGCTTCGGCGACCGCCGCAAGTCCATGCTGGAGGACATCGCCATTCTCACCAATGGCCAGCTGATCTCCGAGGACCTCGGCATCAAGCTGGAGAACGTGACGCTGCAGATGCTCGGCCGCGCCAAGAAGGTGATCATCGAGAAGGAAAAGACCACCATCGTGTCGGGTGCCGGCAAGAAGGCCGAGATCGAGGCGCGCGTGGGCCAGATCAAGGCGCAGATCGAGGAGACCACCTCGGACTACGACAAGGAGAAGCTGCAGGAGCGGCTGGCCAAGCTCGCCGGCGGCGTCGCCGTGATCAAGGTCGGCGGTGCCACCGAGATCGAGGTGAAGGAAAAGAAGGATCGCGTCGAGGACGCGCTCAACGCCACCCGCGCCGCGGTCGAGGAAGGCATCGTGCCGGGCGGCGGCGTCGCGCTCTTGCGCGCCAAGAAGTCGGTCGGCCGCATCCACGACGATAATCCGGACGTGCAGGCCGGCATCAACATCGTGCTCAAGGCGCTGGAATCCCCGATCCGCCAGATCGCGGAGAACGCCGGCGTCGAAGGCTCGATCGTGGTCGGCAAGATCATTGACGAAAACTCGGAGACCTACGGCTTCGACGCCCAGACCGAGAAATATGTCGACATGATCGCTGCCGGCATCGTCGATCCGGCCAAGGTCGTGCGCACCGCGCTGCAGGACGCCGCTTCGGTGGCAGGCCTCTTGGTCACCACCGAGGCCATGGTTGCCGAACTGCCGAAAGAGCCGGCCCCGGCAATGCCGGGCGGCGGCGGCATGGGTGGCATGGGCGGCATGATGTAAACGCGGCCCGCACAAGGCAAACGCAAAAGGCCCGGCGCAAGCCGGGCCTTTTTGTTTCTGTGTGCGGGTCAGTTGCTGCTCGGACGGAATTTCAGCGGCGTCGCGCCGGTGAGAACGATCGCGCCGCCCTGCCGGCGCCAGCCGGTCACCTCGGCCAGAGCGGCCAGAGTTTCCACGTCGGCTTTCATGCGCTCATCCGTGCATTGGCCGTCGACCATGTATTGCGGCAGCTCGTCCGGCAGAGGACCGGGCTCGATCCGCATCGCGCCGTCGGCCAACTCGGCGCGCGCCCGCACGGTCTTGCACCACAGGCCGATGGTGGCCTCGCCGTTCTGCTCCACGGTAAGAATCGGCACGCGCTTGACCGGCGGCATCGGCTTGACGTCGAGCATGAGCGTCTGGTCGAACGGGAATCTGTCGGCGGCGCGCACCAGGCTGGAACCGGCGAGCAGGCCGAGAGCGAGGACGCCGCAGACAAAGCAGGGCCGGCCTGCGATCAGGCGAAAGACGGACATTGTATTCTCCGGATCGGCGGTCGCGGCCGCGACGCCTGGGAAGCAGCATTGCCAATGCCGGGAGGCAGGTCCGCCGTCAAGCCGGCCGAAGGAATAACAATCACCGCCGGTGTGTTACAGTGCCACACGCAGCGCAAGGAGTGTCCCTTGGATCAGCGCGTCATCGACCTCTATGACAATTTCACCCATGGCGGCATCAGCCGCCGCGAATTCCTCGACCGCCTCGCCGGGATCGCCGGTTCGAGCGCGGCGGCTTTGGCCTTGCTGCCCTTGCTGCAAAACGATTACGCGCGCGCGGCGATCGTGGCGCCGGACGATGCGCGGCTGGCCATCGATACGGTGTCCTACGACGCGGCGGCACGCAGCATCAGCGGCTATCTGGCGCGGCTCAAATCGAAAGGCAAACGCCCGGCAGTCATCGTCATCCACGAAAACCGCGGGCTCAATCCGCACATCCAGGACGTTGCGCGGCGCATCGCGCTCGAGGGCTTCCTCGCGCTTACGCCGTCGACCTGCTTTCGTCGCTCGGCGGCACGCCGGCCGACGAGGACAAGGCCCGCGACCTGCATCGGCACGGCCGACAACGGCGCGATGCTCAACGCAGCGTGCCGCCGCGGTCCCGTTCCTCAAGCAGCCACGCGGAATCGACCGGCAAGGTCGGCGCCGTCGGATTCTGCTACGGCGGCGGCGTGGTCAATTCCAGGTGGCCATGCTGGCGCCCGATCTCAACGCCAGCGTCGCCTATTACGGGCTGCAGCCGCCGGCGAGCGAGGTGCCGTCGATCAAGGCGGCGCTGCTCTTGCACTATGCGGGGCTCGATCAGCGCGTCAATGCCGGCATCGCGGCCTACGAGGCGGCGCTCAAGGCCAACGGCAAGCGCTTCACGATCTACATGTATCCGAACGTCAATCACGCCTTCAATAACGACACCAGCAACCGCTACGACAAAGCGGCGGCGGAGCTGGCCTGGAGCCGCACCATCGCGTTCTTCAAGCAGGAACTGGGCGCGCCGCCGAAGGCTTGAAGCCGCTATTCGGACAATGCCCCGATTAACGCGCTGGCCGTGCGCAGCAGCTTCTCGTCGCGACCCGGCGCACCGATAAGCTGGACGCCGATCGGCAAGCCATCGGCGTTGGCCAGCAGCGGCAGATTGAGCGACGGGAAGCCGGCCAGGGTCCACAAGCCTGTTGAACATCGGGTTGCCGGTCGCCATCCCTTTCGGCGCGACGCCGGGCGCCGACAGCGTGATGATGGCGTCGGCGTATTGCTCGAAAATTCCCATCATGCCTTCGGCGTAATGCCGGGCGCCGCGCACCGCCGCCTGATAAGCGACCGCCGTGACCTTGCGGCCTTCGCTAATCAGATCGCGGAATTGCGGGCTGAGCTCACCGCCTTTGTCGACGATGGCGCCGAGATTGTGCGCCATTTCCGCGGCCATGATGGCGCGCTGCGCCGGCCAGGCGTCGCCGTAGTCGGCCGGCAGATCGACCTCGCGCGCACCCAGCTCGCGCGCCAGCTCTTCAAGCGCTTCGCGCGCTTCCGGGTCGGCCTTGTCCCACATCGGGGTGCGCACGAAGGCAAAGCTCGGCGGCAGCGGCGGCGGCTCGGCCGCGGCAGCGCGGAAATTCGCGGCGGCATAGTGCCGCGTATCGGGATCGGCGGGATCGTGCCCGGCGAGAACGTCGAGGATCAGCGCCAGGTCTTCGATCGAGCGCGCGAAGGCGCCGACGTGATCGAGCGTGCGCGAGAGCGTCAGCGCACCGGCCCGCGAAATCAGGCCGTGGCTCGGCTTGACGCCGAACACCCCGCAAAACGCGGCCGGGCGGATCATCGAGCCGTTGGTCTGCGATCCGATCGCCAGCGGCACCATGCCGGCGGCCACCGCGGCGGCCGAGCCCGACGAGGAGCCGCCTGGCGTGCGCTCCAGATCGCGCGGATTGCGCGTCTTGCCGGGATGGAAATAGGCGAACTCGGTCGTCACGGTCTTGCCGATGATGACCGCGCCGGCGTCGCGCAGCCTGCGCACCGCGGCGGCGTCGGCCGCCGGCCGGCGGCCGGCGAGGACCGGCGAGCCGCATTCGGTCGGATAGTCGGCGGTATCGAAGATATCCTTGATGCCGACCGGAACGCCGTGCAGCGGGCCGAGGCGCCGGCCTTCGGCCTTGTAGCGCGTCGCGCGCGCGCGCCTGCGCCAAGGCATGATCGCGATCGAGATGGATGAAGGCGTGCACGTCGCCATCGAGCGCAGCGATGCGCTCCAGGCACGCGCTCGTATAGTCTTCGGCGGAAATCACGCCGCGCGCGATCTCGGCGGCGGCTTCGGTGGCCGTCAACGTGGTCAAGTCGGGGATGGGCAAGTCGCGATCTTCCTATGAAACGAGCGCGCCGATGAAATCAGGTCCGGCGCGTCTCGTCCATAGTCTGTCCCTTTTCAGCCGCCGCCATAGAGATAGTTCGGCAGCCACAGCGTCATGCCGGGCCAGAAATACATGATGACCATGCATACGATCACGATGATCATGTACGGCATCATGCCGGCGAAGATCTGGTTGAGGGTGACGTGCTTCGGCGCCACGCCCTTGAGATAGAACGCCGACATTGCCACCGGCGGCGACAGGAACGCCGCCTGCAGGTTCACGAACACCAGCGTGCCCCACAGGACCGGGTCGATGTTGAAGTGCTTCAACATCGGCAGGAAGATCGGCACGAAGATGATGATGATCTCGGTCCATTCCAGCGGCCAGCCGAGCACGAAAATGATCGCCTGCGACAGCAGCATGAACGAGATCGGCGACATGTTGAGCGAGAGCACCCAATGCTCGAGCAGCGCCTGACCGCCGAGGATCGCGAACACCCCGGAGAACAGCGCCGAGCCGACGAACAGCCAGCACACCATCGCAGTGGTCTTCGCGGTCAGGAACACCGCTTCCTTGGTGCGCTTCCAGTCGAGCGTGCGGGCCTGCACCGCCAGCAGGAACGCGCCGGCGGCGCCCACGGCGGCGGACTCGGTCGCGGTGGTGATGCCGAACAGGATGACCGCGAGCACGACCACCGTGAGAATGCCCAGCGGCATGGTCGACGAGCTGACGAGCTTCACGACCTGCAGCCGCTCGGCGTCAAATTTGCGGTAGTAGCGCACTTGCAGCAGCGCCAGAAACGCCGTGATGCCCCAGAACCAGCCGTAGAAACCTGCCGGCGGCCCCTCCTGGGCCGGAGCGGTCGTCCCGCCGCCAAGCCCTGGCGTACCAAGCTGCTGCACGCCGGTGACCACGGTCTCGACGTCGGCCTGCTGGTGGATGACGACATACCACCAGACGGTCGCCATCGTGCCGGCGACGATCATGAACGGCACCAGCGCATAGCCGAGATTCGAGAGCAGCATCCAATACGTCACCCGACGGCCGTCCGCGTCGATCTGCATTGCCTTCGCCGGCGAGAGCAGCCCCTTGACCAGCGCGAACAGCATATTTTGCGAACGATAGGTGTCCTCGAACGTCGTCACCCAGGCCGGCACCGGCACTTTGGTTTGTGCTTCCGGCAAACGCGGTGCGATCTTCGGATTAATCATCGCCCAGCCGACGATGTAGACCAGGTACAGGAACGACAGGAAAAAGCCGGGGAACATCGCCGCCGCATAAAGCTTGACGATCGACTGCCCGGCCACCGCCGCGTAAACGATGATCATGACCGACGGCGGAATCAGAATTCCGAGCGTGCCGCCCGCCGTGATGACGCCGGACGCGAGTTTCACGTCGTAGCCCGCCTTGAGCATGGGATTAAACGCGATCACGCCCATCAGCACGACCACCGCGCCCACCAGGCCGGAGGCGATGCCCCAGAACGTGCACACGATCAGCGTGGCGACGGCGAGCGAGGCCGGCACGTTCCGGAACGCGAGCTGGATCGAATAGAACATCTTGTCGACCAGCGCGCCGCGCTCCATCACGTAACCCATTAAGACGAATAACGGGATCGAGATCAGAACGTCGTTGGTCATCGCGCCGTAGGTGCGCTCGACCATCAAGTCGAAGACGCGGTTGTCGGCCCAGGAAGCCCCCGGAACGTAGAACGCGATGAAGCCGAAAAACATGCCCAGGCCCATCAGCGTGAACGCCGTTGGGAAGCCCATCATGATCACGACCACGATGAGCGTGAGCATCAAGAGCCCAAGTGCCGGATCGCTCATGTGTTCATGTCCCCGCCCATGCCGCGCTGGCGCGCTATTTCGTCGATCCTCTGCGCGCCCTCGATCGCTATCTTGCGCGATTCCTCGTCGACATATTCGCTGTGCGCGAGCTGTTCCTCGATGACGTCGATTTCCGCGACGTCGTGCCAGGCGGCTCGGCCATTCGCCGGTCTTGAGACAAACGGCGCAGCGCACGATCTCGGCAATGCCCTGGATCAAAATGAGCGCGCCGGCGATCGGAATGACCGTCTTGAATTGATAGACCGGCGGACCTTCCGCCGTCACATTGGAATGCTCGTTGATATGCCAAGAGAGAGAGGCATAGTCGTAACCCGCGTAGATCAGCGCGGCGACGCCGGGCAGGAAAAAGACGATGTACAGCACGATGTCGAGCGAGGCCTGCATGCGCGGGCGCATCGAGCTGTAGAGGAAGTCGCCGCGCACGTGGGCGTTCTGCGCCAGCGTGTAGGCCCCGCACAGCATGAACAGCGTGCCGTAGATCATGTTGTCGAAGTCGAAGATCCACGCCGTCGGCATGTTCATGATGTAGCGCTTGAAGACTTCGACGCAGACGACGGTCATCAGCATAATGATCAGCCAGGCCGCGGCCTTGCCGACCCAGGTGCTGAATTCGTCGACCGCAAAGAGAAATTTTTGAACCGTCATTCGTTGCCGCCGCTTATCGTGAGGATAAATCTTATTGGGGAAGAGCGTAAAACGACAAAGCACCATCCGGTCCCATTCCCGAACGGTGCTTTGTCTCTTCAGTGTGCCTTTAGATCGGCTTCTTCGCGTTGGGTCCGAAATAGTGATCGAACGCCATCTTGCGGGACACGACCGTGTCCTGTTCCCACTGCGTCGCCCGCTTGGCGAAGGCCAGTTGCGATTCGACGATCTCCTTGAACAGCGGATTCTTGTCCGCGTACTTCTTGGCGACTTCGTCGTAGATTTCGAGCTGCGCCTTGAGCACCGAATCCGGCGTCTTGTAGAACTTCACCTTGTCGGTGGTCTGCAGCGTGATGTAGTCCTTCGAGTAGCGGTCGATCGCCTTCCAGGTCATGTTCATGCCGGCCGCGTCCACCGCGTTGGCGATGATCGCCTTCATCTTGTCCGGCAGCGCGTCGTACTTCGTCTTGTTGAACGAAATCTCCATCTGCTCGGCGTTCTGGTGATAGCTCTGCAGCATGCAGACCTTGGAAACGTCGGCGAGGCCAAGCAGGCGGTCCGACGAGGCGTTGTTGAACTCGGCCGCGTCGAGCAGGCCGCGATCCATTGCCGAGGCGATTTCGCCGCCCGGCAGCGCGTTGACCGCGGCGCCCATGCCGGTGAACAAGTCAATCGAGATGCCGACGGTGCGGTATTTGACGCCCTTGGAAGTCCTCGGGCTTGGTGATCGGCTTCTTGAACCAGCCGAGCGGCTGCGTCGGCATCGGCCCGTACGGGAACGAGACGACGTTGGCGCCGATCGACGCAAAAATCTTGGCAAGAAGTTCCTTGCCGCCGCCCCACTTGTGCCAGGCGAGCAACATGTTGGCGTCCATGGCATAGGCCGGACCCGAACCCCACAGCGCCAGCGCGTTCTGCTTGCCGTAGTGATAGACGAGCACGCCGTGACCGCCGTCGAGTGTGCCCTTCGATACCGCATCGAGCAGACCGAACGCAGGCACCACGGCGCCTGCCGGCAACACTTCGATCTTGAGGTCGCCGCCGGTCATGTCGTTGACCGTCTTGGCGTAGTCGAGCGCGTATTCGTGGAAGATGTCCTTCGACGGCCAGGTGCTCTGGAACCGCATCGCGATCGGCCCCTGCGCCTTGACGACGCTCGGCGCAACGACCGCCGCTACGCCCGCAACCGCCGCACCGCCTAAAAATTTGCGGCGCGTTGAAACTGAAGACTGCTTGCCCTTGCTCATTTGTCGCCCTCCCCAGGCTGTCTAAGGTGTTTTGTCGTGGTTTGATTATTGAGCTTTTAGAATGACTAACACCGACACCTTATGCCTTAGTCTGTAATTATTTTGGACCTGCCACAAGCCGGAAAATAGCCTTGACGGCGCTAAAACCGGTGCGACTTGTGGGCTCATAGCCTCCGGCCAGCGCGCCCATGAATGAGGCGCGCCGGAAGCGGGCTTGGCAGCTAAGCGGCTAGAAAAGCTTAGGCTATCAGGCGGGCGAGCCCTGCGGCTCCCAGTGCTCGGCGCTGGCGCCGGCCAAAGCGCGAACGCGCTCTTCGTCCTTGGCGAATTCGGCGGCGGCGCCCGAATAGACCACCTTGCCGTCATCGAGCACGTAGGCGCGGTCGGCGATTTCGACCGCGGCGCGCACGTTCTGCTCCACCAGCAGCACCGAGATCCCCTCCTGGCGCGCGGAGGTGACGACCTTGAAGACTTCCTGGACGATGAGCGGGGCGAGGCCCTGGCTCGGCTCGTCGAGCAACAGCAGTTTCGGGTTCAAGCAGCAGCGCGCGGGCAATGGCCAGCATTTCCTGCTCGCCGCCCGAAAGCTGCCGGCCCTTGTTGCTCTTGCGTTGCGCCAGCCGCGGAAACAGCTCGTAAATGCGAGCGATAGTCCACGGGCCCGGACGTTCGAGCGGCACCTTGAGGTTTTCTTCCACCGTCAGGTTCGCAAAGATGCGGCGGCCTTCCGGTACATAACCCACGCCCAAGGCGGCGATGCGATAGGGCGCCCAGTCGGTGGTGGCGTGACCGAAGATGCGCACCGCGCCTTCGCGCGCATGGGTGAGGCCCATGAGGCTGCGCAAGGTCGTGGTCTTGCCGGCGCCGTTGCGGCCGAGCAGCGTGACGATCTCGCCCTCGCGCACCTCGAGGCCGACGCCATGCAGGATGTGGCTCTTGCCGTAAAAGGTGTGCAGGTCTTCCGCCTGAAGGGCGAGGTCGCTCATGCTGCAGCCTTCCCAAGATAAGCCGCCTGCACCGCCTCGTTGGCGGCGATTTCCTTGGGCGTGCCTTCAGCCAGCATCTTGCCTTCCGCCAGCACCATGATGCGGTCGGCGAGATGGAAGACCACGCGCATATCGTGCTCGATCAATACGATGGTGAGGCTTTGATTCTTGTGCAGTTTCCGGATCAGCTGCGTGATGTCGTAGGTTTCCTGATCGCCCATGCCGGCGGTCGGCTCGTCGAGCAGCAAGAGCCGCGGCTTGAGCGCCAGCGACATCATGATTTCAGTCGCGCGCTGGTCGCCGTGCGCGAGCTCGCCGACCAGCCGGTCGGCTTTCTCTACGAGGCCGCCCATGTCCATCAGATCGGCGACGCGGGCGCGAATTTCACCGTCGGCATCATGCGACAGCCATGGGCTCAAGCGGTAGCCGGCGGCGACCTCGACCGGGATGCGCAGATTTTCGCGGACCGTCAGCTCGGGAAACACTTCCGTGATCTGGAACGTGCGGGCGATGCCCTTCCAGACCCGGCGCGCGGGCTTAAGGCCGGAAATGTCATCGCCCTCGAAAATGATCTTGCCCGAGGTTTGCGTGAGAAAGCCGCTGATCATATTGAAAAACGTCGTCTTGCCGGCGCCGTTGGGGCCGATGACCGCGCGCAGTTCGCCAGGCTCGACCACCATCGACACGTTGTCGACGGCGACCAGGCTGCCGAAATGCTTCGACACGTTCTCGACGCGCAACAGGCTCATGACGTCACCTTCCGCCGGATAAAGCCGAGCACGCCGCGCGGGAAGAACAGCACGACGAGAACGAAGAATAGGCCGATGAACGACTGCCAGTTCTCGGTCTGGCTCGACAGGTAATCCTGCAGCACGACGTAAATCGCCGCGCCGATCAGCGGTCCCCAGAACGAGCGCATGCCGCCCAGCACCGCCATGATCACGAAGTCGCCTGACTGGGTCCAATAGAGCGCCCGCGGGTCGACGAAATTGTTGAGCAGCGCGTAGAGTGTGCCGGCCAAGCTGACGAAGCAGCAGGAAATCACCCAAGACATCCAGATATGGAAGTCGACCGGGATGCCGAGAAAGCGGGCGCGCCGCTCGTTTTCTCGGATGGCGATCAGCGTGCGGCCGAAGGGAGAGCGCAGCAGGAATGCCATCGCGGCAAGCGCAACGGCGAAAAGCGCCAATATGAAGTAGAAGAAGGTGTTGGGGCTGTGCAGGATATCGACGGTGGTGAAACCGAAATTCAGCGGTTGGCGGGTCCAGCCGATCAGACCATCGTCGCCGCCGGTCACCGAATTCCACCGAAAGGCGATGAAATAGAATACTTGACCGAAGGCGATCGTCACCATGGCGAAGTAGACGCCGCGTAATCGAATGATCAGCGGCCCAATGATAGCCGCGGCGATCGTGCCGACCAGCGTGCCGGCCAAGATACCGATACCGGTGCTCGGCACGACGTAGCGGATGACCATGCCGACGCCGTAGGCGCCGAGTCCGAAATAGGCGGCGTGGCCGAACGACAGCACGCCGGTGTAGCCGAGCAAGAAATTCAAAGATATGGCGGCGAGTCCGAGCACGACGACGCGGCTGCCGAGCTCGATGTAGCCGCCGATCGCGGGCAGCCAAAACGGCATCGCCAGCAACAACAACCAAACCACGACGTTCGGCGCCTGCTTGTTGACGTCAATCCCATTCATCAGAATCGACCTTCTTCGCCGAGCAGGCCTTGCGGACGGACCAGCAGCACCGCCGCCATCATTACGTAGATGACGGCCTCGGTGGCCGAAGGAAAGAACACCGTCGTCACACCCGAGGCGACGCCGATCAGTAGGCCGCCAAGCAGCGTGCCGGGCAGGCTGCCGAGGCCGCCGACGATGATGGCAACAAAGCTCGGCATGATCAGCGAGGCGCCGATGGTCGGCTGCAGCCCGAGCTGGCCCACTGCCAAGACTCCGGCAAGGCCGGCGAGATAGACGCCCAGACCGAAATTCAGATTGCGCAGGATGCGCACATTGACACCGAGCACCGAGACGGTTTCGAGATCGAGCGTGCCGGCGCGGATGCGGATGCCGAGGCGGGTACGGCCGAGGATGAGGAACAGGGCGATGACTGCGATCGCAACGACCGCAACCATAAACAGCCGATAGCCGGTCAAAAAGAAGTAGTCGCTGGAGAGTGGCGACATCAGCCAGCCCGGCACCTGGAATGGCAGGCTCTGCGCGCCCCAGATGAAGCGCGTACCGTCCTCGAACATGAAGGCAAGGCCGAAGGTGAGCAGCAGACTGTAAAGTGGATCGCGGCCGTAGACGCGGCGGATCAGCCCGCGCTCGACGACGAGCCCGAGCGCCGCGATGAGGAACGGCGCCACGATCAGCGCGCCCCAGAAGCCGATATAGGGCAGCAACATGTAGGCAAGATAGCCGCCGAGCGCCAAGAAGCCGCCGTGAGCGAAGTTGATGACGCCGGAGAGATTGAGAATCAGAGACAGGCCGAGCGCCATCAGCGCGTAGAAGGCCCCGACGATCAGCCCATTAAAGACGTTGAAGAGAACGACCTGTGTCATAGCTTTGATACGCTGCAACCGCCCATCACCGGGCCGAGAAGTGCTCGGCCCCGCAACCGCGGCTCCCATTCACCAGTCTTCGATTAAAGTAAACCCCTCAGCCCGGCAGTAAAATCCGGGCGCCGCAATACAAGCTGCGACGCCCGGTTTTATGCCGATGATCAGGTCGGCCAGGTCATCTTGCAGCCGGTGTCTTCCAGAGTGCCGGCGATGTTCTGGCCTTTGATCACTTCGTCGACGACGAAGAGATCCTCAGGATCGCTCGCACCCTTCGACTGGGCGTGCCCGACGAAGAGGGTCGGCATCAGCTGGTTGTCGCCCTCGCGATAGAAGGGGTCATTCGGCATCAACGACGACCTCCGGCGGCAACTTCAAGCCCTGCATCGCCTTGGCCAGCTTGATCGCCTCGATCGACTTCGCCTGCTCGGCCGCGAGCGCGCAGGTCCAGATCGAGGCGTAGCCGAACCAGGTACGCGCGGTCGGCACCTGGCCGCCGCTCCTCTTGCGGATGTCGGCGACGAACTGCTTCACGTGCGGCACGTCCGGCTGCTTCCAGTACCACTCGAAGCACCAGTCGCCGATCAGCGCCTCCGGCGGCAGGCCGAGGAGCACTTCCAGCTCCTGCTGCGCGCCGGCGATATGGGTCTTCTTGTCGAGGCCGAACTGCACCGCCTGCTTGAGGCAGTTGACCACGTCGTCACCTGCGATGCAGGAAGATGATCGACGTCCGGATTTGTCGACTGCGCCTTGATCAGGTTGGCGGAGAAGTCGGTGGTGCCGAGCGGCGTAAAGTCGTCGCCAAGCTAGCTGCCGCCAGCCTGCGGTGCAGGCTGGCTTCGAGACCCGCCTGCAAGGCCATGGCCGAACGCGTAGTCGGTGGTGATGTAAGTACCACTTCTTGCCGTGCTACTTGAGCAGCAGGGCCGACACCGAATTGGTTTCCATGCGCGTCGTGTTGCAGACGCGGAACACGTTCCAGTGGCACTGCGTGCCGGTGACCGAGTCGGTATGGCCGCCGGGCACGATGTGGAACACTTTCTTCTCGAAGCTGACATTGGCCATCGCCTGCGCCAGCGCCGAGTTGATGTTGCCGAGCAAGGAAGTCGACCTTGTCGCGCTCGATCAGCTTGTTGGCCTTCTGCACGGCGGTGGCGGCGTCGCCGCTGGTCGAAGTCCTCAACCAGCAGATCGACCTTGCGGCCGAGAATGCCGCCCTTGGCGTTGATCTGCTCGACGGCGAGCTGGCAGCCGATCAATTCGTTCTTGCCGACCGCGGCGAACGTGCCGGTCAGCGGATTGTCGAGACCGATTTTAATGTTGTCGGCCGACCAGGCCGGCACCACGAACGGCGAGGCAATCTGCACCACACCGGCAGCCGCAGCGGTCTTCAGCACCGTGCGGCGGTCGAGCTTCGTCGAAAGGACTTCACGTTTCATCGCATTCCTCCCACGTGATTTTTTTAATCAGGCGTAAAAATCTTTGGGAGGAACGCGCACGCGAGACGCCGCTTGAGCGACGCCAACATGTGCGAGTGTCCTCCCCCGGCCGGCACACTAGTGTGCGACAATGATCCGACGCAAGATGTGAACAGTTTTTTCGCGAGAAAATTTGCGCGAGCGGATGCGTTGCGGTGTTGTGCGAACGCATGACTCCGTGGGACGCGGCCAGCGATTATTTTCACTACGAGTGAAATCTACTTTCGTCTAAGGTGCTCCGCTAAGTACCGGTGATTCATCGCACATCGCGTCCGCCGTAAAACACTTCGGGGCGCTGACGCAGGTCACTCTGGCGCGTTAAGGCCGTGGCCGGACAAAACAGGAGTCTCCCCGTGAGAGGCATCATCTCGACGCTCGCCATCGTCTGGCGACTGGCCAGCCCCTATTTCCGCTCCGAAGAGCGCTGGCCCGGCCGCATCCTGCTCGCCGCGGTGATCGCCATCGAACTGTCGATCGTCGGCATCACCGTTCTGATCAACGAGTGGAACAACAAATTCTACAACGCCCTGCAGGACAGGAATTGGGACGCCTTCGTCTATCAGCTCGGTTATTTTTGCGTGCTGGCGGGGGCCTTCATCCTGCTCGCCGTCTATCAGCTCTATCTCAATCAATGGCTGCAGATCCGCTGGCGGCGCTGGATGACGAGGGCATATCTGGATCACTGGCTGGCCGGCGCCAATCACTATCGCATGCAGCTTCTGGGCGACGCCGCCGACAACCCCGACCAGCGCATCGCCGAGGACGTCCGGCTGTTCATCGACGGCGGAGCGAACGGCATGGGCATCTTGACGATCGGGCTCGGCCTGCTGAATTCGGTCGTGTCGCTCGGCTCCTTCGCCATCATCCTGTGGACTCTGTCGGCGACGGCCCCGTTGCATGTGTTCGGCTCGGTCTGGGCCATTCCCGGCTACCTCGTATGGGCGGCCCTGATCTATGCGGTCATCGGCACCGCCATCACGCATCTCATCGGCCGGCCGCTGATCGCGCTGAATTTCCAGCAACAGCGCTACGAAGCCGACTTCCGCTTCAATCTGGTGCGGGTGCGCGAGAACTCCGAACAGATCGCCTTGCTCGAGGGCGAGCGCGCGGAGACCGAACGGTTGCTGCTGCGCTTCGGCAACGTGGTCGCCAATTGGTACGCGATCATGACGCGGCAGAAGCGGCTGACCTTCTTCACCGCGAGCTATTCGCAGATATCGACGGTTTTCCCGTTCGTCGTCGTCAGCCCGGCCTATTTCGCCGGCGCAGTGCAACTCGGCGGCCTCATGCAGACGGCGAATGCCTTCGGTCAGGTGCAATCCGCGCTGTCGTTCTTCATCAACATCTATCGCAACCTGGCCGAATGGCGCGCGGTGGTCGAACGCTTGGACGGTTTCGATCAGTCGGTGGCGGCCGCGCGCGCGGTCGCCGTGGCCAAGCCTTCGATCGAACTCAAACCCGGCGAGGCGGGCGTGCTGAGCTTCGAAGATCTGGCGGTGCGGCTGCCGAACGGCGTGCCGCTGGTCACCGCCAGCGACATTTCGATCAAGCCGGGCGAGCGCGTGCTGGTCAGCGGCCCGTCGGGGTCCGGCAAGTCGACGCTGTTCCGCACGCTCGCCGGCGTCTGGCCGTTCGGCGAAGGCACCATCCTGGTGCCGAAAGGCGCCAAGCTGATGATCCTGCCGCAGCGGCCCTATTTTCCGATCGCGCCGCTGTCGGCCGCGGTCGCCTACCCGGCCGAACCCGGCCGCTTCGATACGGCAGCGGTGGCCGCCTTGATCGCCGCGGTCGGCTTGCCGGATCTGGCGAAACGCGTGGACGAAGAAGCGCATTGGAACAGGATGCTGTCGCCCGGCGAGCAGCAGCGGCTCGGCATCGCGCGGGCGATCCTGCATGCGCCGGATTACCTGTTTCTGGACGAGGCCACCGCCTCGCTCGACGAGCCGGCCGAGGCCGCGCTCTACCGCCTGCTCGAGCAGCGGCTGAGCGAGGCGACCATCGTCTCGATCGGCCACCGCTCGACGCTGGCGGCGTTTCACGACCGCCGGCTTAGCTTTGCGCGGGAGGGCGAGGCTTACGCGCTGCGCGAGGGCGGCCTTAAAAGAAAAAGGGCGGCGACCGTTTCCAGCCGCCGCCCAATCAGGGTCAGGTATTTCGATCTTACTTCAAGCTGCCGAGCGTCAGGTCAGCCGACAGCTTGGCGATGAAGGTCGCGCCGCACCAGTTCGACTGCAGCCGGCCGGATTGATCTGCGAGCCGCAGCGTGCCGCCGAGACGCGCGCCCGGATCGCTGGTGAAGGCCGAGCATTCTTCCTTGCTCAGATCGGTGTCGGTGTAGCGCAGATCGAGCGTGAACACCTTCCAGGTGAAGCCGAGGCCGACGTTCCAGGTGTTGTAGTCGGCTACAGGAATGCCGTTCGGGAACTGGCGCCAGCACCGGTGAGGCGTTGGCGTGAGCCGTAGAACGCGTCGCTGGTGCCGAGCCACTGATGGCCGAATTCACCCGACACGTACCAGCCGATCGCGCCGTTAAACAGCGCCATCGACGCCGGCGCGGTGTACTTCACGATGCCCGACAGGTATTCGCCGTCGGCGCCGGTGTTCAGGAAGTTCGGCGAGTAGAAGAAGGTCGGACCGAAGCGCCCAGTCGCCCATCGTGTAGGTCGCCTTGGCGTACACTTCGTAGAAGCTGTGCATCCGACTTCGCGACGTTGCCATTCGGCAGACCAGCGGGTTAACAGCAGTACCGGCGCGGGATCCGGCTGCACGCCGACGCCGTAGCAGTTGCCGCCCGGGTAGTAGTATTCCCAGATACCGAAATCGAGCGCGAGCGGCCCGAAGGTCGGACGCACGCCGCCGTAGAAGTCGATTTCGGCCGCCGCGTTGTTGGCGAACTTGATGCTCTCGCCGGAGACGCCGGCGTAGAGCTGCCAATCCGAATTGATGTTGTAGCGCGGCTCAAAGTAGGCCGCGACCGACGGACTGTGCGCCGACTGCGTGACGCCGCGCCAGACGTAGTCCGTCATCAGCGCGCTGCCGAAGGCGATATCCCACGGGCTCGGCGGGGGAGCCGCAACTACCGGCTTCGCTTTAACCGCCATGTCCGCTGCAAACACGGGCGTCGCAACTGCCACTACCGCAACCGCCGCGACTACCGACAAAACAACCTTCTTCATCTGACCCTGCCCCTTTTCGGTTCGATCGGTTTTTAACAGCCGATACAAATTCGCTTCACTCTTGCGTACAAATCCAAACTCCGGCTGCGATCGACCCGTACGCAAAAGGACGCGCATTGGGGGAAAGTTTCATACCCGTGGATGCGACGCGGCAAGGCGAAAACAGCGGCAATTGCTGCCTTTTTAGGCGAATCGGGCCTTTGGCCATAAAAAGCTAGGCACTGTTGCTCCATTGTCACAAAATTCGAGGCCAAAACGGTATTTGGCGGGCTGCCTAGCGGCGGCCCAAAACGCCCACTTGTCCACAAGCCGCCATAGCCCCGCAGGCCCGATAGTTTGCGCACAAACGAGAATCGGACGCCGCCGGAGGGCGAGGATTCTCAGGACTGCAACCCGATCAGGCAGCCGCCTTTTTGCGGTTGGCGGCGAGCCGCTCGTCGACCAGCGCCACCTGGGCGTCGATCGCCGGATGGCTCATGCCCTTCTGCTTGGCGATGAGCTGCACCAGCTTGTCGGCGCGCTCGATATTGGGCGCGCCGTTCTGCAGGCGCGCGCGGCGGAGGCCGGACGCGACAGGCTTTGCGCGGCGGCGGCATATTTCTCGAACGGCACGAGATCTTCCGGCTTGGCGCCGAGCTTCACGCACAGGTCGAACACGAAATTATAGACCGCGCGCGATTCCTCGAGGTTGCTGTGCACGGCCTCCTGCGCGGTGCGCATGCCGTCTTTGGTGATGCAGCGGTAATTGCCGGCGAGCAGCATCGACCACTTGGCGAGCGGCACGAAGATCGAGTCGTAGACCTTCAGCTTCACCGGCAATTCGATCTTGCCTTCCGGCGCGTCGAAGCGCGCGGCGTCGACGTCCTTCTCGAGGTTGCGGATGATCGCCGTGTCCTTGTCGTCCTCGAAGCGCGCGCATTTGAAATTGGTCGGCAGCGTGACCAGGAGCTCGTTGGCCTTGCCGTCGGGCGGGCGGATGGCCTGCGGGTCGGGGCTGTTGAGCGTGATCTTCTTCGGATCGACGTTGTCCCAGACGCGCGGATCGGTATAGGCGGCTTCCAGCGCCTTATAGTCGAGGCCGGGGATGCGCTTGATGTAGGGCAGCGGCGGCATGTTCATGATCGACATGCAGGGCACGCGCGACTTGCCGACCGCGTCGAGCAGTTCGCGCACGCCGGGCGAGCGATATTGCGGCTCCTGCATGCAGAGGCCGACGAGGTCGTAGTCCTTCGGGTTGACGCCGGCAGCGCCGCCCGCGGTCACCTTGCCGGGCAGCTTGCGCAATTCGAGCAGCACCGGATCCTTGCGGCCGCGCACCGGCAATTTGACCTTGAAGCCTTCGGCGTTGATCAGGTCGGCTTCCGCCGGCAGGCAGACGAGATGGATCGAGTGGCCGCCGAACAGCAATTTGGAGGCGAGCAGCGATCCGTAGGACGCGCCCATCAGCAGAATTTTGTACGCCGGCATGACCAAACACTCCTTGGACTGAACTTTATGGTGTGGGTTTCGCCGTGATGCTAGGCGGGTGGCTGACACGATGCAATCGGTGGGCGGCTCCCGTGCAGGCGCGCGCCATCGCCCCTGTTCTTTGCGGCGCGGGGGCGCCGACCGGATGTCGGGCTTGCCCGATATCCGGCACTTCAAAACTCTTCCATCCCGGCTTTCGCCGGGCCTTCCTCTCATCCCCGGCACGAATGCCGAGGGGACGGCGCGCCGATCGGCGCGACTTCCTTTCAAGTGCGCACCTTGTTTTCCAAGGTGCGGCGCCTTTCGGCGCGCCATCACGGCGTCTTTCCTTGCTGCGCCGGGCCGCGCTTTCTTCGGACCGTCTCGTTTCTGCCCGGGTCCGGAAGGACGCACCTCATGGGCGTTAGCCCCGGGCCGTGGCCTCCGAACGCCGGACAGACCGTTGAACGGTCCGCCGTCAGCCAAGCTCCTGGCGGGGACCCGTAGTGGTCCCGGGCGGAGCCCCGGCGCAGCCCGAGTGCGAGGTTACGAGCCTCGCCCGCGGGCGCCGCGCAGCCTGACCTTTCGGTCCGGCCCGGAATGCGCCGATGGCTGTTCTCCGCCACCATCCGCATCCCGCTTGCTCCATCATCGAGACGTCTCGCGACGACGCCCTCAGCCGAGCAAGGCGGCATGGAATAAAATCCTCGATTGTGGCGATAGTATGACGATATTCCTATGACCGTCGATTGATAAGCGTCAATGCCGTCGGCTGTCGCAGCTTCAATAGTTCGCGCATGAAAGTCCTGTTTCTGATCAACGATGCCCCTTACGGCAGCGAGCGCGTCTACAACGCGCTGCGGCTGGCGCAGGCTCTGCTGAAACGCGACGCGGCGACGCAGCTCACGATCTTTTTGCTTGGCGATGCGGTGCTGGCCGCCAAAGCCAAGCAAAAGACGCCGGAGGGTTATTACAACATCGAGCGCATGCTGGGCCGCATCGTGTCCGGCAATGCAATTGTCCTCACCTGCGGGACATGCATGGACGCGCGCGGTATGGCGGATTCCGAGCTCATGAACGGCGCGCAACGCAGCACAATGGACACGCTGGCTGACGCGACGGCGCAAGCCGACAAAGTGTTGACGTTCTAAGCCGAAAAACAATGAGCGTTTGCGCGGAGCGCCTGCAAACGCGGTTCGCCTATCGCCGGCTTTCGCGCATGAGCACGGCGACGATCGCGCCCGAGATAAATGACAGCGCCGCCACGATCCTGATCGCCCACGACAGGCCGAGCGTATCGGCAATCACGCCCGCGGACACGGCGCCGATGGCGTAGCCGAGGTCGCGCCAGAAGCGATAAACGCTGAGCGAGCGCGCCCGCCAGGAGGGATGCGAGGCGTCGGAAACGGCGGCGATGAGCGTCGGATAGACCATCGCGGTTCCGAGGCCGAGCAGAACGCTGGCAAGCAACCACCAGCCGAAGCTTTGCGTCACCCCGATCAGGACAAGACCGCCGCCCTGCACCCACATGCCGGCGACGATCAATCCTTTGCGGCCCCAGCGGTCGCTCAGCGGGCCGGTCACGGTTTGCAAGACGCCCCACACGCCGGGATAGACCGAGTTGAGGATGCCGATCCGTCCGACGGCAAGACCAAAGCTCGCGTATAACAGCGGAAAAATCCCCCAACTCATCCCGAAGTTAAGATTGTTGACGAGCCCGGCCTGCGATGTCGCAAATAGATTGCGGTTCTTGAATGAAGCGCGCCGAAAGACTTCCCAGAACCCAAGCTCCTCGCCGACCGATGCATGATGATGGGCAATCTCGTGGCGGACATGATGGCGCGTGTCTCGCACTAGCAGCGTGGAAAGAACGAGCCCGAGCACCGCATAGCCGATGCCGAGATAGAACGGCTGCGGCCGAGCCCGTAGTGTTGGGCGATAGTGCCGGCTGCAAATGCCGTGAGACCGACGGCAAGATAGCCGGCGAATTCATTGAGCCCTACGGCGAGGCCGCGCGATTTGGGGCCGACCAGGTCCACCTTCATGATCACTGTCATCGACCACGCAAAGCCCTGGTTGATGCCGAGCAGCGCGTTCGCCGCCACGATCCAGCCCCAGCTCGGACCCCAGCCGATCATGAACGGAACCGGCAGACCGATGAGCCAGCCGAGCACGAGCATGTGCTTGCGGCCGTAAACGTCCGCGAAATGCCCAGAGACCAGATTGTCGTTTATTACCAACTCGCAGATGACTGCATCCTTGACGTTCTCGCGGGGTTGCGCCGGGTCGCAGAACGCAATGTCGCCGAAGTCGCACGCATCGTCCGCAACTACTTCAACAAGCGTGATGAACTAGAGCCGGTCTCGCGCAGACAGTTGCTCACGTTGATCCGCGGAAAGCGGTCAACGTTTTGGACGTTCGGCCCCGGATGAGTTCGCGTTGGGACATTTGCAGGGCGCTACAAACATTCCTCTGCGCGCGTTAAGACGGCGGCTGGCCGAACTTAATCCCAAACAGGAAATCGTCGCCTACTGCCGTGGTGAATATTGCGTGCTGGCTTTTGAGGCGGTTGCGCTGCTTCGCGCGCATGGCTTCAAAGCGCGGCGATTAGAACAGGGCTTGCCTGAGTGGCGCGCATCCGGGTTGCCGGTGATCGCCGGAAATGTCTGAGCTCGCGTAGCAGGGCAAACGTATGGCTGACCTGCCGGCAGGTTTTTCGAAGGCACCGAAATGCCGACCGCCGGTTGGTGGGAGGCGCTGTGGCCCGATCCTGCCGGCGTGCTGCGCAGCGTCGGCGTCAAGCCCGGCATGGAGGTGATCGATCTTTGCTCGGGCGACGGCTGGTTCACGCTGCAAATCGCCAAGATCGCGCGGCATGTCGTGGCCATCGACATCGACCGGGAATTGCTGGAGGTCGCGCGCCAGCGGCTTAGCGGAAGGCGGCGTCACGAATTGCGACTATGTCGCGGGCGACGCTTACAAGATCAGCGAGCTTTGGCGCGCTCCGGTCGATTTCGTTTTCATGGCCAACGCATTTCACGGCGTGCCCGACAAGCCGCGGCTGGCGCGCTCGGTCCGCGACGCGCTCAAGCCGTCGGGACGTTTCGCCATCGTCAATTGGCACCCGCGGCCGCGCGAAGAAACGACCATCCTCGGGGAACCGCGCGGCCCGCGCACCGAATTGCGAATGGCGCCGGACCAGACGATCAAGGCCGCAGAAGTCGACGGCCTCAAATTTGTTAAGCTTGTCGATGTGCCGCCCTATCATTACGGCGTGCTGCTTGAGCGTCGAGTGAGAACATGACAGCCATTCTCGACAACAAGAACCCGGCTTCGCCGTCTGTGTTCAGGCCGGCGGCGCTGTTGCGCGAGGCGCGCCGGCAAAAGGGATTGCCGGCGGTGGACGTGCCCGCCGTCTGCATCCTCGATCCCGACGGCGACATCGTGCGCCGCTTGCGCAAGGACAGGCCGCGCGAAGCCCTTCGAGGCTGGCCTTGCTATCACACGCAGTTCGACACGTTCGAACTGGCCGGGCAGACCGCCGGCATCATCGGTTGCGCGGTCGGCGCGCCGTTCGCGGTGCTGATCGCGGAAGAGCTGTTCGCGAGCGGCTGCCGATTGCTGCTGAGCCTGACATCGGCCGGGCAAATCGTCCCGCCGGACCGACGCCCTATTTCGTCATCATCGACCGCGCCTTGCGCGACGAAGGCACGAGCTATCACTACGCCGCGCCTTCGCAATACGGCGAGGCCGATCCGGAATTGGTTGCCGCCGCCGCCGGCGCTCTCAAGGCGCAAGGTCTGCGCGGCGATCGTCGGCGCGAGCTGGACGACGGACGCCCCGTTCCGCGAAACCGCGGAAGCGATCGAAGCGGCGAAGGCGAAGGGATTCTGGCGGTCGAGATGGAAGCCGCCGCGCTCTATACGTTCGCAAAGGCCAACCAGGTCCGCGTCCTCTGCCTGGCGCACGTCACCAATACGATGGCGCAGACGGGTGCGGATTTCGAGAAGGGCGACGCGGCCGGCACCTCCGATGCGCTCGCCGTATTGGCCGCGATTGCCGGCGCGGTTTCGGAAGAACAGTAGCCGCGACCTCCCCCTAACCTGTCGCCGCCGCCAGCACCGCCTCGGCGCCGACGACCTTGGTCAGCTGCTCCGGCAGCGGCCCGCCGGTCGCCCAGTCGATCAGCTCGACGGTGTGCACGACCGGAATGGCGGTGCCGGACGCGATCTGCGTCAGGCAGCCGATATTGCCGGCCGCGATCACATCCGGCTTGAGCCGTTCGATGTTGGCGACCTTGCGGTCGCGCAGACGCTCCGCCAGCACCGGCTGCAGAATATTGTAGGTGCCGGCCGAGCCGCAGCACAAATGGCCTTCCGCAACATCTTTGACCACGAAGCCGCATTGGCTCAGCAGGTCTTTCGGCGCGGCTGTCACCTGTTGTCCATGCTGCAGCGAGCAGGCCGAGTGATAGGCGACGGTGAGGCCGCTTTGCTGCGTCGGCTTGAGCTCGAGCGTGGCGAGATATTCGCTGACGTCTTTCGCCAGGCTCGACACCTTCGCCGCCTTGCCGGCATAGGCTTTGTCGGTGCGCAGCATGAAGCCGTAATCCTTCAGCGTGGTGCCACAGCCGGACACCGTGGTGAGGATGGCGTCGAGGCCGTCGCCTTCGATCTCGCGCGTCCAGGCGTCGATGTCGTTCCGCGCGAACGCGAGCGCCTCGTCCTCGCGGCCCATGTGGTGGACCAGCGAGCCGCAGCAGGCCTCGCCCGCCGCCACCACGACTTCAACACCGTGCCGGTTGAGCACGCGGATGGCGGCCTCGTCGGTCGCCGGCGACAGCACCGGATTGATGCAGCCGGACAGCAGCGCGACGCGGCCGCGGCGGCGGCCTTGCGCGGCGTAGACCTTGCCGGTGCGCTCGGAGGGCGGCGCGGGCTTGCGGTGCGGCGTGAGCGCGATCATGGCGGCGAGCCGCTTCAAGCCGAGCGCGCGCAACAGCGGCGCCAACGGCCGCGCCACGATGCCGCCGACCACCGCCATGCGGAACAGGCTCGCGTCGGTGAGCACGCGCGCCAGCACGGCGCGCAACAGGCGGTCGAAGATCGGGCGCTTGTAGGTCTTCTCGATGTGCTCGCGGCCGTGGTCGACGAGGTGCATGTAGTTCACGCCGGAGGGGCAGGTCGTCATGCAGGCGAGACACGACAGGCAGCGGTCGATGTGCTTGACCACGTCGCGCGTGGCGGGCCGGTTCTGCTCGAGCATCTCCTTGATGAGGTAAATGCGCCCGCGCGGGGAATCGAGCTCGTCGCCGAGCAGCACGTAAGTCGGACAGGTGGCGGTGCAGAAGCCGCAATGCACGCAGGCGCGCAGGATTTTTTCCGACGCGGCGTTTTGCGGATCGGCGAGCTGCGCGAGGGTGAAGTTGGTTTGCATTTACACCCCCGCCCACATCCGGCCGGGATTGAGCACGCCCTTGGGGTCGAAGCTGTCCTTGACGCGCTTGTTGAGCGCGGCGATGCCGGGCGCTTCGGGCGCGAACACGTCGAGCGACGCGCGCACAGACGCGGGCGCGCGGATGAGCGTGGCGTGGCCGCCGATCGCCGCCACCGCGCCGCGCACGGCCGCGGCGTCGGGCTCGTCCGACAGCGGCATCGCCACCCAGATGAGCCCGCCGGCCCAGTCGTAGAACATCTGCGCCGCCGGCGTGATGGCGGCGGCCAGCTCGTGGCCGCGCGCGGGCGCCACGGAAATGCGCCAGAGCGGGCGCTCGCGCGCCGTCGCGAACGGTTTGAGCGTGCGCACGCTGCGCCAGAGCGCGCGCGAGGATTTTTCATCGAGGATCTCGACCGGGCCGAACGGGGCCATCAGCGCGGCGAGCGTCTCCTTGCGGTGGGCGACCGAAGGCGCGTGGCCTTCCAGCCGCAGCACGGTCGAGGCTTCCGGCCTTGGGCAGGCCGTCGAACCAGGAGGCGACGTGGTCGGGCAGGTGCGCGGCGCCGGAGACGTCGAACGGCCGAGCCCATGGCGGCGGCCATGGCCGCGCAGGCGCGCGCGTCGTCGAGGCCGGTGACGATGACGGTCGCCTCGGTCTCCGGCTTCGGCAGCACTTTGATCGTGACGTCGGTCATGGCGGCGAGCGTGCCCCAGGAGCCGGCGAACAATTTGCACAGGTCGTAGCCGGTGACGTTCTTCACCACGCGGCCGCCCGACTTGATGGTGTCGCCGCGGCCGGTGACCGCGGTGACGCCGAGGAAATGGTCGCGCGCGGCGCCCGCCTTGATGCGGCGCGGGCCGGAGAGATTGGCCGCGATCACGCCGCCGATGCTGCCGGCGCCCGCCTCGCCGCCGAGCAGCGGGCCGTAGTCGATCGGCTCGAAGGCGAGCTGCTGGTTGTGCATCTCGAGCTCGGCCTCGATCTCGGCCAGCGGCGTGCCGGCGCGCGCCGACAGCACCAGCTCGGCCGGCTCGTAGAGCGTGACGCCGGTTAAGGCCGACAGATCGAGCGTGAGGTCGGTCTGGCTGGGGCGGCCGATGGCGCGCTTGGTGCCCTGCCCGGCCACTTCCAGCGCCTTGTCGTTGGCGAGCGCCCAGCGCACGGCCTCCTCGACCTCCTTGCCGTCGCGCGGTTTGAGGACGTCGGCCATGGCTACTCCGCGGCCGCGCGTTGCTGCGGTGAAGGCCGGCATGATCTCGCGCGCGAAGCGGCGCAGCTGGTCGCGGCCGCCGGCAATGGTCAGCAAGATGTAGTCGACGCCGGCGCGCTGCAACGCTTCGAGCATGGCGGCGATCTCGTCGGGCGTGCCGTAGAGCGCGTTCTCTTCGGTGGCGCCCTGCTTGTCGGCGTAGGCCAGCACGTGCGAGCCGGCTTGCCGGCGGCGTCGGGACGGCGCGCCGAGGCGATGGTGCGCTGGGTGTATTCGGCCTGGCGCTTGAGCGCGTCCTGCTTGTCGGCCTCGTTCTTGGCGACGTAGAGCTGGCGCGCGACCGTCACCTGCATGGGGTTGAACGCAAGGCCCTGCGCTTCGCGCGCGGCCTTATAGATGCGCGATGCGCTCGGCGAGCGTCGCGGGCGACGCATATTGGTCGAGGATCAGATTGAAGCCGCGCGCGGCGGCGCGGCGCGATCGTATGCGGATTGCCGGCGGCGACCCAGAACGGCGGATGCGGGCTTTGCGCCGGCGGCGGCTCGACCACGATGTCCTCGAAATGAAAGAAGCGGCCGTGATGCGAGAAGCGTTCGCGCGAGGTGAAGGCGCGCGTCATGACCTCGACCGCCTCCTCGAAGCGCGCCTCGGCTTCGTCCGGCGCGATCTGGAAGCCCTTGAACTCGCTGTGCCGGTAGCCCTTGCCGATGCCGAAATCGAAACGGCCGTTGGACAGGAGATCGAGCGTCGCCGCCTGCTCGGCCAGCAGCACCGGATTGTGCCAGGGCAGCACCATCACCGCGGTGCCGAGCCGCAGCGTGGTGGTGCGCATGGCCAGCGCCATCAGCAGCATCAGCGTGGCGGAGGCCTGGTTCCAGCCGCTGAAATGATGCTCGACCGAGAAGCTCGAATGCGAAGCCGAGCGCCTCGGCCTCGACGTTGAACTCGAGATAATCGCGGAAACCCTGGCCGGTCTCCGGACCGAACCCGGGCGCATCGGCTTTGGGCGAACAGAACAGACCGAAACGCATTACGACTAGACCTAGAACCTGCGGAATATCGGGGAACGGCAGCTTGCCGCCGGAAATGTGCATGCGGCCGAGCTCGGCGCAGCGGTGCAGCTTGGGGAAGACCTTGCCGGGATTGAGCAGGCCCTTCTCGTCGAAGGCGCATTTGAGGCGCTGCTGCTGGTCGAGATCGGTCTCGGAGAACATCACCGGCATCAGGTCGCGCTTCTCGACGCCGACGCCGTGCTCGCCGGTCAACACGCCGCCGACCTCGACGCACAATTTCAGGATCTCGGCGCCGAACTGCTCGGCGCGGTCGAGTTCGCCCGGCTTGTTGGAATCGTACAGCACCAGCGGATGCAGATTGCCGTCGCCGGCGTGGAACACGTTGGCGACGCGCAGGCCGTATTTCGCCGACATCTCCTTCATGCGCGACAGCACCAGCGGCAGCTTGTTGCGCGGGATGGTGCCGTCCATGCAGTAATAGTCGGGCGAGATGCGGCCGACCGCCGGGAACGCCGCCTTGCGGCCGGCCCAGAACAGCAGCCGCTCCTCTTCGGAGGACGAGGCCTTGCAGGACTTGGCGTGGCACTCGTGCGCGATCTTGTCGACGCGCTCGATCAGATGATCGACTTCGGCCGCCGGGCCGTCGACCTCGACGATCAGCAGCGCCTCGCAATCGAGCGGATAGCCGGCATGCACGAAATCCTCGGTGGCGCGGATGGCGGGGCCGTCCATCATCTCCATGCCGCCGGGGATGATGCCGGCGCCGATGATGCGTGAGACGCATTCGCCGGCGTCCTCCGACGACGGAAAGCCGATCAGCAGCGCGCGCGCCGTCTCCGGCTTGCGCAGGATGCGCACCGTGACTTCGGTGACGACGCCGAGCAGGCCTTCCGAGCCGGTGATGATGCCGAGCAGGTCGTAGCCCGCGCTGTCGAGATGCTTGCCGCCGATGCGCAGCACCTCGCCGGTGATCAGCACCATCTCGCAGCCGAGCACGTTGTTGGCGGTCATGCCGTATTTCAGGCAATGCACGCCGCCGGAATTCTCCGCGATGTTGCCGCCGATGGTGCAGGCGATCTGCGAGGACGGATCGGGCGCGTAATAGAAGCCGGCATCGGCAACGGCGTTGGAGATGGCGAGATTGGTGACGCCGGGCTCGACCACCGCCAGGCGGTTGGCGTAATCGATCTCGCGAATGCGGTTGAACTTGGCCATGCCGAGCAGCACGCCGTCGGCGAGCGGCAGCGCGCCGCCCGACAGCGAGGTGCCGGCGCCGCGCGGCACCACCCGGATGCCCTCGTCGTAACAGTAGCGGAGCACCTGGGCCACCTGTTCGGCGGTCTCCGGCAGCACCACCACCATCGGGAGCTGGTGATAGGCGGTCAGACCGTCGGTCTCGAACGGCCGCATTTCGCGCTCGCCGGCGATCACGCCCTCGCCCGGCACGATCTGGCGTAGCGCCGCGACGATTTTCTCGCGCCGCGCTAGAACCGCGCCATCCGCCTCCGGCATCCGTAGTGTCATCGATCCCGGCTCCTTTATCGCAGCTAACGTTATCAGCCATTTGACGGCTGACACATAGGGCTGGCAAAACTGTTTGGAACCCTTCGCCGGGGGCGATGGTAGACATGTCGCATTGGGAGAAAAATCAATGAAAGCAACATTCGCGCTGGCGCTGCTGGCGGCGGCCGCAACCACGCAGGCGGCGCAAGCCGCCGGCGACCCCGCCATGGGCGAGCAGGTCTTCAAGCAGTGCCTGCCCTGCCACTCCATCGGCCCGGGCGCCAAGAACAAAGTGGGTCCCGAGTTGAACGGCATCGACGGGCGCCATTCCGGCAGCGCCCCCGAGTACAGCTATTCGGCCGCCAACAAGAATTCCGGCATCACCTGGGACGAGGCGGCCTTCAAGGACTATATCAAGGACCCGCGCGCCAAAGTGCCGGGCACCAAGATGATCTTCCCCGGCATCAAGGACGAGAAACAGGCCGATAACCTCTGGGCCTATCTCAAGCAATTCGGCCCCGACGGCAACAAGAAGTAGTGGTTTTGAGGAGGAACGCGGCCGCGGCGGCATTTGACCTTGGTCAAGGCTGCACGCGTCACGGCCTCGCATAGTTTCAGCGTCGGGCGATCCAGCTCGGTCAGGAGACTTCCAATGATCAAGGACCTTATCGTCAATCTCGGGTTGGGCGCGCAGGACCCGGCCGGCACGTTCGCCGTCTCGATCGCGGAAGAGTTCGAGGCCCATGTGCTGGGCGTCGGCTTCTCCTATGAGCCGATCATTCCCGGCACGGTGATGGGTGGCATTCCGCCGGAATTCATCGAGTCGCAGCGCGCCGAATCCGACAAGGCGGCGCGCGCCGCGATCGCCCGTTTCGATGCCTTGGCCAAGCGCGAAGGCATTTCCTATGAAACGCGCACGGTGAGCGCCAGCATAGCGGGCGCTTCCGACCAGCTCGCGCATATGGGCCGCCGCTTCGACCTGATCGTGGTCGGCCAGGCGACGCAGGACAAGCCGATGCCCGAGGAAGTGGTCGACGAAGGCGTGCTGTTCGAGAGCGGCCGCCCGGTAATCTTCGTGCCGTTCATTCAGAAGGGCGGGCTCAAGCTCGACCGCGTGCTGGTCGCCTGGGACGGCAGCCGCGCCGCCACCCGCGCCATCGGCGACGCCATGCCGTTCCTGGAAAAGGCCAAGCAGGTTGAAGTCGTGGTGGTCGGCAACAAGCCGCCGAAAAGCGACGAGACGCCGGGCGCCGATCTCGGCCAGCATCTGGCGCGTCACGGCATCAAGACGACGGTCAAGCGCATCACCGCGCCGGACATCGACGTGCAGTCCGCCATCCTGTCGCACGCCGCGGATTCCTCAGCCGACCTGATCGTGATGGGCGGCTACGGCCATTCGCGCCTGCGCGAATTCGTGCTCGGCGGCGTCACCCGCGGGCTCTTGGAATCGATGACGGTGCCGGTGCTGATGTCGCACTGAGGTTAGCGAGAAAGGCATTGCTCGAACGCCACGTCACGCTGCAGAGACGGCACGAAAGTTTTCTTCCGGCCGCTCAAGCCGGACGATGCCGCGCTCTATCCCGATTTCCTGGCCGAGGTGACACACGAGGATCTGCGCCTGCGCTTCTTCGCGGCCATGCGCGAAGTCAGCCCCGATCTCATCGATAAGCTGATCCACTACGATCCCGCTCATGCCATGGCTTTCGTCGCCATCGAGGAGGCAAGCGGCAAACTACTCGGCGTGGTGCGGCTGCACGACGATAAAGGCGACGTGAACGGCGAATTCGCCATCCTGATGCGCTCGCATCTCAAAGGTCATGGGCTCGGCTGGCTGATGATGAAGCACATGATCGCCTACGCCAAAGCGCGCGGCCTCAAGACCGTGCAGGGCCAGGTGCTGGCGGACAACACCACCATGCTGCAGATGTGCGGCGAGCTCGGCTTCCACAGCGCCGACGATGAGGAACGCGGCGTCAAGCACGTGACGCTGCCGCTCGACGAAGTGCCCGCCGAAGCGATGCCCTAAGACGCCAGTTGCACCGGCAGCACGCACTGCGCCACCAGCCCGCGCGCGCGCGCGTCGATGACACCGAGCGCGCGCAGCGCCAGCAGCGTCGCGGTCTGCACCGCTTCGCGCTGCGCGGCGGCGTCGCCGTCCGGCGGCGCCAGCGGCCCGATCAACCCTTCCATCAGCGCGCCGATAATGGCGGGCGCGGCGACGCCGGCGTCGAGCTCCGGCAAATGGCGGCCGGCGCTGGCTGCCTGGATGCGCGCCGACAGTTCGGCGGCGAGCGCCTGGCGGAAGGCGCGCCGCAGACCGTCAAGCTCCGGCTCGACCGGCTTCGCCGGTCACCGCCCAGATGAGCCGGCGCGCGTAACGGGCGCGCGCGGCGAACGTTGCAATCGATGCAGCCAAAGCAGATAGCGGCCCCGGCGCGGCGTCGGCGGCCGCGTGCATGGCGGCAAGCTCGCGCTGGCTCAGCGCCTCGATCAGCGCGGCGACCAGATCGGTCTTGGACGGGAAATAGCGGTAGACCGTGCCGGCAGCGATTCCGGCGCGCTCGGCCACGGCCGCGATCTGCACCGCCGCCATGCCGCGCTCAGCCGCGAGCGCGGTGGCGGCATCGAGGATCGCCTGCTCGCGCGCGGCAAGCCGCCGGACGACGTTTTCGGTGCGCCGATAGGGCATCGCGATGCAGTGAACGATGATTCACCCACGCGGCGCAAGCGCGGAAGTCAGCGTTTGCCGGACAGCGCCTTCTCGCGGATGGCGGAGAGCGACATGCCGGGCGTGAGCGCTTCCGGGTCGATCTTCAAATGCACGATCGACGGCTGGCCGGATTTCTGCGCGGCGGCAAAGGCGGCGGGGAAATCGGCGGTCTTGTCGACACGCACGCCGAAGCCGCCGAAGGCCTTGGCGTAAGCGACGAAATCGGGATTGCGCAATTCGGTCGCGACCACGCGGCCGGGATACTCGCGCTCCTGGTGCATGCGGATGGTGCCGTAGAGGCCGTTGTCGCAGACCAGCACGATGACCGGCAGCTCGTACTGAACGCAGGTGGCGAAGTCCTGCCCGGTCATCAGGAAGTCGCCGTCGCCGGCGACGCAGACGACGGTGCGCTTCGGATAGAGCGTCTGCAGGCCGAGCGCGGCCGGCAGGCCGTAGCCCATGGAGCCGGAGGTGGCGCCGATCAGCCCGTTATATTTGCGCACGCGGTAGAAGCGATGCACCCAGCCGGCGAAATTGCCGGCGCCTTGCGTCAGGATGGCGTCGGCCGGCAGATGCTCGCGCAGCCACACCATGATCTCGCCGAGATTGACGGCGCCCGGCTGCGGCGTCGCCTTGTCGCTCCAGGCGAGATAATCGGCATGCGCGGTGTCGCTCTCGCCGCGCCAGGGGATGTCGTTGGGCGGCTGCAGGCCTTCCAGCGCCGAGCAGAAGGCGGTGGGCGAAGCGTTGATGGCGAGCGCGGGATTGTAGACGTGGCCGAGCTCGTCGGCGCCGGGATGCACGTGCACCAGTTTCATCTGCGGCTCGGGGATATCGAACAGCGTGTAGCTCTGCGACGGCAATTCGCCGAGCCGGCCGCCGATGCAGCAGCACCAGGTCGGCGGCCTTGACGCGCGCCAGCAGCTTCGGGTTGACGCCGATGCCGAGATCGCCGGCAAAGCACGGGTGCATGCGCGTCGAACAAATGCCCGCGGCGGAAGGTGGTGGCGACCGGCAGCGCAAAGCGCTCGGCAAAGCGCGCCAGCGCGTCGAAGGCGGCCTGCGACCAGCGGCTGCCGCCGACGAGCGCGATCGGCTTCTTCGACGCCCACAGCATCTTCTGCAGGCGGCTCATGTCGGTGAGGCCCGGCCAGGTCTCCGCCGGCTCGAAGGCTTTGGCGTCGGGCACCACCACGCGCTCGGTCAGCATGTCCTCCGGCAGCGCGATCACCACCGGGCCGGGGCGGCCCTGGCAGGCGATGTGGAAGGCGTAGGAGACCACTTCCGGGATGCGCGCGGGGTCGTCGATCTCGGTGACGAATTTGCAGATCGAGCCGAACACCGCGCGGTAGTCGAGCTCCTGGAAGGCATCGCGCTCGCGCATCGAGCGCGCGACCTGGCCGACGAACACGATCAGCGGCGAGGAATCCTGGCGCGCGATGTGGATGCCGGCCGAGGCATTGGTGGCGCCCGGCCCGCGCGTCACGAAGCAGACGCCGGGGCGGCCGGTGGCCTTGCCGATCGCTTCCGCCGCGATCGCCGCCGCGCTCTCGTGCCGGCAGACGGTGAGCGCGACGTCGCGGTCGTGGAAAGCGTCGAGCGCGGCCAGATAGCTTTCGCCCGGCACGCAGAACACGTGGCGCACCCCGTGGATCGCCAACTGGTCGACCAGGATTTCGCCGCCGGTCCGCGTGTTGCTACTGCCGCGCATGCGCCACGTCCCTACTTGTGGATCTTCGCCTTCGGAATCGGCGGCGAAAAACTCGCCGGCACCATCAGCGAGGTGCGCTGGGAGACGATGTTGGCGGCCTTGGCATTCTCGGTGAGATAGACTTTCCAGTCCGGATCCTGCGCCATGCGGGCGCGCTTTTCCTCGCGGTCGGCGGCGCTGTCATAGACCCAGCCGTGCACGATGGTGTTGAGCTCGCCGCTCTCGGCCGTGAGATAGAAGTGCGGCTCGCCCATGTAGCGCAACTGGATCGGGTAGCCGAACTTCTGATAGAGCGCCAATTGCGCCGGCATGCTGCCGGGACGGACGGTATAGGTACGAAGATCGATGAGCACTTTCGCTCCTCCCTTGATTGGCCGCTGACGACGGCGAGGCGGGAGACTCTTCCCGCGCGCGCGCGTCGCGGTCAAGGGAGGCAGCGTCAGGTGGCGGGCTGCACCGAAGCAACCAGGAAAGTGTGGGCTTCGCCGTCGACGTTGCGGATGGTGGCGTATTCGCCCTGCTTGAAGGCATGCGCGCCGAAGCGGATAGCCGCTCTCGTCGTCGTCGGCGCGCTTGGGGTTGTAGTCGAACACCCAGCGCGCGTGCTCGGGACCGCCGGGGCGGTGCACGAGCTGGCCGATCTCGTCGTCCTGGCCTTCCCAGAAGCGGCGGACGCGGCAATGCTCCTTCTGCGTCTTCCACTGCTCGACGTCGATATGGCCCTTGGCGTCGAGCGGGGCGACGAATTCGTAGCCGCGCTTGTCGGAGCCCTGCGGGAACTCCTTGGAGCGGGCGAGATTGAGCCTGATGCGCTTGAACGTGTGCGGCAGCGTGGTCACGGAAATTCTCCTGTCTTCGATTAGCCTATTTATGCCGCGCCCGGCGAAATCGCGTATTGATCTGGATCAGGCCCGGAAAAGCGTCGTTTGATAGGCTTTTTCGCGATGGCCGGGCTTGCGCAGGATGACAACGCCGTGAGCGACGATCCGCAGCACGCCGTCTTGGAATTTCTGGCCGCTCCGGCGAGCCACGGCGGCGCGCCGGTCACGCGCATCGACACCCATGCCGCTTCGGTGTTCCTGGCCGGCGAGCGCGCGCTCAAGATCAAGCGCGCGGTGCGCTTTCCGTTCCTGGATTTTTCCACGCTGGCGAAACGCAAGGCGGCCTGCGAGGCGGAGATCGAGGTCAACCGGCCGTTCGCGCCGGCGATCTATCGCGGCGTGGTGGCGATCACGCGCGGGCCGACTGGCGGCCTCGCCATCGGCGGCAGCGGCGAGCCGGTGGAATGGGCGGTGGAGATGCGCCGCTTCGACGAGACACAAGACGCTCGACCATCTGGCCGAACGCGGCGAGATCGATGCGCGGCTGGCGGACGCGCTCGGCCGCGCGGTGGCGAAGGCGCATGCGGCGGCGCCGGTGGGTCAAGGCTTTGTCGAAGAGCTCGATGAGGTCATCGAGCAAAACGATGCCGAGCTGAGAGCCTGCCGACCTGTTTCCAACGCCGCAGGTCGTGGTGCTGAGCGCCGCGACGCGCACGGCCTTCGCGCGCGTGCGGCCGCTGCTTGCGCGGCGCGAGCGCGACGGTTTCGTGCGGCGCTGCCATGGCGATCTGCATCTCGGCAATATCGTGCTGATCGACGGCGCGCCGACATTGTTCGACGCCATCGAGTTCGATCCGCAAGATCGCGACCGGCGACGTGCTCTACGATCTCGCCTTCCTGTTGATGGACCTGATCGAGCGCGGGCTTGAGCGCGGCGGCGAACATCGTGTTCAATCGCTATCTGACGGAGACGCGGCGCGACGACGATCTCGACGCGCTCGCCGCGCTGCCGCTGTTTTTGTCGCTGCGCGCGGCGATCCGCGCCAAGGTGACGGCGGCGCGCGCAAAGCTCAGCGACAAGCGCGCAGAGGCCGAGCAAAGCGCGCGCGATTATTTCGCGCTGGCGCAAGAGCTGATCTCGCCGCCGCAGCCGCAACTGATCGCCGTCGGCGGGCTGTCGGGCACCGGCAAGTCGCTGCTGGCGCGCGCGCTGGCGCCGGACTGTGCCGCCCGCGCCGGGCGCGGTGGTGCTGCGCAGCGACGTCGAGCGCAAGGCGCTGTTCGGCGTCGGCGAAAACGAGCGCCTGCCGAAGGAGGCCTATGCGCGCGAGGTGACCGCCAAGGTCTATGCGGCGATCGAGGCCAAGGCGCGGCGCGTGCTCGCCGCCGGCCATTCGGCCATCGCCGACGCGGTGTTCGCCGACCCGCGCGAGCGCGCCGCGCATCGAGCAGGTGGCCGGCAACGCGCCGTTCCACGGCCTGTTCCTGACCGCCGATCTTGGCGTCCGCGTGTCGCGTGTCGGCTCCCGCACCGGCGACGCCTCCGACGCCGACGCGCAGGTCGCGCGCGCGCAGGAACAATACGACCTCGGCGCGCTCGATTGGGCGACGGTCGATGCATCGGGCACGCCGGAGGAGACGGTGCGGCGGGCGCGTGCTGCGCTTGGCGCTTCTTCAACCCTCCCCCCGCGGAGCGGTGGGGAGGGTCGGTGAGCATCGCGTCAGCGATGCGAACCGGGGTGGGGGGCTTTACGAAGCGCGCTTGGCAAAAAGTTTCCCCCACCCCTAAGCCCTCCCCACCACTCGCAAGCGCTCGTGGGGGAGGGGAAAGAAAAGCAAGCCATGCACCCCGCGCTCCGCTGCTCCGCCGCCCTGCCCCATGGCGGCGCGCGCAAAAACCATGCATAGCTGCCGCCACCCCGCCGGTTCTCCTCGATGAGCGCTCACGCCAAGACCCGAGCCTTTTCCATCCGCCATCTTGCCGTCGGGCTCGCCGGCTACTGCGCCTTCGTCAATCTCTACGCGCCGCAGTCGATCCTGCCGATGCTGTCGGGGGAATTCGGCGCCAGCGCGTCCGAAGTCTCCACCATCATCACGGTCAGTCGACGCTGGCGGTGGCGCTGACCGCGCCCTTCACCGGCGCGGTCGCCGACGTGCTCGGCCGCAAGCGCGTGATCGTCGCCGCCATGTTCGTGCTGGCGATCCCGACGGTGATGGCCGGCCTGTCGCGACAGCCTGTCGGCGCTGATCTTCTGGCGCGCGGTGCAGGGCCTGGTGCTGCCGGCGATCTTCGCCGTCACCGTCGCCTATATCGGCGACGAGTGGCCGCATCAGGAAGCGACCACCGCCGCCGGCATCTATTCGTCCGGCTCGAGCATCGGCGGATTTACCGGCCGGCTGTTCACCGGCCTGCTCGCCGATCTGATCGGCTGGCGCGCCGGCTTTTTCGCGCTCGCCGGGATCGCCGTGGCTTGCGCCACCGTGGTGGCGTTCATGCTGCCGCCAGAGCGCAAATTCGTCCGCTCGGAAGGCTTGCTCGCGTCGGCGCGGCAGATGCTCGCGCACTTCCGCAACGGGCAATTGCTGGCGACCTACGCGGTCGGCTTCGGCGTGCTGTTCAATTTCATCTGCACCTTCACCTATGTCAGCTTCCATCTCGCCGCGCCGCCCTACAATCTGTCGGCCAGCTGGCTCGGCGCGCTGTTCGTCGTCTATCTCACCGGCTCGGTGCTGACGCCGTGGACCGGCTGGGCGGTCGGGCCGCTTCGGGCGGCGGCGCTTCGTGGTGCGGGTGATCGCGCTGTGGGCCGTCGGCATCGCGCTGACGCTGGCGCCGTCGCTGCCGCTCATCATTGCTCGGCCTCGCGATCAGCGCCGGCTGCGGATTGATCTGCCAGGCGGTGTCGACCGGCTATGTGACGATCACCGCCAAGACCGGGCGCTCCTCGGCGGTCGGGCTCTATGTGACGAGCTTCTATGTCGGCGGCAGCTTCGGCGCGGCGCTCGGCGGCGTCGCCTGGACGCTTCGGCGCCTGGCCGGCCTGCGTCGCCCTGGTGGTGGCGATGCTGGCGGTGATGGCGGCGATCGTCTACTTCGCCTGGGCGCGCCGGGTGCCGGCTGCGAAGGACATCGGGCCGATCGAGCCGCCGTGAGCGCGGATCAAGACGGCGTTTCGGCCCAGGCCGGTTTGCGCAGCGGCCAGCAGCGGTCCGTAGACCAACACGAAGCAGGCGAAGCCGGCGATCCAGGCGGCGCCCGCCGCTTCGAGCAGCATCATTGACGGCACGAACGCGGCGACAATGCGCAACAGCGCCGCGACCAGCACGAGCGCGTAGATCGCTTGCGTGGCGGCGCCCGCCTGCAGCGGCTGTCCGGTGTGGCCGAGCGTGGCGCGCGTCATCACCGCCAGCGTCATCAGGCCGACGGCGCCGGCGGTCCAGGCGTGGATGCCGGCGCTCGCCGGCACGGCGGCGGTGAAGGCCGAGGCGCCGATCAGCAGGAAGCCGAGCGGCACAAAGGCGTAGCCGACATGCAGCACCAGCACGAGCCGGTCGGCGAAGGTGCGGTCGCCGGCCCAGCGCGCGAGCCGCGCGATTTGCAGACATCCGGCGACCAGCAGCAGCGCCCCGCTGACCGGATGCGCCGGCGCCGCGATCCAGGCGATGAGCGCCAGCGCGCTGGCCGCGATTGTCGCCATGTCGAAGCGCGTGAACGGCACCGGGCGCCGGCCGGGATTGTTGCGCGCCAGCCAGTTGCCGGTGAAGCTCGGCACGATGCGGCCGCCGATCAGCGAGATCAGCAGAATGACGGCGGCGATGGCGATGCGGATGCCGTAATTGGCGCTGCCTTTGAGCAGCACCTCGGCATGGAAAACGACGTTGCCGGCGATCAGCACGCCGAGCACGATCAGGACGCGCAAGTTGCGCCAGTTCTTGCCGGCAATGATTTCGCGCGCGGCCACGGCGGCGAGCGCCGCCAGGAACGCGACATCGATGACCGCCGCGGCGAGGCCGCCGATCAGGCCTGAGAACAGGATCGCGGCACGGCCCGCCAACCAGAGCAATGCGAGCGCCGCGAGCGGCCAGCCGCTCACCGGCAGGCGGCCGGTCCAGTTCGGGATGGCGGTCAGCAGAAAGCCGGCGACGGTGGCGGCGACGTAGCCGTAGAGCATCTCGTGGATGTGCCAGTCGAGCGCGCCGAAATAAGTCGGCAGGCCGAATGTGCCCATATATTGCGGCAGCCAGAGCAAGATGCCGAACGCCGCCCATAGACCGGCGGCCAGGAAGAACGGCCGGAAGCCGTAGGAAAACAGCGCGGGGCCGGCGTAATCGCGGCGGCGGGCCAAGGCGGCTGGTATGGACATAAGCGCGGACCTCCAGCAGCCGTTTAGATCGGCTGCAAGGCGCGCTTCCTTGATCTAGCGCATAGTTTTAATGCGTCGCAGTGCCGCTCGCCGGCGCTCGGATGCCAGCAGCGGCGCGTAGCCGCGCGCGAGCACCGTGAGCATCGACGGCGGCGTCAGCACGTCGACAGTCGAGGCCGCGCGGGCGCGGCGCGTGTCTCCGCATAGCCGGACGGCGTCCAGCGCAGCAGATGTTTGCCGCGCACCGCGAAGGCTTCGCCGTCGAGCGCGATCATCGCGCCGTCGGGCAGCGTATCGAGCGCGCGGCGGTGCGTGCGCTTCGCTTTGCCGTCGAGCCGCTCGGCGTGCAGCACATCGTCCATGGCGCCGCGCGCTCGCGCGCTTTGTCTTGCCGGAGAACAGCGCGGCGAAACGCTCGGCGTCCTTGCGCCGGCATTCGAAGCACGGCCGGTGGCCGGCGGCGAAGGCCGTCACCTCGTCGAGGAAGAACAGCTCGGTGTAATAGCGGCCCCAGACGTCGCGCTGGCGGCCTTTGAAATCGAGCACGCAGCAGATCCACTGCCGCGAGGCCCAGCGGCGCGTCGTCAGTTTCTTGTCATCGGTGTGAAACTTGCCGCCGCGATTGCCGAACAGCGTGCCGCGCGCGGACGTCGCGAACAAGTCGCCGAACGGCGTCGACGCGGTTTTGCAGGGGCATGGCCGCATTATAGCCCGGCGGCGCGCGCCGCGGCGGCGACCACGACGCCCGCGACCAGCGCGGCAAAATCGTTGCGCACCGCGATCATCGTCAGCGCCGCCGCGACCAGCGCGAGCCAGGCGCTGACGCCGCCGGTGAGCAGAATCGGCGCGACCGTCGAGGCGATCACCGCACCGGGCAGCGCGTTCAGCATCTTGTGCAGGCGCGGGCCGATGGTGAAGCGGCCGATCAGCCAGTAGCCGCCGAGCGCGGCAGACGATGACCGCCGCCGCCATCGCCGCCAGCATGGCGGCATAGCCGAGTGGATCGTGCTCAGTCATCGATGAAGCCGCCCGCGATGCTGCCGGCGAGCGCGCCGCGTCACCACGTACCAGAAGCCGCCGAACAGTTGCGCGTCGCGACCGCCACCAGCGCTGCCGACGATCCAGCCGCACGGCGCGGCGCGGCCCTTGCCACATCGAGACCAGCATGACGACGAAGAAGGCCGGCATGATGAGATCGAGGCCGAAGCGCTGCGGATCGCCGATCGAGGCGCCGAGCCAATAGCCGGGCGCGGTCGAGCCGACCCAGGACAGCCAGCACACCGCGCAACTGCCGAGCACGAAGGCCGGATCGCGGCCGCCGTTGTTGTAGTAGCGCGTGCCAAGCAGCCAGGGCGGCTCGACCAGCAGGTAAAGCGTGAAATAGACGAGGCCGCGTTCCGGCATGCCGCCGAACCACGGCCGCATCGACGCGCCGATCAGGATGAAGCGCGAGCAGATGAGCGCGGTGATCACGGCGCTGGCGAAGATCGTCGGCAGCGGTCAGCTCATGCGGCCAGGCGTCGACGACGATGATCTGCGCCACTCCGGAAAACACCGCAGCGCTCATCAGGCAGGCATCGAGAAGCGAAAAGCCCTTGCGCGCCGCGACCGTGCCGAAGGCGATGCCGAACGCGCAGAGGCCCGGCAACAGCGGCATCGTCGCCATGGCGCCTTCGCGAAAGGCGTCGAGCGTCCAGCGCGGCTGTTGCGGCTTTGCGTCCATGGCGAGAGCGCTAGCGCAGGTGCCGCACCAGCAGAAGCCCCAAAACAGAACGCCCGCCATGCGGCGGGCGCTCAAACTTCGATGTAAAGGCCGTCAGCCCTGCGGCTGCGGCGCGACTTCGCCGGTCGGCGCATCGGGCCGCGGGCGCTGCTTGCCGGCCGGCGGCACGGCGGAGGAGCGCGGCGTGGCCGGCTCGATCACGCTTTCGCGCACCGGCCGCTTGCCGGCGAGCAGGTCGATGATCTCGTCGCCGCTCAGCGTCTCGAATTCCAGCAGCCCGCGCGCCAGCGTCTCGAGATCGGCGCGCTTGTCGGTGAGGATCTGCGTCGCCTCGGCGTAGCCGGCCTCGACCAGCTTGCGCACCTCGGCGTCGATCGTCTGCGCGGTCGCTTCCGAAATGTTCTGCTGGCGCGACACCTGGTAGCCGAGGAACACCTCGTCCTGGTTCTCGCCATAGGCCACGGTGCCGAGCTTGTCGGACAGGCCCCAGCGCGTGACCATCAGGCGCGCGAGCTTGGTCGCCTGCTCGATGTCGGACGCAGCGCCCGACGTGACCTTCTCGCGGCCGAACACCATTTCCTCGGCGACGCGGCCGCCCATCATGATGGCGAGGCGCGAGGTCATCTGCTCGCGGCTCATCGACAGCTTGTCGCGCTCCGGCAACTGCATGACCATGCCGAGCGCGCGGCCGCGCGGAATGATGGTGGCCTTGTGCACCGGATCGGTGGCCTTGACGTTGAGCGCGACCAGCGCGTGGCCGCCCTCGTGATAGGCGGTCAGCATCTTCTCTTCGTCGGTCATCACGAGCGACTTGCGCTCGGCGCCCATCATCACCTTGTCCTTGGCGTCCTCGAACTCGGCCTGCATCACCATGCGCTTGTTGCGCCGCGCCGCCATCAGCGCCGCTTCGTTGACGAGGTTCATCAGGTCGGCGCCGGAGAAGCCGGGCGTGCCGCGCGCGATGGTCTTCAGGTTCACGTCGGGCGCCAGCGGCACCTTGCGCACGTGCACTTTCAGGATGTTCTCGCGGCCGACCACGTCCGGGTTCGGCACCACCACCTGACGGTCGAAGCGGCCGGGGCGCAGCAGCGCCGGATCGAGCACGTCGGGCCGGTTGGTGGCGGCGATCAGGATGATGCCTTCGTTGGCCTCGAAGCCGTCCATCTCGACCAGCAACTGGTTCAGCGTCTGCTCGCGCTCGTCATTGCCGCCGCCGAGGCCTGCGCCGCGATGACGGCCGACCGCGTCGATTTCGTCGATGAAGATGATGCAGGGCGCGTTCTTCTTGGCCTGCTCGAACATGTCGCGCACGCGCGAGGCGCCGACGCCGACGAACATCTCGACGAAGTCGGAGCCGGAAATGGTGAAGAACGGCACATTGGCTTCGCCGGCGACGGCGCGCGCGATCAGCGTCTTGCCGGTGCCCGGAGGGCCGACCAGCAGCACGCCGCGCGGAATGCGTCCGCCGAGGCGCTGGAATTTTCCGGGATCGCGCAGGAATTCGACGATCTCCTGCAGGTCCTGCTTGGCTTCGTCGACGCCGGCGACGTCATCGAAGGTGACGCGGCCATGCGACTCGGCCAGCAGTTTGGCGCGCGACTTGCCGAAGCCCATGGCCTTGCCGGCGCCGCCTTGCATCTGGCGCGACAGGAAGATCCACACGCCGATCAGCGCGATGAACGGCAGCCACGACACCAGCAGCGAGACGAACCACGGAACGTTGTCCGATGGCGGCCGCGCGGTGATCGAGACGCCCTTCGAGTAGAGCTTCTGCACCAGCGATGGATCGCTCGGCGCGTAGGTCGCGAAATTGCTGCCGTTGGTGAAGGTGCCGTGGATTTCCGGGCCCTGGATCACGACGTCGCGCACGCGGCCCTGATCGACCTCGGACAGCAATTGCGAGAACGAGATTTCCTGCGAATTGGTGCGTTGGCCCGGGTTCTGGAACAGCGTGAACAGCGCCAGCAACAGGAGGACGATGATCACCCAGAGGGCGAAGTTGCGAAGATTGGCGTTCATCCGGTGCCCTTAACCGCCGCCCAGCGCAGCGGCCATTGCATTTTTGCCCGATATTCGTGGCGACTTCACGTCCACCGTTCCCAATGTAGGCAGCGCCTATCTCAAGGGAAAGGCCCGAATCCTTATTATTCTAGCGCGCTTTGCCGCCCTTGGCTTTGCCGCGTCCCACTGTGGTTAAGGCTCCGCCACGCCGGGCGGGCGCCCGCTCCACGACGATCTGCGGGCCGGAAAGCGTCACCAGCGCGCCGGCCAAACTGCGCCGGAAGCGCGGTGGTGCGGCATTTTGGGCCGATTTCAGCCCGGCATTGAGCGATTCCAGCTTGGAAAGCTCGACCGGGCCCTCGTCGCCGACCTCCGTGACCGCGCGGCCCAGCAGGCGGAGCGCGATTTCGGCCGGCAGCCGCGCGAATCCGGCGGCATCGAGCGCGATGGCGTCCTCGGACGGGCGGCTCAGGAATTCCCCTTCCGCCCGGTCGACCGCGGCTTCGATCGCGCGGTCGGCCCGCCGCAGCCGCTGCGCCAGCACCGCCAGGCGCCGGGCGGTCAGGCCCTCGCGCGCAAGCGCGGCCATCACCGGGCGCAGGCGCGCGCGGGTGAAGCGCGGGTCGCGGTTGGACGGGTCGTCGGCATAGGCGATTTTCGCCGCCTTGAGCGTGGCAATCAGCCGCGCCTTCGGGATGTCGAGCAAGGGACGCACCAACTGCAGCGCGCCCTCCCCGGCATCGAGGCGCGAGAGGCGCTGCATGGCGGCGAGCCCGCGCAGGCCGCTGCCGCGGCTCATGCGGATCAGCACGGTCTCGGCCTGATCGTCGAGCGTATGCGCGGTGAGGATGTGCGCGGCTTTGTCCTTGCGCGCAGCCTCGGCCAGCAGTTCGTAGCGCGCCGTGCGCGCGGCCTGCTGCAAGCCGGTCGCGGGCTTCTTGCCGGTCCAGCGCAACACGCGATGCGCGATGCCGAGCTTGCGCGCAAGCTTGCCGACGTCGGCCGCCTCGCGCTTGGCCTCCTTGCGCAGGCCGTGGTCGACGGTGATCGCGATCAGCTTGGGTTTCGCTTTGAGCGATTTGCGCCAGCGCGCGGCGAGCACCATGAGCGCGGTCGAGTCCGGGCCGCCCGAGACGGCGAGCAGCAAGACGGGAAATTGTTCGAGACCGGAAAAAAGCGATTTGGCTTCCGACTGCGAGACGGGGGAAGTCTCAGCAGTGGCCACGCTTTTGTTCCTGCGCGACATCGCGCTTCACGGCGGGCGAGGCCTTCGGATATTTGCGGCCGACTTCGGCGAGGGTCGCGCAGGCCGCTTCCTTCTGATGCAGCGCGGCGAGCGACTGGCCGAGACGCAGCAGCGCCTCCGGCGCCTTGCCGGAGCGCTCGTATTTGGTGGAAACCGCGAGGAAGGATTCCGCCGCTTCGCGATAACGCTGCTGCTGGTACTGGCTTTCGCCCAGCCAATACTGCGCGTTGGGCAGCATCTTGTCGTTCGGATGTTTTGCCATGAAATCGCCGAAGGCCTGCGCCGCCAGCGCGTAGTCTTTGCGCAGCACATAGCCGTAGGCGAGATCGTATTCGTCCTTGGGCGAAGCCGACGGCGGCAGCGTCGCGAGCTGCGTGCCGGCAGCGCCGGTGTTGCGCGGCGCCATCACCGGCGGCAATTGCCCGGGTTGCGGCGCCACGGCTGCCGGCTGCGGTGCGGCGACCGGCGCGCCGTTGGAAGCCGGCGGCTCATCCGGCGGATTGCCGGCGAGCGCGGAGAGGTCGAGCGGCGCACCGGCAACGCGCCCACCAGGTGCACCAACTTGCGCCCCGACCGGCGGCGCATTCATGATGGGAGGATTTTGCGCGGGCGGCATAGAAGGCGGCATGGCGGAGGCCGACGCATTGCCGAGCGTGCGCGGCGCGCCGACCGCGTTGGGATTTTGCGAGGGATCGAAGACGTCGGAGCGGCGGCCGTTGACCGCCTTGGCCGCCTTGCGGCGGCGCGCCGGCCGGAGGCGCCATTGGCGCCGGACCCGGAGCCACGCCGGGGCCGCGCTGGCCCATCTGCTGGAAGCGATATTCGGTGTCGTCCTGCAGGCGCTTGAGCTGCATCTGCAGCATCTGGTTGTCGTGCTGCAGCTGTTCGATGGTGCCGGTGAGCTGGCGCAGCGCGCTCTCGATGCGGTCGACGCGCGAGGCATCGTCGCCGCCGCCGAGGCCTTGCGAACTCCGCGGCGGCTGCGCTTGCTGCGCCTGCGGCTCCTGCTGCGGCTGTTGCTGCTGGCGCTGGCCGCCGAACAGGTTGTCGAGCAGCCCGGGCGAACGGTCCTGCGCGGCTGCTGCGCCGCCGGCGAGCAGCACGGATAAGGCGACGAGCGCCGCGATGCGATGTGGACGCGTCATAGGGTTACAGACCGAAATGGTTCCCGGATACGGTTAGCATAAAGCGGGCTGCGTCGAAATTGTGACTGCTGGGCTCCGGCAGCGCCCAAAAGCCCGCCAAATGGCCGCATGCCCGGCCTTAAGCCGGGCATGCGCCATGCGATAGCGGCAAAACGCTTGTTACGAGCTCGCGTTGAGCACCGTGACGGCACGCCGGTTCTGCGACCAGCAGGAAATGTCGTCGCATAGCGCCACCGGCCGCTCCTTGCCGTAGGAGATGGTCTGCATGCGGTTGGCGGCGACGCCGCGCGAGATCAGATAGTCGCGCACCGTCTGCGCTCTACGCGCGCCGAGCGCGATATTGTATTCGCGCGTGCCGCGCTCGTCGGCGTGGCCCTCGACAGTGAACTGGCTGTACTGCGTATAGTTGTTGAGCCACTGCGCCTGCTTGTCGAGCGTGGCGCGCGACTGCGGCGTCAGCTCGGTCGAGTCGGTTTCGAAGAACACGCGGTCGCCGACATTGACCACGAAGTCCTGCTGGCTGCCGGGCGTGGCCGCGGCATTGCCTTGCGCGTCGTTGGCATTCTGCGCACAGGCAGAGATCGCCAGCGCCGCCGCCAGCAGCGCCGCGAAGCGCGCGCCGCGCACGATTTGTCTCACATCGAACATTCCGGTGCCTCCATTGACACGCACAGACCGGAGCTTGATCGTTTGTCTATCAGGACGTGGGTTAATCGAACGTTCCATCAACCTTGATGGAACCTTGCGCGGCACACTCAAATGCCGCGCAACCGCGTAATCCTTCGCTGATGGTTAAGAGGCGGTGAAAATAAGGCGCTGTTAGGACCGCGCCGGTCAGGACAACAGCGGCGACCAGGCCGGATCCGACGCGTAGCTGGGCGTCGGTTCCTTCAGCTCATTACGGCCGGTGATGTCGATCGTGTAGAGATTGGGCCCGATGCCGGGATCGCGGAAGAACATCAGCACGCGGCCGTTGGGCGCGAAGGTCGGGCCCTCGTTGTGGAAGCCCTGCGTGAGGATGCGCTCGCCCGAGCCGTCCGGCTTCAAGATGCCGATGGAGAATTGTCCGCGCGCCTGGCCGGTGAAGGCGATGTAGTCGCCGCGCGGCGACCAGACCGGCGTCGAATGCTGCCCTTCCCCGAAGCTGATGCGCTGCGCCGGGCCGCCGGTCGCCGCCATCACATAGATCTGTTGCGTGCCGCCGCGGTCGCTCTCGAAGCAGATGGAGCGGCCGTCGGGCGAATAGCAGGGCGCGGTGTCGATCGCCGGCGTGTCGGTCAGCCGCGTGGTCTGCTTGGAGCGCAGATCCATCACGAACAAATTGGCGTTGCCGCCTTGCTGCAGGCTCATGATCACGCGCTGGCCGTCGGGCGAGAAGCGCGGCGCAAAGCTCATGCCGGGGAAATTGCCCACCACCTCGCGCTGGCCGGTCTCGATGTTGAGCAGATAGACGCGCGGCTGCCCCTGCCCGTACGACATGTAGGTGATTTCCTGCGTCGTCGGATTGAAGCGCGGGGTGAGCACCAGTTCGTCGCCGCGCGTCAAGTAGCGCACGCCGTAGCCGTCCTGATCCATGATGGCGAGGCGCTTGACGCGGCGGTCCTTCGGGCCGGTCTCGTCGATGAAGACGATGCGGCTGTCGAAATAACCCTTCTCGCCGGTGAGCGTCTCGTAGATGGCGTCGGAGATGATGTGGGCGATGCGCCGCCAATTGTCGGGCGTGGTGAAATACTGCTTGCCGTCGAGCTGCTGGCCGGCGAACACGTCCCACAGCCGGAATTCGGCCTTCAGGCGGCCGTCGCCTTGTCTCGTCATGCGGCCGGTGACCAGCGCCTGCGCGTTGATGGTGCGCCAGTCGGCGAAACGCGGCACGCGGTCGGTCGAGGTGATGTGCTCGATGAAGGCTTGCGGATTGATCGGCGCGAACAGGCCGCTGCGCTGGAGATTGCCGGTGATGACGTCGGACACGCCGCGCGCGGCGTCCGCCTCGCCCGCGCCGCCGGCGATGAACTCGGTGACCGCGATCGGCATCGGCTGGACATTGCCCTGCGTGATGTCGAGGCGGACCACCGCGCCCGCGTTGCGCGGGGCCAATGCGGCGAGCGCGCCGGCGCCTGCGCCGAGCAGGAGGCGACGGCGGTTCATGCGCAGATTCTGCGCAGGTTCATGCGCAAGTGTTGCGGCGGCGTGGTGTCGGTCATTGGCGTTTGATCTTATGCCCTTGCGTCAGCCGCCGCCGAACATTTCGCGCGGATCGAAGGTCACTTCGATGTCTTTCCAGGTGTCGTAATGCTCGATCTTGAGCATGTCGTAGGGCTGGCCGCGCATCACCGCCCGCAAGGCGCTGGCCGCGGCGGCTTCCCAGATCGCGTCCTGTCCGTGGCTGAGCAAGATCGGCGGCGCGCTCAGGCTGCGGCTCTTGCTGAGCTGAATGCGCACGCGGATGACATAGGCCTCCGGGTTCTTGATGCCGACCGGCGGATTCCACAAGTCCCATCAGCCGGCTGCGCAGCGCGTCGAGCTCCGATTGCGAGAGCTGCGAGGCGTTGCCGAGCGCGGTGCCCATGCTCGGCACGGTGTTGACCTCGTTGCCTGTGATGGCGGCGCGCTGCGGCGCGCGCTGGTCGAGCAGAGCGGCGATCTTGTCGGCGTCGAACTTCGGCTGCTTGGGCAGCGGCGGCTTCTTCGGCGGCAGCGGCTTGGGCTCTTCCTTGTCGACCTGCTTTTCGCTCTTGGCGATCTTGTCGGCGATCGGATCGGGCTTGGTTTGCGCCTGCTGCTCTTGCTTCTGCACCGTCGGCTTGACGTCCGGCTTCTTCTCGGTGATCGCGGCCTTGAAGTCTTCGATCTGCGGCTTCGGCTCGTCTTTCTTCTCGACCAAGGGCTTGGGCTGCTCGACCGGCTTGGGCGCGTCCTTGATGCCCTTGGTCAGCTGGGAGAAATCTTTCTCGCTGATGATGTCGACCGGCAGCAATTCCGCCGGCGTCACCTGGAAGGTCTCGCCGGTGAACGACACCACCGCCCACAGCAGCACCGCCGCGTGGAGCCCGGTCGAAATCACTGACGCCGTCCTCATCCTCACGGTTTCGAGCCCTGCTCGAATTCGGTGACCAAGGCCACCCGATGGAAGCCGGCCGCCGACAACCGCCCCATGATCTTCATCATGCTACCGTAATTGACGCTCTTGTCGCCGCGCACATAAATGCGCGCGTCGCTGCCGCCGCGCGCCTCGGCGATCGCCTGCAACTTGGGCAGCAGGTCGTCCAATGCAACTGCGCTATTTTGCAGATAGATGGCGCCCTTGTCATCGACCGAAATGGTGAGCGGCTCTTTGTCCTGATCCAGACTCTTGGCCTGCGTCTGCGGCAGGTCGATCGGCACGCCGACCGTGAGCAGCGGCGCCGACACCATGAAGATGATGAGCAGCACCAGCATCACGTCCACCATCGGCGTGACGTTGATCTCGCTCATCACCCCGCGGCGGCGGTGCTTGCGCCTGCCGATAACCGGAGTTCCGGCATTTGCTGCCATCTAAGTCACCTCTCGCACGCGCATGATCTTGTCCGGCATGCGTTTGCCGATCATGCGCCCCGCTCGTCGATCTGCCGCGACAAAATGGCGGCAAATTCGTCGGCAAACCCCTCCAGGCGCTGGGCCTGTTTGTTCACCTCGCCCGCGAACTTGTTGTAGAAAATGGTCGCCGGTATGGCGGCGACAAGGCCGATGGCGGTGGCAAACAGCGCCTCCGCGATGCCCGGCGCCACCACCGCCAGCGAGGTGTTCTTGGAGGCGGCAATCGACTGAAAGCTCGTCATAATGCCCCAAACCGTGCCGAACAGGCCGATAAAGGGGCCGGCCGAGCCGACCGTGGCCAAGACCAAAAGCCGCCGTTCCAGCCGTTCGACCTCGCGCGCGATGGTCACTTCCATCACCTTCTCGATGCGCATCTGCAGACCGGCGAAGGAGCGCGGCGAGCCCTCGAAGCTGCGTTTCCACTCGCGCATGGCCGCCACGAACAGCGCCGCCATCGAATGCGCGGGCCGCGCGGACAGCGTGCGGTAAAGCTCCTCCAGCGACTGGCCGGACCAGAAGGCCTGTTCGAAGGCCGCCATGCCGCGCTTGGTGCGGGAAAACAGCACGGTCTTGTCGATGGCGATGGCCCAGACCCAGACCGAGCAGACCAAAAGCCCGACCATGACCGTCTTGACGATCCAATGGGCGTGCCAAAACAGCGTGAACAGCGAGAGGTCGGAAGAGGTGAGCGGCAATACCGACTGTGCCACATCGCCGGGATTCATTGGCACGTCCTTTCCGCTGTCCGGTTCGTCGGTCTAATCCGGCGCGGCGTGCAATTTCGAAACCGCACGAGCGCGCCGGGCGACCCCGTTCACGCGCTCAGCCAAAAAACGAATTTCGCGAAAACACTTATGTCCCGCCACCGGCAGACAAGCAAATCCCCGCGAAACTTGGCCAAACTAGGGCGCAGACCGGGTCATAGGCGGCCTAAACAGCGCTGATTGTGGTTAAGGATGCGTTACCGGGCCGGTTCCTCAACCCCGGCGGCGGCCCGGGGCCACGAGCGGCAGGCTCTCGAACAAAGTCGGGCCGCCGGGCTGGGCGCCCTCGATGGTCAGCAGGCGCAGCTTGGTGACCACGCCGCCGGACGCCGAGAAGCCGCCGGTTTTGCCGCCGGCGGCCAGCACGCGGTGGCAGGGCATGATCAGAGGAATCGGATTTTGTCCGAGCGCCTGGCCGACGTCGCGCGCCAGCAATTTGTCGCCCAGCCGCTCGGCGATCTCGCCATAGGTGATGGTCTGACCGGCCGGGACCGTGCGCGCGATGTCGTAGACCTTGAGATTGAACGCGGGCAGTCCGCCGAAATCCAATCGCGACGTCGCCGAAGTCGTGGCGCTCGCCCGCGCAGCAGCGCAACGATGCCGTCGACCGCGCGCTGCACGTCCGCCGGCGGCACGGCCTCCTGCGCGCCGGCGAAGCGGCGCGTCACGCGCGCGCGGGTCGCCTCCGCGCTCGCCTCCGGCAAGCTGCACGCCGGCAATGCCGCGCGCGCTCCAGACGATGGCGCAGGCGCCGATGGCGGTGTCGAACAATGCGAAGTGACGGGCGGTCATGCCGCAATATTAGGCCGGCGTTGGCGAACCGCCACCCGCTTTCTGGTCGGCCGCCATGCGCAATGCGCAGCGGCTTCGGGATCGGCCGCGCGCGGCCGCCGGAGACGAAGGCGACCTGCACGTCCGCCTCCACGATCAGGTCCTCGCCGCGCGTGACCTTCTGATTGAGCGTGACGGAGGCGCCTTTGACCTCGGCCGGCGTGGTGACGATGTCGAGCACGTCGTCCATGTGCGCCGGCTTCTTGAAGTCGATCGACATGTGGCGCACGACGAAGGAAAAGCCCGGCGCCTCGGCCGCGGCCGCCTCGAACAGCGCGCGGTGGTCGGCGCCGATCAGGCGCAGATAATTGGTGCGGCCGCGCTCCATGAAGCGCAGATAGCTGGCGTGATAGACGATGCCGGAGAAATCCGTGTCCTCGTAATAGACGCGCACCTGCTGATGGTGGCGGCCGTTGCGGATTTCGCCGTCGAGATGTGATCGCCGCGGTCATCACAGCGCCCTTGCCAGCGGCAGCACATGGTCGCGCGTCAGCGGACGCGAAGCGGCAGAGTCGGGAAGTGCCTTTGGATCGACCCAGACGACCTGATCGATCTCGGCCTTGCGGATTGATCGCGCCCTTGCACATCGCACGGCGTAGACGGCCGCACGCACCTGAGAAGCCCGGCTCGTTCGCCGCCGCGCAATCGAACACGCCGAGAGGTCGCGCGCTATTCTCGCTGACGCGAGCATCCCAGTTCCTCGACGATCTCGCGCGATCAGATGCAGCGACGTCGCTCTCGCCGGCAGTCGCGCTTGCCGCCCGGCTGCATGAACGCCGCCGTGCTCGCGCTTGCGCACCAGCAGCACGCGGCCAGCGCTGTCGCGGATCAGCGCCGCTACCACGCTGATGCGTCATGCTCGCTCACTCGTCGTCTCCGGAGAACAGCCCGAACTGGCTCGGATCGCGTTGCGGCTCGGCGCAGGCCGAGGTGCTTGAAGGCGGCGCGAGGTGAGCAGCCGGCCGCGCGGCGTGCGCTGGATGAAGCCCTTCTGGATCAGGAACGGCTCGATGATGTCCTCGATGGCGTCGCGCGGCTCGGAGAGCGCGGCGGCGAGCGTGTCGACGCCGACCGGCCCGCCGCCGTAATTCTCGGCGATGGTCGACAGATAACGCCGGTCCATGGCGTCGAGGCCGGCGGCGTCCACTTCCAGTTCGGCGAGCGCGCGGTCGGCGACCTTGCGGTCGATCGATTTGGCGCCCTCGACATGGGCGAAATCGCGCACGCGGCGCAGCAGGCGGCCGGCGATGCGCGGCGTGCCGCGCGCGCGGCGCGCGATCTCGTTGGCGCCGTCGGCGCTCATGGCGAGCTTGAGCACGCGCGCGCCGCGATTGACGATCAGCTCGAGCTCGGCCTCCGAATAGAAATTCAGCCGCACCGGGATGCCGAAACGGTCGCGCAGCGGATTGGTGAGCAGCCCCGCGCGCGTGGTGGCGCCGACCAGCGTGAACGGCGCCAGATCGATCTTGACCGAGCGCGCCGCCGGACCCTCGCCGATGATGAGATCGAGCTGGAAGTCCTCCATCGCCGGATAGAGGATTTCCTCGACCGCCGGATTGAGCCGGTGGATCTCGTCGATGAACAGCACGTCGCGCGGCTCGAGATTGGTGAGCAGCGCCGCGAGATCGCCGGCCTTGGCGATCACCGGGCCGGAGGTGGCGCGGAAATTGACGCCCAGTTCGCGCGCGACGATCTGCGCCAGCGTGGTCTTGCCGAGGCCCGGGCGGGCCGACGAACAGCACATGGTCGAGCGCTTCCTTGCGCGCGCGCGCGGCCTCGATGAACACCGCGAGATTGGCGCGCGCCTTCTCCTGGCCGATGAATTCGGACAGCCGCTGCGGACGCAAGCGAGGCGTCGACGTCGTCGTCGCGTTTTTCGGCGGCAATCAGGCGGCGCGGCGTCGTGCTCATCGCGCCAGCTCCTTCAGCCCCTGCCGGATCAACGTCGCGGTGTCGGCGCCCTCGCCCGCGCTGCGCGCGGCGGCGGCGATGGCGGCGGCGGCCTGCGGCTGGCCGTAGCCGAGATTGACCAGCGCGGACACCGCATCCATCACCGGCCGCGGCGCGCGCTTCTCGTCGAGCGCGCCGGCCAGATGCACGACGGCCGGATCGATATCGGCGAAGGCCGGCACTTTATCCTTGAGCTCGGTGACGATGCGCTCGGCCACTTTCGGGCCGACGCCGGGCGTGCGCGCGATCGCTCGCCTTGTCGCGCATGGCGATCGCCGAGGCGAGCTCGGAGGCTTTGAGCGTGCCGAGCACCGAGAGCGCGACCTTGGCGCCGACGCCCTGCACCGTCTGCAGCAGGCGGAACCATTCGCGCTCGATGTCGGTCGCAAAGCCGAACAGCTTGATCTGGTCCTCGCGCACATAGGTCTCGATCGACAGCGTGGCGGGCTCGCCCTGCGCCGGCAGCGCCTGCAGCGTGCGCGCCGAGCAATGCACCTGATAGCCGACGCCGTTGACGTCGAGGATGACGTAATCCTCGCCGTAGGAGTCGATGATGCCCTTGAGCTTGCCGATCATGACGCCGCGACCTTCAACAGCACGCTGGTGCGATGATGCGCGTGGCAGACCGCGATGGCGAGCGCGTCGGCGGCGTCTTCCGATTGCGGATCGGCTTTCGGCAGCAGCACGCCGATCATCATGCGGATCTGCGCCTTCTCGCCGTGGCCGGCGCCGACCACCGTCTTCTTCACGACGTTGGGCGCGTATTCGGCGACGCTCAAGCCCGCTTTCGCCGGCACCAGCATGGCGATGCCGCGCGCCTGGCCGAGCTTGAGGGTCGCCGCCGCGTTGGTGTTGACGAAGGTCGCCTCCACCGCCGCCTCGTGCGGGCGATATGTGCTCGATCACCGCGACCAGGCCGTCGTGGATCGCCAGCAGCCGCTCGCCGAGCGCGGCCCGCTCGCTGGTTTCCACCGAGCCGCAGGCGACGTGGATCAGCCGGTTGCCCTCGGCCTCGATCAGGCCCCAGCCGGTGCGGCGGAGGCCGGGGTCGATCCCCAAAATGCGAATCGGCTGCGCGGCCATGGCCCCGTTGATAGCGCCGCCGCCGTTCGGGCCTAGGCCGAGAGTTGCCCCCAGACCGGCTGCCCTGCGGTTATTCAGCCCATTCCATGGAGTTACAATGGACAGCCCGGCTGCCGCCGCTAAGGTTCGCGCCATGCCGGGTTTCTCGCTTCCGCACCGCGCCGCAACCGCCGGGCCGTCATCATCGGCGGCTCGATGTCCGGCCTGTTCACCGCCGCCTTCCTGCGCCAGATCGGCTGGGACGTCGACGTCTACGAGCGCTCGCGCGTCGAGCTGGTCGGGCGCGGCGCCGGCATCACCGGCCATCCGGAACTGCTCGACGCGCTCACGGCGAGCGGCGCCGGCACCGAACGAGCTCGGCGTCGAGGTGCCCAAGCGCGTCGCGCTCGACCGCGACGGCCGCATCACCGACGAACGTCCGCTGCGGCAGATCCTCACCTCCTGGGACCGGCTGCAACGCCTGCTGCGCGCCACCATCGATCCGGCGCGCTACCATCTCGGCCGCAATTTCGAGCGCGTCGAGCAGGACGAGCGCGGCGTGCGCGTACAATTCGCCGACGGCGGCGTCGAGCAGGCCGACATTCTGGTCGGCGGCGACGGCATCCGCTCGAGCGTGCGCGGGCAGATGGCGCCCGAGCTGCAGCCGATCTATGCCGGCTATTACATCTGGCGCGGCGCGCCCAACGAGGCCGACCTCGACGACGAGACGCTGCGCACCATCTATCCGCTGTTCACCTTCTACCTGCCCAAGCATCAGCAGGTGATCGGCTATCCGATCGCCGGCTTCGACGACGATCTGCGGCCCGGCAAGCGGCGCTACAATTTCATCTGGTACCGCGTCGCCGACGCCGCGCAATTGCGCGACATGTGCGTCGACGAGAACGGCGTGCAGCACGACTATTCGGTGCCGCCGCCGCTGATCCGCAAGGACCTGATCGCAGGCATGCACAAGGACGCGCGCGAGCTGTTGCCGACCGCGCTGCTCGACTGCCTGATGAAGATCAAGCAGCCCTTCATCACGCCGATCTACGACTTCACCGCGCCGCAGATCGTGTTCGGGCGCGTCGCCATGGTCGGCGACGCCGCCGCCAATGCGCGCCCGCATATGGGCTTCGGCATGGCCAAGGCCGCGACCGACGCGCAGGCGCTGGCCAAGCATCTGGATGCGCACGACGACATCGACGCGGCGCTGAAGGCCTACAACGCCGAGCGCCAGCCGATCGGCAACACCATCGTGCTGCACGGCCGCAAGCTCGGCACGCCATCTCGGCGTCAATCTCAAGACCGAAGAAGACCGCCGCATGCACGACCTGCTTACAAAGCGACGGCGCCATGCTCGACTGGATCGCCGTGCCGAATTTTCTGGATGCTTATAAATGACCGACCTGCCGAAACCCGATTACGCGCGCAACATGCGCATCGTCGGCTACACCGATCAGGGTGGCCGGCCCGACGCCGTGCAGGTGATGGTGCAGCGCGGCTATGCCTATGTCGGGCACATGTTCTCGAAAGGCTTTTCCGTCATCGACGTGCGCGACGCGAAAAATCCGCGCGCGGTCGGCTACATCGCCGCGCCGGCCAACACCTGGAACATCCATCTGCAGGTGCACGACGATCTGCTGCTGGTGATCCACGCCAAGGACATGTTCGCGGCCGCCGAATTCGCCGACGAGCGCGCCTATTACAAAGGCGCGCTGGGCAAGAAGGTCGGCACCGCGGAGGCCAAACGCGCGCGCGACTGGAGCGCGGGGCTGGCGGTCTACGACATGTCGAAGCCCGAGGCGCCGCGCCGCATCGGCTTCATGGACGTCGCCGGCGGCGGCATCCACCGCGTCTGGTACACCGGCGGCAGCTGGGCTTACGCCTCGGTGCTGCTCGACGGCTTCACCGACTACATCTTCATGACCATCGACATGAGCGATCCGGCGCAGCCGCGCGAGGCCGGGCGCTGGTGGATTCCCGGCATGAACGTGGCGGCCGGCGAAACGCCGTCATGGGAGCCTACGCGCCGCTATGGACTGCATCATCCGATCGTCCATGGCGACACGGCCTATTGCGCCTGGCGCGACGCCGGCATGGTGGTGCTCGACGTGAAGGATCGCGCCAAGCCGAAGCCGATCGTGCACCGCAACTGGTCGCCGCCTTATGGCGGCGGCACGCACAACTGTCTGCCGCTGCCCGACCGCGATCTCTTGGTGGTGCTCGACGAGGCCGTGCTCGACCATCAGGAGGACGGGCTGAAGCTGATCTGGGTGTTCGACAACCGCGTGCCGTCAAACCCGGTGAGCATTGCGACCTTCCCGACGCCGGCGGAGGCCGACTACAAGAGCAAAGACGGCCATTTCGGCCCGCACAATATTCACGAGAACCGCCCGGGCAGCTTCGTGTCGTCGAAGCTGATCTTCGCGACTTATCAGAACGCCGGCGTGCGCGTGTTCGACATGTCGGACGCCTTCGCGCCCAAGGACGTCGGCTGCCTGGTGCCGCCGCAGCCGCAACGTCTCGCCGACACGCGGCCCAACCGCGCGCGCGTCATCCAGTCGGCCGACGTGTTCGTGGACGCGGCCGGGCTGATCTACGCCACCGACTACAATGCCGGACTTTATATTCTGGAATTCAACGGAGCTTAGGCGCTCATCTTCTGCACGAGCGCGTCGGACACTTCGAAATTGGCGTAGACGTTCTGCACGTCCTCCGAGTCGTCGAGCGCCTCGATCAGCTTCAGGACTTTCTCGCCCGACTCGTCGTCCAAGGCGACGGTGTTCTGCGGCTTCCACAGCAGCGCCGATTTGCGCGGCTCGCCGAATTTGGCTTCCAGCGCCTTGGCGACTTCGTTCAAGGTCTCGGCGGTCGTGAAGATCTGGTGGCCGTCTTCGTCTCGAGACGACGTCCTCGGCGCCGGCCTCGATGGCGGCGTCCAGCATGGCGTCGGCGCTCGCCGCCTTGGCGTCGTATTCGACCACGCCGACATGGTCGAACATGAAGGAGACCGCGCCGGTGGTCGCCAGGTTGCCGCCGTTCTTGGTGAAGATCGCGCGCACCTCGCCGGCGGTGCGGTTGTGGTTGTCGGTCAAGGCCTCGACGATCACCGCCACGCCGCCGGGCGCGTAGCCCTCGTAGCGGATGGCGTCGTAATTCTCGGTGTCGGAGCCGGACGCCTTCTTGACGGCGCGCTCGATATTGTCCTTCGGCATGTTCTCGGCGCGGGCGGCGATGATCGCCGCGCGCAGGCGCGGATTGAAGGCCGGGTCCGGCATGCCGAGCTTGGCCGCCACGGTGATTTCGCGCGCCAGCTTGCCGAACAGCTTGGAGCGCGCCTTATCCGCGCGCCCCTTCTTGTGCATGATATTCTTGAATTGGGAATGACCGGCCATGACCAAACTTTACGCGTTGATGACGCGGCTATATAGGCCGGCGGCTAGGAAAAATAAAGTTAGAGCGTAGCGACCGCGACGTTGCGCAAGGTGGCGTCGATGCGCTCGCGCAAGGCGGCGATATTGCGGTGGACGCGCGCCTTGTAGCGGGCAACCGCGTCGCGATCGACCAGGAAGAAGTCGCGTTCCGGAAAGCTGCGGCCGAAAATGTCGATCAGCATGCTGCGGAACGTGCCGGAGACGATGCCGGGCGCGTCTTGCGAGGGCTGCTCGGCATAGGCCGCCATGTCGGCGGAGGTGAGCGCGCACAGCAGCGGATGCGGGCGGGTGGAGAACACCGCCTTGTGGCGCTGGATGGCGGCGATGGCGCGGTCGGACGGCTCGCCGTCGAGTTCCTCGCCGACGCGCAGCTGGTCGGCGTCGTTTGCCGTGGCGAGCGGGAAGAAGTCGATCAGCCAGTCGCCGAGATGCGCGACGTTGTTGCGGCCGCGGCCGTACATCAGCACGTCGTCCTGATGACGCGCGAACCAGTAATCGAGCCGCGCCACCAGCCGCTCGATGCCGGCGCGCGGCAGCAGTTCGCGGTATTGCGTGCCGAACAGGCCGATCGAGGACTTGCCGCGCGCGAGCAGGTCGAGCAGCTCGTCGCCGACCAGCGGCTGGAACAGGCTGTCGCCGGCGCCGACGATCACCAGATCGTAATGCGGGCGCGCCTGGTCGAGCGTGGCGAAACTCATGTGATGCACGTCGGCCTCGCCCGGCAGCAGCGCATCGATCATGTGGCGGGCGAGCCTGCCGCCGAAGCCTGCGCCGTCCGACACCACCGCCACGCTGCATGCGTGCAGCGGCGCCAGCCGCTCGGCGAGCGTCAGCCGCATCAAGAGCTGCACGCTGTCGATCGGCGCCGTGCATTCGATGCGGAAACCGTAGCGGTCGAACAAGCGTGACGAGTTCGAAGAAGGAAAAATTGTTGACCCAGCCGAGCGCGGCGCGGTCGCATTTGCCGGTCAGGTCGGTCGCGCAATAGCTGATGACCAGATCGCGCTTGGCAAAGCGCAGATGCGTGAAGAAGCTTTCGACGTCGACGATGTGCTCGAGCACGCCGAGCATGACGATGACGTCGGCCTGGCCCGCCGCTTCGCTGGGAAATTCGCCGGCGTTGAGATCGCAGGTGAGCGTGTCCGGCTCGCGCGCGATCAGGTCGCAGCCCTGGTAGCTGCAGCCGTTCGGCAGGAAACGCCGCAGCGCCATGCGGCCGCAGCCGAGCTCGAGCACGCGGGCGCCGGCCGGGATGAATTGCGCGGCGAATTGCGGCGCGCTCGTCATGCGCCGGCTCCAGCGCCTGCGGCGATGACCAGCGTGCCAGTGCGGGGGGTTGCGTGAGGGCGAGGTTGCTTTCGACGTGAAGCGCCATTTCCACCGTGCTGCATCGCTAAGGCCGGACGCGGCACGGGCCGGCGAATCAACTGGCCCTACCGAATCATCGGGAGTCAGCGAGGTCAACCAAAGAAGGAGTCTAAGGCCAAAAATTCGGCAGCGCTGGTTCGAGCGTACCGCCGATGCGCACTGCGCCCACGCGCTTGGCGAGGCCGCTTAAGTCGTCGGTCTCGACCGCAATGCCGCACAGCGTGGCGGGGCCGTTCGCCGGCTCGAACTTGCCGGCGGAGATCTTGCGCAGGAAACGATTGAGCGGCTCGTCCTTCGCCATGCCGATGACGCTGTCGAAATCTCCGGTCATGCCGACATCGGAGATGAAGGCGGTACCTCCGGCGAGGATGCGGTGGTCGGCGGTCGGTGCGTGGGTATGGGTGCCGACCACGAGGCTGACGCGGCCGTCGCAGAAGTAGCCCATGGCCTGCTTCTCGCTGGTGGCCTCGCAATGCATGTCGAGGATGATGGCGTCGGCGCTTTTGCCGAGCGCGCAGGCGGAAAGCTCGCGGTCGACCACCGCGAAGGGGTCGTCGAGCGGGTCCATGAAGATGCGGCCCATGGCGTTGATGACGAGCGCGCGCTTGCCGTTCTTGGTCTCGATCATGGCGGCGCCGCGGCCGGGCGTACCGGAAGGAAAATTGGCGGGGCGGATCAGGCGCGGCGCGCGCTCGATGAAGACCAGCGCCTCGCGCTGATCCCATGCGTGATTGCCGAGCGTGATGGCGTCGGCGCCGGCCTCGATCAATTCGTTATAGATCGCCTCGGTGATGCCGAAGCCGCCGGCAGCGTTCTCGCCGTTGATGACGACCAGGTCGAGCGTCCAGTCGGCGATAAGTCCGGGCAGACGATCGAGCACAATGGTGCGCCCTGTGCGCCCCACAATGTCGCCAATGAAGAGAATACGCATCGGTGCCTACAACTTCCGCAAATCGATCACCTCGCGCTCCGTTAGCACGAGATCGAGCGCTTCGTCGCGGGGCGTCGCAGGAACTTCACGGATTTCCTGGGCGGCAAAGGCGAGACCGACGGCGGTCACCTTTTTCTTCGCGCGCAGCGCGGCAATGGTCATGTCGTAATAGCCGGCGCCGTAGCCGATGCGTTGGCCTTCGCGGTCGAAGGCGGCGAGCGGCACCAGCAGGATGTCGGGCGCGACTTCGGCGGCTTCGGGCTTGGGCTCGCGGATGCCCCACTGTCCGCGCGCGAGCTCGTCGCCGAACGCATAGGCGCGCATGATGAGCGGCTTGCCGCGCCCGGCAATGGCCGGCAGCGCGAGCTTGGCGCCGGCCTCGGCCAGCTTGCGCAGCAGCGGGATGCGGATTGAGCTCGCTCTTCAGCGGCATGAAGCCGGAGACGATCTTGCCGCGCGACTGCCAACGGAAAGGCGCGCTGCGCGATCGCCTCGGCAGCCGCCGCGCGGTCCTCGGGCGACAGCGCATCGCGCTTGGTGAGCGCCTGGCCGCGCAGTTCAGCTTTTTGGGCGACGATGTTCGACATCAAAACAAGAGTGCGGAGCCGCAGAGGCCGTCGGAGCGCGATCCCGGGAACCTACATAAGTAGGTGGGCGCCATATGACCGAGCCCACGAGCCCGGCCAGGGACAGCTCCCGTTGAGATCGTAAGGCCCCGGGGAATGTGTCTCCTAACGCGCCCCGCAGCCCCGCGACTCGAATGTAGTGATTAAGTAGCCCGGACGCCACAAGCTCGGCCGGTCAGCCCATCGCCACGCCGCTGCCGAGCGTGGAATTGAGCTTCTTGGTGATGCCCTCGATGCGTTCGGCGGCGGAATTGAAGGCGTTAACCACCGCGGCGGAGGCGGCCTTGGCGCGGTCGGCGGAAACGACGCGGGCGTCCGTCAGGCCGGCGACGTCTTCCTCCAGCCGGCGCACGCGCCGCAGCGTCTCGGACAGCTCGTCCGCCACCATCAGCGACGCCATCACGGTGAGGCGGGTGTCGCCGATCTCGCCGAATTTCGCGCGCAGCTGCGCGATGCGCTCGTCCATGTCCTTGGCGAGCGCCAGCAGATGGTCCTCCTGCCCGTCTTCGCAGGCGAGGCGGAACTGGCGGCCGGCAATGGTGGCGTTCACGTGAGCCATAGGTCACTCATTTGGATCACTCATTTGGGTCACTCGTTGGCGTCGAGCACGGTCTGGATCGAGGCGATGGCGGCGTCCAGCCGGCCGGCGATCTCGCGGTTGGCGGTTTCGAGCCGCCGCGAGCGCGCGGTCTCGCCGTCGAGCGCGGCGGCAAGCCGCGTGCGATCGACACCGAGCGCCTGCACCTGATGCGCCAGCGCCTCATTGCCGCGGTCGGCCTCGCGCCGCCGCTCGGCTGCGGCGTCGAGCGCGTCGAGCGCCATTGCCAGGCGCTTCACAGCTCCGTCGATTGCGTTTTGGTCGCTCATCGCCCCGGTCCGCGTGTTCGAAAAACCTTGCGGCGGCAGACGTTTAGACCAAGACTCTTACGTCCTGCGCGATATTGCCGTCAACGCCGCGCGCACGATATGCCCCGAAGTTTTCGCGCGCCTGTGCATGGCGCGGACAGTGGCGGCCGCTCACATTGACTCAAGGGCGTCACATGCTATCCAGCCGCGACAAACAGGCCTTTTCCATGAGCGCAAACGCTTCGTCGACGGCAGCCGCGGTGTCCTCAGGCCGCCGCGGGCAGACGGCGAGTTCCGCCGTCAGCCATGCACGCATGGCCAACGCCATCCGCGCGCTGGCGATGGACGCGGTGGAACAGGCCAAATCCGGCCATCCCGGCATGCCGATGGGCATGTCCGACGTCGCCACCGTGCTGTTCTCGCAGTTCCTGAAGTTCGATCCGGCCGATCCCGCCTGGCCCGACCGCGACCGCTTCGTGCTGTCGGCCGGCCACGGCTCGATGCTGATCTACGCGCTGCTCTATCTCACCGGCTATTCGTCGGTGACGCTGGAGGAGATCAAGCGCTTCCGCCAGCTCGGCTCCAAGACGCCGGGGCACCCGGAAAATTTCATCACGCCCGGCGTCGAGACCACCACCGGCCCGCTCGGGCAAGGTTTGGCGAACGCGGTCGGCATGGCGATCGCCGAGAAGCATCTCGCCGCCGTGTTCGGCGACATCGTCAACCACAAGACTTACGTGATCGCCAGCGACGGCGACCTGATGGAAGGCATCAGCCACGAGGCCATCGCGCTCGCCGGGCACTTGAAGCTCAACAAGCTGATCGTGCTGTTCGACGACAACGGCATTTCCATCGACGGCGCGCTGTCGCTGTCCGACAGCGTCGACCAGGTGAAGCGCTTCGAAGCGGCCGGCTGGGCTGCCTCGCGCGTCGACGGCCACGATGCGCAAGCGATCGCGGCCGCGCTGGAGAAGGCACAAGCCTCCGACAGGCCGGTGCTGATCGCCTGCAAGACGCAGATCGGCTACGGCGCGCCGACCAAGGCCGGCAAGGCCTCCGCGCACGGCTCGCCGCTCGGCGCCGACGAGATCAAGGGCGCGCGCGCGACGCTGGAATGGGAGCACGAGCCGTTCGACGTGCCGGACGACGTGCTCGCCGCCTGGCGCGCCGCCGGCCAGCGCTCGAAGCAGGCGCATGCCGACTGGAGCAAGCGGCTGGCCGCGCTCGATGCCGGCAAGCGCGCCGAATTCGAGCGCCGCATGCGCGGCGAGCTGCCGAAGGCGCTCAACGACGCGGTGCGCGCGGTGAAAGAGTCACTCGCCGCCACGCCGAAGGACATCGCCACGCGCTCGTCGTCCGAGTTCGCGCTCGAGAGCCTCATTCCCGCGGTGCCGGAAATGATCGGCGGCTCGGCCGACCTCACCGGCTCCAACAACACGCGCACCAAAGCGATGAAGGCGATCACGGCCGCGGATTTCTCCGGCCGCTTCATCCACTACGGCGTGCGCGAGCACGGCATGGCCGCGGCCATGAACGGCATGGCGCTGCACGGCGGCATCATTCCGTACTCGGGCACGTTCCTGGTGTTCTCCGATTATTGCCGCCCTGCGATCCGGCTGGCGGCGCTGATGGGCGAGCGCGTCATCCACGTGATGACGCACGACTCGATCGGGCTCGGCGAAGACGGCCCGACGCATCAGCCGGTCGAGCATCTCGCCGCGCTGCGCGCGATCCCGAACATCCTGGTGTTCCGCCCGGCCGACGCGGTCGAGACGGTGGAATGCTGGCAGCTCGCGCTCGAGGCGAAAGATCGCCCGAGCGTGCTCGCGCTCACGCGCCAGAACCTGCCGCAGCTGAGCAAGAATTTCCTCGACAAGAACCGCTGCGCCGCCGGCGCCTACGAGATTTCCGCCGCGCAAGGCAAGGCGCAGGTCTCGATCTTCGCCACCGGCTCGGAAGTCGCGATCGCGGTCGACGCGCAGAAGCTGCTGGCCGCCAAGGGCGTCGCCGCGCGCGTCGTCTCGGTGCCCTGCTTCGAATTGCTGGCCGCGCAGCCGGACGCCGCGCGCCGCGCCATCATCGGCGACGCCAAGGTCAATGTCGGCGTCGAAGCCGCCGTGCGGCAAGGCTGGGACGCCATCATCGGAGTCGACGGTGTTTTCGTAGGCATGTCGACGTTCGGCGCCAGCGCGCCTTACAAGGAACTCTACAAGCACTTCGGCATTACGCCGGAAGGGGTGGCCGACGCGGCCTTGCGCAAGCTTGGGAACTAGCGACAACAACCTATATTGAGCGAGGCCGGCCGCAGGCCATCGCGATTTGAACGACCGGGAGCGACTTATGACTGTCCGCGTAGCCATCAACGGGTTCGGCCGCATCGGCCGCAACGTCTTGCGCGCCATCGCCGAGATCGGGGCGCACCGACATCGAGGTGGTCGCCGCCAACGATCTCGGCCCGGTCGAGACCAACGCGCATCTGCTGCGCTACGACAGCGTGCACGGCCGCTTCCCCGGCACGGTCACCGTCAAGGGCGACACCATCAGCGTCGGCAACGGCGCCATCAAGATCACCGCCGAGCGCGATCCCTCCAAGCTGCCGTGGAAGGACCTCGGCATCGACATCGCGCTCGAGTGCACCGGCCTGTTCACCGCCAAGGACAAGGCCTCGGCGCATCTGACCGCCGGCGCCAAGCGCGTGCTGGTCTCGGCGCCCGCCGACGGCGCCGACATGACGATCGTCTACGGCGTCAACCACGACAAGCTGACCAAGGAGCACAAGGTCGTCTCCAACGGCTCCTGCACCACCAATTGCCTGGCGCCGGTCGCCAAGGTGCTCAACGACACCGTCGGCATCGAGACCGGCTTCATGACGACGATCCACGCCTATACCGGCGACCAGCCGACGCTCGACACCATGCACAAGGATCTCTACCGCGGCGCGCGCGGCGGCGCTGTCGATGATCCCGACCTCGACGGGCGCGGCCAAGGCCATCGGCCTGGTGCTGCCCGAGCTCAAGGGCAAGCTCGACGGCGTCGCCATCCGCGTGCCGACGCCCAACGTCTCGGTGATCGATCTCAAGATCGTCGCCAAGAAGGCGACCACGAAGGAAGAGATCAACGACGCGGTCAAGCGCGCCGCCGAGCAGCAGCTCAAGGGCATCCTCGCCTATACCAACGACCCCAACGTCTCGATCGATTTCAACCACGACCCGCACTCGGCCACCTTCCACATGGACCAGACCAAGGTGATGAACGGGACGCTGGTGCGCGTGATGGCCTGGTACGACAACGAGTGGGGCTTCTCCAACCGCATGGCCGACACCGCCGTGGCGATGGGGAAACTGCTCTAGCTTCGCCGGACCTTTCCTATGACCGCGTTTCGTACGCTCGACCACGTCGACGTGAAGGGCAAGCGCGTGCTGGTGCGCGTCGACCTCAACGTGCCGGTGGAGAACGGCGTGGTCACCGACACCACGCGCATCGAGCGCGCAGCCGCCGCGATCACCGAGATCGCCGACAAAGGCGGCAAGGTTATTTTGCTGTCGCATTTCGGACGGCCGAAGGGGCGCGACCCGAAGGACTCGCTCAAGACAGTGGCGGCGGAAGTCGGCCGCATCATCAAGCGGCCGGTGAAATTCGTCGACGACTGCATCGGCGAGAAAGCCGAGGCCGCCGTCGCGGCGATGAAGCCGGGCGACATCATCTGCCTGGAGAACACGCGCTTCTATCCGGGCGAGGAAAAGAACGATCCGCAATTCGTGGCGGCGCTCGCCAAGCTCGGCGACATCTGGGTGAACGACGCCTTCTCCGCCGCGCACCGCGCGCATGCCTCGACCGAAGGCCTCGGCCATGTGCTGCCGGCTTACGCCGGGCGCAGCCTGCAGGCCGAGCTCGAAGCCTTCGCCAAGGTGCTCGACAATCCGCAGCGCCCGCTGGCGGCGATCGTCGGCGGCGCCAAGATTTCCACCAAGCTCGATCTGCTCGGCCACCTGTTGCAAAAAGTCGACGTGCTGATCATCGGCGGCGCCATGGCCAACACGTTCCTGCTGGCGCAAGGCCGCAAGGTCGGCAAATCGCTGGTCGAGAAAGACCTCACCGCGACCGCGAGCAAGATCATGAACGAGGCCAATGCCGCCAAGCGCGAGATCGTGCTGCCGGTCGATGTCGTGGTGGCGCAAAAGTTCGAGGCCAACGCGCCCTCGCGCGTGGTCGATGCCGGCGCGGTCGGCGACAACGACATGATCCTCGACATCGGCCCGCGCAGCATCGAATACGCCGTTTCCGTGCTGGCGCGCTCAAAGACCCTGGTCTGGAACGGCCCGTTCGGCGCCTTCGAAATGGAGCCGTTCGACACCGGCACCGTCGAAGTCGCGGAAGCGGCGGCGGAACTGACGCAGGCCGGGAAGCTTGTAACGGTTGCGGGCGGCGGCGATACGGTGGCGGCGCTCAATGCCGCCGGCGTGACCGACCGCCTGACTTACGTATCCACAGCCGGCGGCGCCTTTCTGGAATGGCTGGAAGGCAAGGCCTTGCCGGGGGTCGAGGTGCTGAGAGTAAAATGAGCAAAAGTCCCGGGGCGCGGGAGCGATGGAGGGAAGAATGGATCTCGATGCATTGAACAAAGTGGCGCTGGCCATGGTGGCGCCCGGCAGGGGCATTCTCGCCGCCGACGAATCCACCGGCACCATCAAGAAGCGTTTCGACGCCATCGGCACCGAGAACACCGAGGACAATCGCCGCGATTACCGCGAGATGCTGTTCCGCTCGGCCGAGGGCATGAAGCACATCTCCGGCGTCATCCTCTACGACGAGACCATCTGGCAGAAGGCAAAGGACGGCACGCCGCTGGTCGAGCTGATCAAGAAGGCGGGCGCCCTCCCCGGCATCAAGGTCGACGAAGGCACCAAGCCGCTGCCGATGTCGCACGGCGAGCTGATCACGACCGGCCTCGACAAACTCGCCGACCGGCTGCCGAAATATTACGAGCAGGGCGCGCGCTTCGCCAAATGGCGCGCGGTGATCGACGTCGGCGCCGGCATCCCGAGCTACAATTGCATCAAGGCCAATGCGCATGCGCTGGCGCGCTACGCCGCGCTCTGCCAGGCGGCGCAGATCGTGCCGATCGTCGAGCCGGAAGTGCTGATGGACGGCGACCACGACATCGACCGCTGCTTCAGCGTGACCGAGCGCGTGCTCAAAACCGTGTTCAACGAATTGTTCGACGCGCACGTGATGCTCGAAGGCATGGTGCTCAAGCCGAACATGGTGATCGCCGGCAAGAAATGCGCAAAGCAGGCCTCGGTCGAGGAAGTCGCGGAGAAAACCGTGACGGTGCTGAAGATCTGCGTGCCGGCGATGGTGGCGGGCATCGCCTTCCTGTCGGGCGGGCAGAGCGACGAGCAGGCGACCGCCCATCTCGACGCCATGAACAGAAGCGGCAACCTGCCGTGGAAGCTCACCTTCTCCTACGGCCGCGCGCTGCAGCATGCGCCGCAGACCACGTGGAAGGGCAAGCCGGAGAACGTCGCCGCCGCGCAGCGCGCGTTCGCCCACCGCGCCAAGATGAACAGCCTCGCCGCGCTCGGCCAGTGGAAGTCGGACATGGAGAAAAAGGCGGCGTATAGCAGCACTTGCGGCGCGCCACGTGACGAGCGGGCGAAGTTCGCTAAGTGAGGCGTCAGCCCGGCCTTGTGCCGGGCATCCGCGTCTTACTACCCTCGCTTAAGGCGTGGAGCCGGGACAAGCCCGGCCAGACGACGTTTAACGCAAAGGATATTCACCGTGATCGATCTTTACACCTGGACGACTCCGAACGGCCGCAAGGCTTCCATCATGCTGGAAGAAGTCGGCCTGCCCTACACCGTCCACCCCATCGACATTTCCAAGGACGAACAGTTCAAGCCGGAATTCCTGAAGATCGCGCCCAACAACCGCATCCCGGCGATCGTCGACCGCGACAACAACATGTCGCTGATGGAGTCGGGCGCCATCCTGATCTATCTCGCCGACAAAACGGGAAAGCTGCTGCCGAAGTCGGGCGAAGGCCGCTACCGCACGATCGAATGGCTGATGTGGCAGATGGGCGGCCCCGGTCCCATGCTCGGCCAGGTGCATCACTTCGTGAAATACAATCCCGGCAAGGCGCCTTACGCCGAGGAGCGTTATCTCAAGGAGGCGCACCGGCTCTACAAGGTGCTCAACACGCGGCTGGAAGGCCGTCCGTTCGTCGCCGACGATTATTCCATCGCCGACATCGCGATCTGGCCGTGGATCTCGCGCTTCGAGTGGCAGACCATCGACATGAAGCAATTTCCCAACGTGAAGCGGTGGTATGAAACCATCGCGGCGCGGCCGGCGGTGCAGAAGGGCTACAAGGTGCCGAAGGACATGGGGCCGATCCCGATGCCGTGACGCGGGGTTCGCGAGCGCGTAACCTCGCGGGCGTGATTCGGTGAGCGTTGCGTTTCGTGCCTCTTCCGCATTTACGCAACGCCCCGATGGCCGCTCCGAAAAAAATCCCGCAATCCGATCTCGCCGCCCTCGTTCAGCGCGCCGGTGCCCATCATGGGCGCGGCGAATTGGACGCGGCGGAGGATATCTACCGCCAAGTGCTGGGCGCGCAGTCCTGCAAATTTCGACGCGCTGCACCTCTGCGGCGTGCTGATGCAGCAGCGCGGCCGCTCGGCCGAGGCGCTCGAACTGATCGGCGCCGCGCTTGCCGCCAATGCGCGGGTGGCGGCGGCGCACGCCAATTACGGACTGGTGCTGGCGGCGCTCGGCCGCCACGAGGAGGCGCTGGCGAGCTACGAGCGCGCGCTGGCGCTCAAGCCGGACTACGCCGAGGCGCTTTATAATCGCGGCAATGCGCTCGCCGCGCTGACGCGTTTTGAAGACGCGCTGACGAGCTACGCGCAGGCCATTGCGTTGCGCCCCAACTACCCTGCCGCGCTGCTCAATCGCGCGCAGCTCTTGCAGCGGCTGGGTCGCGCGCGCGAGGCGTTGGCGAGTTTCGATCTGGCGCTGGCGCTCGCCCCCGGCAATGCCGACACGTTCAACATGCGTGGCAACGCGCATTACGCGTTGCAGTCTTTCGCCGCGGCGCTCGCCGATTACGACCGCGCCGCGATGCTGCGCGACGACGCCGCGCCGATCCACAACAACCGCGGCAACGCGCTGCGCGAGTTGGGCCGCCACGACGAGGCGCTCGCCGCCTTCGGCCGCGCATTGGCACTCTCGCCCGATTATGCCGAGGCGCACAACAACCGCGGCAATGCGCTAGCTCGAGCTCAATCGCATCGACGACGCGCTGGCCGATTACGAACGCGCACTCGCGCTCAAGCCGGACTTCGCCGATGCGCTGGTCAACCGCGGCAATGCCTTGCATTTTCTCGGCCGCGACCACGAGGCGATCGCCAGCTTCGACGCGGCCATCGTGCTCAGCCCGCAGCTCGCCGAGGCGCACTGGAACCGGGGCCTCAGCTTGCTCGCGCTCGGCGATTTCGCGCGCGGCTGGCCGGACTATGAATGGCGCTGGAAGCGCGACAGCGAACTCAAGCCGCGCGGCTTCGCGCAGCCGCAATGGCGCGGCGAGGATTTGCACGGCAGGACGATCCTGCTGCACGCCGAGCAGGGCTACGGCGACATCATCCAGTTCATCCGCTATCTGCCGATGGTCGTCGCCAAAGGCGGCAAGGTGGTGCTGGAAATCCCCGATGACCTCAAGCCGCTGATCGGCCGCATCGACGGCGTCACGGCCATCGTGCGGCGCGGCGAGCCGCTGCCGCCGTTCGATGTGCATTGCCCGCTGATGAGCCTGCCGCTCGCCTTCGGCACCACGCTCGAGACGATCCCGGCGCCGGTGCCCTATCTGCACGCGCCGGCCGAACGGTTGGAGCAATGGCGCGCGCGACTGGCGGGGACGAAAGCGCCGCGCGTCGGCCTGGTCTGGTCGGGCAAGCCGACGCACAAGAACGACCGCAACCGCAGCATCCCGCTGACGCTGCTTGCGCCGCTGCTGCAGACGCCGGGCGTCACATTCGTGAGCCTGCAAAAGGACTATCGCGAGGCCGACCGCGCGGCGCTTGCCGCAGCGCCCCTCGTCCGCCTCGACGACGCGCTCGCCGATTTCGCCGACACCGCGGCGGCGATCGCCGCCCTCGACCTGGTGATCGCGGTCGACACCGCGGTCGCGCATCTCACCGGGGCCATGGGCAAGCCGCTCTGGCTGCTGCTGCCGGCCATTGGCGACTGGCGCTGGCTCAAGGACCGCGCCGACAGCCCCTGGTATCCGAGCGCGCGGCTTTTCCGGCAGCCCCGGATCGGCGATTGGCCAAGCGCGCTCGCCGACGTTAAGCGCGAACTCGCTTTGTTCGCGCGCTGACGATCCCACTTGTCAATCTTCCGCCCGATTGCGCTACCATGGCGTTTGCCATGAGCACGCTATGAGCCGCGTCCGAAAAAAGCCGAGCCCCGCCCGGCCCCGCGCCTTTACCTGATCACGCCGCCGGTGGCGGAGACGGGTGCGTTTGCCGCGAGCCTCGCCGAGGCGCTGGCGGCCGGCGACGTCGCGGCCGTGCTGCTGCGCCTGGCCGACGGCGACGAGCGCAGCCTGATCAACTGCGCCAAGGCGCTCGGTCCCGTCGTGCAGGACAAAGGCGCGGCGCTGCTGCTCGACGGCCATGTCGAGCTGGTCGCGCGCGCGGGCGCCGACGGCGCGCACCTGACCGGGCTCGCTGCATTGACCGACGCGATCGATCGGCTCAAGCCGGACCGCATCGCCGGCTGCGGCGGCCTTGAGAGCCGCGACGACGCCATGACCGCCGCCGAGGCCGGCGCCGACTACGTCATGTTCGGCGAGCCGGACGCCGCGGGCGCGCGGCCGTCCTTCGCCGCGATCGAAGACCGCATCGCCTGGTGGGCGGAGGTGTTCGAGATCCCCTGCGTCGGCTATGCCGCGTCAGCGGACGAGGTCGCGCCGCTGGTGAAAGCCGGCGCCGATTTCATCGCGCTCGGCGATTGGCTCTGGCGCGACGCCGCGCGCATGCGTGGCCGAGGCCGCCTCTCACCTGCGCCTGCCGGAGACCGCGGCATGAGCACGACGCTGCGTTTGCTGATCGCGCTCGCCACCGTCACGTTCGGCGCGCAGGCTTTGGCGCAGCCGGCGCAGAAATCGCCGCCCGCTCCGCCGCCACGCCGGCCGCGGCGGACAGCGGCAACACCGATCTTGCCTTCGGCGCCTATCAGCGCGGCTACTATCTGACCGCGCTCTCCGAAGCGTCCAAGCGCGCACAGCAGAACGATCCCGTCGCCATGACCTTGCTCGGCGAGCTCTACGCGCAGGGGCTCGGCGTGCCGCGCGACGATGCGAAGGCCGCGGATTGGTACAAGCTCGCCGCCAGCAAAGGCGACCGCAACGCCATGTTCGCGCTCGCCATGTTCAATTTCGAAGGCCGCGTCGGCCCAAAAAACCCGGACGAAGCCGCGCATCTGTTGAGCGAGGCCGCCAAGCTCGGCCACCCGGCGGCCGAATACGATCTCGGCCTGCTCTATCTGCAGGGCCAGCAGTTCCCGCAGGATTTCAAGCGCGCCGCCGAACTGTTTCGCGCGGCTTCCGACGCCGGCAATCCGGAAGCGCAATACGCGCTCGCCACCATGTACAAAGACGGCCGCGGCGTCGACAAGGACATCAACAAGGCGATGCAGCTGATGGGGCTGGCCTCGATCTCGCGGCAATGTCGACGCCATGGTCGAATACGCCATCGCCGAGTTCAACGGCACCGGCGTGCCGAAGAACGAAACCGGCGCCGCGCAACTGCTGCAGAAGGCCGCCAATCGCGGCAGCGCGATCGCGCAGAACCGGCTGGCGCGCGTGTTGATGGCCGGGCGCGGCATGCCCGCCAATGCGACCGAGGCCATCAAGTGGCACATCATCTCGAAGGCCGCGGGCGCCAGCGATCCCGAGCTCGACTTGTTCGCCTCCAAGCAGCCGGCCGAACGTGCGCGACGCCGCGCAGAAAGAGGCCGACAAGTGGCTGTCGACCACGGCGCCGCGCTCTTGACGTAGCCCTGCAGCGCGGGCACACCCCGCGCGCAATGCTCCGCTCCGCCCTCCTCAACGTGATGATCGCCGCCGCGCGCAAGGCCGCGCGCGCGCTCAAGCGCGATTTCGGCGAACTGGAAAAATTGCAGGTCTCGCTCAAGGGCCCGGCCAATTTCGTCACCGCCGCCGACCGCCGCGCCGAGGAGACGCTCTATCAGGAGCTCACCAAGGCGCGGCCGGGCTACGGCTTCCTCGGCGAGGAAGGCGGCCGCCGCGAGGGCGCCGACAAGAGCCATACCTGGATCGTCGATCCGCTCGACGGCACCACCAATTTCCTGCACGGCATCCCGCAATTCGCCATTTCGATCGCGCTCGAGCGCGAGGGCACGATGGTGGCCGGCCTCGTCTACAATCCGGCCACCGACGAGATGTTCATGGCCGAGCGCGGCAAGGGCGCCTTCCTCAACGAGGGGCGCATCCGCGTCGCCGCCCGCAAGACGCTGGCCGACGCCGTGATCGCCTGCGGGCTGCCGCATCGCGGCCGCGGCGAGCTCGAGCTCGGCACCAGGGAGATCGGCGCCATGCAGCCCGAGGTCGCCGGCCTGCGCCGCTTCGGCGCGGCCGCGCTCGACCTGGCCTGGGTGGCGGCCGGACGGCTCGACGGCTACTGGGAGCGCAACATCAAGCCCTGGGACATCGCGGCAGGGTTAATCCTGGTGCGCGAGGCCGGCGGCTTCGTGACCGACTGCGAGGGCGGCGACGACATGCTGACCAAGGGCCATATCGTGGCCGGCAACGAGGCCATCCAGAAAGAGGTCGTGCGCGTGCTCAAGCAGGCCGGCGGCTAGCGCGTAGCCCTGACGTAATTTCAACTCATTCAGCCGCTTTAGGTTTTAAGGTTCCGGCACGATTGCTTTCTCGTTGTCATGGGTCTGTGTCATATTGCGGCAGGCCACGGCATTAACTTTAGACGCACGACATTGAACAGCCTTCAAGGCCATGGCAAAAGACCTCGATCCGCTCAAACTCTCCAGCCCCCGCATCTTCCTGTTCCGGATGCTGGTGTTCGTCGTGCTGGTCGGCCTGGTCGCTTTCCTGCTGCACAAGCAGATCGAAGTGGCCTTCATGTCCAATCCGGGCCTGAACGCGCTGATCATCGGCGTCGAGGCGATCGGCGTGATCCTGGCGTACCGGCAGGTGCTGCGGCTCTATCCGGAAATCGCCTGGGTCAACAATTTCCGCCTGGCCGATCCCGGCCTCGCGGTCGAGCGGCCGCCGGTGCTGCTGGCGCCGATGGCGGCCATCCTCGGATCGCGCGTCGGCCGCATGGCGATCTCATCGCAAATGTTGCGCGGCATTCTCGACTCGATCGCCACCCGCCTCGACGAGGCGCGCGACATCTCGCGCTACATGACCGGCCTGCTGGTGTTCCTCGGCCTGCTCGGCACCTTCTGGGGCCTGATCGAAACCGTGAGCTCGGTCGGCAATGTCATCCAGGGCCTCAAGACCGGCGGCGATGCCGGCACCATGTTCGACTCGCTGCGCGAGGGCCTCGCCGCCCCGCTCGGCGGCATGGGCATTTCGTTCTCCTCCTCGCTGTTCGGCTTGGCCGGCTCGCTGGTGCTCGGCTTCCTCGATCTGCAATCGAGCCAGGCGCAGAACCGCTTCTACACCGAGCTCGAGGACTGGCTCTCCACCACGGTCTACGACCACGCGGCCGAGCCGATCGTCGCGGCCGGCGGCGGCGGCGAAGTGCGCGGCGCCATCGAGCGGCTGCGCGACGCCGTCAACGAGGCCGGCGGCTCAAAGGCCGCCTCCGCCGCCATGTCCAATCTGGCCGAGGCCATCCAGGGCCTCGTGCATCACATGCGCACCGAGCAGCAGATGATCCGCGACTGGGTCGACAGCCAGGCCGAGCAGAATCGCGAGATCAAGCGGCTGCTGGAGATCATGGTGCGCGAGAACGTCAACCGGTAGTTCGCGATGGCTCTTGCAAAGTCGCGCCGCGGCGAAACCGGCATGAATTACTGGCCGGGCTTCGTCGACGCGCTGTCGACGCTGATCCTCGGCATCATCTTCCTGCTCACCGTGTTCGTGGTGGTGCAGTTCTATCTGCAGCAGGAAGTCGCCGGCAAGGACACCGCGCTGCAGCAGTTGAACGCGCAGATCGCGCAGCTCACCAGCCTGCTGTCGATGGAGAAGACCGGCAAGGCCGATCTGGAGAACCAGCTCGCCACCTTGCGCGCGAGCCTCGCCGGCGCCGAAAGCGACCGCGACAAATACAAGAGCCAGGCCGACAGCGCCGGCGCCGGCATCGCCGCCGCGCAGGGCAAGGCCAGCGAACTCTCGAGCGAGCTCGAGGGCGAGAAGAAGCTCTCCGCCAAGGCGCTGTCGCAAGTCGAAATCCTCAACCAGCAGATCGCCGCGCTGCGCCGCCAGCTCGCCGCGCTCGAGCAGGCGCTCGATGCCTCCGAGAAGAACGTCAAGGACTCGCAGACCCAAATCGCCGACCTCGGCCAGCGTCTCAACGTGGCGCTGGCGGAGAAGGTGCAGCAGCTGACCAAGTACCGCTCCGACTTCTTCGGCAAGCTGCGCGAGATCCTCGGCAACCGGCCCGACATGCGCATCGTCGGCGACCGCTTCGTGCTGCAGTCGGAGGTGTTCTTCGACACCGGCAAGGCCGACTTGAAGCCCGAAGGCCGCAGCGAGATGGACAAAGTGGCGAGCGCGCTCACCCAGCTCGAAGGCCAGATCCCGGCCGATATCCAGTGGGTGCTGCGCGTCGACGGCCACACCGACGTGCGCCCGACCGGGACCGGCGGCCAGTTCAAGTCGAACTGGGACCTGTCGGCGGCGCGCGCGATCTCGGTGGTGCAATATCTGATCAGCAAGGGCGTGCAGCCCAAACGGCTGGTGGCGGCGGGCTTCGGCGAATTCCAGCCGATCGACACCGCCACGACCGAGGACGCCTACCGCAAGAACCGCCGCATCGAGTTCAAGCTGACCGAGCGGTGAGCGGGCAAGCCCTCACCCTCCGCCCCTACGCCGCCGCCGACGAGGACGCGGCGATCGAGCTGTGGCGGCGCACCTGGGCGCAGCATTATCCGCACATCGATTTCAACGCGCGCGTTGCCTGGTGGCGCGAGCGCTGGCGGCAGGAGCTGGTGCCGGTCGCGCACATCACGGTGGCCGTGCAGAACGGCGCGCTGATCGGTTTCGTCACCGTCGATCCGAAGACCATGTATCTCGATCAGATCGTGGTGGCGCCGGAAGCCTGGGGCTCGGGCGTTGCGCTCGCGCTGCTCGATGAGGCCAAGCGCCTGTCGCCGCGCGGCCTCGATCTGCTGGTCAACAAGGACAACGCCCGCGCCATCCGCTTCTACGAGAAGCACGGCTTTGCTTACGCCGGCGAAGACAAGAACCCGGTGTCGGGGATAGCCGGTGAACAAGATGAGCTGGCGGAGCTAGGCCGCGCCCGCCACCGCCGCCGCCTGCACGGCGTCGAAGGTTTTCGAGTCGACCTTCAGATAAGCGAGCTTCTCCTCGGCGATCACCACCGCCTCGACGACGCCCGGCAGCCGCCGCAGCCGGCCGGCCAGCCGCTCGGCATCGGCGGCCTGCACGTTTCCCGTCGGCACCACGCGCGTGGTGAGGTAACTCGGCTGCGCCATGGTGGCGGCGGCAAACAGCCAGGCGAGCGCCAGCGCCGTCGTCAGCGCGAACACGCCGGCGCTGCCCGCGTGCTGATTGACGAAGCCGCCGACCACGCCGCCGGCGAAGATGCCGAGAAACTGCAGGCTCGAATAAAGCCCCATGGCCGTGCCCTTGGCGTCGGGCGGCGCCACCTTGGTGATGAGCGAGGGCAGGCTCGCCTCCATCACGTTGAAGGCCGAGAAGAACACGACGAGCCCGGCCAGCAGCATTTTGAGATCGCCGGCGCCGAGCGCGAGCATGATCTGGCTCGCGACCAGCGCCGCCACCGCGCACACGAACACCGCCTTCATGTGGCGGTACTTCTCGGCGATGATGATCGCCGGCACCATCACCGCGATCGAAACCAGCAGCACCGGCAGATAGACCATCCAGTCGTTGTTGCTCGAGATGCCGAGCGTCGCGCGCAGCAGGCCGGGCACCAGCAGGAAGCTCGCGGTCAGCATGGCGTGCAGCGCGAAGATGCCGAGATCGAGCCGCAGCAGCTCCTTGTTGCGCAGCACCGCGCCGATCAAGGCCGGCACGGTCTCGGCGTCGCGATGGAAGCTGAGCCGCGGCGTCGGCACGACGAATTGCGTGATCGCGATGCCGGCCGCGGCGAGCCCGACCATCAGCCAGAAGATGCCGTTGACGCCGATAAAATGCGCGGCGATCGGGCCCGCCACCAGCGCGACCATGAAGGAGGCGCCGATGGTGATGCCGACCATGGCCATGGCCTTGGTGCGGTTTTCCTCCGCCGTCAGATCGGCCACCATGGCGAGGATCACCGAGCCGATGGCGCCGGCGCCCTGCAGCGCGCGGCCGACGATGACGCCGCCGATCGTGTGCGACATCGCCGCCACCGCGCTGCCGATGCCGAACAGGATCAGCCCGAACACGATCATGCTCTTGCGCCCGAGCCTGTCGGACAGGAGGCCGAAGGGGATCTGCAGCAGGCCTTGGGTGAGCCCGTAGATGCCGAGCGCCTCGCCGATCAGATAGGGGCTGGCGCCGGACAGGTCGCGGGCATAGTCCGCAAACACCGGATAGATCATGAACAGGCCCAGCAGCCTGACCGAGAAGACCGCCGCCAGCGACCCGGCCGCCCGGAATTCCAACCGATTCATTCAACTTTTCCCGACTTCAGCGCCGGCTTGCCGCCCCTGCCCGCCTCCTGTATAGAGCCGCCAAATCCAATGCAATTGCGGCGCTGACGCGCCCCGGGACAAGGCCATGAAATCCGATATCCATCCCAATTATCACACCATCAAGGTGGTGATGACCGACGGCAGCGAATTCACCACCCGCTCCACCTGGGGCAAGGAGGGCGATGTCATGCATCTCGACATCGACCCCAAGTCGCACCCGGCCTGGACCGGCGGCCAGCAGCAGCTGCTCGACCGCGGCGGCCGTCTGTCGCGCTTCCAGAAGAAGTTCTCCGGCTTCCTCAAGGAACGACAAAGGCAAAGACGAGAAGAAGAAGTAAGCCGGCCGCAAACGCCTGAAATGCAAAACCCCCGCCTGCGCGGGGGTTTTTATTTGAGCGCGCTCGGTTGCGGCTTAGATGCTTTCCGCGCCGAAGGCCGCCTTCAACAGGCCGAGCTGGCGCTCGACCGGATTGGCGGCAAGCGGCCGCTCGGTCACGGGCACCGGATTGTGGATGTTGGTGTCGAGCCGGCGCACTTTGCCGTGCAGTTTCTGCGAGCGCTCGATCAGCGCGCGCAGCGTTTCCGGCAGCAACTCGATGTTGTTGGGATCGTGATGATCGCTGGCCGACAGCTTGACCTTGGTCTTTTCCTTGTTGGCCTGGGAAAGCGACATCTCGCCTTCCTTGACCGCGCGGTGCAGCAGCAGCCAGGAGGCAAGCTGCATCAGCCGCGTGGTGAGCCGCATGCTTTCGGTGGCGTAGGCCAAGGCGCCTGCGCGCGCGAGCGTCTTGGATTCGGCGCGGCCGGGACCGTCGAGATAGGTCGCGGTCTCTTCGACCAGCGCCATACCGTCGCGGAACAGGTCGGCAAAGGCTTGCGAATTGGCCAGCCGCTCGCCGAATGACACCGGCTGCGCGTCGCTGAACTGGGATTTCTCGGACATAACGCTACGCCTCACCAATCTACTGTCTGGCCCGCCCCGTAACGAATGGGTAAGCATGGCGCGCCCGGCCCCGTTCGTCCAGGCGAAGTTCAAGACATAGTTGCCGGGCAAGCTTAAGCGCGCTGGAAATGCGCGGCTTTGTGACAGCTGCCCCGAAATGGCACAAAAAAAGGAGCCGCCGTTGCCGGCGGCTCGAGGTGATAACAGGGAGGCGTCAAACAGAGTGGACAGGAGCCACTCAATGTCCATGAAGATGGACGCGCACAGTAATGGTCGAGAAAGCTTAACGACACCTTACCGAATTGCGGCGAAGCCAAGGAATTTTGCTAACGCTGAGCTACCGGCTTACCGCTTGAAGAACTGATCGGCGGCCGCGCGCTTGGCGCGCTTTTGCGTCATGTCGGCTTCCAGCCGCGCGATCTCGTCGCGCATGAGCTGGACCCGCGCGGCAAGCTCATCGACCGAGAACAGGCTCAGATCCTGCCCGATCTCGTGCGCGACTTTCTTCTTCGGCTTGTCGTCGTCGTCGATCGCCGCCATGGCACGCCTCCAATGGCCGAAATTTAGCGCCGCCGCCACGGGTTGTCACACCCGGACCACCCGCCTAGAACCGTCCCGTCCCACAAGAAACGCGCGAGGAACCGATGGCCGAGCTCCCGACCCGCATGACCGCAATCGGCATCAAGACGCCCGGCGGACCCGACGCGCTGGTGCCGGAAGAGCGCCCGGTGCCCAAGCCCGGCGCCGGCGAAATCCTGGTGAAGGTCGCCGCCGCCGGCGTCAACCGGCCCGACGTCATGCAACGCCAGGGCAACTACCCGCCGCCGCCCGGCGCGCCCGATATTCCGGGCCTCGAGATCGCCGGCGAAGTCGTCGCGCTCGGCCCCGAGTGCCAAGCGCTGGAAGATCGGCGACAAGGTCATGGCGCTCGTCATCGGCGGCGGCTACGCCGAATACGCGCTCGCGCATGAGAGCCACGCACTGCCGGTCGGCGGCCTGTCGATGATCGAAGCCGCCGCCGTGCCGGAAACCTTCTTCACGGTCTGGCACAACGTGTTCGAGCGCGGCGCCTTGCAGAAAGGCGAAACGCTGCTGGTGCATGGCGGCACCTCCGGCATCGGCACCACCGCCATCATGCTGGCCAAGGAATTCGGCGCCCGCGTCGTCACCACCGCGGGATCCGCGGAAAAATGCGAGGCCTGCCGCAAGCTCGGCGCCGACGTCGCCATTAACTATAAGACCGAGGACTTCGTGGCGGCGACCAAAGCGGCCACGAACGACAAGGGCGCCGAGCTTATACTCGACATGGTGGGCGGCGATTACATCGGCCGCAATTACGAAGCGGCCGCCGTCGAGGGACGCATCGTGCAGATCGCGTTCCAGGGCGGGCCGAAGGCGGAAGTGAATTTCATGCGGCTGATGCTCAAGCGCCTGCACCACACCGGCTCGACGCTGCGTTCGCGCTCGGTTGCCGACAAGGGCGCGATCGCCAAGGCGATTACCGAGAAGGTGCTGCCGCTGTTCGCCAAGGGCAAGGCGAAGCCGATCATCTACAAGACGTTTGCGCTGCGTGACGCGGCCAAGGCCCACGCGCTGATGGAATCGAGCGCCCACATCGGAAAAATCGTGCTAACCGTTTGACGGCACGAATGTTATTCTACCCGTTGGAGCCGCGAAATCGGCGCAATCACGGGCCAAATGGGAGCATGTTGCTTGCGGATTTTCGCGCGCGGGGACGCGCTGGGGGTTTCAATTTGATCGTGGCACGGTGGCTGACCGCCGCTGCATTGATGCTGCTCGCGCTGGCGGTCGACGCCTGCGCGCGCGGTCGAAGCCGTCAATGTGCGGCTCGACGCCTCCGCCATCGATCTCACCGCCGCCACCGAGGTCTTGAAGACCGAGACCGACCGCATCCAGGTTTCCACCGCGCCGGGACCCGACGGCATCGTGCGCCGCATCGAGGTGCGCGCGCGCGAGGGCAACACCAACTGGGCGGTGTTCGCGCTCACCAATAACAGCGACGAGCAGATCGACCGGCTGATCGTCGTGCCGCATTACCGCATGGTCGGCTCCGGCCTGTTCTGGCCCGACCTCGGCCTGTCGCGCATCGCCGCCATCACGCCGTCGTCGGGCGACCGGCCGGTGCGGCAGGAAAGCACCAGCTCCGACATTTTCCGCATCACGCTCGATCCCGGCACCGTCATCACGCTGGTCGCCGAGCTGCGCACCGACAAGCTGCCGCAGATCTATCTGTGGGAGCCGGACGCCTACAAGGACAAGGTCAACTCGTTCACGCTCTATTACGGCATCGTCATCGGCATCGCCGGTCTGCTCGCGCTGTTCCTCACCATCCTGTTCGTGGTCAAAGGCTCGATCATGTTCCCGGCCGCCGCGGCGCTCGGCTGGGCGGTGCTGATCTATATCGGCATCGACTTCGGCTTCTGGGGCAAGGTGTTCGACATGTCGGCCGGCGCCGAGCGCGTCTGGCGCGCCTGCGGCGAGGCGATCCTGTCGGCGACGCTGCTGGTGTTCCTGTTCGCCTACTTGAACTTGTCGCGCTGGCACGTGCGCTATGCCCACATCACCATCGCCTGGCTGGTCGCGCTCGCCGCGCTGATCGGCGTCGCGGTGTTCGATCCGGCGATCGCCTCCGGCATCGCGCGCATGTCGCTGGCGCTGATCGCGGTGTTCGGGCTGGCGCTGGTGATCTATCTCTCGACCCACGGCTTCGACCGCGCGGTGCTGCTGATCCCGACCTGGCTGCTGCTGGTGGTGTGGACCTCGGGCGCCGGCCTCGCCGTCACCGGCGTCGTCACCAACGACATCATCGGCCCGGCGCTGCTCGGCGGCCTGGTGCTGATCGTGATGCTGATCGGATTTACGGTGATGCAGCACGCCTTCGCCGGCGGCATCACGCACGGCATCGTGTCGGACGTCGAGCGGCGCGCGCTCGCGCTGACCGGCGCCGGCGACATGATCTGGGATTGGGACGTGTCCGCCGACAAAGTGTTCACCAGCCCGGAAACCGAGCACATTCTGGGCTTGAAGCGCGGCACGCTGGAAGGCCCGGCCGCGAGCTGGCTCGACGTGCTGCATCCGCTCGACCGCGACCGCTTCCGCGCCTCGCTCGACAACGCGGTCGAGCAGCGGCGCGGCCGCCTCACCCAGGATTTCCGCCTGCGCGCCGACGACGGCAATTATCTCTGGTTCACGCTGAAGGCGCGGCCGGTGGTCGGCTCCGACGGCGAAGTGGTGCGGCTGGTCGGCACGCTCACCGACGTCAACGACTTCAAGAAGGCCGAGGAGCGGCTGCTGTTCGACGCGGTGCACGACAATCTCACCGGCCTGCCCAACCGCGAACTGTTCCTCGACCGCATGGAAGCGGCCTTCGCCTATGCCCGCTCCGATCCGCAGATCAGGCCGTCGGTGCTGGTGATCGATCTCGACCGCTTCAAGCAGGTCAACGATTCGGTCGGCATCGCGGTCGGCAATTCCGTGCTGCTCACCATCGCGCGCCGGCTCGCCCGCCTGCTCAAGCCGCAGGACACGCTGGCGCGGCTCGGCGGCGACCAGTTCGCGCTCATCCTGCTGTCGGAGAAGGAACCGGCGCGCATCGTCGCCTTCACCGAGACGCTGCGGCGCACGCTGCGCGCGCCGATCGCCTTCAACGACCGCGAAATCTTCCTGACCGCCTCGATCGGCCTGGCGCTCGCCGAGCAGCAGCCGCACCGCACCGAGGAGGTGCTCAAGGACGCCGAACTGGCGATGTATCACGCCAAGCGCATCGGCGGCGACCGCATCGAAATCTTCAAGCCGGCCATGCGCTCGCGCAAGACCGACCGGCTGACGATGGAATCGGAATTGCGCCGCGCCATCGAGCGCGAGGAGATCAAGGTGCTCTATCAGCCGATCGTGCGGCTGGAAGACCGCGCCATCGCCGGCTTCGAGGCGCTGGCGCGCTGGGATCACCCCAAGATGGGGCGGCTGTCGCCGGCGGAATTCATCTCCATCGCCGAGGAGATCGGCCTGATCGTCGACCTCGGCCTGTTCATGCTCGACCGCACCGCGCGCCAGCTCGCCACCTGGCAAGCCGCCAATCGCGGGCGCGAACCGATTTTCGCCAGCGTCAACGTGTCGTCGCGGCAATTGCTGCGCCACGATCTGATCCAGGACCTGCGCAGCGTGCTGGCGCGCTCGGCGGTGGCGCGCGGCAGCTTCAAATTGGAGATCACCGAGTCGCTGGTGATGGAAAATCCCGAGCACGCCGCGCAGATGCTCACCCGCATCAAGGAGCTGGGCGCCGGTCTCTCGCTCGACGATTTCGGCACCGGCCACTCATCGCTCGCCTATCTGCAGCGCTTCCCCTTCGACACCATCAAGATCGACCAGTCCTTCGTGCGCACCGGGTCGCGCGGCACGCGGCCGGTGATCCTGCGCTCGATCATCGCGCTGGCGCACGATCTCGGCATGGAAGTGGTGGCGGAAGGCGCCGAGACCGACAGCGACGCGGTCGAGCTCTATCAGATGGGCTGCGAATACGCGCAGGGCTTCGCCTTCGGCGAGCCGATGAGCGCGCAGGCGGCGAGCGGCCTGCTCACGCACGAGCACCTGGAAGCGGCGCGCTAAGATTTTTCAGGCGTGGCCGGATTCGCTCGACAGCTGGCCCAGATCGATGCCGATCTTGCGCAGCGCCTTTTCGTATTTGGCGTCGATGTCGGGACCGAAGATCAATTCCGGATCGGCGGCGCAGTGCAGCCAGCCGTTCTGCCTGGATTTCATGTCTCGAGCTGCCCGGGCGCCCAGCCGGCATAGCCGAGCGCGAGGATGGCGCTCGACGGACCCTTGCCGCGCGCGATCGCCTTCAAGATGTCGAGCGTCGCGGTGAGGCAAATGCCCTCGTCGATCGGCAGCGTCGAGTTCTCGATGAAGTAGTCGGCCGAATGCAGCACGAAGCCGCGGCCGGTTTCGACCGGACCGCCTTTGAGCACCTTGACGCCTTCGGCCGTCGTCGGCAGCTGGATGCGCTCGGTCGCCGGGATGACTTCGAGCTGCACCAGCAGGTCGGGGAATTTGATGTTGCCGGCGCGCTGGTTGACGACAATGCCCATGGCGCCTTCGCTCGAATGCGCGCAGACGTAGATCACCGAGCGCGTAAAGCGTTCGTCGTTCATCGCCGGCATGGCGATCAGCATCTGGCCGTCGAGATAACCGCGCGCCGACGCCGGCTCGGACTTTTTGCGGGGAAGCTTCATGACGAAAGATTACCCAATCGGTCCTTATTTGAAAACGACGCAAAGTGTAGAAAGTTCATTCACCCACTGTCATTATTCAAGCGGCTAATTGTGGCGAAATCGCTGTGCTGCCTTCGGCTTGGTCAGGCGCTGCTCACAATGAATTCAGTGGCGCGGCACGGCTTTACCATCTAGACGGGCGGCATGAAAAACATCGGCAGGACATTATCGGCCGCGGCCGCCGCCTGCAGCATCGCCACAATGCTTGCCGCGCCCGCGCGCGCCGATGACGCATCGCCCTGGAGCGAGGACAGCCGCTCGGCGATTCGGCTGATCGCCGGCAGCAACAAGGCCGCCGCGCCGCTGCGCGCCGGCGTCGAGATCAAATTGCAGCCGGGCTGGAAAACCTATTGGCGCTATCCGGGCGATTCGGGCGTGCCGCCGCGTTTCGATTTCTCGGGCTCGGACAATCTCAAGAGCGCAAAGGTGCTCTACCCGGCGCCGCATCTGTTCACCGACGAGGCCGGCAATTCGCTCGGCTACAAGGACAGCGTGACCTTTCCGGTGCAGGTGACGCCCAAGCAAGCGGGCAAGCCGGTGACGCTCCACCTCAAGCTCGACTATGCGGTCTGCGAGAAGCTGTGCGTTCCGGCGCAAGGCAGCGCCGCGCTTGCGCTCGCAACCGGCGACAGCGCGCAGGACGCGACGCTGCGTGACGCCGAAGCGCGGGTGCCGCAGAAGGTCGCCGCCGCACAAATCGGTCTGATCGTGCGGCGCGTCAATAATGCCGCCAAGCCCCTCGTCATGGTCGACCTCAAGGCGCCGGCCGGCGCGCCGGTCGAGATTTTCGTCGAGGGCCCGACGCCGGAGTGGGCGCTGCCCATCCCGAAACCCGCGCCGGGCGCGCCGGACGGCCACCGCCAATTCGGCTTCGAACTCGACGGCCTGCCGCCCGGGGTCGATCCCAAAGGCCAATTCGACCTGACCTTCACCGTGGTCGAGGGTGGCCGCGCCATCGAGGTCGCCACCCATCTCGACTAATCCGCCGGCTGCGCTATTTTGCGCGGCGAGTAGAAACCAGAAACAGCGCGAGAGGACACCATGCCCATCAAGGTCGGCGACAAATTGCCCAATGCGACGTTCCGCGTGATGACCGCGGAAGGGCCCAACAAGCCGAAGACCACGGACGACATCTTCAAGGGCAAGAAGGTCGCCCTGTTCGCGGTGCCCGGCGCCTTCACGCCCACCTGCAACAACCTGCACATCCCGAGCTTTCTCAACAACGCCGCCGCGTTCAAGGCGAAGGGCGTCGACACCATCGCGGTGACCGGCGTCAACGACGCGTTCGTGATGGACGCCTGGAAGAAAGCGACCGGCGCCGAAGGCAAGATCGATTTCCTCGCCGACGGCAACGGCGAATTCGCCAAGGCGATCGGCATGGATTTCGACGGCGCCGGCAACGGCCTCGGCACCCGCTCCAAGCGCTATTCGATGCTGGTCGAGGACGGCACGGTGAAGAAGCTCAACATCGAGGACGCGCCCGGCAAGTGCGACATCTCCGGCGGGCAGGCGCTGCTCGCGCAGATCTAGCGGTCACGTCGTCTTCATCGCGCCTTTGGCGCCGGCCCGCGCGGCGATCAACCCCGTGCGGGCCAATTCGTCTGCGCGTTCGTTCATGGCGTGGCCGGCGTGGCCCTTCACCCAGTGCCAATGCACCGTGTGGCTGGCGAGCGCGGCATCGAGCCGTTTCCACAGATCGACGTTCTTCACCGGCTTCTTATCCGCCGTGCGCCAGCCATTGCGCTTCCAGCCGTTGATCCAGCTGGTGATGCCGTTCTTCACGTATTCGCTGTCGGTGTAGAGGTCGACCGCGCAGGAGCGCTTGAGCGTCTCCAGTGCCGAGATGGCCGCGGTCAATTCCATGCGGTTGTTGGTGGTGTGGGCCTCGCCGCCCATCAATTCTTTTTCGTGGTCGCCGAAGCTAAGAATCGCGCCCCAGCCGCCCGGCCCCGGATTGCCCGAGCAGGCGCCGTCGGTGTGGATGGTGACGCGCTGCTCGCTCATAGACCGTAATCCTGCGCGCTCTTGACCGACTGGTGGAAGCGCAGCTTGCGGTAATATTCCAGCGGGTCCTTCGGCTTGACCAGCGCGCCGTCCGGCACCGCCAGCCAATCGACCAGCCTTGTGAGCAGAAAGCGCATGGCCGCGCCGCGCGCCAGCACCGGCAGCGCCGCGCGCTCCTGCGCCGACCAGTCGCGCACCTTGCCGTAGGCATAGAGCAACGCGCGGCCTTTGGTGACGTTGTAGGAATGATCCGGCTCGAAGCACCAGGCATTGAGGCAGACCGCGACATCGAAGGCGAGCGTGTCGATGCAAGCGAAATAAAAGTCGATCAGCCCCGATAGCTCCTCGCCGAGGAAGAACACGTTGTCGGGAAACAGATCGGCGTGGATGACGCCTTCGGGCAGATCGCGCGGGCCAGCTCTTCTCCAGCGCGCCGAGCTCCTTGGCGATCTCCGCGCACAGCCCTTCGCGCACGCTGTCGCCGCGGACTTTCGCGTGCTCATAAAGACCCCGCCAGCTTGTCATCCCGAGCGCGTTGGCGCGCTTCATCGGAAAGTCTTTGCCGGCAAGATGCAGACGGGCGAGCGCCTCGCCGACCGCCGCGCAATGGGCGGCGGTCGGGCGGCGCATCCAGAGGCCGTCGAGGAAGGTGACGATTGCCGCCGGGCGGCCGGCGAGCCTGCCGAGCATGCCGCCTTGTCTGTTCTTCACCGGCTGCGGACAGGTGAGGCCGCGGGCGGCCAGATGCTCCATCAGCGCAAGGAAGAACGGCAAGTCCTTCTCGGCCACGCGCTTCTCGTACAGCGTGAGGATGAAATTGCCGGCGCTGGTGTGCACGAGGAAGTTGGAATTCTCGACGCCCTCGGCGATGCCCTTGTAGGAGAGCAGCGCGCCGATGTCGTAGCCGGCGAGAAACTCATTGAGGTCGTCCGCCGTGACGTCGGTGTAGACGGCCATGAAGCGTCACTCCGCCGCCTGCTCCTCGCGCAGCGGGCGGGGCAACGGGAAGAACATCCCCTCCTCGGCGGCGGAGACGGTCTCGATCTCGAGCACGTAACGTTCGGCGAAGGCGCCGAGCACTTCCTCGACCAGCACTTCGGGGGCGGAGGCGCCGGCGGTGACGCCGATCTTCTTGACGCCGTCGAACTTGGTCCAATCGATTTCGGCGCCGCGCTGCACCAGCACGGCATAGGGGCAACCCGAGCGCTCGGCCACTTCCTTCAGCCGCTGCGAGTTCGACGAGTTGGGCGCGCCGACCACGATCATGGCGTCGACCACAGGCGCGACGCGCTTGACCGCTTCCTGCCGGTTGGTGGTGGCGTAGCAGATGTCTTCCTTGTGCGGGCCGACGATCTGCGGGAAGCGGCGCTTGAGCACCTCGACCATGGCGGCGGTGTCTTCGACCGACAGCGTGGTCTGCGTCACGTAAGCGAGATTGCTGTCATCGCGCGGCACGAACTTTTCGACGTCTTCGATCGATTGCACCAGCGTGATCGAGCCGGCCGGCAGCTGGCCCATGGTGCCGACCACTTCCGGATGGCCGGCGTGTCCGATCAGCACGATTTCGCGCTTACGCCGGAGATGGATTTCGGCCTCGCGATGCACCTTGGTGACCAGCGGACAGGTGGCGTCGAGCGCGAACAGCTTGCGCCGCGCCGCCTCTTCCGGGATCGACTTCGGCACGCCGTGGGCGGAGAAGATGACCGGCGCCTCGGAGTCTTCGGGATCTCGTCGAGCTCCTCGACGAAGATGGCGCCCTTGGCCTTGAGGCTCTCGACCACGTAGCGGTTGTGCACGATCTCGTGGCGCACGTAGACCGGCTTGCCGTAGATGGCGAGCGCCCGCTCGACCGATTCGATGGCGCGCACCACGCCGGCGCAGAAGCCGCGCGGCGAGCACAGCACCACCCTCAAAATCGGTTTTTCCGGGCCTGCAGCCATTGTTAACTCCGAATCCGCGCGATTTTTTCGCGCGTTTTACGGCCCCGACATGGGGTGTGCCGGCCCATTCTGTCAAGCCGAACCATTGCAGGAACCCCCCTCTGCCCCTATATTCCGGGCACTTTCGATCATCCCCGATGATCTACTGCTTCGCCCGGAAGGGCGGGCGAAGCTTGGAGGAGATTTTGCCATGGCGACAGCCGCACCTTTGATGCCGAAAGCGACCGCCGTTTGGCTGTTGGACAACACCGCGCTGACGTTCGACCAGATCGCCGATTTCTGCAAGCTGCACCCGCTCGAGATCAAAGCGATCGCCGACGGCGACGCCGCGCAAGGCATCAAGGGCCTCGACCCGATCCTGACCGGCCAGCTCAGCCGCGAGCAGATCACGCAGGCCGAAGCCAATCACGAGCTCAAGCTGGCGCTCGCCGACCAGAAAGTGTCGGTGCCGCAGCCCGAGCGCACCGGCAAGAAAGGCCCGCGCTATACGCCGGTGTCGCGCCGGCAGGACCGGCCGAACGCGATCCTGTGGCTGGTGCGCAATCATCCCGAGCTCAAGGACAGCGCCATCATGCGGCTGGTCGGCACCACCAAGTCGACCATTTCGGCGATCCGCGACCGCACGCATTGGAATTCGGCCGCGCTGACGCCGATGGACCCGGTGACGCTCGGGCTTGCCACGCAGACCGATCTCGATCTCGAAGTCTCGCGCGCCAACAAGGAAAAGCCGGCGCCGGCCGACACCGGCGCGACGCTTTTGCCCGCCGCCGAGACCACCGCGCGCAAGGAGGCCGAAGAGGCCGCCGCCCACCAGGCCGCGCAGGACAAGCCGGCGGCCGAGATGGACGTGTCCGCCGTGTTCGCCAAGCTCAAGCAGCTCGGCGGCAAAGGCGAGAGGGCAAGGACGAGTAATTCACTCTCCGTCGGCCGCGCAGGCGGCAGTCGGTCGAACTCGGTCGCTTCCGGGCGAAGGAGCCGTAGCCTCGCTTTCCCTCCACCGCCGCGACGTAGCGCGCGACGGATTTTTCCAGCACAGCCTTGGCGTTCTTTTCGATGACGCGGTCGAAGTAATGGCCGTAGAGCGTGTCGAAGGCGAACGGCTGCATGGCCGCGCCGATATGCTCGACCGTGCGCGCCGACAGCGGAATGAAATTCGGATAGCTGCGCATGAAGGACAGCCACTTGCGGTCGGTGGTGACGGTGAGAATGTCGCCGGCGCAGACCACGCCGCGGCCGCCCGCGCCGCCCGCCCAATGCAGCACCGTGCCGCCTTCGAAATGGCCGCCGCAGCGCACCAGCGTGACGCCGTCCCAGAGCTCCTTGGTCTCGCCGTCCCATAGCTCGATCGCGGGATCCGGCCGCACGATCCAGGCCTTGTCGGCGGCGTGCAGATGGATGCGCGCGGCAAAGGCGCGCGCCCATTCCACCATCGTGGTGTAGAAATGCGGATGCGAGATGGCGATGGCGTCGATGCCGCCGAGGCCTTCGATCATGGTCACGGTCGCGTCGTCGAGCGTCGCGACGCAATCCCACAAGATGTTGCCGGCGTCGGTGCGCAGCAGCAGCGCGCGCTGGCCGATGGCGAAGCCCGCGCCGACGCCGATGATGCCCTTCTCGTATTCGCGGAAGCTGTTGAGGTGGCTCTTGGCGAGCGCGTCGAGCGTGGTCCAGCTCTGCCCGCGCGGCGGCACGTATTGCCGCTCCTCTTCGCAGATCACGCATTGCGCGGGCGGCTGCGCGCTGTCCGGATATTGCGTGCCGCAGGCGGTGCAGATGAAGAGGGGCATGATCGGCTCACTTGTGTTGGCGGACGGTTCATAACTCTCCGTTCGTGCCCGCGAAAGCGGGCATCCAGTGCTTTCTGGGCCCCCCGAATGTACGGGGGCACGAGCGCGGCCGCGCCGCACCTGACCGCAGTCAAGACGCCTCTAGGGCCCGAATCAGAGCAACGCAAAGCATCAATCCATGACTGCCGTTGATGCGGCGCAATATTCCCTAACCCTATTAATAGACCGCAAAAATAAATGCGATGCCAGCGGTCGCTTGTGCGCCGCAATATTCAGGCTATCTGGGACGTGACAGATTCGACGAGGCAAGAACGAGGCATGAAAACAATGTCGAACACAATGAAAATTCTTTCGGCCACCGCGGTGGCGGCAGCGCTGCTGGCGACGGTCGCCGTGGCGCGCACGGTGCAAACGCATGTGGCGGCGATGCACGCCACGACCGGCCAGGCCATCGCCACCATTCCCCACAGCGCGCCCTTCGTGCGGCACGACAATTTCGCCTGCGCGCTCGCGAGCGCAGCGGCGTGCGAGAAGATCGAGCTGCTGCTGCCGAAGTGAAGGCAAAACCGTTCAAACGATGAAAGCCCGGCTCAGCGCCGGGCTTTTTTATTGCGCGCGGGACGGCCGAAGCGTGGCCGGCGCGTCAGACCGCCACTTTCTTCAGCAGCAGGTTCAGCGCGGCGCGGCCGTCGACAATCGCGGTGCCGCGCAAATCGAAGAACACACTGCGACTGCGCCACCGGGCTTTGCTGGCTGGCGCGGTGGATTTCCCAGCGCCAGGGCTTGGGCAGGCGGGCGCGGTTCTTCACCACCACGAAATAATCGCTGGGACCGAGATGGCTCGATCATGGCGCGCGCGTCCGATACCGGGGCGGGAACTTCGTCCTCTGAACGATTTCGCGAGACTTTGGTTCATGCGCGTCTTACGTCTACGAATGCGGCCGAAACATCCCTATTGTGTGAAAATCTGGGCCGTCCCGCCGTTCGCCCCCACGCCCCTGCCCTTCAGTGCGGTGCCGATCTCGTCGAGGATCGCCGGATCGTCGATCGTCGCCGGCATGGTCCAGGGCTCGCCGTCGGCGATCTTCTTGATGGTGCCGCGCAGGATTCTTGCCCGAGCGCGTCTTCGGCAGCCGCGCCACCGTGATGGCGAGCTTGAAGGCGGCGACCGGGCCGATCTTCTCGCGCACCAGCGCGCAGCACTCCTGCTCGATCTCGGCGGGCGGACGGTTGACGCCGGCCTTGAGCACGACGAAGCCGCCGGCACCTCGCCCTTGAGCGCGTCCTTGATGCCGACCACCGCGCATTCGGCCACGTCCTGGTGCGCGGCCAGCACCTCCTCCATGCCGCCGGTCGAGAGCCGATGGCCGGCGACGTTGATGATGTCGTCGGTGCGGCCCATGACGTAGAGATAGCCGTCCTCGTCCTTGAAGCCGGCGTCGGCGGTCTTGTAGTAGCCGGGGAACTCGGCGAGGTAGCTTTCGCGGAAGCGCTCGTCCTGCTGCCACAGCGTCGGCAGGCAGCCGGCGGCAGCGGCAGCTTGACCACGATCGAGCCCATGGTGCTTGCGCGGCACCTCCTTGCGACACTGCTCGTCGACGACGCGCACGTCGTAGCCCGGCATCGCCACGTCGGGCGAGCCGTGCTTGACCGGAAGCAGCGCCCAGGCCGAGCGGATTGCCGGCGATCGCCCAGCCGGTCTCGGTCTGCCACCAGTGATCGATCACCGGCACCTTGAGCAGGTTCTCCGCCCATTTCACGGTGTCGGGATCGGCGCGCTCGCCGGCGAGGAACAGCGCGCGGAAGTGCGAGAGGTCGTACTTGCCGATGAACTTGCCCTGCGGGTCCTCCTTCTTGATGGCGCGGAACGCGGTCGGCGCGGTGAACAGCGCGACCAGCCGTGCTCGCGGATCACGCGCCAGAACGCGCCGGCGTCGGGCGTGCCGACCGGCTTGCCCTCGTAGAGGATGGTGGTGCAGCCGTGCAGCAGCGGCGCGTAGACGATGTAGCTGTGGCCGACCACCCAGCCGACGTCGGACGCGGCCCAGTACACCTCGCCCGGGCGGACGCCGTAGAGGTTCTGCATCGACCACTTGAGCGCGACCATGTGGCCGCCATTGTCGCGCACCACGCCCTTCGGGCGTGCCGGTCGTGCCCGAGGTGTAGAGGATGTAGAGCGGATCGGTGGCCGGCGAGCGGCACGCAGTCCGACAGGTCTTCGCGAGCCGATCGCCTGCTCGCGCAGCGTCCTCCAGTCGTGGTCGCGGCCGGCGACCAGTGTCCGCCTCCGCCTGCGGCCGCTGCAGGATCAGGCAGGCTTCGGGCTTGTGCGCGGCGAGCGCGATCGCCTCGTCGAGCAGCGGCTTGTACGTGCACGATGCGGCCGGGCTCGATGCCGCAGCTCGCCGAGAGGATCGACCTTGGGCTTGGCGTCGTCGATGCGGGTCGCGAGCTCGCGCGCGCGCGAAGCCGCCGAACACCACCGAATGCACCGCGCCGATGCGCGCGCAGGCCAGCATGGCGAACACCGCCTCCGGCACCATCGGCATGTAGATGATGACGCGGTCGCCCTTGCCGACGCCGAAGTCGCGCAGGATGGCGGCGAGGATCTGCATCTCGGTCCACAGCCGGTCGTAGGCGATGATGCGCTTCGTGCCGGCGAGCGGGAGAATCGTAGACCATCGCCGGCTGCGCGCCGCGCCCGCGCCACATGCCGGTCGACCGCGTTCCAGCAGGTGTTGGCACGCCCCCGCGAACCAGCGGCCGTAGACAGCCGGCGCGGGTCGAACACCGTCTTCGGCGTGCTCGTACCAGTCGATCTCGCGCGCGGCCTCGTCCCAAAAGCCCACCGGGTCGCGCTGCCAGCGCGCATAGACTTCGTGATAGCGGCTGTGCGGGCGTCCATGGCGTGCTCCCGGTTCGTCATCATGCGGTCGCGCCGGGATGGTTGGCCCATTTTGCGCGTCCCCGGGGGTTCAGCGGGGAACCTGCCCACGCGCTTGCAACAACGGCTGGCGAAACTGTCCTCGCGCCTTTGCCGTATGGCCAAGCGCCCTCGCCCATCATGACCATCGTCACCGATCCGCTGTTCTACTGCTCGCCATTCCGGCGGTGACGCTGCGCTCGGCCTTGGCAAGGGCGGGTTTGCGGGCGTGGGCATGATCGCGACGCCGCTGCTGGCGCTGGTGCTGCCGCCGCTGCAGGCCGCCGCCATCCTGCTGCCGATCCTGATCGTGCAGGACGCGATCTCGGTCTGGGTCTACCGGCGCGACTGGGACGCCTGGAACCTAAGGTGCTGCTGCCGGCGCGGTGTTCGGCGTCGGCGTCGCCGGCTCCTGGCCGCCCAGGTCTCCGACGCCGCAGTGCGGCTCATGGTCGGGCTGATCGGCGTCGCCTTCGTGCTCAATGCCTGGTTCGGCCGCATGCCGCGCGCGAGGCGCGCCGGCCGAGCGCGGCCAGCGGCGTGTTCTGGGGCGCGCTGTCGGGCTTCACCTCGACGCTGGCGCAGGCCGGCGCGCCGCCTTTCCAGGTGCATCATGCTGCCGCAGCGGCTGCCAAGCTGACGCTTCGTCGGCACCAACACGATCTTCTTCGCGCTCGTCAACTGGATGAAGATCGTGCCGTATTTCGCGCTCGGCCAGTTCTCGGCACAGACGCTCGACACCGTCGCTGGTGCTGCTGCCGCTCGCGATCGCCACCAATTTCCTCGGCATCTGGCTGGTGCGCGTCACGCCGACCGAGCTGTTCTACCAGATCGCCTATGTGCTGATGTTCCTGATCTCGCTCGAGCTGACTGCGCAGCGGGCGTGCATCGGCGATGTCTGCGCGGCTGAGGCGAGCGCATCGCGCGGCCGGCGTTGGCTCACGTCTGCGGCGCGCGGTGGGACCAACGATGGCGCCATGGCGAACTGACGCCCTACGACATCGATCTCGACCGCAACCCGGCGAATTTCCAGCCGCTGACGCCGCTGACGCTTCTGGAGCGCGCCGCGGCGGTGTTTCCCGACCACACCGCCATCATCCATGGCCGGCTGCGGCGCACCTATCGCCGAGTTCTACGCCCGGGCCCGACAGCTCGCCTCGGCGCTCGCCAAGCGCGGCATCGAGCGCGGCGACACCGTGTCGGTGGTGCTCGCCAACACGCCGGCGATGCTCGAAGGCCACTACGGCGTGCCGATGACGCGGCGGCGTGCTCAACACGCTCAACACCCGGCTCGATGCGCCGATCATCGCCTTCTCGCTCGATCACGCCGACGCCAAGGTCGTCATCACCGACCGCGAGTTTTCCAAGGTGATGAAGGAGGCGCTGGCGCTCGCCAAGGTGAAGCCGCTGGTGATCGACTACGACGATCCGGAATATTCGCGGCGGCCGGCGAGCGGCTCGGCACGATCGAATACGAGGACTTCCTGGCGCAGGGCGATCCGGATTTCGCCTGGCTGATGCCGGACGACGAATGGGACGCGATCTCGCTCAACTACACCGTCGGGCACCACCGGCGATCCCAAGGGCGTCGTCTATCATCATCGCGGCGCCTATCTGCTGGCGGTCGGCAATGTCGTCACCTGCGGGATGGCCAAGCATCCGGTCTATCTGTGGACGCTGCCGATGTTCCACTGCAACGGCTGGTGCTTCCCGTGGTCGATCTCGGTCGCGGCCGGCACGCATGTCTGCCTGCGCGCAGGTGCGCGCCGCCGCGATGTACGACGCGATCGCCACCCACAAGGTGACGCATCTGTGCGGCGCGCCGATCGTGATGGCGACGCTGCTCAACGCGCCGGCGGCCGAGAAGAAGCCGCTGCCGCACGTGGTCGAGTTCTTCACCGCCGCCGCGCCGCCGCCGGAGGCCGTGCTCGCCGCCATGAAGGACGCCGGCTTCAACGTCACGCATCTCTACGGGCTGACCGAGAGCTACGGCCCGGCCGTGGTCAACGACTGGCATGCCGAATGGGATGCGCTACCGGCCGCCGCGCAGGCGGCGAAGAAGGCGCGCCAGGGCGTGCGCTATCCCGTGCTCGAAGCGCTCGACGTGCTCGACCCCGACACCATGCAGCCGGTGCCGCGCGACGGCGAGACGCTCGGCGAGGTGATGTTCCGCGGCAATGTGGTGATGAAGGGCTATCTCAAGAACAAGGCCCGACGCAGAAGGCCTTCGCCGGCGGCTGGTTCCACTCCGGCGATCTCGGGGTGATGCATCCCGACGGCTACGTCCAGCTCAAGGACCGCTCCAAGGACATCATCATCTCGGGCGGCGAGAACATCTCCTCGATCGAGGTCGAGGACGCGCTGTACAAGCATCCGGCGGTGGCCGGCCGCCGCCGTGGTGGCCAAGCCCGACGACAAATGGGGCGAGACGCCCTGCGCCTTCGTCGAGCTCAAGCCCGGCAGCAGGCGCACGACCGACGAGCTGATCGCCTGGTGCCGCAAGAACCTCGCCGGCTACAAATGCCCGCGCACGTCGTGTTCACCGAGATGCCGAAGACCAGCACGGGCAAAATCCAGAAGTTCAAGCTGCGCGAGATGGCGAAGGGGGTGTGAGCGCGAATGCCGATAAACAAGGCATGGTCCAAAGATTGGGCCGCTCATGACCACAAAGAGCCGATGGTCGGCGCATGGGCAACCCCTCCGCCACCACCCAACCTAATAAGGCTCTACGCTCGGTCAACCTCTCCCCGCAGTGGGGGGAGGTGAAGTAGATCGCGCCCTTAAAACGAAAGCGCCGGGCGAATGCCCGGCGATAACCGAAGAATTTGGCGGCGCTCAGCGCTTGAGCGGATCGAAATAATCGCTGGAATTGTACTTCTGGTCGAACGACTGGCCGCGACCGCCGCCGAAATTCAGATAGAAGCCGTCCTTCTGGCCGCTCTGGCTCTGATCGTCGAAACGCTGCGGCGAGCCCGCCTTCGGCTTAATCTGGTCCTGCGGGTCGAGATAGTTGCGAGTGGCGCCACCGCCGTCGCCGGGCGCGGCGCTCTCGAAGGTGAAGGCCTGCGCAGCGGTCGCGCCGGCGAAGGCGAGCGCGGCGGCGAACAAAAGCTGCATCGGCAAACGCTGGATCGGGATGTGTTTCATGGCGCCTCAAGCCTAAGTGTTTCGCCGCCAGCAGGCCAGAACAATATGGCTGCACGGCGGCACCCCGCGGGCGCGAACTTATGCCGATTTTACGTAGTCGAATTAACGCGATCCATGCAAAATCGCCGCCTCGACCGAAGCAGGGCTCACCCGGATTCGGCGCAGGCGGCGATTGTCCAACTCTGTTAGATCGAAGTCCGGACCGGCCGGATCAGTGCACGCTGGCGCTGCCGTTGTGCCTGAGCCGCTCGATCTCGTCCTTCACCTGCAATTTTTTACGCTTGAGCTCCACAATTCTCAGGTCGTCGACCGCGGGGTGCGTCAGGCAATCGTGGATTTCAGCTTCCAGTGCCTGATGCTTTTTTTCGAGTTCCGCGAGATGCGATTGCATCGACATGCAAAATGTCTCCTCAATCAGTGGCTCTCAGAAGAGCTAAGTCTAGCGCAAACTCAGATCAAGGGCGACGGTACACCCGGTTTTGCGCGGCAGCAATTGGAACCAAAGCCCTTGATCGGCGGAGACTATTTGTAAGCCTTGAACGCGCTTGTGGAAAACGCAATAATTCCTGGTGCCTTCGCCCCGGTATCATGACGCCGGGCGCGGCTACCAGCGGTGGCGATGACCAAAGAGGAAGAACGCGAGTTGCGGGAGCAGTTGGCGCGCCTGCAACAGGAACATCGCGACCTCGATGCCGCGATCGCGGCCTTGGCGTCGTCGCCCGCCTCCGATCTGATCCAGGTGCAGCGGCTGAAGAAGCGCAAGCTGGTGCTGCGCGACAAGATCCGCGTGATCGGGGATCAGCTGACGCCGGACATCATCGCGTAGCTACCCCCTTCGCTCTTTCTTGCGCGCATACATCGCCTTGTCGGCGGCATCGATGAGCGCCGCAACGTCGATATCTCCGCCGAGCAGCGTGACGCCGACGCTGGCGCCGACCGACAGTTGCGCCGAGCCGTGCGTCACCGGCAGTTCTTCGATGCGCATTTCCAGGTCGCGCGCGCGCATCATGGCTTGCGGCTTGCCGGCGTTCCACATCAGCACGCCGAATTCGTCGCCGCCGAGGCGGGCCACCACGTCGGAGGCGCGCACATGCGCGGCAAGCTCGGCAGCCACCGCCTTGAGCAGGACGTCGCCGGCGGCGTGGCCGTGTTGGTCGTTGATCGCCTTGAAGCCATCGAGATCGACATAGAGCAGCGCGGCCGGCGTGCCGTAGCGCTTGACGTAAGCCAGCGAACGCTTGAGCTCGCGCTCGAAGCCGCGGCGGTTAAGGATGTCGAGCAGCGGGTCGACGTCGGCGTGCAGTTCGAGCTCGGCGATGCGGGCGCGGGCCTGTTCCAGCTCACCTTTTAAGCGCTCGACCTCGGCGCGCAGCAGCGCGGCCGGCGTGAAGTCGCTGCCTGCCATGCGAGCCTCCGCTCGATCGGCGCTCATAGTCCCCCTCGGTCCCCCTGGCGAATCGCAACCTACCCCCTGGGGAGCATAGCCCGAGCGGATCAGAGTTGGATGGTATTGACCGTGCGGTTTTCGATCTCGCCGCGGACCCGGGCGTAAAGCCGCGGATTGCGGGCGGACAGGATCTGCAAGGCGGCAAGGACCGCGTTCGAGGGCTCCAGCACCGTCATGACCGGAACCGCGCTCGGCGCCCGCAACGAGGACCACACGTCCTCGGGGAATTCCTTGGCGCTCGCCGGGACGGTAATGACCGGCACCGTCGACATCGCCGACAACACCGGACCGGCGCCGTTCGATCGCCCGATATTCGCGATCACCACGGTGTCGGGGATTTCCTGGATCATGCGGTGGAAAACCGCCGCGCCTTTGACCGGCTCCTTATGGATGGAGCAGGTCACCACCGTCATCATGTCTTTCAGCTCGCCGAGCGCGTCCGAGAAGGCATCGGTCTTGTCCTTCTCCGAACCGCGCCAGAGGATGATGCGCTGGCGCGGCAGATGGAACCGGCCGGTGACGTCGGCGACGTGCCGGTATTTGGCGGCGACGTCATCGAGGGCGCCGCCGTCGCGATAGACCTGCTTGTCGATGTAGGCGCCGCTTTCGATCACGCGCCAGGAATCGTTGTCGATCACGTCGGCGAGCAGCAGATTGCCCTTGCTGTCGGTGCCGAACTCGACCTTGAGATCGACCAGCGTGCCGCCCTCGAGCTGCCAGGCCTTCTCGAGCGCGAGGAATGCCTGCCGCGCGATCCGGCTCATCTCCGGGAAGGTTTTGGCCTCGTCCTTACGACTGAACACATCCGAGGCCGGCAGCACCAGGAACGGCTCCTGCCCCGGCAGCGGCTTGGCCGGGTTGAACAGCTTGATCTGCTTGCCGTCGTCTGAAAATTGCATGAAGGGATCGTCGGCGACCAGCGGCTTGCCCTTCCAGTTCTTGTCCTTGGTCTTGAGGTAGAACTCGACGATCAGCTGCGGGAACAGCTGGCCTTTGGTGAGATGCGGATTGCGCTTGAGGTAAGAGCCGTGCGCCTCGCGCCGCGTCACCACCTCATAGGGCAGCATGTCGCATCCCGGCGCGGTGAATGAAATCGGGCTGTCCTGCGCCTCGAAGGCGACCGGCAAGCCGCAGGCCTTGAGCAAGCGGAAGACGTTGGCGGTGGTGGCGGTGGCAAGCCGGCCCTTGTCCGGGATGATGTCGTGCTTGGCGCCGTCGCCGGCCGTGATGTCGTCCTTGGCGACGACCGTCACCAGACCGGAACTGCCTTTGATCGGCATGGATCTTTTTGGTTTTGCCTTCGGCCACGAGCGCGCCCAGCGCGCCGAGAGGGTGCTTCGCGGAAAGGCGTTCTGACATTGGCGCGTCCACTCGTCTGGCTCCGGGAAAAACAGGTCTTAGACACCAAACCGGCCTTGCCATGCAAGCGCCAAATCGTGTTCTCCACCGCGCGGCGGCGTTTCGCCCCGCAAAAGGGCCCGCGCAAGCGCCATTTTGTTCGCTAGCGCAGCACCGTCGCCGTGGTGTCGCGATTGAGATAGATCGTCGCCAGCAGGAAGGTGACGAAATAGGTCCAGCCGATGAACGGGACGAAGTGCAAGGTGAGCGACTTGTAGAGCCGGTAGCGCGCGCCGGTGCCGAGATTGTCGGTGATCGCCGCGACCGTTTCCGGCAAGCACCATCGCGCGCATCATGCGTTCGAGCTCGAGCGCAGCAAGACCGTAGCGCTGCGCTTTCACCGCCTCGGCCGCGTCCTTGAGCGCCAGTTCCAGCATGACGTCGTTGCGCAGCTGCTCGAATAGCGCGACGCGCCGCTCAAGCCCGAGCGCGGCCAGAATGATGGCGTGCAGCACATCGGTCGCCTGATCGCCGGGAAGCGGCTCGATCACCGGCAGCGGCCGCTTGACCATGGCTTCGACCTCGTCCGCGGCCGGCGCCAGCCGGATCGCCAGCGGCTGCATGGCGAGCGCGAGGTCGAGTTCGCGCGTCGGCACCACCAGGAGCCAGTCGTCCTCGCTGACGCGGGTGTTGAACAGCGCGGCAAGATCGCGCGCGAGCCTCATCTGCTCGTGGCGGAAGCGGACCACGGCCTGCGCACTATGCAGGGGGCCGTCGGCCACCGTCAGCCGCAGCAGATTGTCGGCGCGGCGGCCGAGCCATCCGGCATCGCGCCGCGCATCCTGGGCCGCCTGGCTGATCGAGCTCGCGGTAAACCGCTGCGCGGCAGCCCAGCGCGGCAGCACCACCGCGGCGGCCAGCCCGCCGGCCAAGGTGGCCAAGCCGGCGGCAAGGTTCCGCCGCGCGATCAGGGCCTTGCCCGCGCCCAGGCGCACCCCCGGTGCGGCCATCGAAGCACCCCTCGGTTTGCGACCGGCGGGGCCGAAAATCCCCCGCCCGGGTTGCAATTGTGGACTCTTAATCCCTTATCTGCTAGAGCCGCGCGACTCAGAAATCCCCGCCACTGCGGGGTTTTTGAGCGACACCCGACCGAGCCACAACAAAGGAGCACGCGTGCAGGTACTCGTTCGCGACAACAACGTCGACCAAGCCCTCAAGGCGCTCAAGAAGAAGATGCAGCGCGAGGGCATATTCCGCGAGATGAAGCTTCGCGGCCATTACGAAAAACCCTCGGAAAAGAAGGCGCGGGAAAAGGCGGAAGCGATCCGCCGGGCCCGCAAGCTCGCGCGCAAGAAGATGCAGCGCGAAGGCCTGCTTCCGGCCAAACCGCGCGTCGTTCCCGGCGCCGGCGGTCCTGGCGCCGGCCGCAGCAGCGGCGGCGGATTCGGTGGCGGTGGCGGTGGCGGTTTCGGTGGTGGCGGCGGCGGACGCCGTTTCGGCTGACCAGCGGCGCGCAATATCGCAACAGAATTCGAGCGCGGGCTTTTTGCCCGCGCTTTTCGTTTCAGACCGGCCACACTTTTCCCGACCGCGATTAAGCGGCAATTAATAATGGCAAATCGTTTTCGGCGCTTGGGGTGGAACATGACAGCGCGGCCGGGATTATGGCGGCATGCCGCTCGATCGTCTCCAAGCGCCCAAATGCAAATTCTGCGCAGGGAAGCTGCGCTTCGATTTTGAGCGCAAGGACAAAGCGCGCGGCTTCAGCTACTACCGTTGCGAAGAATGCGACTTGCCGAATATTTTTTCGGCGCAGTCCGCGCAGCCCGCCTTCCCCTATCGATAGTCAGTTCGCGCCGAACACGAAGCGGGTGCCGACCGCCGAGTGGACGACCTTGTCGCCGAGCGCCTGCCGCGCGAGGTCGTAGAAGCGGTCGCCGGTGCAGTGGCCGACGATCAGATGGTCCGGAGCGATCGCTTTGAACTCGGCGATGGTCTTGTTGATGTAATCGTCGCCGAGCGGCGGCACGATGTGGAAGCCGCCGATCACGGCGTGCACTTTGTCGACGCCGGAGGCGGCGATCGCTTGGCGCACCGCGTTGATCACGCCGCGATGGCTGCACGAGGTGAGCACCACCAGGCCCTTGCCCTTGACCATGTAGCTGGTGGCGAGTTCGTGGTCGAAATCGTCCGGAATATATTGGCCGGTGTTCTTGGCCGCCGGCATCTTCTCCGGGTAGCAGCCGAAGCCGTCGAAAATGCCGACGATCTCGGTCGTCGGCAGCAGCGGCTGCTCGAACGAGGTCTGCCCGATGCGGCCGGTGGTGAAGGCGTGGTCGGCGACGACCGCCGGCGCCTCGGCCATCATCAGCGTCAGATCGGCGTCGACGATCGCCTTGCGGTCGAGCGCGCCGAAATTGCCGCCGGGATTACGCCGCCAGCAAAAGCAGTCCTCGCCGCCGACGTAGAACGGCAGCTTCTTCTTGAGCGCGGACCCGTGCGCCTTGAGGAAGCCGAGCATGCCGCCGAAGTGGTCGTAATGGCCGTGGCTGAGCACCATGGCGTCGAAGGTGGAAGGATCGATCTTGAGGATCGCCAGGTTGTTGAGCAGGACTTCCGGCGTGTAGCCGAAATCGATCAGCACGTTGCGCTCCTCGGCGCCGCGCGCCGATTGCACGTGCATCGAGAGGCCCCACTCGCCGTTGAGCATGGTGCGCGGCGGCTTGTCGGGGACGGTGTTGCCGCTCTTGCGCTCGATGGTCAGGCCGTTGCGCGTCTCGTTCGGCACGAACTGGATGACCACATTGTCGGTGACGATGCGCACCGCGAGACGGTCGACCTCCGGCACGTCGCGCAGCGTCTTGGCCGGCGCCGTCTTGGCGCCGGCGGCGAAGGCCGCGATCACCGCCGAGACAAAACCGGCGCCACCGGCACAGAGCTGGCCGGCGGCGGGCAAAAACGTCGCGGCCGGATCGGCGGCGCAGGGGCCGAATAACATGCAGATCTCTCCTTGTGGCTAGTTCCAGCAGAATTTGACGTCGGCCTCGTTGCGCTTGCGCGTCTCGTAATAGGTAGCGACGGTCTTGGCGTCGTCGAAATAGGCGCGTTCCTTGGCGGCACGCTCCTTGGCATTGGCGAGGGCGCGCTTGTGGTTCTCGGCGCGGTCGCCGGGCAACGCGGGCGCCTGCGCCATGAACATCACCTCGTAAGGGTTGGCCTCCACCCAGGCCACCGCCTTGGCGTGCTGCTCTTTCTGCTTGGCGAGATCGCAAAAGGCGTAGCCGTTGATGATGGGGCCGGCGAGCGTCGAAAAATTGCGGATGGCGTCCTCGACCTGGACCAGGCCCGGGTGGCGGACGTCGAGCACCTCGGACATCACGATGTAGCGGTCCTTGGCGACGTAGAACCAGAACACCGCATCGTCGCGCAGGCCGGCGTCGTAGAGACGGACGGCGAGCACCATCATGGTCATGGGCGTGACCAGCTTGGGCTTTCTCACCACCAGGTCGCGCGCGGCCAAGATGTCCTCGCGCCGGGGGGATGCGAGCAGATCGTTATATTGCTTGCCGACGGCGACCCGCGGCGACGCGCCGGGGTCACGCGCCGCCGCATAATAGGGCTCGACCGTGAGGCCGATCCGGCGCACCGGTTCGGCGGCGAAGGCGCGCCAGGACAACAAAAATACGCCCGCGGCAGTGACGACGGCCAAGCGCGTGAGGGAAAGATGCATCGCAAGCCCCCGGACGAATTCAAAGGATGATAGGCGGCGGGCGCGGATATTGTCCAACGACGAAAACTAAAACTGCGCCAAAAATTCCTTCACCGCCTCCGCCGCACCATGTTCGTCGAGGTCCTCATGGCCGGCCGTCGGGCACGCGCAGGAAACGCTTGGGCTCGCGCGCCAGCGCAAAAAGCCGCTCGCCGAAGCGCAATCGGCACGACGCAGTCGCGTTCGCCGTGCAGTATCAGCATCGGCGCGCTGACGCGGGCGATGCGCAGATCGGAGCGGAACGGTGTCCTTGATCAGCCAGCGCACCGGCATGAAGGGATAGACGGCGGCGCCGACATCGGCGGCCGAGGTGAAGGGCGCATCGAGCATGAGGCCGCCCACTTTGCGCTCGGCGGCCAGCGCGATGGCGACCGCGGTGCCGAGCGATTCGCCCCACAGCACGATGCGCGCGGGCGCATAGCGCGCGACGGCGAAGTCATAGGCCGCGATGGCGTCGCGGATCAGCCCCTGTCTCGCTCGGCGTGCCGCTCGAGCCGCCATAGCCGCGATAGCAAAGCGCCACGCAGGCCGGTGCCGTCGGCGATGAGCCACTGGAAGCGCCCGACACGCAGGTCGAGCGCGCCGCCATTGCCCTGGAAATACAGCACCACCGGTTTGTCGCCGCGCGGGGCGACGTGCCAGGCGACCAGCGTTTCGCCGTCCGACGTGGTGAGCGTGACCTCCTCGGCCTGCGGGAAGCCGGCCGCCGCCGGCGGCGTGCGCCGGCTGTCCGGGAAATACATCAGCGCGCGCTGGAAGACGTACATCAGCGCCAGCAGGCCGCCATAGAGCAGCACGGCGAGGATGAGGAGCCATTTCAGGAGGGTCATTGGGCGCGACATAGCGCGAGGCAGACGGAACTTTCACTGTGACCATTTTGCCAGCCATTTACTCAAAAGGCGGCAGGAACTCAGCCTCTCACCGAACCCGCTGGAATCGTTAATAAAAAATGTGGCGGCCGGATGAAATATTTGCGTCAGGCCGTCGCAACCAATCCGCGACCTTGGCGTTCGCTAGTTAGGGCGGGGGTCTCCTGACCGCCGGAAGTCGAAGAGAGACAAGCGTGTGGCGTAAAGACCGGGGCCGGCAATGGATCAGCAGTTCGGGTTACTAGAAAACGAGTTCGAGCGCGCCCTCGCCACGCGCGAGGCCCAGGCCGCGGCTGAAAACGTCGTGCCGATCGCAGGGGCCCTGCGCAGCCAGCAGGCCCTGCACGAGCGCGAGCGGCGCTTCCGGGAGCTGCTCGGCGCGCTGCCGGCGGCCGTCTACACCACCGACGCGGCCGGCCGGATCACCTACTACAACGACGCCGCCGTCGCGCTGTGGGGCCATCGCCCGGTGCTCGGCTCCAGCGAATGGTGCGGCTCCTGGAAGCTGTACTGGCCGGACGGCACGCCGCTGGCGCACGCCGACTGCCCGATGGCGATCGCGCTGAAGGAGAACAGGCCGGTGCGCGGCATGGAGGCCGAGGCCGAGCGCCCGGACGGCACGCGCGTGCCGTTCATCCCCTATCCCACGCCGCTGCACGACGAGACCGGCAAACTGGTCGGCGCGGTCAACATGCTGGTCGACATCACCGAGCGCAAGCGCATCGAGGAACAGCAGTCGCTGCTGGTGCGCGAGCTGCATCACCGCGTCAAGAACACGCTCGCCACCGTGCAGGCCATCATGGGCTCGACCGCGCGCTCGTGCGAGACCGTCGAGGAATTCAAGAACGCGATGATCGGCCGCATCGGCTCGCTGGCCAGGACGCATCTGTTGCTGAGCGAGGAAGGCGCCAACGTTGTCGTTCGACGACATCCTGCACAGCGAGCTCGACCCGTTCGACGACGGCAGCGGCAAGCGCATCCGCCTGGAAGGTCCGCAGGTCGAGGTCAAGTCGCGTCTGGCGGTGTCGCTCGGCATGGCGATCCACGAACTCACCACCAATGCCGCCAAATACGGCGCGCTGTCGGTTTATGGCGGCAAGGTCGACGTGCGCTGGACGGTGACGATCGAGGCCACCCGCCGCACGCTCGAATTCGACTGGGTGGAGAGCGGCGGACCGGCCGTGGCGCCGCCCACGCGGCAAGGCTTCGGCTCGCAGTTGCTGGACTTCGTGCTGCCCGGACAGATCCAGGCGAAGAGCCGCATCGATTACAGCCCCGAAGGCGTGCACGTGCATTGCTCGCTGCCGCTGCCGGCGGACACACTTTAACTGTCATGCCCCGCGAAAGCGGGGCATCCAGTACACACTGTCATTTCAATTGAATTGCGAAACTCGGTGTTTACTGGATCGCCCGCCTGCGCGGGCGATGACACCGAGGGCTACATCGCCTTGACGATGCTCTCGGTCATCTTCTTGGCGTCGCCGAGCAGCATCATGGTGTTGTCGCGGTAGAACAGCGGGTTGTCGATGCCGGCATAGCCGGACGCCAGCGAGCGCTTGATGAACATCACGGTGCCCGCCTTCCACACCTGCAGCACCGGCATGCCGTAAATGGGCGAGGACTTGTCGTCTTCCGCCGCCGGATTGGTCACGTCGTTGGCGCCGATGACGAAGGCGACGTCGGCCTGGGCGAATTCGGAATTGATGTCCTCCAGCTCGAACACTTCGTCGTAGGGCACGTTGGCTTCGGCGAGCAGCACGTTCATGTGGCCGGGCATGCGGCCGGCGACCGGGTGGATGGCGTATTTCACCTCGACGCCCTCGGCTTTGAGCTTGTCGGCCATTTCCCGCAGGGCATGCTGGGCCTGCGCCACCGCCATGCCGTAGCCCGGCACGATGATGACCTTGGACGAGTTTTTCAAAATGAAGGCGGCGTCCTCGGCCGAGCCGAGCTTGACCGGCTTCTGCTCGCCGCCGCCCGCGGGGCCCGCCACCTCGCCGCCGAAGCCGCCCAAGATGACCGAGATGAACGAGCGGTTCATGCCCTTGCACATGATGTAGGACAGGATCGCGCCCGAGGAGCCGACCAGCGCGCCGGTGATGATCAGCGCGGAATTGCCGAGCGTGAAGCCGATGCCGGCGGCCGCCCATCCCGAATAGGAGTTGAGCATCGAGATCACGACCGGCATGTCGGCGCCGCCGATCGGGATGATGATGAGGATGCCGAGCGTCAGCGACAGCGCGACGATGAGCCAGAAGTCCATCGCCGTCTGCGAGACGAAGAAGCCGTAGATGAAGAAGATCAACCCGGCGGCGAGCGCGATGTTGACGATGTGGCGGCCGGGCAGCGTGATCGGCTTGCCGCTCATGCGGCCGGAGAGCTTGAGAAAGGCGATGACCGAGCCGGTGAAGGTGATGGCGCCGATGGCGACGCCGAGCGACATCTCGATGAGGCTTTGGCCGTGGATGTGGCCTTCGCTGCCGATGCCGAAGGCCGCCGGCGCATAGAAGGCGCCCGCCGCCACCAGCACCGCCGCCATGCCGACCAGCGAGTGGAAGGCGGCGACCAGTTCCGGCATCGAGGTCATCGGCACGCGCCGCGCGATCACCGCGCCGATGCCGCCGCCGAGCGCGATGCCGCCCGCCACCAGCGCCCAGGACAGCGCGTCCGCCGGCGGCTGCGCGCCGAGCGTGGTGGCGACCGCGATCGCCATGCCGATCATGCCGAGATAGTTGCCGCGCCGGCTCGAATCCGGGCTCGACAGCCCGCGCAGCGCCTGGATGAACAGGACGCCGGCGACGAGATAGAGCAGCGCGACGAGGTTCGGGCTCATTTCTTTTTCTTCTGATACATCGCGAGCATGCGCTGGGTGACCAGGAAGCCGCCGAAGATATTGACCGAGGCAAACACCAGCGCGACGAAGCCGAGCGCGCGCGCCCACAAGGGGCCGTTGTCATTGCCGACGAGCGCGACGCCGACCGCCAGCAGCGCGCCGACCACGATCACCGAGGAGATGGCGTTGGTCACCGACATCAGCGGCGTGTGCAGCGCCGGCGTCACCGACCAGACGACGTAATAGCCGACGAACACCGCCAGCACGAAGATCGACAGCCGGAACACGAAGGGATCGACCGCGCTCGCCATCTGTTCCATGCCGGTCTCCTTATGCCGCCTTCGGCTTGAAATTCGGGTGCACCACCGCGCCGTCGCGGGTGAGCACGGTGGCCTTGATCAATTCGTCGTCCCAGTTGACCGCGAGCTTTTTCTCTTTCTTGTCGATCATGGTCTCGACGAAACTCAGAAGGTTCCTGGCGTAGAGCGCGGAGGCCGACGCGGCGAGCCGCCCCGGCACGTTGAGATAGCCGACGATCTTGGCGGGCCCGACCTGGGCCACCTCGCCCGCCCGCGCGCCCTCGACATTGCCGCCGCGCTCGACCGCGAGATCGACGATCACCGAGCCGGGCCGCATCGACGCCACCATGTCCTTGCTGATCAGCCGCGGCGCCGGCCGCCCGGGGATGAGCGCGGTGGTGATGACGATGTCCTGCTTCTTGATGTGCTCGGCGACCAGAGCTGCTTGCTTGGCCTGATACTCTTTCGACATTTCCTTGGCGTAGCCGCCGGCGGTCTGCGCGTTCTTGAATTCCTCGTCCTCGACGGCGAGGAATTTGGCGCCCAGGCTTTCCACCTGCTCCTTGGTGGCGGGGCGCACGTCGGTGGCGGTGACCACGGCGCCGAGGCGGCGCGCGGTGGCGATCGCCTGCAGGCCGGCGACGCCGACGCCCATGATGAACACCTTGGCCGCCGGCACGGTGCCGGCCGCCGTCATCATCATCGGCAGCGCGCGGCCATACTGTTCCGCGGCGTCGATCACGGCGCGGTAGCCGGCCAAGTTCGCCTGGCTGGAGAGCACGTCCATCGACTGCGCGCGCGTGATGCGCGGCATCAGTTCCATGGCAAAGGCGACGAGCCCGGCCTCGGCCATCTGCTTGAGCGCGGCCTCGTTGCCGTACGGATCCATGATGGCGACGACCAGCGCGCCTTTTTTGTAGCCGGCCAGCTCGTTGGGCGCCGGGCGGCGCACCTTGAGCACGACGTCGGCGGTCTTTTCGACGGCCTCGCCGATCTCGGCGCCGGCGGCCTCGAATTCGGCGTCCGGAATGCCGGCGGCGATGCCGGCGCCGCGCGCGACCACGACATCGGCGCCGAAGGACTTCAGCTTCTTGACGGTTTCCGCAGTGGCTGCGACGCGCGGCTCGGCGCCGTCCAGTTCACGCGCGACCGCAATCCGCATGCGCCTCTCCCGGCAACTCGGGGGTTAGTGCGACAGGCCCGCGTAGGCGAAGATCAGGAAGCCCAGCACGAAGGCGACATAACTCGACGTGCGGGTGCCGCTCAAAAGGCCGGGGATGGCGCCGGCGATGGCGATGAGGAAGCAAAGGAAGGCCAGGAACCAGTGACCCATGACGCCGCCGACGGCGAGGCCGAACAACAGGTTTATGACGTTGATAATGCCGACGAAGGTGAAGTGGATGAAGCGCTCGTAGCTTGCCTCGTGCGCGGGATAGTCGTTGCCGTCAGCGGTGGCGTATTCGACGGTGCCGTGTTCGGCCATGGTGGGAAGTCTCCGGAAAGCTTGAATTGGCGGGCCGCACAGGGGTTACCGCAATTGGCCCGCAAGGGCAACGGCCAGTGGATTACTCGGGCCGGTCGGGCTCCAGCCCGGCGGCCTCGAGCGCGGCGCTTTGCCGCGCGGCCACCTTGGCGATGTCGAAGCGCTCGATCGCCTCGTTGAACAATCGATAGAAATTCAGCTCCGCCGCCAGGTGCAGGAACACGGCGCCGAGGCCGATGGCGGCGCGGTCCATGAACACGAACTCGCGCGGCACGGTGACCGGGCCCTTGGCTTTGAGCGCCTGGTGCACGCGGAAGGCTTCCTTGCGGCCGTATTCCGAGGGCTTCACGCCGTCGGCGATGGTGCGCACGCGGTCGTCGAGCAGCGGGCCGTAGATGAAGCGCGCCCAGATATTGAGCGCGTCGATCAATTCGCGCGACAGCCGCTTGAAGCCCCAGGTCTCGTAGGCGTGCACCACCAGGGCGTCGTCGCCCTTGAGCAGCCCGTGATAGAGGTCGACCACGCCGCCGGCAAAGCTCGGCGGGAAAATGCGGACGCAGCCATAGTCGAGCAGGTTGATGCCCATTGGCTGCGTCTTCGTCACCTCATCGAACACCGAATAGTTGCCGAGATGCGGGTCGCCGTGGATGACGCCGAAGCGGGAGAACGGCAGCCACCAGGCGGTGAACATGGCGGTGGCGAGCCGGTTGCGTGACGCGAGCGGGTCCTTGGTGTGGGCGAGCATCTTTGAGCCCTCCATCCAATCGAGCGTGAGCAGCCGGCCGGTCGACAGCTCCGGCCACACGTTCGGAATGCGGATGGCGTCCTGGCCCTTGAGCATCGCGGCGTAGAGCGCGACGTGCTTGGCCTCGCGGATGTAGTCGAGCTCCTCGCGCAGGCGGGCGGCGATCTCGACCGCGATCTCGGAGGTGTCGATCGCCGGATCGAAGCGCTTGCGCAGCGCCAGCAGCAATTGCAGTTGGTTGAGATCGGCTTCGACCGCCGACTGCATGTCGGGATATTGCAGCTTGCAGGCAAGCTCAGAGCCGTCGAGCGCGCGCGCCTTGTGCACCTGGCCGAGCGAGGCGGCCGCCGCCGGGTGATGCTCGAAGCGTCTCGAATTTCTTCTCCCAGCCGGCGCCAAGCTCGGCCTGCATGCGGCGCTTGACGAAGGCCCAGCCCATGGGCGGCGCCTGGCTCTGCAGCTTGATCAGCTCGTTGGCGTATTCCGGCGGCAGCGCGTCGGGAATGGTGGCGAGCAGCTGCGCCACCTTCATGATCGGGCCCTTCAGGCCGCCGAGCGCCGCGGCGAGCGCGAGCGCGTTGCCGCCGCGATCCTGCCTGCGGCCGAGCGCGCGCGAGGTCGCGATGCGCGCGGCGACGCCGCCGACACGGGTGCCGACTTTGGCATAACGGCGGGCGCGGGCGGAGAAGCGGTTTTTCTCGGAGTCGGTCATGCTTACTCGGCTAAGTAAGCACTGCCGCGTCGCAGCGCCACGTCCGCAGCCGTGCAGGCTGCCCGCACCTCGGCGGCGGTCGCCGGCTCTCCGCCAGCCGCGCGCACGAGTTTCACGGCTTCTTCCACGAGCGCCGCGGTTGGTCTCGCGCGCGCCCCAGGGCCGGTCTTCGAGCCCGACGCGGACATGCCCGCCGCGCGCGACCGCAGGTGCGATCAGCGGCCTGATGTCGAGCCCGAGGCCGGCGACCATCCAGGGCGCGCCGGGCGCCGTTTCGGCAAGCAGCGCGAGATGCGCGTCGAGATAGGCGGGCTTCGGCGGAAAGCCGAAGCAGAATTCTTCGGCGAACATGAAACGGTACACCGGCGTCGGCACCTTGGGTATGGCCGCCGCGGTGGCGGCGCCGAGCCGCGTGCAGCCAGCTTCATAAATGGCGTAGCTCGGACGCACGCCATAGGCGGCGGCGATGCGCATGCCTTCGCGGAAATGGTCGTCCGGATTGAAGTAGGTGTAGCCGGCCTCGCCGCGCGCAATCTCGTCGAAGCGGGTGAACACCGCCGAGCCCGGGTCGATTACCGCCCATTCCAACAAGCCGTTCTTGGCCAGCCGCTCGACATGGGCGTAGCGCTCCTGCGCGCTGCGCAGTTCGCCGGCATAGCCCGAGCCGGTGATCGGCAGCGTCGGATAGACGATGGCGTCGACCTTGGCGCGGATGCCCTCGATGATCGGCGCGTAGATGTCGTAGTCATCGCGCTGGCGGCCGCGTGGCGGCGTCGTAAGCGTGCAGATGGATGATCGCGGCTCCGGCCTCGGCCGCAGCGATGCCATCGGCAACGATTTCCGCGACCGAAATCGGGATCGTCGGCTGCCGGTCGCGGGTCCAGGCGCCGTTGAGCGCCGCTTCGATCCAAACTTTGGGCATGGCCATGCAATGAGGAAGGGCGGCTTGCCCTAGCCCAGCGCCTCCAGCTCGCCGATCAGGTTGGCGATCACGCTCAACCCGCCATCCCAGAACTTCGGATCGGTCGCGTCGAGGCCGAAGGGGGCGAGCAGTTCGGAATGGTGCTTGGTGCCGCCGGCCGCGCAGCATGTCGAGATAGCGCTCGGCAAAGCCGGACGCCGATTTTTCGTAGACCGCGTACAGCGAGTTCACCAGGCAGTCGCCGAAGGCATAGGCGTAAACGTAGAACGGCGAATGCACGAAGTGCGGGATGTAGACCCAGAAGGTCTCGTAGCCTTCCTTCAGTTCGATCGCCGGCCCTAGGCTCTCGCGCCTGCACCGACATCCACAATTCGCACAGCTTGTCGGACGTCAGCTCGCCGTTGCGGCGCTCGAGATGCACCTTGCGCTCGAACGTGTAGAACGCGATCTGCCGCACCACCGTGTTGATCATGTCCTCGACTTTGGCGGCGAGCATGGCCTTGCGCTGCTTCTTGTCGGTGGTCTGCGCCAACAGCTTCTTGAAGGTCAGCATCTCGCCGAACACCGACGCGGTTTCGGCAAGCGTCAGCGGCGTCGGCGCCATCAGCGGGCCGTTGGGCGCCGCCAGCACCTGGTGCACGCCGTGGCCGAGCTCGTGCGCGAGCGTCATCACGTCGCGCGGCTTGCCCATGTAATTGAGCAGCACGTAAGGATGCGCCGAGGGCACGGTCGGGTGCGCGAAGGCGCCCGGCTGCTTGCCGGGGCGCACCGGCGCGTCGATCCAGCGCTTCTCGAAGAACTGGTCGGCCACCTCCGCCATCTTGGGCGAGAAGGCGCCGTAAGCCGTGAGCACGGTCGCGCGCGCATCGGTCCATGAGATCGTGCGCTGCGCCACCTTGGGCAGCGGCGCGTTGCGGTCCCAATAGGGCAGCGTCTTCTTGCCGAACCATTTGGCCTTCAGCGCATAATAGCGGTGCGACAATTTCGGATAGGCGGCGCGCACGGCGGAGACCAGCGCCTCCACCACTTCCGGCTCGACGCGGTTGGACAGATGCCGCGCGTCGGCGACGTCCTTGAAGCCGCGCCAGCGGTCGGAGATTTCCTTGTCCTTGGCGAGCGTGTTGGTGATCAGCGTGAACGGGCGCAGATTTTCCTTGAAGGTTTTCGCCAGCGCTTGCGCCGTCGCCTTGCGCTTCTTGCCGTCGGGGTCGACCATGAAATTGAGCGCCGGCTCGATCGCCAGATCCTTGCCGCCGATCTTGAAACGCAGCGAGGCGATCAGCTCGTCGAATTGCCGGTTCCAGGCCGAATAGGCCGTCATCGATTTTTCGTGGAACAGCTGCTCGACGCGGTCCTCGAGCTGGTACGGCTTTTCCTTGCGGACGTCCTCGATCCACGGCCGGTAATGGCCGAGCGCCGGATCCTTCATCGCGGCGTCGAGCGCCGCATCGTCGACGCGGTTGAGCTCGAGCGTGAAGAACAACAGATGGATGGAGGCGGCAGTGATGCGCTCCTGCACGTCGCCGTAGAACTTGGCGCGCTTGGGGTCGGTGGTGTCGCCGGCATACATCAGCGAGGCATAGGAGATCAGCCGGCCGAGACTGTCCTCCAGCGCCTCGTAGCGCTTGACCGCTTCGGCCAGTTCCTGCCCTCCCCGCGCGCCCGCGGCCATCGCGGCCAGCCGTCCTTTGAAGTCGCGTTCGAACGCCGCGCAGTCGGCATCGGCCTGCGCCAGGTCGCGCCCGACCTGCGGGCTATCGATGCCGGGATAAAGGTCGTCGAGATTCCACTCGGGCAAGGCGCCGAGCTTGGGGGCTGCCGTCTTGGACGAGGTCTTGGGCGCGCTTTTGGATTTTTTCAGCGGGGAGCGTCGGGACATAAGGGAAAATCGTCTGGCGTTTGAGGGATGCGGCGAGGTTAAGAGATCATTTATGCAGGGGCCAGCGCCGATGCGATAGGCAGCGGCGACTTTTCTTTCCACAGCGGCCGGACCTTCGCGGGCCGATTTAATACCGCATTAAGCCAGACCGGCGACATTGCACCAATTCGGCACAACTGCCGAGTTGGGGGTTCTGCGATGTCCGAAACCGTGCTCATCGTCGACGACGATCCGGTGCAGCGCCGGCTGCTCGAAGCCATGGTGACCCGCTTCGGCTACCGCACGCTGCTGGCGGAGGGCGGCGATGCCGCAGCCAGCGTGCTCACCGGCACGGACGCCGCCACGGTCGATTGCGTCGTGCTCGACCTGGTGATGCCCGATCTCGACGGGCTCGGCGTGCTGGCGCGCATGCGGGGCGCCGGCCTCGACACCCCGGTGATCGTGCAGACCGCCCATGGCGGCATCGATAATGTCGTCTCAGCCATGCGCGCGGGTGCGGCCGATTTCGTGGTCAAGCCGGCGGGCGCCGAGCGCCTGCAGGTGTCTTTGCGCAACGCGATCTCGACGCGGCGGTTGGCCGGCGAAGTGCAGCGGCTCAAGCGCAAGCACGACGGCACGCTCACGCTCAGCGACGTCATCACGCGCTCGGGCGCGATGAAGCCGGTGCTGCGTTCGGCCGAGAAGGCGGCGGCCTCCGCGATTCCCGTGCTGATCGAGGGCGAATCCGGCACCGGCAAGGAATTGATCGCGCGCGCCATCCATGGCGCCGGCGCGCGCCGCGCCAAGCCGTTCGTTGCGGTGAACTGCGGCGCGCTGCCGGAGAACCTGGTCGAGTCGATTTTGTTCGGCCACGAGAAAGGCGCCTTCACCGGCGCCACCGAAAAGCACACCGGCAAGTTCGTCGAAGCCGACGGCGGCACGCTGTTTCTCGACGAGGTCGGCGAATTGCCGCTGCCGGCGCAGGTGAAACTGTTGCGCGCCTTGCAGGAAGGCGAAGTCGAGCCGGTCGGCGGGCGCAAAAGCGTCAAGGTCGATGTGCGCATCGTCTCCGCCACCCACCGCGACTTGATCGCCGACGTGAAAGGCGGACGTTTCCGCGAGGATCTGTTCTACCGCCTGCACGTCTATCCGATTTCGGTACCGCCGCTGCGCCAACGGAGCGAGGACATCCCCGAGCTGGCTCGGTATTTCCTCGCCCGCATCGCCGCCGAAGAAGGCAAGCGCGTGCACAGCTTGAGCGGCCAGGCGGTCTCGCTGCTGTCGGCCTTCCGCTGGCCGGGCAATGTGCGCCAGCTCGAAAATGCCGTCTTCCGCGCGGTCGTTCTGAGCGAAGGCGAGGAGATCGGCGTTAACGAATTCCCGCAGGTCGCGGCCCAGGTCTGCTGAACCGGAGGCCCAGCCGCTGATCGAGCCGTCGCCGGCCATCGTCTCGGCCTGGCCGGACGTCAAGGCGCCGGCGTTTACCAATGCGGCGCAGTCGTTGCGCCTGACCGACGCGCAGGGCGACGTGCGGCCGCTCGATGAGCTGGAGCGAGAAGTGATCCGCTTTGCGATCGCGCATTACCGCGAACAGATGTCGGAAGTCGCGCGGCGGCTCGGCATCGGACGCTCAACGCTTTACCGCAAGCTCGAAGGGCTCGGCCTCGACGACAGCGGCCTCGACGCAAAAGTAAACGAGCGCGCGCCGGCGATGTGACGCACGGCGCCGCGCGCTTGGTTAATTACCGATCGCTAAAATTTTAACGATGCCTGTTGCGCGTTAGCTTTGATCGAAGGTAAACGGCGCAGCGGCACGAATTTCATTCGGCACTCGCCATTTCACGGCGCATAATAGCGATGCGATGCCATGCGTGGCGCGACGGGGGCGCGTCTCGTAAACATCGCTGCGAAAATTTTAGCGATTCCGAGTGGAGTTGAGTGACATGCGTAATCGATACGATCGTCTGCTTGCCGGCACCGTGCTGGCGCTGATCGTCGCGGCGCCGATGCATGCAAGCGCCGGTCCCCGTGTGGACTCGGTCGGGCCGCCGCCGCCGTCGCTGAACGGCCGCAACCCGGTCTTCCACCAGCGCGACGCCGCACCCGTGCCGCCGCCGCACACCGCAGCGCCCGCGCCCGCGGCGCCCGCCGAAACCAGGCGCCTTGCTCCGCCCACGCCGCCGGAAGAACAGCGCGTGCAAGCGCAGCCGCGCCCCCGCGCCGCGCGAAGCGCAGAGCGGCGTTATCAAAAGCACGCTCGACAAGATTATGGCGGCAAGCGACGGCCAGATCAGCGAGCGCCTGCGCGCCGTCATCGCTTCCAAACAACTCGACCGCCGCATCGAGAACGCCGGCGACCGCCATGCGATCGAAAGCTTCTATGCCGGCCGCAACTATGCGCCGCTTTGGATCCGCGACGGCGAACTGACTGCGCGCGCCAAGGACGCAATCGTGCGGCTCAAGGCCGCCGCCGATGAGGGCCTCGACGCTGCCGACTATCCGGTGCCGGACTTCGGCGGCTCCGCAGACGCCACGGCCGACGCCGATATCAAGCTCACCCATTCCGTGCTCGCCTTCGCCCGCCAAATGGAAATCGGCCGCATCGCGCCGACCCGGGTGGCGGTCGAGATCGACTACGGCAACCACACGCCGGAGCCGGGCGACGTCCTGCGCAAGATCGCCGGCGGCGGCGACATCAACGCCACGCTCGACAGTTTCGATCCGCCGCACGAGGGCTTCCGCACGCTCAAGCGCAAGCTTGCCGAGCTGCGCGCCAACAGCGCCAATGCTTCGGCCGACGACCAGCGCATCGCCGACGGCGCGCCGATCAAGCCCGGCGCCAAGGACCCGCGCGTACCGCAGTTGCGCAGTCGCCTGAAAACCAGCGCCCCGGGCGACAGCCGGATGGTGGTGCGCGAGCACGGCCGCCAGGTCGTCAAGCTGGTGAAGGCCGACGAGCTCGTCTACGACAAGACGCTCTACAACGCGGTCCGCAACGTCCAGGCCAACGCCGACATCAAGCCGACCGGCGTGATCGACTCCAAGACCATCGCCGCCATCAACGGCCCCAAGCCCGAGCCAGCAGGTCGACACCGTGCTCGCCAACATGGAGCGCTGGCGCTGGCTGCCGCGCGATCTCGGCGCGACCTACGTGATGGTCAACGTGCCCGACTTCACGCTCAAGGTCGTCAACGACCACCGCGTGGCGTGGCGCACCAAGATCGTCGCCGGCAAGCCGCAGACGCCGACGCCGCTCACCAGCGCGTCGATGGACACCGTGATCGTCAACCCGTCCTGGTACGTGCCGCAGTCGATCATCCAGAACGAGTTGCTGCCGCAATATGCCAGCGACCCGAAAATCTTCGACCGCATGGGGCTGGAAGTGCGCAAAGGTCCCGACGGCAACATCAACGTGGTGCAGCCGCCCGGCGCCGCCAATGCGCTCGGCCGCATCAAGTTCAATTTCCCGAACAAGTTCCAGGTCTATCTGCACGACACGCCGGAAAAGAGCCTGTTCAGGGCCGAGCGGCGCGCCTTCAGCCACGGCTGCATGCGGGTGGAAGACCCGACCATGTTCGGCCAGGTCATGCTGCATCTGGCGATGGCCGGCCCGACGCCGAATTCGCGCAGCTCTATTCGCTGTTCGGCCAGGACGAGAAGATCTTCAAGCTGCAGCGCCAGCCGAAGGTGCATCTGACCTATCAGACCGCCTTTGTCGACGACGAGGGCAAGCTGCAGCTGCGCGACGACATCTACGGCATGGATGCCCGCATCCATGCCATCCTGCACAGCGACGAGCGCAAGATCGCCGACGTGCCGCCGCCGCAGGACCCCAAGCGCGACCTGGCGACCGCAAAGAGCAACCAGGAAATCCTGCAGCGGGTCGAGCGGCGCGAGGCGCTCAATCCGTTCAAGTTCTTCGAGCAGCTCTTCCGCTAAGGCTCGTTTTACGGACTGGAATACCGCGATGGCCGGGGTTCGCCCCGGCCATCGGCGTTTAGGGCCGGAAATTCTTGGCCGCGACCCCTTTGCCGGCCATTTTCGGCCACGTTTAGCCGCTAGCCAGGATGGACCGGGGGGACCCGCCGCTAAGGGCGCGTTAACCGAACCCGATCAACACTGCGGGTCGTCGTTGCGACGGCCGCTGGGGCGTAGCAACGACTGTGGGACGGCTAATTTCACGGAACTTTGCGGTGTCGGTTGGTCGCGTGCGTCAGCATTCTGTTGTCTTGAGCTTGGCGCGCGCCGGTTCCCGCATCGGGATGGCCGGCGCCCTGCTGCTCGGCGCCAGCAACGCGCTGCAGAACGCGGTCGCCGAAGGCGACACCCGCACTCTCTCATTCCATCACGTCCATACCGGCGAAGACATCACCGTCACCTTCAAGCGCGACGGCCGCTACGACGACGCCGCGCTGAAGAAGCTCGACTGGTTCATGCGCGACTGGCGCAAGGAAAAAGACACGCACATGGACCCCCACATCTTCGACCTGCTGTGGGAGGTCTATCGCGACGTCGAGCGGCACGCAGCCGATCCAGATCATCTGCGGCTATCGCTCGCCGGGCACCAACGAGATGCTGCGCGAGCGCTCGAGCGGCGTCGCGCGCCACAGCCAGCACCTCAACGGCCAGGCGATCGACTTCTATATTCCCGGCGTTCCGCTCGCGACGATCCGCGCCGAAGGTCTGCAAGCTGCAGCGCGGCGGCGTCGGCTTCTATCCGACGTCAGGATCGTCCGTTCGTGCACATGGATACCGGCTTGATCCGGCACTGGCCGCGCATCCCGCGCGAGGAGCTCGCCCGTATCTTCCCCGACGGCCGCACCGTTCACATCCCGTCGGACGGCAAGCCGCTGCGCAATTACGCGCTGGCCCTGGCCGATGTCGAGCGCCACGGCAACGCGCCGAATTCCGTTTCGCTGGCCGCCGCGCGCGGCGCCGGCGTGATCAGCGACACGCAGGAACAGCAGGCCGAGCTCGCGCAGGCGAACGCTCAGGAAGAGCCGCGCAAGCGCAGTCTGTTCGCCCGCCTGTTCGGCGGCCGCAAGGATGAGGATGAGTTGAGCGAGCAACCGGCGCCGCGCCAAGCACGGGATCCTGCCCGCGCCCCTGCGCGCACGCCCGTTCAGGTGGCCAGCGTAGCGCTGGCTAAGCCCGTTCCGGTCGCCACCAAGCGCATCGTGCCGCTGCCGGCCGCGCGGCCGACCACCGTGATCATGGCGGCGGCCAAGCGCAAGGCGGCCGAGCCGATCGTGACCGCCTCAGTGTCGGCGCGAATGGTCGAGAGCCGCAACATCTGGGGCGACGTGATCAAGACCCCGGCGCCGTTTGAAGTCGCGAGCGCCGAGCCCGCGACGACCGGCGCCGACGCGATGGCCTATGCCGCCGAGTCGCAGCCAGCGCAGGCTGTGCGCGCGCGGCCGATGGGCGAGCGCGTGCCGCGGCTCGCGCGCGAGGCGACCGTGATGCCGGGCACCGCCAATACGACGATCGCGGTCAAGGCCCCCGACATGTCGATCGGCGGCCAGCGCTCCGACAGCCCGTGGCTGCGCGCCGCCATGCTGACGCCGAGCGTGAGCGGCTTTATGACATCGACCCGGCTCGGCGAGCTCAGCCCGGCCTGGCTGCAAGAGCTGCTGCATAAGCCGGAGCAATCGGTGCTGATGAGCTTCTCGGCCGATCCGCAGCTCGGCATGATGACCGATCGCTTCACCGGCAATGCGGTGGTGTTCCTCGCCACCGCCACCTTCACGACGCAGACCACGGCGTCGTTGCGGTGGCGCGCGTACTGCACCATCCCCAGCGCGTGCATATAGGTCTCGAGCACTTCCTGCTGCTCGCGGCGTTCGTCGGTGTCGAGCTTGCGCAGGCGCACGATCGAGCGCAGCGCCTTGATGTCGAAGCCGTTGCCTTTGGCCTCGGCATAGACGTCGCGGATGTCGTCGGAGGTCGCCTTCTTGTCCTCTTCCAGCCGCTCGATGCGCTCGATGACGGCTTTGAGCTGATCCTTGGCGAAGCGGGTGGCGGGTTTTTCTGGTTGGGCCTCGGCGGCGGCGGGCATCGACGTCTCCTTGCAGATGTTGGCAAAGAGCTTTCGGATTTGACGTGCCCTCAGGTCAAGCAAAGGGCGCCGTCATCCACGCTGTTCACAGCACTAATGTTGAGGCCTGGACTTTTCGAACCCCGCCTTTTGCTCGGCGGAGGCTTCCTTCTGGTGCTTTTTGCGCCATTCGTCATAAGGCATGCCGTAGACGACCTCGCGGCTCTCGTCCTTGGACATCGGCACGCCCTTTTCGTCGGCGGCGTCCTTCATCCAGTTCGACAGGCAATTGCGGCAGAAGCCGGCGAGATTCATCATGTCGATGTTCTGCACGTCGGTGCGCGAGCGCAAATGCTCGACCAGGCGCCGGTAGACGGCGGCTTCCAGCTCGGTGCGGGTCTTGTCATCCATCGGGGGAACTCCGTGTTCCCCCGAAACATAGTCTTCCGCGCTGCGCCTTGCCAGCGGCCTACTCGGCCGGCGCCAGCGCCTCCTGCTCCTGCAGGTAAGGCCGCTCCCTCAGCCGCGCCGCGTTGAGCCGGTAGATCGAGGAAGCAGACGACGGCGCCGGCGGCAAACGGCAGCGACGACCACACGTAAAGCTGCTCGATCGGCAAGCCGACGAACAGGGCCCCGAGCAGCGGCCCGACGATCGAGCCGATGCGGCCGATGCCCAATTCCCAGCCCGAGCCGTTGGCGCGCAGCGAGGTCGGATAGATCAGCGCGCCGGCGACGTTGATGCCGGTCTGGATGCCGAGCACGCAGAAGCCGGCGAAGAACGCGGCGACCAGCAACGCGGTCTGCGACGTCAGGCCGGCGTAGCCGATCGCGGCGACCGCGGGCACCGCGACGCACGAAGACGATCGTGATGGCGGCGAAGCGGTGCCGCTGGAACCAGCGGCCGAGCAGCAGCGAGCCGACCGTACCGCCGACCTGAATCATGGCGCCGGCGAGCGCGCCGGTCGCCGGCGGCAGTTTCAACGCCGAGATCAAGCGTCGGCGTCCACGACAGCAGGAAGAAGTAGCCCATCAGGTTGAGCGCGAACAGCAGCCACAGCAGCGGCGTGATGAGCGCCGAGGCCTTCCTTGAACAGATAGGCCGGGTTGAAGCCGGGATATTGCTGCTTCTCGTCCTCGATCACGAAGCGCGCGTTCGGCCGGAACCTGATAGCCCGGCCGGATGGAGGCGATGAGCTTTGCCATCTTGCCGCGCTGGCTTTCGTGCAGCGCCATGTACTTGATCGACTCCGGCAGCCAGACGATGCCGGCGAGCGCCGAGCACGATCGGCACGATGCCGCCGATGGTGAACAGGATCTGCCAGCCGTGCGTCGGCACCAGAGACGCCGCGACAAATCCCGGGATGGCGCCGCCGAGCGGCACGAAGCCGACCGCGATCAGCGCCAGGGTGGCGCGCTGACGGCGCGGCGCCGATTCCGCGTTGATCGCGACGATGTTCGGGATGACGCCACCGATGCCGAGCCCGGCGAGCAGGCGCAGCCAGAACATCTGGTCGAGATTGGTCGCGTAGGCCGCCGCCAGCGTGAACACGCCGAACAGCAGGTTGGCGCTGATCAGCGCGGCCTTGCGGCCGTAGCGGTCGCCGATCCAGCCGAAGATGGCCGAGCCGAACAGGATGCCGATCAGGCTCGCGCTGAACACCGGACCGAGCGCGGTGCGGCGTGATGCGCCATTCGCGGACCAGATGCGGCGCGGCGAAGGCGATGGCGCCGATGTCGTAGCCGTCGATCAGCGCCAGCAAGACCGACCAGACGATCAGATTGATATGGAAACGAGCTTAGTCCGCGCTCGTCGAGCAGCCGCGACACTTGAACGACTGATTGGTCGGCCATGATGTTCCTCCCCGGAATTTCGTCTTTTTATTCGGCCAGAAAGGCTATCCGATCCCGCGCCGTGAAGGAACGGGACGGCACGGCTGTTTTTAGGCAGCCTTTATCCGGCTATGGTCCGGCCATGCACCGACTTGCCGCCGACCTGCGCACTTTGCGCCCATTTCTCTCGGATTTATTCCGCACCGCGGTAGCCGCGGCGCACCCGGCGCTCCTGCCTGCCGCCGCTGCTGCCGCAGCCGCCCAGGCAAGGGCCGCGTGATCCTGCTGGCCGCCGGCAAGGCCGCCGGCTCCATGGCCGAGGTGGCGGAGGACGTCTATCTCGACCGGCTCAAGCTGCCGCCCGGGCGGCTTGCCGGCGTCGCGGTGGCGCGGCACGGCTACGCCCGGCCGACGCGGGTCGTCGCCATGATCGAGGCCGGCCATCCGATCCCCGACGCGGCCGGGCTCAAAGCCGCCGACCGCGCGCTCGCATTGGCCGACGGCGCGGGCGCGGACGATCTCGTGCTGGTGCTGATGTCGGGCGGCGCCTCCGCCAACTGGATCGCGCCGGCGGACGGCGTCTCGTTCGCGGACAAGCAGGCGGTGACGCGCGCGCTGCTGCGCTCGGGCGCCAACATTTCCGAGATCAATTGCGTGCGCAAACACCTCTCGCGCATCAAAGGCGGGCGGCTGGCGCGCCATGCGCATCCGGCGCGGCTTGCGACCATCGCCATCTCCGACGTGCCGGGCGACGACCCCTCCGCGATCGGCTCGGGGCCGACGGTGCCGGATCCGACCACGCTTGCGGACGCGCGCGCCATCGTCGCCAAATACAAGCTGACGCTGCCCGACAGCGTCACCCGCGCGCTCACCGACAACAAGAATGAATCGCCCAAGCCGGGCGACGCCATCTTCGCCGGCAGCACGTTCAACTTGGCGGCGCGGCCGGCCGACGCCATGCAGGCCGCGCAAGCAGCCGTCACCGCCGCCGGCTATGAATGCGTTTCGCTCGGCGACCGCGTCGAAGGCGAAGCGCGCGAGGTCGCGCTTGCCCATGCCGCGCTGGCGCGCGAGCTGCGCGCCAAGGGCAAGCGCGCGGTGATCCTGTCGGGCGGCGAATTGACCGTCACCATCAAGGGCCAAGGCCGCGGCGGGCCCAACCAGGAATATGCCCTGGCGCTGGCGATCGCGCTGTCCGGCGTCGACGGCGTCGCCGCCGTCGCCGCCGACACCGACGGCACCGACGGCGGCGCCGGCAGCGGCCAGCCGACCCCGCGGGCGCCCTCATCGACGGCGACACGGCCGGCCGCGCCAAGGCGCTTGGCCTCGATCCTGCCGCCTTTCTCGCCGACAACGATTCCACGGGCTTTTTCAGTGCGCTGGGCGACCTCCTGGTTCCCGGGCCGACCTTCACCAATGTGAACGACTTCCGCGCCATCGTCGTTGACAGGACTTGACCGCTGACGCGACAACCGCGCCACCTCTATAATCGACGAATCGTGACCCGCTTGCCGTCAATCGCCTTCAGGCGCTGCACAGCCTTCATCGCCGCGCTCGCGGCGGTGTTCCTTCTGTCATCGACCTCGGCTAAAGCCGATTTCCGGCTCTGCAACAACACCGGCAGCCGGGTCGGCATCGCGCTCGGCTACAAGGACGCCGAGGGCTGGACCACAGAGGGCTGGTGGAACGTGCCGGCGCGAACCTGCGAAACCCTGCTGCGCGGCGCGCTGGTTGCGCGCTACTATTACATCTACGCGATCGATTACGACCGCGGCGGCGAATGGTCCGGCCGCGCCTTCATGTGCTCGCGCGAAAAGGAGTTCACCATTCGCGGCATCGGCGATTGTCTGGCGCGCGGCTATGACCGCACCGGCTATTTCGAGGTGGATACCGGCGAGCAGCGCGCCTGGACCGTGCAATTGACCGACAGCGCCGAACAGCCGGCATCGCAACCGGCGCCGACGCGTCCGCGTCCGGCGCCGGGGCCGCCGGGGGCGCCCGGTGAAAAGGGCAGCAAGCAATGAGACGGCTGCGCCGCGCCAAGATCGTCGCAACGCTGGGACCGGCGTCGTCCGACGCCGTCACGATCAGGAAGCTGTTCGAGGCCGGCGCCGACGTGTTCCGCATCAATATGAGCCACACCAGCCAGGACCGCATGCGCGAGCTGGTCGGCATGATCCGCGGCATCGAGCGCGACACCGGACGCCCGATCGGCATCCTGGTGGACCTGCAGGGCCCCAAGCTGCGTCTCGGCACCTTCACCGGCGGGCAGGCGATGGTGGCGAACGGCGACAGCTTCGTGCTCGATTCCGATCCGGCGCGCCGGCGACGCCAAGCGCGTTTATCTGCCGCATCCGGAAATTTTCGCGGCGGTCGCGCCCGGCCACACGCTGCTGATCGACGACGGCAAGGTGCGGCTGACGGTGACCGAAGCCGATCCCAAGCGCATGGTGACGCGCGTCGTGGTCGGCGGGCGGCTGTCGGACCGCAAGGGCGTGAGCCTGCCGGACAGCACCATTCCGTTCTCGGCGCTGGCCGACAAAGACCGCTCCGATCTCGAGGCCGCGCTCAATGCCGGCATCGACTGGGTGGCGCTGTCGTTCATCCAGCGGCCGGAGGACATCGCCGAAGCCAAGAAGATCACGCGCGGGCGCGCCGCCGTGATGGCCAAGATCGAAAAGCCGCAGGCGGTGACCCGGCTGTCGGAAATCCTCGACATCACCGACGCGATCATGGTGGCGCGCGGCGACCTCGGCGTCGAAATGCCGCTGGAAAAAGTCCCGGCCGCGCAAAAGCAAATGACGCGCATGGGCCGCGCCACCGGCAAGCCGGTGGTGGTGGCGACGCAGATGCTGGAATCGATGATCAATTCGCCGGTGCCGACGCGCGCGGAAGTCTCCGACGTCGCCACCGCCATCTTCGAGGGCGCCGACGCGGTGATGCTGTCGGCGGAATCGGCGGCCGGCAAATATCCGGTCGAGTCGGTGGCGATGATGGACCGCATCGCGCGCGAAATCGAAGGCGACGAGCTCTACCGCAGCATTCTCGACGCGCAGCGCGCCGCACCCGAAGCGACCGGCGCCGACGCCATCGCCGACGCCGCCCGCCACATCGCCGACACGCTCGATCTCGCGGCGGTGGTGTGCTGGACCTCGTCCGGCTCGACCGCGTTGCGTGTGGCGCGCGAGCGGCCGCGGCCGCCGGTCATCGCCGTGTCGCCGAATATCGCGACCGGGCGCAGGCTGGCGGTGGTGTGGGGCGTGCATTGCGTCATCACCGAGGACGCGCGCGACCAGGACGACATGGTCGACCGCGCCTGCCGCATCGCCTTCAGGGAAGGCTTCGCCAAGCCCGGCCAGCGCATCATCACGGTCGCCGGCGTGCCCTTCGGCACGCCGGGCGCGACCAACATGCTGCGCATCGCCTATGTCGGCTCGGAGCCGGCGGCGGATTGATCTGGGCCGGCACCGGCAAAGCGCGCCGTGCGTTATGTCCGCTGTTCCCCGAAAGCAGATATTGACCGACATGATCGGCACGTCCCGCTAAGGGCCAGGAGCCGACATGACAGTCGAAAATGGGCGAGTTTTGTGACCGGGATCTGTCTGCGAATGAAAGAGGCTGCCAACTGAGGCGTCGCTTTAGGCAAATAATCGGGCGGACGCGCCCAGCGGGTGATTGTGCGCAGCCCCGCCTTCGCTAGACTGACCCCGCAACAGCGCGGCGGTTTGCCCCGTCGCGGCCACGAAAAAACGCATAAAGGCAGGAGGAAAACGATGAGGGTATTTTCGACTTTAGGCGCGATCGCAGGCGCCAGTCTGCTGCTCGCCGGCGGCGCTTCGGCGCAACAGCTTGGTATCGCCACCTCCAATCCCGGCTCACTTTATCACAGCATCGGCACCGCGATTGCCAAAGCTGCCAATGAGCACGGGCTGAATGTCACGTTGCAACCCGCCACCAGCCCCAACCAGTATCTGCCGGCGGTCAATGCCGGGCAGATCGAGTTCGGCGTCGGCAATTTGCAGGAGTTCAACTACGCGCTCGAGGGCAAGGCCTGGTTCACAGGCAGCGTCAACCCGAACCTTCGCGTGGTGGCCCTGCTCTATCCGCTCAAAGAGGCGATCTTTGTGCGCAAAGATTCAAATATCATGAGCGTCGGCGATCTCAAGGGCAAACGGATGACCGATGGTTTTACCGCCCAGAACACGATCATCCCGCAGCTCGAAGCGATCTATGCCACCGCCGGCATGACCCGCGACGACATCATCAAAGTGCAGGTGCCGAGCGTGATCGGCGGTGTCGACGCGTTCATGTCCGGAAAGAGCGACGGCTTCATCTTCGCGCACGGCGCCGCCAAGGTGCGCGAGGCCGACGCCGCGGTCGGCGGACTGCGCGCCTTGCCGATCCCCAACACGCCGGAGGCCGCCGCCGCCATCAAGAAGCATTGGCCCACCGGTTTCATCGTCGACATATCGCCGGGCCCTGCCGCGCCCGGCGTGCTGGCGCCCGGCCATTTCATCGCCTACCCGCAGCTCATCTTCACCAATAAGAACGTCCCGGACGCCACCGTGGAGAAGATGGCGAAGATCATCTACGAGAACCAGCCCGCGATGGGCCAGGTATTCGCGCCGATGAAAGGCTTTGACCCGAAAAAAGATATGGTCGGCAATAGTGCGCCGGGCCAGTATCACCCTGGTGCAATCAAGTTCTACAAGGAAGTCGGGCTGTGGAAGAATCCCGGCTGACGCTGCAAGCCAACTGGACGCTTCGATGACCTTGCCCGTCGGTGACGAACCGGTCCCGCAGGCGTCCGGTATCGCGAACAGCATCGCTACCGCTATTGCCATCGCGCTGACGCTCGGCGCGGCGGGCTGGGCGCTCGAACTGCCGCAGTATCTTGCGTGGTCGCTCTACCCGCAGCAGTTCTTCGCCGCGGCCTTGGCACTGGGGCTTTCACTCGCCTTCTTAATATTGCCGGCGCGCCGGGGCGCCCCGCGCGAACGCGTGCCCTGGTACGACCTGGCGGCGGCCGCACTCGCCTTTCTCGCGTCCGCCTGGATCGCCGTCCGCTTTCCGGACCTCGTCAACACGACCTTCGCCCGCCCGGCCATCGCCTATGTGCCGGGAGTGATCATTGTGCTGCTGCTGCTGGAAGCGTTGCGGCGCGCCACCGGCTGGGCGCTGGTCTTCATCACTATCGTATTTTTATTTTATGCGCTGTTCGGCAATTACGCGCCCGGCCGGCTCGCCGCGCGCGTGCAGGACTGGCGCGGGCTTGCCGCCTATCTCGCGCTCGACGCGAACGGCATCCTCGGCCTGCCGATGGCGGTGATAACGACCATCGTCGTTGCCTTCGTATTCTTCGGCAACGTGCTCAACGTCACCGGCGGCAGCCGCTTTTTTACCGATCTGTCGCTCGTCCTGATGGGTCGCCTGCGCGGCGGCCCGATGAAGATCTGCGTCGTCGCCTCGTGTCTATTCGGCATGATCTCGGGAAGCGCGGTCGCCGACGTGGTCGCGATCGGCATCGTTTCAATTCCGCTGATGAAGCGCGCCGGTTATCCAGCGCACAAGGCCGCAGGCGTGCAGTCGGTGGCCTCGACCGGCGCGCAGCTGATGCCACCGGTTATGGGCGCGGCCGCCTTCGTAATGGCGGAATTCCTGCAGGTCCCATACGCGTCGGTCGCTCTCGCCGCGCTGGTGCCGGGCCTGCTCTATTACGCGGCGCTGTTCATCCAGGCCGACCTCGAATCGGCGCGGCTCGGCATGCGTGGTCTGCCGGCCTCTGAAATCCCCCCTGCGCGGGGCCTTTTGACGGGCTGGCCGTTCGTTGCCGCGTTCGCGGTATTGATCGTCGCGCTGTTCCGCTACAACTGGCTGCCGGAGCGGGCCGCGCTGTTGGCAGCGGCAACCGCCGTGGCGCTGGCGTCCATTGCCGGCTATCAAGGCCGCCGGCCGAGTTGGCGCGAACTCGCCGAGAGCATCGCCCTCAGCGGCCGCGGCGTCGTCGACATCATCCTGGTCGGCGCTGGCGCCGGCATTGTTATCGGCGTGCTCAACGTCACCGGGTTGAGCTTCAACCTGACCTTCTTACTTGTGCAAGCGGGCGCGTCGAGCGCCGCGCTGTTGCTCGTGCTTTCGGCCATCGTCTCCATCATTCTCGGCATGGGACTGCCGACGCTCGGCGTTTATGTCCTGTTGGCGGCGCTCGTTGCGCCGGCGCTCGTTCAGCTCGGCATCAACCCGATGGCGGCGCATCTGTTCATCCTCTATTTCGGCATGATGTCGATGATCACGCCGCCGGTCGCGGTAGCGGCGTTCGCGGGGGCGGCGATCGCCAAGGCCAATCCGATGCGCACCGGCTATTCCGCCATGCGTTTTGGCTGGAGTGCGTTCATCGTGCCATTCTTGTTTGTGGCCTCGCCCACGCTGATCTTGATCGGCAGCCCGGCCGAAATCGCCCAGGCCATCGTCACCGCCTTCATCGGCGTATGGCTGGTTTCCATCGGCGTGGTCGGCTATTTCATGCGTCCGCTCGGCTGGCCGGCGCGCGTTCTGTTCATGGTAAGCGGCATCCTCGCGCTCATCCCGGCCGGCGCCCTCCCCGTTGGCGGCTACAACGATATCGCCGGCGTGGGTATCGGCGTCGTGCTGATCGGTTACGAAATCCTGCGCCAGCGTGCGCGGGTATCCGCCGGGACAGCCGGCACGACGCCCTAACCTGGACGGTA